>NZ_CAMCWT010000009.1:0-57440 GCF_945882885.1 Sandarakinorhabdus limnophila DSM 17366
TATTGGCATACTCCTCGTTCCCCAGCCGCTGGGCGTTGACGGGGGACGGCTCCGTCAAATTAGAGAACTGCAGCAACTTCAATCCATGGATTTGCACCTAGAATGATCACTTCGCCACTAACAGTCTTAGGCTTACCTGCGATTCCGACCCTTAGAGTTGTTGATCCATCTTCGGCGATTCCTGCGGTCGACGCACTGTCGCCAGTATTGTCGGTGATGATAGCTGCTGCGCACCAGTCACCGCTAGCTTCACTCGATACCTCAATCTTGCAGCTGGCATATCCTCCTGGCTGTGCCTCCAAGGTCCCTGTCAAGGGGGTGGGAAGACCAAGGTCAACCTTACCCTTTGACGGAACCTTAACGTCAAAGTTCGCAAGTTCAAGCTGAGGTCCTTCACTCGATTCTGCAGTAAAAATGCGATACTTTAGGTAAACAGTGGCACCACTTTTTGCCGCCCCCACGTCGGCCATGGTGTCCATTTGGAACGGCGTAGCTCCCGTAACGATCTTCACACCTTCATCTATGGATATGCCGCCCGTCTCAATTGACCACTGAACAACAACCACCTCTTTTTTGTCGAGCTCGAGATCATAGGATGCTTCGATACTGTATGGGTTATTTCCATAAAGGGTTTCGTGCCCCTTTGGAGCGTTAAATTTTTGGATAGAAAACTGCACTTTGATCTCCCGTGCTAGAAAACTGGCATGCTTCTAGCATGATCGACTGACATGAAACAGGCTTGACCTTTTTTCGGGCTTTCTTAAACTACCTAAGGCTAGGCCCTGTTGACAAAAGGGATTCCCAAGCTGGCAGGTTTCTGATTCAAAGCTGCTTTTTGGGGAGCAGCCGTGTTTCGTGGAGACCTGACAGACGAGGAGTGGGCAGTGTTGGGCGTGCTGTTGCCGCCTGAGCGTGGCCGCTGGGCACGACCTGCTGGAGACAACCGGCGCTTCCTGAACGGGATGCTGCATGTGCTGCGGGTCGGTTGCCCCTGGCGGGACATGCATGAACGCTACGGCAAGTGGAACTCGGTCTATGTCCGGTTCCGCCGCTGGGCCGAACAGGGCGTGTGGGATGCCCTGCTGCAAACGCTGGTCGATCTCGGGCTCACCGACGACTGGCAGCACATGATCGACAGCACCACGGTTCGCGGCCACGTCTCGGCAGCGGGCGGAAAAGGGGGGGCTGTGCGAACGCTTTTGGTCGATCACGCGGCGGCTATACGAGCAAAGTCCACGCCCGGTCAGACAATCAAGGACGCCCTCTCGGCTTCATCCTCCACGGCGGCGAAGCCTCGGATTATGCCGCGGCCGACGCGCTGATGACGATCCCTGTGGCGACGCCAAAGGCGCTCCTGGCCGACAAGGGCTACGATGGCGACGCCTTCCGGCAGAACCTCCTGATGCACGGCATCTTGCCCGTCATCCCGCCGCGTTCTAACCGCAAGGCGCCAGAGCATCCCGACTATCGCCGCTATCGAGACCGCAATCGCATCGAGCGCATGTTCGGCAAGCTGAAACAGCAGCGCCGCATCGCCACCAGATACGACAAGACCGCCCTCTCGTTCGCCAGCTTCCTCAACCTCGCCGCCGCGCGGCTATGGCTGAAGTCTTTTGTCAACATGACCTAGGTGGCAGATCGACCGAGAAGGGGCGGGCGGCGCTGCTGCTCGCCCTTTTTCGTCAAAGTGCAATTTGGCTGGCGCTTGCCGTGTATACCATTTCCCATGATGACTGGAGCAGTCCGCCGCCTCCGGTGCCGTTATCGTCCATCCAAGAAAAACGCATGGTGACGCCTTCGCGGCTCCAAACGGATGTAGCCTTGGCCCTTCGCAGCACTGAGCCCGATTGCTGCGTTCTACCATCAGGCTGGCCATATTTGGCTGCCAGCGCTGAAAAAACTTTGTCCGAGCAGCGGCCAGTTAGTGAACCCTTGCCCTTTACCTTCACAACTTCCACCGCGCCGGCCGGGTGCTGGATTTCAACTTCAGCTTTGCACCCTTCCAAAATCACCACGCCTTCAATCTCAGTCTGTTTTTCGGCGTGCCATTTGATCGCTTTGCCGTCTGCTGGATAAAGCTTTCGGACTTCATCAAGCGACATACCAGAGCGGACTTTATCCCATAGCAAAGGGCGCGCATCATCGCCCGCGGCTAATGCCGGTGGCGTGAATGCGAACATCGCGGCGATGATTAGGGCGAACTGGGCGGGGCGCGTAGTCATGTGGGCAGGCTACCTAACCCTGTTGCCAGATCAAGCGGCGATTTTGCGGCAGTCTTTGCCAGCACGTTTCTGTGGATAAGTTTTGGCAAATACGTCCGACGCCCTTTTACGTCTGGTGTTACGTTTAGCGAAAAGACGAAGTATAATCGGCGGCGATTTTCGGCTCAAGTCACTGAAAAATTTGGTGGACGCACCAGGGCTCGAACCTGGGACCCGCTGATTAAGAGTCAGCTGCTCTACCGACTGAGCTATACGTCCAAACGCTCTTGAAGCGTATGATCGGGCGGCGAAACCGTCCGGCCGGGAGCGGGCGAGTAGCAGGGAGGTGGGGGGTTGTAAACCGGTTTTTTGGGTTTGCTCAGTCAAAGCGGGGGCGGTTGGCGCGGGCGATGCCCATCACTACGCCCAACAGGATCATCACCGTCACCATCGCACTGCCGCCCCAGCTGATCAGCGGCAACGGGATACCCACAACCGGTGCCAGGCCCATCACCATCATCATGTTGATGGCCAGATAGAAGAACAGGGTAGCAGTAAGGCCAAGACTGAGCAGGCGCTGGAACTGACTGCGGGCCGAAATGGCGGTGCGGATGCCCCAGGCCAGCACCAGGCCATAAAGAATGATGACGAATAGCCCGCCCATCAGGCCCCATTCTTCGGCCATGGTGGCAAAGGCGAAATCGGTGTGGAGTTCGGGCAGATAATCGAGGTGGCTCTGGGTGCCGTTCAGGAAGCCCTTGCCGGAAAGGCCGCCCGAACCGATGGCGATCTTGCTTTGGGTGATGTGATAGCCGGCGCCGCGCGGATCGCTTTCGGGATCGAGGAAGATCAGCACGCGCTTGCGCTGATAATCATGCAGCATGGACCACGCTACCGGCAGCATCGCCGCCACCGCCGCGGCCGCCGCGCCGAACAGCCACAGCCGCACGCCGGCCAGGAACAGCACCACAACGCCGCCGAACAGGATGGAGAGCGCCGTGCCCAGATCGGGTTGCAGCATCACCAGGCCCACCGGCATGGCGATCAGCGCCAGCGCCGGGATCAGCACATCGGGACGGATTTCATAGCCCTTGGGGACATATTGATAATAGCGCGCCAGCACCAGCACGATGCCCAGCTTCATCATTTCGGATGGCTGGAACTGCATGATGCCGATATCCAGCCAGCGCTGGCTGCCGCCGCGCACGGCGCCGGCCAGTTCCACGCCCACCAGCGCCACCAGCAGCGTGATGTAGATGGGCCAGGCCCAGCCCAGCCAGCGTTCGGGCGGCACCAGCGCAAGGGCCAGCGCGCCCACCAGCAGGATGGCAAAACGCACGCCCTGTTTCAGCGCCCAGGGGTTCAAGGATCCGCCAGCGGCCGAGTAGAGCACGACAAGGCCAAAGCCGGCGATGGCGCAGATGATCAGCACCATGCCCCAGGGCAGGCGGGCCAGTTCGCGGCGCCAGGGTCCGTTGAGCAGGTCCATCGGCGCTATTCGGGTTCGCGTGGGGGTTGCGGAGCGTCGGCGTCGGCGATTTCGAACACCGGCGGTTTGATGTCGAGCTTGAGCCAGCTGGGCATCATCTGGCGGGTTTCGCTGGCGATGCTGGCGGCGGCTTCGTTTTGCTGGCGCAGGGCGCGCAGGCGGGCGGCTTCGGCCTCGATCGGCGGCAGCACGGCCAGCGCGCGTTGCGGCTCGAACAGGAAACTGAGGACGTCGCGCGCGATGGGGGCGGCATAGCGGCCGCCGGCGATGCCATGTTCGATGATCACCGAACAGGCATAGCGCGGGGCGTCGGCCGGGGCAAAGGCGACGAACAGCGCGTGGTCGCGCTGCTTCCACGGCAGCGCCTCGTTGCGGATCACGCCGCGCTTGCGTTCGGCCGCCGAGATGCGGCGCACCTGGGCGGTACCGGTTTTGCCGGCGAACAGCACGTCGCCGATCGGGCTGCGCGCGGCGCGGGCGGTGCCGTAACCGGCGTTGACGACATCGACCATGCCCTGGCGCACAAGCGCCAGATGCGCGTCGGGAATGCCGAGCGACGGGAACTGCGGCGCCGGGCCATCGGCGATCAGCCGCGGCATCACTTCGCGGCCGCTGGCCAGCCGCGCCGTCATCACCGCCAGTTGCAGCGGGTTGGTGACGATATAGCCTTGGCCGATCGCGCCATTGAGGGTTTCGCCTTCGCGCCAGTCCTTCCCGTAGCGCCGCTGTTTCCACGCCTTGTCGGGCACGATGCCCTTGGTTTGGCCGGGCAGCGGCAGCGGATATTCCTGGCCCAGCCCAAGCCGCCGCGCCATGGTGGCGATGGCATCGATGCCCACCTTGCGCCCCATGACATAGAAATAGGTATCGCAGGACAGCGGCAGGGCCCGGTGCATGTTGACCCCGCCATGGCCGCGCCGGGAGTGGCAGTGCCAGGTGTTGTTGCCCAGCCGATAGGCGCCCGAACAGCCCACCGTGTCGCCTGGATCAACGCCCGCTTCCAGCGCCGCCAGCGTGGTCACCATCTTGAAGGTGGAGCCGGGCGGATACAGGCCCATCGCGCTCTTGTTGAGCAGCGGGGTGTGATCATCCTTCTGCAGCGCGTTCCACAACCGGGCTGGCACGCGGCGCGAGAAGATGTTGGGGTCAAAGGCCGGCATGGAGACCATGCACAGCACGTCGCCGGTGATGCAGTCCATCACGATCACGCTGGCCGAATTGTCCCCCAGCCGGCGCGCGGCATAATCCTGCAGATCGCGATCGATGGTGAGGCGCAGCGTGTCGCCGGGCGTGTCGGCATTGGTGCCCAATTCGCGCACCAGTTCGCCGCGGGCCGTCATCTCCACGCGGGAGGATCCGGCCGTGCCGCGCAACTGCTTGTCGGCAAATCGTTCGATCCCGTCCTTGCCGATGCGAAAGCCTGGATAGATCAAAAGCGGGTTTTTTTGCTCGCGATATTGTTCCGGGGTTGGCGCGCCGACATAGCCGACAAGGTGGGCGAAATAATCAGCCTCTGGGTAGAAGCGCGAGAAGCTTTGCACCGGGGTGACGCCGGGCAGGGTGGCGAGGCGGACATTGCAGGCGGAAAACTCCCGCCAGCTCAGGTTCTGACGCACCACCACCGGCATGAAGCTGGGCTGGGTGCGCACATCGTCTCGGATGCGGGCATCTTCGGCCAGATCGATATCCAGCACGGCGCGGATGGCGACCAGGGTCGTGTCGAGGTCCTCCACCTCCGCCGGGCGCAGTTCCAGCCGGTAATCCGGGCTGTTCATGGCGATGGGTTTGCCCTGGCGATCGACGATCCAGCCGCGGCGGGGCGGGATCAGCCGATCCTGGATGCGGTTGGCCTGGGCGCGCAGCTGGTAGGTCTCGCCTTCGAACACGGCGAGCCAGGTCATACGCCCGGCCAGCAGCGCACCGGTGCCGGCCATGCCGGCGCCAAGCAACAGCGCGCGGCGCGAAAACGCCATGCGGCGAACGGGATCATCCATGGCGCCAATGGGGTGCAGATGCCGCCAGCTTGCGCTGAATGGCGGCGCACAGGCGCACCACCAACGGCCACGCCGCCACGCTGGTGAGCCATTGCCACAGCAGCGGAAGCGCCGTGGTCGGCCGGCCGGCCAGCGCCATCATCGGCCCGGTGAGCAGCGCAAAGCCCAGCAGGACACCGGTCACCAGCAGCCAATCAAACAGCGATCCGTGGCGGCCAAATACCCGGCCGGTCATCCGCATCACGCCGGTGGCGAAGGCAAACAGGGTGGCATTGACCCCTAGTGGCTGTCCGAACAATAAATCGGCCAGCATGCCGATGCAGAAGGCCAGCCACGGTGGCATCAGCCCCGGCTGCAGCATGGCCCAAGCCAGCACGCCCATCAGGGCCAGATGCGGCATGGCCGGCAGGCTGATCGGCAGCGGGGCCAGCATGAGCACCAGCAACGCCATGCTGGCCAGTGCCGGAACGGCATAGCGCCACAACGACAGATACCAGCGCCGGTGTTCGTCCGCGGTCATCAGCAGGCCGGGGGGAGGCGGGGTTGCGATCACGGGCGGGCCAGATCAATTCGCCGGTGGTTCGCTGGTGCGCAGGCGCGGTGGTGGTGCCCCACTTGTGCGGGCTTCCACCGGCACCGGTGCATCGAACACAGGGCCCTGCGGCTGGGTATCGGGGATGGGCAGCCAGCCGCTCTCCACCGTGACAAAGCCGCCGCCCAGCGGGCTGGTGGCAAGGCGGATCACCGGGCCATCGGCGCGGGGATCCACCACCACGCCCACTGGCACGCCCGGCGGATACACACCGCCGTCGCCCGAGGTGACGATGCGATCGCCGACAACGAGTGCCAGTTCCGGCCCGATGCGATCGGTGAGCAGCAGGGTAGGCAGATTGCGCCCAACAGCCAGCCCGGCCTGGCCTGTGCGCTCGACGATTACCGGCACGCGCGACAGGGGGTCGGTGAGCAGCAGCACCCGGGCCGATTGGCGGCCGACTTCCAGCGTGCGGCCGACCAGGCCCTCGGTGCCGATCACTGGCATGTCGCGGGTGATGCCATCGCCGCTGCCCACGGCCAGCATGGCGGTGCGGGCAACGCTGCCCGACGTGGCTGCCGCGATGCGTGTGGTGGCGACCACCGTCCGCGTAGGCTCCCGCACCGCCATCAGCCGCTTCAGCTGCTGCAGTTCGCGCTGGCCGTTGCGGGCGGCGCGGAGCCGGGCATTGGCCTTGTCCAGCTCGGCTGCCAGCTGGTCAGCGCGGCTGACGGCGCCGAAATAATCGCCGAAATCCCCAGCCACTTTGCCCGCGCCATCGATCGGCGCACGCATCACTGACCACAAGGGCGCGACGATATCGGTGGCCACCGCGCGCACGCCGCTGGCGGTTTCGGGATTCACGCGCGCCACCAGCAGTAGGATCAGCCCGGCCGCGATCACGCCGCCCGACACCACGGCCGAAACCAGCGCGAGGTTCTGCTCCCGCCGGATGGCGGTGGGGCGGCGAGGGGCGGGAGTCCAGTCCATGGGTCCCCGAATGGGTTGCAGCTCAGGCGGTGATCAGCACGCCGCGATACATCGGATCTTCCAGCGCGCGGCCGGTGCCGATGGCAACGCAGGTGAGCGGTTCGTCGGCGACGCTGACCGGCAGGCCAGTGGCTTCGCGCAGCACGACATCCAGATCGTGCAGCAGGGCGCCGCCGCCGGTGAGCACGATGCCCTGATCGACGATATCGGCGGCCAGTTCCGGCTGGGTTTTCTCCAGCGCGGCGCGCACGCCTTCGACGATGGCCGCCACCGGTTCGGCCAGTGCTTCGGCGACCTGGCCCTGGTTGATCTGGATCTCGTTGGGCACGCCGTTCATCAGGTCGCGGCCCTTGATGAAAACGGTCTCGCCAATGCCATCGGCCGGCTTCTTGGCGGTACCGATTTCCTTCTTGATGCGCTCGGCAGTGGCTTCGCCGATCAGCATGTTGAAGTTGCGGCGCACGTAGTTGATGATGGATTCGTCCATCTTGTCACCACCCACGCGCACGCTGGTGGTGTAGGCGAGGCCCTTCATCGACAGCACGGCAACTTCGGTGGTGCCGCCGCCGATATCGACGACCATCGAACCGACCGGTTCGGTGACGGGCATCCCGGCACCGATTGCGGCGGCCATCGGCTCCTCGATCAGATAGACTTGGGTGGCGCCGGCATTGTTGGCGGCATCGCGGATAGCGCGTTTTTCGACGCTGGTCGAACCCGATGGCACGCAGATGACGATTTCCGGATAGCGGCCGAAACGGCTGGTCTGCACCTTCCTGATGAAGTGCTTGATCATCTGTTCGGCGACATCGATATCGGCAATTACGCCGTCACGCAGCGGGCGGATGCATTCGATGTTGCCGGGGGTGCGGCCCATCATCACCTTGGCTTCGTGGCCAACCGCCCTGACGACCTTGTTGCCGCGGATGGTCTCGATGGCGACCATGCTGGGTTCGTTGAGCACGATGCCGCGGCCGCGCACATAGACGAGCGTGTTGGCCGTGCCCAGGTCGATGGCCATATCATGGGAGAGGAAGGAAAACATCCGGCTGAAAGGCGACATGATGTGGATTTTACCAAGGCACGAGGGTGGATTTCGCGGGGGCGCGCGTTCAATCCGCTTCCTTTGGCCCCGAATGTCGCTTTTTGCAAGGGTGAAGGCCAAAGTGGAACGGGCGGGGAATGACAGTGCGCTCAACTGCCCTTAATACAGGCCGGTGCCTATTCGCCGCCTGCCCGAAACCCTGATCAACCGCATCGCCGCCGGCGAGGTGGTGGAGCGGCCGGCCAGTGCCGCCAAGGAACTGGTTGAAAACGCACTGGATGCCGGCGCCCGGCGCATCCGGGTGAGCCTGGTGAATGGCGGCATCGATGGGCTGGAAGTGGCCGATGATGGCATCGGCATGGCGCCAGACCAGTTGCGACTGGCGATCGAGCGGCATGCGACGTCCAAATTGCCCGATGAAGATTTGGCTGCCATTGCGACCATGGGGTTTCGTGGTGAAGCGCTGCCCTCGATCGGCTCGGTCGCCACCCTGTCGCTGACCAGTCGGCCTGAAGGTGGGGAGGGCTGGCGGCTGGTGGTGGACAATGGCCGTATCATCCACGACGGCCCGGCCAGTGCGGCGCCGGGGACGGTGGCGCGGGTGGATGGCCTGTTCACTCAGGTGCCGGCGCGGCGCAAGTTCTTGAAATCGCCACGTTCCGAGCTGGCCGCTTGCCTTGATCATATCCGACGGCTGGCCATGGCGCGGCCCGAGGTGGGTTTCGTCGTCGAACACGAAGGCCGACGCCTTCTGAACCTGCCGCCGCTGCCCGATGCCAGCCCGCAATCGACGCTGGCACGGCTGGCGGCGATCATTGGCCCGGATTTTGCCGGCAATGCTGTCGCGGTCGATCTGGAGCGCGAAGGCCTGCACCTGGCGGGGCTGGCCGGCATTCCAACGTGGAATCGGGGCGTTTCCGATCACCAATATCTGTTTGTGAATCAACGGCCTGTGAAGGATCGCCTGCTGGTGGGCGCGCTGCGCGGCGCTTATCAGGATCTGCTCGCCCGCGATCGTCATCCGGTCGTCGCGCTGTTCCTGAATGTGCCGTTCGACTTCGTGGATGTGAACGTTCACCCGGCCAAGACCGAGGTGCGCTTCCGCGATTCCGCCCAGGTGCGCGGGATGATCGTTTCGGGCCTGCGCCGTGGGCTGGATGAAGCCGGGCACCGGGCCAGCACCCAGGTTTCCGGCGCTGCATTGGCGGCGTTCGTCGCCGAACCGCTGCCGGCCGCTGCCGGCGCGTGGCCGCCCGCTGGCGGCGCTGATCCGGCGGCTGGCGGCGCGTTGGCTTTTCCTGGGGCTTTCGCTGGCGGCGCCGGGCCGGCGGTGGGCTGGGCCGAAGCGCCGCGCCTCTTCAACCAATTGCCGCCGGCTTTTGCAGCCTCCGGTCCAGCCGCCGCCCCCGCGCCGCCACCCCAACAATTCCCTTTGGGCGCCGCGCGCGGCCAGGTCGCCGCGACCTATATCGTCGCCGAAACCGACGATGCGCTGATCATCGTCGATCAACACGCCGCCCATGAACGCCTGACCCTGGAGCGCATGAATCGCGCGCTGGCCGGCGGCGCCGTCGCGTCCCAGGCGCTGCTGGTGCCAGAGGTGGTGGAACTGGACGAGATTGGCGCCGGCCGCGTCGCCGATCGTGCCGACGAACTGGCCGAACTCGGCCTGGAGGTCGAAGCCTTCGGCCCCACCGCCGTCCTCGTCCGCGCCACGCCGGCCTTGCTTGGCCCGTGTGACGTGAAGGGGCTGATCACCGATCTGGCCGACGATCTTTCTGCCTTCGGCCGCGCGCTGAGCCTGAAAGAACGCCTCGACGGTGTCGCCGCTACCATGGCCTGCCACGGCAGCGTGCGGGCCGGGCGGCATCTTTCGATTGCCGAAATGAACGCCCTGCTTCGCGAGATGGAAGTCACCCCGCACTCCGGCCAATGCAACCACGGCCGCCCCACGTGGGTGCGCCTGGCCAAGACCGATATCGAGAAACTCTTCGGCCGGCGGTAAGGCGTAAAGCCGCCATCCGCCCCGCAGGCACCAGAGGGGCCGTTTCAGGCGGCGGCTTTCACTCGGAAAGGCCGGAACCTGTGTTGGCGTGGGCGACACCGCCATCCACTGTGATCGTTTCGCCAATCACATAATCCCCGGCGCGGCTGGCAAGGTAGATGGCAGCGCCGGCCATATCCTCGTCCACACCGATGCGCCGCGCAGGAATCAGCTTGGCGACCGCATCGCCGTGATCGCGTGCCACGCGGTTCATCTCGCTGGCAAACGCGCCGGGCGCGATCGAGGTCACATTGATGGCATCGCGCACAAGCCGCGCCGCCATGCGCCTGGTCAGATAGATGAGCGCCGATTTCGAGGCGTGGTAACTGTAGGTTTCCTGCGGATTCAACCGGATGCCATCGATCGACGTGATGTTGATGACTTTGGCCGGTTGTTCACGGCGGCCGGACGCCTTCAGCAGGTCATGCAGGGCCTGGGTCAGGAAGAACGGCGATTTGACGTTTAGGTCCATCACCTTGTCCCAACCACTTTCCGGAAACGCCTCGAACGGCGCACCCCAGGCGGCGCCCGCGTTGTTGACGAGAATATCGAGCCGGGGTTCGAGCGCGGCAAATTGCGCGGCCAGTGCCTGGCAACCGGCGACGGTTGAAACATCCTGCGGCAGCGCGATGCAGTTCGGGCCAAGCTCTGCTGCGGCTTCGGCGCAGGCAGCAGGCTTGCGCGACGAGATATAAACCTTGGCACCCTGCGCGATGAAGCCGGCGGCGATCATCTTGCCGATGCCGCGGCTGCCACCGGTGACAAGGGCGATGCGGCCGTCGAGGCGGAACAGGTTGGTCGTTTCCATGCGGGCAGTTCCTTGGATTGATGCACACCCACTGTCGCGGTGATAACGGCCAATGTGAAGCGCGAAATAGTGGCCAGCCGGACATAGCCCCCTCCCTGTTGTGGCACGCGCCACTGCAACCACGCCCGCCGGCCCGGCATGAGTGGTTTCCGAACCTATCTGCCGGCGCCGCCCGCGTTAGGCTGCCCGCATGCAGGAGAGTGGCCATGCCCAGTGAAGACATGCGAATCGAAGATACGGGCCCTGCGCCACAGTCGTTCGATATCGAACGATCGGCGATCGAGAACGATGATTACCGCGCGGTCGCGTGGAGTGGCCGCCATTTGCAGGTCACGCTGATGTCCATCCCCATTGGCGGCGAAATCGGCCTTGAATCGCACCCGGATACTGATCAGTTCATCCGCCTCGAAACCGGCGACGGCCGCGTTTTGATGGGGCCCGCCAAGGATCAGATGACCTTCGATGAAAAGGTTTCGGATGGCTGGTGCGTGCTGGCGCCGGCGGGAACCTGGCACAATATCATCAACATTGGCCCCACGCCCATGCAACTCTATGCCATTTATGCCCCGGCCCACCACGCACCCGGCAAGGTTCAGGCCACGGCCGCCGTTGCCAGCGCCGATACGGATGATGCACCCGCCGATTGGTCCGTGCAGTCAGGCCATGCGCCGGATCAACACGCCTGATCAGGCTTTGAGAGTGTTGCGGATTGCCCTGATACTGGGCCTCAGCCTGACAGGAGCCTGTGCCATCGCCACCGAAGAACCCGCTTTCATCGTCAGCCTTGCGCAACGCGACTGCGAAGTGAGGGAATATCCGGCACTGGTGGTGGCCGAAGTGTCGGTCACCGGTGACCGCAAGGCCGCCGCGAGCGCCGGGTTTCGCCTGCTTGCCGGCTATATCTTTGGCGGCAACACCGCCCGGCAGAAAATCGCCATGACAGCGCCGGTGGTACAGGCCGCTGCCGTTGGCCAGAAGATCGCGATGACGGCGCCCGTCTTGCAGAGCGGCGGCAACGGCCAATGGTTGATCCGCTTCATCATGCCCCGCGGTTCGACACTGGAAAGCCTGCCAAGCCCCAACAATCCCCGCGCGCAGCTGCACAATATCGCCCCCGCCCGCATGGCCGTGGCGCGGTTCAGTGGATTGGCGCGGCAGGACAGGATTGCGGCGAAAACAGCGGCGCTGGCGGGATTCGTGAACGCGCAGCACCTGCAGGCGATCGGATCGCCGTCACTGGCGCAATATGATCCGCCCTGGACCTTGTGGTTCCTGCGCCGGAACGAGGTGATGATCCCGATTGCGCCGGTGGCCGCAAACTGAACCAGGCGGCAGGCCCGATGCCACCACGGGTGCGCCGCTGCCGTGTTCGGGTATGGCAGCTTGAGTGCTATAAAAGCCTTGGAGGTTGTCTGTGAGATTGCTGCCTGTTCAAAGGAAAAAGGCCGTGATTTTCGCGGGCGGGAGCGAACTGGGCGCGTTGATGGAAGCCCATGACTGGTCGACATCGCCGATCGCACACCCGGATACTTGGCCCCAGGCCCTGCGGACGGCCGTGCGCATGATACTCCCCAGCAAGCATTTGATGTTCATTGCCTGGGGCCCTGAGCTTGCCTTCCTGTACAATGATGCCTGCCGGCCGGTGTACGGCAAAAAGCATCCGTGGGCGCTGGGTCGACCGTTCCGGGAGGTGTGGTCGGAGGTGTGGGAGCAGATCACGCCGCTGGTGGAATCGGCGCTTGGCGGTGAAGCGACCTGGTCTGAAGATCTGCCGCTCACGATCGAGCGCAACGGCTATCCTGAAGAATGCTGGTTCACCTTTTCCTACTCGCCGTTACGCGATGACAGCGGTGAGATTGCCGGTGTGTTTTGCTCGGCTGCAGAAACGACTGATCGCGTGCTGGCGGAAAGGCGGCTGGTGGCCGAGCGCGAGCGGCAGCGCCTGCTGTTCGAGCATGTGCCCGGATTTGTGGCCATTTTGCGCGGCCCCGATCATGTTTTTGACTATGTGAATGATGCCTATGACCGCGTCGCGGGCAAGCGGGGGTTTGTCGGCCAGACCATCCGCGCGGCGTTTCCCGAGTTTGTCGGCACCGGCCTGTTCAAGACGCTCGACCGTGCGTTTGCGACTGGCCAGCCCTATGTGGTGCATGATGTTCCGCTCAGCCTGCGGCGCACACCCGGAGCCGAACCCGACCAGCTCTTCCTCAGTTTCACGTATCAACCGATTGTTGATGAGCGCGGCGAGGTCACGGGCATCTTTGTCCAGGGTCAGGATGTGACCCAGAAGCATCAGGCGCTGGCCGAACTGACCCGCCTGAACGCCACACTTGAGTACCAGGTCGAGGAGCGCACGCGCGAACTGCTGGCGGCCGAGGCGGCGTTGCGCCAGGCGCAGAAGATGGAAGCGATCGGCCAACTCACCGGCGGCGTTGCGCACGACTTCAATAACCTGCTCACCCCGATCATGGGTGCGCTGGACATGCTGGTCCGGCGGCAGATTGGCAGTGAAAGTGAGCGGCGGCTGATCGATGGCGCGCTGCAATCGGCTGAGGAAGCCCTTCCGCAGCGCGGAGCTCGCGCAAAGCATTGCCAACCTCGTGCGCCAGGATGCTTCAGGAGGGGCTTGAGGTTTCTTCCCGGCTTGCGTCTGCGCCCGCCGCCGTGGCCGGTTCAGCACTGCCCCCTCCGCCACCATCCGGATACTGCGAACCACTTGCATTAGCAGCAGACATGGATGATAACGATTCGCAGTAACGCCACTCGACTCGCGAGGGAAACGTGATCGTCTGTGTCTGCAATGCGCTGAAGGAACGGGATGTCCGCGAAGCCGCGCGGGTGGCGGGCAAATCTTGCCCGAAGGCGGCCTATGCGCAGCTGGGCTGCAAGGTGAAGTGCGGGCAGTGCCTGCCGTTCGCCAAGGAAATCCTGGCGGACGCGCGCAGCTTCGCCTGAATTGCCGCTGCTAATGCAAGTGCGTTGCAGTAATAAGTATCAGAAAAATCACGACTTTTCTTGACTCAGATCAAGATTTGCACCATGGCGGACCCAGCAAAGGGAGACAGGCCATGCGCGGTGACGCCAAGGTGATCGAATTTCTGAATGCCGTGCTCAAGGGTGAGCTGACGGCGGTGAACCAATATTGGCTGCATTATCGCCTGCTCGACAATCTGGGCATCAAGAAGCTTGCCGATTACGAGCGGCACGAATCCATCGACGAGATGAAGCATGCCGACAAGCTGATGGAGCGGATCTTCTTCCTGGAAGGCCTGCCCGGCATGCAGGCGCTTAATCGCCTGCGCATCGGCGAAACGGTGGAAGAAGTGCTGCAGGCGGATCTGGAGCTGGAATTCGAAGCCATCGCGCTCCTGAAGGATGCCATCGAACATTGCGAGAAGGTGCGCGATTTCGCGTCGCGCGATCTGTTTGCCGAGATCCTCTCCGCCGAGGAAGAGCATGTCGATTTCATCGAGACGCAGCAGGAAATGATCCGGCAGATGGGCCTGGCCAATTATATCCAGCTGCAATCGCGGCCAGCGGGGGATTGAGGCGGCCGCACCGCAACGAAAAAGGGCCGCCGTGGGATGCCACGGCGGCCCTTTTGCTGTTGGTGCGAAAGATCAGCGGGTGGAAGCGTAGAGGCTCCACAGATCGGCGACATCCTTCATGCCGCTCTTTTCGTTCACCGTCTTGAACGTGGCGATGGCGACGGCCTTCTGGCCACCACGGGTGGCAGCGATGCCCTTGAACACGCGGGCAAAATCGGCATCCAGGCCGTTGGCGGCAATCGCCTTTTCATAAGCGGCGATCGCCTTGGCATAATCACCCAGGCCCAGATAGGCGTTGCCGCCCTTGAAGGCCGTGGCCGGCGTGGCCGACAGCTTCACGGCTTCGGCGCTTTCCTTGCTCACGCCGGCCGCAGCAGCGGCGGCCAGCTTCTGGCTCATGGGATCGCCGCCACCGCCGACCTTGTCCAACGCGGCTTTGGCGACGGCGGCCTGGCCGTTGATCAGGGCCAGGCGGGCGAAATCCTGATAATCGCTGGCGCGTTCGAGCGTGCCGGTGGTGAACATCAGATGGTACAGCCCGAGCTTGGCTTCCGAACGCATGTTGTGGTTCTGAAGCTCGGTCAGCAGGACCTTCCAGCGCGCCGCCGACGGATCAGACTTGATCAGGCGGGTGGTGGTGGCCAGATAGGCCTTCTTGTCGCCCGACTTGAACTGGGCGCCGGCCAGGTTTTCCAGATAGATGGCCTTGGGGCCGTTGCTCTTGATGAGCGCGTTGTAGGCGGCGATCGCAGCCTTATGGTTGCCCTGGCGGGTCATCGCCTGCGCCACCATGATCTGGCTGGCTCCACCGGGGCACTTGCGGGCAATGGCGACCGCCTTGTCCAGCTGGCCGGCGCGATAATAGAGCGGGCCAAGCTGGTTGCACGGGGCGCCAACCTGTTCCAGCGCGGCAGCGGCCTGGCCATATTGACCGACAGCGGTGAAGGCAAAGCCGGCCATCTGGGCGGTCTTCTCGCGCTCTTCAGCGGTGCTGGCGGCGGCGCGGGCCTGGCCAATGGCAGCGGCAACACCAGCCGCATTGCGCGACTTGGCGGCAGCGGCCGCTGCGTTGAGCGCCTTGCCCACGGCAGGCGACACGGCGGCCGCAGCCGGGGCGGCGACAGCCAACAGGCTGGCAGCGATCAACAGGCGGGCATCAATCTTCATTGGCGATCCTTGGCTGTTCTCGTTCCAAAACTCAGAACCGGCTGCCTGCGTGGCCACCGATCCGCGAACCAATATGGTCTACAGGGGGTTCCGGGCCGACGAATGGCCGCTGCGAATCCCCTTGGCCCCACTCTGAGCGCGAACGCTAGCCCATACTGGAAGTTTTGCGCCGTGCAACCGGGCAAAACGCCCCGGTTGACCTCAGTGTCGCAGCCGTTCGGGCCGGGCGGTTGCATGGGCGCGATGAAGCGCCTAATCGGCGGCGCACAACGAGATCCATCGGGAGAGGGACCATTCGCGCTTTCATCTTTCCGGGCCAGGGCAGCCAATCGGTGGGCATGGGCAAGGGCCTTGCCGATGCCAGCCCCCACGCCCGCGCCGTGTTCGAAGAAGTTGACGAAGCGCTGGGCGAGCGCCTGTCGCGGCTGATGTGGGAAGGGCCGGAAGAGGAACTGACCCTCACCGCCAACGCCCAGCCGGCGATCATGGCGGTGGGCATTGCCTGCCTTCGCGTGCTGGAAAACGAAGCCGGGGTGCGATTGGCCGACAAGGCAGCGTTCGTGGCCGGGCACAGCCTTGGCGAATATACCGCCCTGTGCGCCGCCGGCAGCCTGGGCCTGGCCGATACCGCCCGCCTGTTGCGGCTGCGCGGCACGGCGATGCAGGCCGCGGTGCCGCCGGGCGTGGGTGCCATGGCGGCGCTGCTGGGCCTCGATTTCGAAACGGTGACGGCCATTGCCGCCGAAGCGGCCCAGGGTCAGGTGTGCGCGGCCGCCAATGACAACGCGACGGGCCAGGTGGTGGTATCCGGCCATGTTGAGGCCGTGGCCCGCGCCATGAGCCTCGCCAAGGCCAAGGGTGCGCGCCACTCGGTGCTGCTGCCGGTTTCGGCGCCGTTCCATTGCCCGCTGATGCGGCCGGCGGCTGATGCGATGGCTGAGGCGCTTGCCAAAGCGCCGCTGGCCGCGCCGACCGTGCCGCTGGTTGCCAACGTGACCGCTGCGCCAGTGAGCGACACGGATGAGATTCGCCGCCTGCTTGTGGAACAAGTGTGCGGCACCGTGCGCTGGCGGGAATCGGTGCTGGCCATGGCCGCACTGGGCGTGACCGGTTTCGTGGAAGTGGGCGGCAAGGTGCTCGGCCCGATGATTCGGCGCATCACCCCCGACGTTCCGACCATCACCGCCGCCGACATGTCTGGCGTTGAAGCCATCGCCGCTGCGATCGCCTGAAGGAGGATAAGCATGTTTGATCTCACCGGCATGACCGCCCTTGTCACTGGCGCCTCCGGCGGCATTGGCAGCGCGATTGCGAAGGCACTGGCCGCGCGCGGCGCCCGTGTTGCGCTGTCGGGTACCCGCGCCGAAGCGTTGGCGGCGGTGGCCGCCGAATGTGGTCCGGATGCGGTGATGCTGCCGTGCAATCTTTCCGACAGCGCCGCTGTTGATGCGCTGGTGCCGCAGGCGGTGGAGGCTCTGGGTGGCCAGCTCGATATCCTGGTCGCCAACGCAGGCATCACGCGGGACAATCTGGCGATGCGCATGAAGGATGATGAGTGGGCGGACGTGATCCGCATCAATCTCGAAGCGACCTTCCGCCTCTATCGCGCCGCCGCCAAGCCGATGATGAAGCAGCGCTTTGGCCGCATGATCGCCATCACCAGCGTGGTGGGCGTGACGGGCAATCCGGGGCAGGTCAATTATGCGGCGTCCAAGGCCGGGCTGATCGGCATGTCAAAGGCGCTGGCGCAGGAACTGGCTTCCCGCAATATCACCGTGAACTGCGTCGCGCCGGGGTTCATCCTTTCGGCGATGACGGATGCATTGCCCGACGCGCAGAAGGATGCGCTGACGGGGCGGATTCCGGCGGGGCGGCTGGGCGAAGGCGCGGATATTGCGGCGGGGGTGGTGTATCTGGCGTCGAAGGAAGCCAGCTATGTCACTGGCCACACGCTGCACATCAATGGCGGGATGGCGATGCCTTGATGGGCGCGGCCGGCGGCAGAGCCGCCGGGTTTGCCCACTTGGCTGCGCCATGCGCGCAGGCCGCGCTGCACTCTTGCCACAATTTCGCCATCACGCTACTGCCGCCGGGTAACTGTAAGCCAACCACCGGCGATGCTTCGCCGCGATAACAAGGAAAGAAAACGATGAGCGACGTTGCCGAGCGCGTGAAGAAGATTGTTGTCGAGCATCTGGGCGTCGAAGCCGACAAGGTGACCGAAGCCGCCAGCTTCATCGACGATCTGGGCGCCGACAGCCTCGACACCGTCGAGCTGGTGATGGCCTTCGAAGAAGAATTCGGCGTGGAAATCCCCGACGATGCCGCCGAAAAGATCCTCACCGTGGCCGATGCGATCAATTTCATCGGTGCTAACGGCAAGTGATTGCCTGAGGGCTGCGGTTGCCGCGGCCCTCAGGCCAACAAGACAGGGCTGGCCGGCTGAGCCGGCGATAATAGGGAACCGCCCATCGCTTGAACACAAGCGGCGGGCCGTTTCGTGCCAAATGGGCCTCAGTTTTCTGTAAGGAACGGTCCAAACCCAAGCGCCGGCAGGGCAGGCCGGTCGCGCAGAAGAATGGATTGCCGATGCGCCGTGTCGTCATCACTGGTCTGGGCCTGGTCACCCCGTTGGGTGCGAATGTCGAAACCGTCTGGGCCAACATCCTGGCCTCCCAATCGGGTGCTGGCCCGATCACGCGGTTTGACGCATCCGATCAGCTATGCCGCATCGCCTGCGAAGTGAAGGCCGGCGACGGCACCGGGCTCACCTTTGATGCCAACAAGCGTGTTGATTACAAGGTGCAGCGCCAGGTCGATCCGTTCATCGTCTATGGCATCGATGCGGCCGGTCAGGCCATCGAAGACGCCGGCCTGACCGACATGACCGAGGAAGAACGCTTCCGTGCTGGCTGCTCCATTGGCAGCGGCATCGGCGGCCTGCCGGGCATCGCCAGCGAATCAATCGTGCTGCACGAAAAGGGCCCGCGCCGCGTGTCGCCGCATTTCGTGCATGGTCGGTTGATCAATCTCATCTCGGGCCAGGTTTCGATCAAATATGGCCTGATGGGCCCCAACCACGCGGTTGTCACCGCCTGCTCCACCGGCGCCCATGCCATTGGCGATGCCGCCCGCATGATCGCGCTGGATGATGCCGATGTGATGCTGGCCGGCGGTTCGGAAAGTGCGCTGTGCCCGCTGGGCATCGCCGGTTTCGCGCAGGCCCGCGCGCTTTCGACCAATTTCAACGACGATCCCACCCGCGCCAGCCGCCCCTATGATAAGGATCGCGATGGTTTCGTGATGGGCGAAGGCGCCGGCGTGGTGGTGCTGGAAGAATATGAGCGGGCCAAGGCGCGCGGTGCCAAGATTTATGGCGAAGTGGTCGGTTATGGCCTGACCGGCGATGCCTATCACGTGACGGCGCCGCATCCGGAAGGTTCGGGCGCGTTCCGTTCCATGCAGATGGCGCTGCGCAAGGCCGGGCTGAACCCGGAAGACATCGACTATATCAACGCCCACGGCACCTCCACCCCGATGGGGGACGAGCTGGAGCTGGGCGCGGTGAAGCGGCTGTTCGGCAGCGCCATCGATAATGTTTCGATGTCGTCCACTAAGTCGGCCATTGGCCACCTGCTTGGCGGGGCTGGCGCAGTGGAAGCGATCTTCTGCCTGCTCGCCCTGCGTGACCAGGTGGCGCCGCCGACGCTGAACCTCGACAACCCGTCGGACGCCTGCATCGGGGTTGATCTGGTGCCGCATGTCGCCAAGCAGCGCCGCATCCGCGCCGTGCTCAACAATTCGTTCGGCTTTGGCGGTACCAACGCGACACTGGTGATGCGCGGCGTCTGACGCCATGCGTCGCGCTGTCCTGGCTTTTGTCGCCCTGGCTGTCCTGCTGGGCGTGCCAATGGCGTTGTCGCCGTGGTTCGGTTGGGGAAGCAAGCCGGGACCGGCGCAATCCTTCGAGGTAAAGCGCGGTGCCAGCCTGGCGGGCGTGGCACGCGATCTGGAAGAGGCCGGTCTCGTCTCGTCTGCCGGTGAGTTCCGCCTGCTCGCCCGTGTGCTGGGCAGCGATGCGCCGGTGCAGGCCGGTCGCTATCGGTTGCAGCCCGGTGCGGCATGGGGCGACATGCTCGCCGCGCTGCAGAAGGGCGAGGTGGAGCGCTTCACCGTCACCATTCCCGAAGGCTGGCCGGCGGTGCTGGTGGCAGAGCGGCTGAATGCGGTGCCGGGCCTGAACGGCAAGGCCGCGGTGCCGGCGGAAGGCAGCATATTGCCCGACACGTACGAATATCAACCCGGCGAGGACCGCGCCGTGGTATTGAAGCGCATGCAGACGGCAATGACCAAGACCTTGGCTGATCTGTGGCCCAAGCGCACAGCGCGCGCCGTGGTGAAGAGCCCGGCCGAAGCCATCGTGCTGGCCAGCATCGTCGAGAAGGAAACCGGCAAGGCCAGTGAGCGCCGAACGATTGCGGGGGTTTACAGCAATCGGTTGGCGGTAGGCATGAAGCTGGATGCCGATCCGACCGTGATTTACCCGATCACCGCCGGCAAGCCGCTTGGCCGCCGCATCCGCCAATCGGAACTGCGCCGCGATACCGGCTACAACACCTATCTGAAGCCCGGCCTGCCCAAGGGGCCGATCGCCAATCCGGGGCGGGATTCGATCATGGCCGTGCTCGATCCGGCAGAAACCGATGCGCTCTATTTCGTTGCCGATGGCAGCGGCGGCCATGTTTTTGGCAAGACGTTGGCCGAACACAACGCCAATGTGGCGCGCTGGTTTGCCCTGCGCCGCCAGCGCGGTGAGATGTGAGCCCCCTATCCTTCCCCAGCAACGCGCGCCGGGCGGCCCCGAAGCGCCGCAAGGCCGGGCCGCTGATGTGGCTGGCGCGCATCGCGGCGTTGCCGGTGCTGGCGTGGACGCTGGGGTTGATCTGGTTCAGCCTCACCCTGCCGGGGCCGGCGCCGCTGGCCGTCAAAAGCGATGGCGTGGTGGTGTTGACCGGCGGGGCCGGGCGCTTCCGGCGCGGGCTGGCGGTGGTGGAAGCCGGCGCGGCGCGGCGGATGCTGGTATCGGGTGTGGGCGAGAAGACCAGCCGCCGCCAACTCGCTGCGGCCTTCGGGGTGGCAACGCGCCGCTTGCGCTCGACCGATCTGGGCTATGAAGCGGTGGACACGCGATCCAATGCCGAGGAAACCGCGCGCTGGGTGGCAAAGCACCAGTATAAATCGATCCGCTTGGTGACCAGCGCCGGCCACATGCGCCGCGCCCGGCTGGAGTTGTCGCGCGTGCTGCCGGCCGATGTGAAGGTGCTGTCAGACGCGGTGCCGTCGGAACCCAAGGCGCCGGGGCTGGCGTTCGAATATTCGAAGTGGCTGCTGCGTCGGGGTGCGCTGCTGGCGGGGGCGGCGTGATGCGGCATAACCCGCTGGCAACTCTGCTGGCTCTGGTTCGCACCATCATCTTCCAGATCATGTTCATGGGCGGATCGTTGATTTTGGTGCCGCTGGCGCTGCTGCTGGGGCTGCTGGGTTCGGGGGCCAGCCTTTATATCGGTCCGAAGCTGTGGGCGGGCTGGTTTCGCTTGTGCAGTCGGGCCATCACCGGCATCCGGATCGAGATCGACGGCGAAATTCCGCTGGGCCCGCAGTTATTTGCGCTGAAACATGAAAGTGCGCTGGAAGCCATTCTCACCCTGCGGTGGTTCGAACGACCGGCGGTGGTGATGAAGCAGGAACTGCGCAAGATCCCGATCTGGGGCCTGGCGTCGGCCCGGCATGGTTCCATCTTTGTCGATCGATCTGGTTCGGCCGGGATGTTGCGCGAGATGATGCGGCAGGCGCAGGCGGCCGTGGCCAAGGGGCGGCCGGTGGTGATCTTCCCGGAAGGCACGCGGGTGCAGGTGGGCGAAACCCCACCGCTCGCCGCTGGCTTTGCCGGGCTCTACAAGATGCTGAAATTGCCGGTGGTGCCGATCGCGCTCGACAGTGGCAGCGTGTGGCCGAAAAGCTTCATCAAATATCCCGGCACCGTGCACATGAAGGTGGCAGCGCCGATCCCGCCCGGCCTGCCGCGTGACGAGGTTGAGCGCAAGGTGCACAGCGCGATCAATGCGCTGCAAGCAGAGGGTCGATCATGAAACGCCGCTGGCCGCTATTGTTGAGCCTATTGCCGCTGCTGGTAGGATTGGCGGCCTATGGCTATTTCTGGCGCGGCTGGGCGGCGGATTTCGAAACCACGCTGGCCGGCTGGTTTCCCGGCCGGCAAGTGCAGGTGACGGGTTTTCCCTATCGCATGGAAGCCGAACTGGCCGGGGTGACACTGGCGCACGATGGGGGAACCAGCGTGGCGATGGCGGTGGACAAGCTGCGGCTCAACCGCGGGCCATGGCGGCCGGAATTGACCGTGCTCCAGGCTCAGGGCGTGGCGCTGACGGCGGGTGCGGCCGGCCTGCAGGCCCAAGTGGCGGCGGCAACGGCGACGGCCAGCCTGAAGATTGCGCCGGATGCGGCCGGCTTGAACCGGCTGGCCCGCCTGTCGATCGTGCTGCCCGGTGCGCGCGGCAATAGCGGCCTTGGCCCCGATTTCCGCGCCGACAGCCTTGAACTGCACATTCGCGAGGTGTTTCCTGCCCAGCTTGCCCGTCCGCGCCTGGCCCAGCATGGCCAGTTGGTGATCGGTGCCACTGGCTTTGCGCTGGGGCAGGGCGCGCCGATCAGCCTGGCCGCCGACTTGACGGCGCGCGCCGCCGGCCGCATGGACGATTATCGCCGCTGGGCCTCAGGCGCCGGCAGCCTTGATCTGGTGATGACCGGCAGCGACGCCACGGGCGAAATCTTCAAGCTGGATGCGACTATCGTGCCGCTGGGAATAGGAGCTCGGCTGGCGGGCGCCATCACAACGGTCTGCCCGATGGCCGTGCAGGCGGCGCTGAATGGCACCGTGGCCCCGGCTGAACAGCGGTTGCGCAGCGCGGTGCGGTTGGCGCTGGAAACGTTGTTGCCGGCGGGCGGGGCGGTGGCCTTGTCGGGCATCACGGCCGATCTCGCCACGCGGGCGCGGCGCGGCCAGGTGCCGGCCTGCCCCAGATTGCGCTGATCTTTTGCGGTGAACAGCAAAACGGCCACCCGCCAGGCTGGCGGATGGCCGTGCTGTTGAGTCAGTCGCTGATTACTTGGCAATGCCGATGGCGATTTCGCTCACCCAACCCTTGGTGCCCAATTCGTCGGCCACTTCCCAGAAGCCGCCTTCCTTGTTGCCGGCGGGATAGAGCATGGCGCCGCCGTCGAGCGGCTTGATCACCTTGGCATTCAGCGCCGGGCCGGCAAACATGCGGCCCGGGTTCTTAATCACCACGGCGCGTTCGGCCTGCGGGCCGCCGGCAGTTGCTTCCAGGCCGCCCAGATCGCTGACCAGTTTGGTGAAGGCATCGAGATAGGCCAGCGCAATGACCTGGCCGATTTCGGAATCGGCATAGCCGCTGGCACCGCCGGCCCCCAGGAAACCGCCGGCAAAAATGCCGCCGCCGGCGCCAAAGCCCACATCCGTCTTGGTGGCCTGGCCTTCGGTGACGAATTCTTCCGACGACTTGTTGTTGACGACTTCCAGCGTGACGTTGGCCGAGCGCTTTTTCACGTCAAGCCCGCCGAGCAGGGCGCCGCCAACGCCCGGCACGAACGCACCGAGCAGGCCGCCGATCTTGAAACCGCCCTTGTTGCGGTTGGCGGTGACAATGTTGGGAATCAGGGTTAAATCGGCTTCCACCATCTGGCCTTTGCCGATGGTGCCGCCGCCGCGGGTTTCACCACCGGCGGTGAGGGCGCGTTCCTGCTGCATGGCGGCCATGCCGCGCTGCGAACGGTTAACCAGACGGAAGCAGCCGGATTTCTGGGCATAGACGCGCAGCAAGGCTTCGGGTGAACCAAGGCCAAGGCCTTCCCACCAGCGGGTTTCGGGATCGCTGATCCCCAAGGTGCCCAGCGCCTTGGTGCACCGGGGCAGTTCGGCGGTCTTGGCGGCGCGGGCCTTTTCAATGCCACCCTTGCGGCCGGCATTGATCTGCGCAGCGGCTGGAACGGCAGTGAATGCCACGGCGGCGGCGGACATCGCGGCCACAGTCTGAATGAAACGCTTCGTCATGAGATCCCCCGAAATCAGGCTCTGGTTGCGCAGCGGCCGTTTTCGGCCTGCCGCGCGGTTACGCGACCCCAATATTGTGGAAGAAGTTATCTAATAGTTGCAATGCGAAATACGAATCTCAAGAATCGGTAAACTTCACGACCTACGCGCCGCCCGGTTTACCGGCCAAAATCGGGCTTATCGGTGTCCTGGCCTTCGTCGATTACCTGGCGGCGGATGGCGCGGGTGCGGGTGAACAGATTTTCCAGCGTGTCGCCTTCGCCCCAACGGATGGCGCGCTGCAGCGCCACCAGATCTTCGGTGAAGCGCCCCAGCAGTTCCAGCACCGCCTCGCGGTTGTTGAGGAACACGTCGCGCCACATCACCGGATCAGACGCGGCGATGCGGGTGAAATCGCGGAAACCACCGGCGGAATATTTGATCACCTCGGCCTTGGTCACCTGTTCCAGATCGCTGGCGGTGCCAACGATCGAATAAGCGATCAGGTGCGGCAGGTGGCTGGTGACGGCGAGCACGCGATCATGGTGCGGCGCATCCATCAGATCGACCTTGGCGCCCAGCCGCCGCCAGAATTCGGACAAGCGCTCCACCATCACTTCATCGGCGCGCGGCGGCGGCGTGATGATGCACCAGCGGCCTTTGAACAGGCTGGAAAAGCCGGCATCCGGCCCGGATTTTTCGGTGCCCGCAACAGGATGTGCGGGGATCACGTGCACGCCGGGCAGGGCGGCGCCCAACACCTTCAGCACGCTTTCTTTCACCGAACCGACGTCGCTCACCACCGTGTCGGGCGCCAGTTCCGGGCCGATTTCGGCAGCGACTTCGGCCATGGCGCCCACCGGCACGCACAGGATGACCAGATCAGCATCCACCACGGCCGCGCCAGCGCCATCAGCCACATCATCGGCGATGCCCAGTTCGGCCACGCGTTCCCGCACCGCCGCGCTGGCATCGCTCACCGTCAACTGCACCGTGGGCATGGCTTCGCGCACGGCGCGCGCGAGGCTTGAGCCGATCAGGCCCATGCCGATGATGGCGACGCGCGCGAACGGCAGCATCAGGCCGCGCCTTCCACATAGTCGCGCAGGGCGGCGGCGACGGTGCGGGTTTCGGTTTCGGTGCCGATGGAGATGCGCAAGGCGCGAGGCATGTTCTGGACGGCGAGATAGCGGCAGATGATGCCGTGATCGAGCAGATACTGGTTGCAATCAGCCGCCGTGACCGGGCCATCCTCGGGAAATTCGACCAGGATGAAATTGCAGGCCGACGGGATGGCGCGCAGGCCAGCATTACCGAGCGCCGCAATCTCGCCTTCCAGCCACGCGCGCAGCCGGATCGTCTCGCGGCGCACCATATCGAGGTGGGCATCGTCTGCCAGCGACGCGACGGCGGCGGCCTGGCCGGTGGTCGTCACGTTGAACGGCCCGCGCACGCGATCAAGCGCGGCGATGATCGGCAGCGGCGCCACCGCCCAACCAATGCGCTGCGCGGCAAGGCCGTGGATCTTGGAGAAGGTGCGGGTGACGATCAGGTTTGGCAGGCTCTGCGCCAACGCCAGACCGTCTTCATAGTCGCCTTCGACGAATTCGGCATAGGCACAGTCAAGCACCAGCACGACGTCGCTGGGCACGCCCGCGATCAGTCGGCGGATGTCGGCGGCAGGCAGCAATGTGCCTGTCGGGTTGTTGGGATTGGCGATGTAGATGACACAGGTGGCCGGCGTGACGGCGGCCAATATGGCATCGATATCGCCGGTATAATCCACATCCGGCACCACCACTGGCGTCGCGCCGACGCGGCGGGTGGCGCCTTCGTAAACGGCGAACCCGTGGCGCACGTGGATGATCTCGTCACCCGGGCCGGCGAAGGCGGATGCGATCATGTGCAATATTTCATCGCTGCCGGTGCCGCAGATGATGTGGGCCGGGTTCACGCCATATTTGTCGCCCAGCGCCTCACGCAAGCTCGTGGAGGCTGGATCGGGATAGCGATGCCCCTCGGCAATCACCGCCTGCATTGCCGCGACGGCCATGGGCGATGGCCCCCACGGATTCTCGTTCGAGGACAATTTGGCCACCACGGGCGCGCCGGCGCTTGATTTGCCGGGCACATAGGCGTGCATGGCTTCGATCCAGGGCTTCATCTGGGGTGCGGCGTTGGTCATGGTGCGCCGTTAGCGAAATTCGCTGGCACAGTCACCCCTTCGCCATTATTCCCGCGCCGCAATGGATGAACGTTTTGGCCTTGATCGCCGCGTGATGCTGCCCGGGGATTTCCCGCTGGCGGGCGGCGGTGTGCTGCCTGAACTCACCATTGCCTATGAAACCTATGGCAAGCTGAACGCAAACGGCACCAATGCGATCCTGATCTGCCACGCGCTCACGCTCGATCAGTATGTCGCCAGCGCCCACCCGCGCACCGGCAAGCCGGGGTGGTGGACGCGGCTGATCGGACCGGGAAGACCGGTCGATCCGGAAAACTGGTTCGTGATCTGCGCCAATGTGCTGGGTGGCTGCATGGGCTCCACCGGGCCGACCAGCGTCGATCCGCGCTCTGGCCAACCGTTCGCAATGAATTTCCCGGTGATCACCATCGCCGACATGGTGGAAGCGCAGGCACGCCTGCTTGATCATCTTAGCGTTGACACGCTGGCGGCCGTCATTGGCGGATCGATGGGCGGCATGCAGGCGCTGACCTGGGCGGTGAACCATCCGGCGCGGGTGAAGAAGGTGGTGGCAATTGCCACCGCGGCCCGCCACAGCGCGCAGAATATCGCGTTTCACGAAGTTGGCCGGCAGGCGATCATGGCTGATCCGATGTGGGCGGGCGGAGCATATGTTGCCGACAAGCCGCCGGCAGCCGGCCTGGCCGTGGCGCGCATGGCGGCGCACATCACCTATCTGTCCGAAGAAGGGCTGACCGAGAAATTCGGCCGGCGCCTGCAGGACCGTGATGCGGTGAGCTTCGGGTTCGATGCGGATTTCCAGGTCGAATCCTATTTGCGCCACCAGGGCCTGAGCTTTGTCGAGCGATTCGACGCCAATTCGTACCTCTACATCACGCGGGCGATGGATTATTTCGACCTCGCCCAGCCGCACGACGGCAATCTGGCGCGGGCCTTTGCCGGGGTGCAGAGCCGGTTCTGCCTGGTCTCCTTCACTTCCGACTGGCTGTATCCCACCACCGAAAGCCGCCGCATCGTGCGGGCGCTGAACGCGGCCGGGGCCCCGGTGTCGTTTGTGGAGCTGGAAAGCCCGTTCGGCCATGATGCCTTTCTGCTCGACGCGCCGGAAATGAACCGGGTCGTGGGCGGGTTCCTCACCGCATGACGGGCCAAAAATGACTCCAGTCTCGCTGCGCCCGGATCTAGCTGCCGTGGCCGCCGCCGTGCCGGCCGGCGCGCGTGTCCTCGATATCGGTTGCGGCGATGGCCAGCTGCTGGCCTGGCTGCGCGACACCAAGGGCGTGGAAGGCCGTGGCATCGAACTGGATGCGAGCGATGTGGCCGCTGCCGTGGGCCGTGGCCTTGCCGTCGTTCAGGGGGACGCCGATACCGATCTGGCCGATTATCCCGATGCCGCGTTCGATGTGGTGATCCTTTCGAACACGTTGCAGGCGATGCAGCGGCCGGCGGATGTGCTGGCGCAGTTGGTGCGCATCGGGCGCAGCGCCATCGTGTCCTTCCCCAATTTCGGCCATTGGCGGGTGCGGCTGGGCCTGGCGCTGTCTGGCCGCATGCCTGTCACCCGCAGCCTGCCGGTGAGCTGGCACGAAACGCCCAATATCCATTTCTGCACCATCGCCGATTTCGAAGCGCTGGCCGTTGAGATGGGGCTGACGGTGGAGCGCCGCGCGGGCCTGCACTCAGGTCGGCAGGTGGCGGCCTGGCCCAATCTGCTGGCGGATACCGGAGTGTTCGTCCTGCGCCGATAGGCTATCGTGAGGCGGTGGGCGACGATCTTGATCCCGAACTGATCCGCTTCCTGCGGGAAGAGCTGGGGCATGATGTGCCCACAGGCCGAGAATGGACGTTCACCGGGCCGTTGTGGATCTGGAAGGGCAAGTCGGCGGACGGGAAGCCGTCCCCGATGAGCTGGCATTTCCTCACCTTCACCGGCGATGTGGCGGCTGGCATCCGGGCGGCGGCACCCGGGCGCTCGGCGGCGTGGGGATCGGTGTATGTGAAGGTGACACTGGGCGGCACCAGTTGGGCGACGTCGGTATTCCCGTCGAAAGATATGGGCGGCTATCTGCTGCCGGTGAAGGCCGCGGTGCGGAAGAAGGAAGGCGTGGGCGAAGGCGACGTGGTGACCGTAGAGCTGTCGCTCTAGATCGCCATCTGCGTTTGCGTCGTCACGCTGGCCAGCTTGCCTTCGGCGCTCTCCACCCGCGTCACCCACACGCTGGTCCGCCGGCCTACGTGCAGCGGGGTTGCGGTGGCGACCAATGTGCTGCCCACTGGAATTGCCCCCATCATGTTGGTCTTCGACTCGATGGTGGTGGTGCTTTTTGCGCCTTCGGGCAGCACCTGGAACGCGCCAACCGCGCCGGTGAAATCGGCCAGCGCCATCAGGAAACCACCGTGGGCGGTGCCGCCGCTGGCGCAATATTCGGGCTTGATCAGGGCGTGGACGACAACGCGATCCCGGCCCAACTCCTTGATGGTCAGATCAAGATGGGCGGCAAACGGCACCATCTGCACAACCGCGGCGAGAGCAGCTTCGTCCATCAGTTGACCAGCCGGGGCACCATCGCCGGATCGGCCGCGCCGACCAGCACCGGCTTCTGCCAATCGGTCTTGGCCACCAGCACGACGTGGTGGCGTTCGGGCAGGCTCTCCACTCGCCAGTCCAGCACTTCGAACATGGCTTCATCCAGCCGCAGTTGCAGCGGTTCGCGCAGCCAGCCGATATCCTTGATATGCCACGGCCGCCGCGCCCGCACGATCAGCACGGCGAGACCAGCCGGCGAAAGCACGCGCCACAATTCGCGCAGCATCAGCCGTGGCTGGATCAACGGGGCCGACAGCAGCACCTTGTCGAACAGCGCTTCGTGGAAGGGCAGGTGATGCGGATCGGCGCGCACGGTGCCGGGGCGCAGTTCCTCGTCACTCGCTGCCACGCAGGCGACATGTTCCCAGCCTTCCAGCGCCAGCCCGATCCGTTCCGGCGGCTGGCCCAGCACCAGCAGTCGCCCGTTGGGATGTTCGGGGCGATGGCCCGCAAACAGCCGCTCGATGGGGGTGGCTTCGCGGATCAACATGGGGCTCAGCGTTCGACGGCGAGCGCGATCCCCATGCCACCGCCGATGCAAAGCGTGGCGAGGCCCTTCTTGGCATCACGGCGGCCCATTTCGTGCAGCAGCGTCACCAGCACGCGGGCGCCCGACGCGCCGATCGGGTGGCCGATGGCGATGGCACCGCCGTTGACGTTGAGCTTGGTGGGATCGAGGCCCAATTCCTGGCCCACGGCCAGCGCCTGGGCCGCGAACGCCTCGTTGGCTTCGACCAGATCGAGGTCAGCCACGCTCCACCCGGCCTTGGCCAGAGCATTGCGGCTGGCGGGCACCGGGCCGATGCCCATCACGGCGGGATCGACGCCCACGCTGGCAAAACCGGCGATGCGGGCCAAAATGGGTGCGCCGCGGCGAACGGCTTCTTCTGCGCTCATCAGCACCAGCACGGCGGCGCCGTCGTTGAGCCCGCTGGCGTTGGCGGCCGTGACGGTGCCGTCTTTCTTGAAGGCGCCACGCAGGCCCGACACGCTGTCCAGCGTCACGCCATCGCGGATATATTCATCGGTATCCACCACCACGTCGCCCTTGCGGCCCTTGATGGTGACCGGCGCGATCTCGGCGGCAAAGCGACCGGCAGCGCGGGCGGCACTGGCCTTGTTCTGGCTGGCGACGGCGAAACCATCCTGCGCAGCGCGGCTGATCTGATACATTTCCGCGACGTTTTCGGCGGTGATTCCCATGTGATAGCCGTTGAAGGCATCCCACAGGCCATCCTTGATCATGGTATCAACCAGTTCCATGTGACCCATCTTCTGACCCGAGCGCAGGGCCTGGGCATGGGTGGAAAGGCTCATCGATTCCTGGCCGCCGGCAACCACGATGCCGGCATCACCATTGGCAATCGCCTGGGCGGCCATCGCCACGGCGCGCAGGCCGGAACCGCAAACCTGGTTGACCCCATAAGCCGGCGCTTCCAGCGTGATGCCGGCGGCCATGGCGGCCTGTCGCGCCGGGTTTTGGCCCTGCGCTGCTGTCAGCACCTGGCCCAGAATCACTTCGCTCACTTCGCCGGGGGCCACGCCGGCATCGGCCAGCGCCGCTTCAATCGCCGCCTTGCCGAGCAGATGCGCCGGGGTGCTGCCGAAACTGCCCATGAAGCTGCCCACGGCAGTGCGGCGGGCGGCGGTGATGACGATGTTGGTCATGGAGATCCCCTGGATGTGAGAGTCGTTTGATGTAGATTAGGCCGGTTTGCTGCGCTGCACCATCACGCGCCGCCTAGGAAATCCGCTAGCGGTTCCCACGACAAACCGCGCGCGCGGTGGCCGACGACCATGCCGACATGGCCGGCATCGAGCTGCAGTGCCGTGCCGATGCCCAGCGCGGACACAGCCGCTTGCGGTGGGACGATGCGATCAGCGCCGGCGATGACATCTAGGATGGGGGCGGCGATGGCGGTGGCGTCCACGCCGTCCCACCGGCCGCTGGCGTACAGCGCGGCCAGATCCTGCACGGCGGCCAAGCTGAGTGGCGCGCCGCCGTTGGCCCAATCTTCCAGTCGCACGAAATCAGCCAGATCATCGGCATTGGCCGTGGCGAGTCGCACATATTTGGCCACCAATCCGGCGGGATCGAGCGACCAGAAGGCCGGTTGCAGCAGATCGATCGGCAATTGCCCCATGGTCTGCGCCAGCGGCTGCGCGCTGGCCCACCACTCCGCCAGCCCGGCGCGTTGGCCGCCGCCATAACCGGCGAAGTGCCACGGCGTCGCGATCAGTGCCAGGCGGGTGACCGGTATTTGCGCCGCAACTGCCAGCGCCAGTGTGCCGCCCAGGCAATAGCCTAAAATGGCAACGGGTTGGCCAAGTTTCTCCACAAGCGGTGCGAGGCGTTCGTTGGCCAGCGACGCAAGGCCAAGCGGTTCCGGCGAGTCGCCCCAATCGATGATCAGTGGGTTGAGGCCGGCCGATTCAAGGTGCGCCATCAGGCTGCGGCCGGGCAAATCGAGCACATGCGCCGGGTTGATCAGCGACGGCACGATGACGACCGGGCGCGGGCCGGGCGTGCCCCGCAGGGAAACTTCGCCGATGCGGGCGATCTCCGGGCGCTTGGGCGGCGGGGCCGGGCGCGGGGCCTGCTGGTAGCGGGCAAGGCCGGCCAGCGCCGTGGCGAGTCGCGCCGGATCATCGGCGCAGGCCGCCTGCAGCGTGGCGAGGAAGATGGGGAGCGGGTGAGGGCCGGGGGAGCGGGTCATGGGGTGGGGATGCGGCATTGCACCGCAACATGCCATTTGCTAGGCCAATATGGATAATTCATTTCGGGAGCTCTCATGGCCAATGCCTCTTCCTCCCCCGGCGCCAAGGCCGGCACATCCAGCCAGGCGCCTGTGATTATCAAGAAATACGCCAACCGGCGCCTCTACAACACCGAAACCTCAAGTTACATCACGCTTGATCATCTGGCGGAAATGACGCGCCATGGCCGTGATTTCCAGGTGTTCGATGCCCGCAGCGGAGATGAGATCACCCGATCCGTCCTCACCCAGATCGTGATGGAAGGCGAAGCCGGGGGGCAGACCATGCTGCCCACGTCGTTCCTGCGCCAGATCATCGCGCTCTATGGCGATTCGATGCAATCGATGGTTCCGCATTATCTCGAAGCCTCGATGGCGGCCTTTGCCGAGAATCAGGCGATGTTCCGCAGTGCCGCGCTGAAGCCGTTTGAACAACTGGCGCGGCAGAATCTGGCGATGTTCCAGGCCGCAACCGAAATGATGACCGGCGGCCTGCTGCGCGAAGCGGGCGGCAAGCCGGCGGAGAAATCCGGCGAGAAGCCGGCGCCCGCGGCCGATGAAGTGGCCCAGTTGAAGGAAGAACTGGCCGCCATCCAGTCCCGCATCGATGGGCTGAAGGGCTGAGTCAGTCCCCATGGGCGGATGCCCTGCAATCGCAGTAAACGAAAGTTTCGTGACAGTCTTTTTGGGCCCGTTTCACCGCTTGCCGCTGAGCCTTCACAGGTTTATGGGGCGCCGAGGGAGAGGTCTTGCCGGAGGGGTCTGGCGGGGCGGAGGTTCGGGACTGGCTGTTGTCCCGTGAAGGGCGGCAGGCCGGCACCGATTATGGGGTGTTGGTATGAAGAGCGAATCATATGGTGCGTTTTCCGGGGCGAGTACCAACGATGATGGGGTGCTGATCGTGCCAGCCGACGGTGATGATCTGCCGCCAGACTATCGTCCAACCGCAGGCGAGGAGTTCATGAACCCGCGCCAGCTGGCGTATTTCCGCAAGAAGTTGCTGATCTGGAAAGACGAGATTCTGAAAGAATCGGAAGCGACGCTGGAAGCCCTGAAGGCCGAACCACTGCGCGAACCCGATCTGACCGATCGTGCCGCCAGCGAAACCGATTGGGGCATCGAACTGCGCACCCGCGATCGCCAGCGCAAGCTGATTTCCAAGATCGATGCCGCGCTGCGCCGCATCGAAACCGGCGATTATGGCTGGTGCGAAATGACCGGGGAGCCGATCAGCTTGCAGCGGCTGGAAGCCCGCCCGATTGCCACCATGACGATCGATGCCCAGGAACGGCACGAACGTGATGAGAAGGTGAGCCGCGACGAGTAAGAAAAAAGGCCGCGGCCCCGGTGCAAGATCCGGGGCGCGGCCGATGTTATGCCATCATTGCCCAGTCTTCAGTGGCTGGTGCCGATCTCATCCTTGAGCTTGAGTTTTTCCCGCTTCAACCGGCGCAAGGTCGTCGGATCGGGCAGGGGCCGCTTCAATTCGGCGGTTAGGCTGGCATCCAGCCTGGCATGACGGGCAATCAACTGTTCCCGGTGGGCAGTGGCCATTGGCACATTCCCTTTTTGCATCCCCTGCCAGCAATGTCTGGCAGCGGGATGACAGAGTGCATCACGTTCCCGCTGCCCTGTCCATGACCCCTGTGGCGATTCACCGCCGGTTTGGCATGATTTCGCGGCAAGGCGCGCCTGCCCCTTGCCGGCCGACATGAAGAGCGGTTAACGCAGGGAGACAGCGGCGCTGTTGCAGGCGCGGCCGTGGAGGAGCGTTCAGGGTGGATGAAGTCGAGATCCGCGACCGGATCGAGATGCTGAAGCAGGATCATCGCGACCTTGATGCCGCGATCGAGGCCCTGCGCCTTTTGCCCATGCCCGATATGATCCAGTTGCAGCGCTTCAAGAAAAAGAAACTGTTGCTGAAGGACGAAATCACCATGCTCGAGGATCTGTTGATCCCCGACATCATTGCCTGACGGAGGAATCCGGTGCGCCGGCTGCTGATCCTGCTCTGCCTGGCAGCAGCACCGCTGCGTGCGCAGGAGGTGTCCGCCAGTGACGAGCCTTGCCGTTCAGCCGCCGAAGCCCACCGGCCTGGCCGCACCCAGCTTGTCCGCTGCGACAGAGCCATCCGCCAGCCCGGTCTGCCGGCGCCGCAGCGCCTCGCCATGCTGATGAACCGCGGCATCGCCCTGCTGCGGGCCGGCAAGCTGGACAAGGCGGAGGCTGATTTCGATCTGGCCATCCGCTCTGCGCCGGGCCTTGCTGAAGCTTGGATCAACAAGGGCGTTGTGCTGGCCCGCCAGCCCGGCCGCGAAGCCGAAGCGGTGGCATTGATCAGCCACGGCATCGAGATCGGCCCGAAGGAGCCGGCCCGGGCCTATTTCGCCCGGGCGCAGGCGCTGGAAGTGGCCGGCCGGCTGAAGGAAGCGATGGACGATTACGCTGCCGCCGCCAGGGCCGATCCGGACTGGCCGGCGCCCGCCGAGGAACTGAAACGGTTCCGCGTCGAGCGCCGGAAGGTGCTGAGGGGCTGATTATTCCGCAGCGAGGCGGGTTTCGTCCGTTACCGGCAGCGCATCCACGGCAGCAGAGATTTCCACCCTGCGTGGCTTCTTGTGCTCCGGAATCTCGCGCACCAGCTCGATATTGAGCAGGCCATTCTCGAAGCCGGCGCCGGTCACCTTAATGGTGTCGGCCAGCTGGAAACGGCGTTCAAAGGCGCGCTTGGCGATGCCGCGGTGCAGGAACAGGCGTTCCTTTACATCGGCTTCCGGCACGGCCTGGCCGGTGACGATCAGCATGTTTTCCTGCACCGTGATGTCCAGTTCATGGCGGCCGAAACCGGCCACCGCCATCTGGATGCGATAGGCGCCGTCGCCCAGCTTTTCGATATTGTACGGGGGGTAGGCGTCGCCGGGTTCGACGCGCCCGGCCAGTTCCACCAATCGGTTGAGATTCTCGAATCCGATGGACGAACGCAGCAAGGGAGAGATATCAAATCCACGCATGGCAAAATCCTCTTCAAGCAAAGATGCCGTTGATCCCGCCCACCATGGGCCGGGAGGCGCCGACGCCCCATCTGGCAGCGTCGGCAATGTCAATTTGGGCAGCGTTGGTGCGGTTTCAAGAGGGCGTATATCACGGCGCGTGGTGCCGCTGCGCGATCATCTTGATGCGCTGTATCGCGATACCATCGCCGTTTCTGAAGCCGCCCGTCGCTGGTTTGACGGGCCGGGCCGGCTGTGGCGCGAGGAATTGCCGCCGCAGCCGCGACTGGCCGCGTCGATGGAGGCGCTGGAAGTCTCCACCCGGCTGTTGGCGGTGATGAACTGGTTGCTGCGGCCTGACCATTATGGCGAGGTGACGGTTTTGGGGCCGATCGATTGCCCCGAGCCGGCGCCGTTGCCCGCCGATCACCCCTTGCTGGCCACCGATGGCGGCCCGATTGCTTTGGCCAGCCGCAAGGTGCTAGCCCGCGCCCACCAGCTTGCCGCTTTGAATAGAGAAACGCCTTGAACCCCTTCCACCTTGCTATCCCGGTTGATGATCTTGCGGCTGCCCGCCAATTCTATGGGGCCGTGCTGGGCTGCCCCGAAGGCCGGTCTTCGGAAACCTGGATCGATTTCGATTTCCACGGCCACCAGTTGGTGGTGCACAAGGCGCCGAAATCGGCGATCCACCGCAACCCGGTTGATGGTGACAGCGTGCCCGTGCCGCATTTCGGCCTGGTGATGGATTGGGCCGGCTGGGAAGCGCTGGGCAACCGCATTCGCCACGCCGGCCTGGCCTTTGAAATGGAACCGCATGTGCGCTTTGCCGGCAAACCGGGTGAGCAGGGCACGTTCTTCCTGTTTGATCCGGCCGGCAACGCGCTGGAATTCAAGGCGATGCGTCACCCGGAAAATCTGTTCACCAAGTAGGCGTGAGGTGGTCGCCGTGGCAGGGCACGTCGCCACACCCGGCTAACAATCGCAGGCATCTGGGTTAAAGCCCTTCCGATGCGAACCAACACTCCCTCCGCCGGCCCGGCGGTGGCTACCTATGTTTTGGCAGCCACCGGACTTGCCCGCGCCGTGCCGCTGGCCGGTGGCGGGCGGCGCAGCCTGTTTTCGGGGGTGAATATCGCCCTGGCGCCGGGCGAAGTGGTGGCGATTACCGGCGAATCCGGGGTGGGAAAATCCACCCTGCTGAACGTTATTGCCGGGCTGGATGCAGCCGATGCCGGCGAGGTGCTGATTGGTGGCCGCAACGTTGCCGCGCTCACTGAACCCGAACGGGCGAAGCTGCGCGCGTCGGCGCTGGGTTTCGTGTTTCAGGCCTTCCATGTGCTGCCGCACCTCTCGCTGGCGCGCAACGTGGCGTTGCCCTGTCTGCTGGCGGGGATGAGTGCGGCTGATGCGCTGGCCCGAGCCGAGGCGACGCTGGCTGAAGTGGGCCTGGCCGGGCGCGGGGGCGATTGGCCGGCGGTGCTGTCGGGCGGGGAGTTGCAGCGGGTGGCCATCGCGCGCGCGCTGGTTCATCGGCCCGGGCTGGTGCTCGCCGATGAACCAACCGGCAATCTCGATCCCGAAACCGCAAGCCGTATCCTCGATTTGCTGTTGGCGCAGGCGCGTGATCGCCAAGCGGCGGTGCTGATCGTCACCCACAGCGAGATGGTGGCGGCGGCAGCCGATCGCGTGTTGCGGCTTTCGGCCAGCGGCCTCGTTCCGGCTTGATGCAAAACTGGGTGCCAACCCGCTGGCTGCCAACGCTCTGGATTCTTTCCGGCGAATGGCGCGCGCATCCGGTGCGGATGGGCCTGGCCGTGCTGGCGATTGCGGTGGGCGTGGCGTTGGGCTTTGCGGTGCACATGGTGAACAGTGCGGCGCTGGCCAGTTTCGGCCGCGCGGTGGCGAGCGTGCAGGGCCGGGCCGATGTGGCGGTGCGGGCACGATCAGCGGCTGGGCTGGATGAGGGGCTTTATCCCAAGCTGGCGCGGTTGCCCGCAGTGCAGGCGATCAGCCCGGTAGTGGAATTGACCGCCAGTTGGGGCAAGCTGGCGCGGCCGGGATCGAGTGCAAAAGGCGGCCGCTTCACGCTGATCGGGCTTGATCCGCTGCGGGCGATAAGTGTGACGCCGGGGCTCGTGGGCCTGTCGCGCGCGGGCCAATCGGGCGTGGGCAGCCGCCCGGCGTGGCAAGGCGATGCCGTTTGGCTTTCGCCGGCGTTGCAGCGTGCCACCGGGTTACAGCCGGGCGACGCCTTCACGTTCACGGCGGCCGGGCGTCAGGCACGCTTCACCGTGATGGGCCGGCTGGCGGCAGCGGGCGATGACGCCCAGATCGCGGTGATCGACATTTCGGAGGCACAGTGGCGCTTTGGCCAGATGGGGCGCCTGCACCGGCTTGATCTGAAACTGGCGGACGGCGCCGGCGCGCGCGCGGCGCTGCAGGCGGTGTTGCCCGCCGATGCCGTGCTGGCAACGCCGGAGGCCGAGGCGAGCCGCGCCGATGCGCTGAGCCGGGCCTATCGCGTGAACCTGGGCATGCTGGCGTTGGTGGCACTGCTCACCGGCGGGTTCCTGGTGTGGTCAGCCCAAGCCTTGAGCGTGGCGCGGCGGCGGCCGCAGTTTGCGCTGCTGAGCGTCTTGGGTCTGCCGCGGGCGGGGTTGGTGCGGCAGTTGCTGGCCGAGGGGTTGCTGCTGGGGCTGGCGGGCGCAGTGTTGGGCGTGGTGCTGGGTTATGGGCTGGCGACCCTGGTTGTGGAGCAGTTCGGCGGGGATCTGGGCGGCGGCTATTTCAGCCGAACGCAGGCCCGGCTGGGCTTTGATGTGCCGGCGGCGCTGCTGTTTGGCGGGCTGGGCCTGGCGACGGCACTGGCCGGTAGCGTTTCGCCGGCATTGGCGGCGGCGCGCACCGCCCCGGCGCAGGCGTTGAAGGGGCTGGGCGATGCCCCCGATCCAGCCAAGGCCCCGCGCGCCTGGCCCAGCCTTGCCCTGCTGGCGGCGGGTGGATTGGCGGCGCTGGGGCCGCCGATCTTTGGGCTGCCGTTGCTCGGCTATGCCGCGATGGCCTTGCTGTTGGCCGGGGGCGTGGCGTTGATGCCGGCGCTGGCGCGGCTGTTGCTGGCACCGCTGGCCCGGCGGGGAGCCAAATGGTTGCCGCTCGATCTGGCGGTGCGGCGGCTGTGGGGTGTGCCGCAGGCCGCCGGGCTGGCGTTGTCCGGGATTGTGGCGTCCACCGCGCTGATGGTGGCGATGGCGGTGATGGTCGCGAGCTTCCGGCAGAGCGTGGATGATTGGCTGGTGGCGGTGCTGCCGTCTGATCTCTACCTGCATCTGGAAGGTGCGGAGGCGGGCGGGCTGGACCCCCAAGCGCAGGCGCGGCTGGCGGCGGTGCCGGGGCTGGCGCATGTGCAGTTCCAGCGGGTGATTTCGGTGCGGATCGATCCGGCGCGGCCGGCGGTGGCGGTGATGGCGCAGGGCGGCCATTCATCGGTGCCCTTGATTGCCGAAACGGATGCGCCAACGCCGGCCGGCACCACCCGCGCGCTGATTTCGGAGCCGCTGGCCTGGCTTTATGGCTGGCGGCAGGGCGAGGTGCATGAACTGGTGATCGGCGGGGTGCCGCGCCGGCTGTTCGTGGCCGGCACCTGGCGCGATTATGCCCGGCAATGGGGGGCAATTGTCGTGCCGCTTGAGGACTATCGCCGCTTCACTGGCGATGCCACCGCGACGGAAGCCGCCTTCGATCTGAAACCCGGCGCCGACGCGCGCGCGGTGCAGGAGGTCTTGCAAGCGGCGCTGCCGGTGGCCGTGCAGGGCCAGGCGCAGTTCGGCCGCCCTTCGGATATGCGGGCCGTGGCGCTGACCATTTTCGATCGCAGTTTCGCCGTTACCTATGCGCTGGAAGCCATTGCCATCATCATCGGCCTGATCGGGGTGGCGACGAGTTTTTCGGCGCAGGTGCTGGCGCGGATGCGCGAGTTCGGCATGCTGCGCCATGTGGGCGTGCCGCGCCGCCAGATCTTGAAGATGCTGGGGCTGGAAGGCGCCGGGTTGGGCCTGATCGGGGCGCTTTCCGGCCTGTCGCTGGGGTTGGTGATGGCGCTGGTGCTGGTGCGCGTCGTCAACCCGCAGAGCTTCCACTGGACGATGGATCTGGCGCTGCCGTGGCCGCTGCTGGCCGGGCTGGTGGCGGCCCTTGTGGCCTGCGCGGGCGGCACGGCGGTGGTGGCGGGGCGGCGGGCGCTCGGCAAGCGCGCCTTGCTGGCAGTGCGGGCGGATTGGTGATGCGGTTCCTGCTCCTTCTGCTGGCGCCATTGTTGCTGGCGGCGACGTTCGCGCCGGTGCGGCCAGGCGTGCCGCTGCGCTTTCCGACCGATCACGGCGCGCATCCCGATTTCCGCACCGAATGGTGGTATGTCACCGGCTGGCTGAACACGCCGCAGGGGAAGAAGGGCTTCCAGATCACCTTCTTCCGCACGCGGCCGGATATCGACACGGCAAACCCTTCGGCCTTTGTGCCGCGCCAGGTGGTCTTTGCCCATGCGGCGCTCGCTGATCCGGCGCACGGCAAGCTGCGCCACGCTGCCCGCATTGCCCGCGCCGGCTTTGGCCTCGCCAATGCGCGCGTGGGCGACGTGGATGTGACGCTCGACGATTGGCGTCTGTGGCGCGGCAAGGATGGCAAATTGCATGCGAAACTGGCCGGGGATGGCTTCGCTTTCGATCTGGCCTTCACGCCAACTCAACCCGTGATCCTGCAAGGTGAGGGCGGGTTCAGCCGCAAGGGGCCGGGCGTGGGCGAGGCCAGCCATTATTACAGCTGGCCACATCTTGCCGTTTCGGGTTGGCTGGACGGGCAGACGGTGAGCGGTACGGCGTGGCTGGATCGCGAATGGTCGAGCACGCTGATGAACGCCCGCGCCGTGGGCTGGGACTGGCTGGGCCTCAACATGGATGATGGCAGCGCCGTCACGCTGTTTCGGATGCGTGACAAGGCTGGCGCGGCGCTGTGGGCCGGCGGCAGTCACCGCAGCAAGAGTGGTGTGTTGAGCGTGCTCAAGCCGGAGGATGTGCGCTGGCAGGCCGGCGGCTGGTGGCAATCCCCGAGCAGCAAGGCGCGCTGGCCGGTGCAGCCCTTGGTGGCGCTGCGGGTTGGGGGCAAATGGCGCGCGTTGCCCGTCACGCCGATGATGGCGGATCAGGAACTGGACAGCCGGATGAGCGGCGGGCCGGTCTATTGGGAAGGCGCTGTCACCGTGCCGGGCGGCCGTGGCTATCTGGAATTGACGGGCTATGCAGCACCGCTGAGAATGTGATGTTGCGGATGTGAGCTTTCAGGCGCTAACAGCCGAACAGGCAGGGGTGCCGATGATCGTGGGGATACAAGTGACTGAAACCGGCCTGATCGCGCCTGAATTTGCGCCCGCTGCCCCGCGCGGGCTGTGCACCGATTGCGGTGTGTCGCGCACGTCCACCCCCACGGATTGCGGCACCGCCTGCCAGTTCATCAAGCCGGATTATGCCGCGATGGAAGCCGCCGTGCATGGCCGCGCCCGCGATGAATCGCGCCCCGATGAGCTGTTCTTCGGGCCGTTCCAGCGCATGGCGAAAGCCCGGCTGAAACAGCCGAGCGAGGGCGCGCAGTGGACCGGCATCACCAGCCGGCTTGGCGAGCGGCTGCTGGAGACCGGCGCGGTCGAAGCCATCCTCACCATGGCGCCCGACCCGGATGACAAGTGGAAGCCGCGCCCCGTGATGGTGACCAAGGCCGAAGCCATGGCCCAGGTGCGCGGCATGCGGATGGGCTATGCGCCGCTGCTGGCGCTGCTGGAACCGGCCCGCGCCGCAGGCTTCAAGCGCATCGGCATCATCGGCATCCCCTGCCAGATCCACGCGCTGCGCCGGCTGGAGGCCAAGCTGGGGTTTGAGCGCATTTACGTGATCGGCACGCCGTGCAGCGACAACACGACGACCGAGAATTTCCATGAATTCCTGGCACTGCTGTCTGACAAGCCGGACAGCATCACCTATCTGGAATTCAAGGCGAATTATCACGTGGAGCTGCGGTTCGATAACGGCAGCAAACGCGAAGTGCCGTTCCTGATGCTGCCGTTGTCTGATCTGCGGCCGGATTTCTTCCCGCTCACCTGCCGCACCTGCGTGGATTACACCAACAGCCTGGCGGATATCACCGTGGGCTATATGGGCGGCACCGGCGAACAATGGCTGCTGATCCGCAATGATCGCGGCGCCGAACTGCTCGGCCTGTTGGGGGACGGAGTGGCGCTGGCCGAGCCTGACGACAATGGCAAGCCGGACGGCAGCAAGCGTGCCGGGCCAGTAAAGGGCTTCATGGCCAACACCGAACGCGCCGCCGGCGGGCTCCCATTGCGCCGCATGCCGAAATGGGTGCGGCCTATCGTGGGCAAATTGATGCCGCTGGTCGGCCCCAAGGGCAAGGAGTTTGCCCGCACCCGGGTGGAGATGAAGGCGATCGAGACCATCCTGCACCTGCGCCGCGAAGCGCCGGGCATGATGAAGAACATGATCCCGCCGCATGTTTGGAAACTGGTGGCGCGTTACGGGCTCATGCCCGAGCCGGGCGAGACGAAAGAAGGGTGAAGGGCCGGCTCAGGCCAGCCCCACCGCCTTCAATGTCAGGTCCCACAGCCGTTCGTTGCGCGCTTCGTTGGTGCCGCGCGCCGAAAGCGGCTGCGCGAACGGCATGCGGCCTTCCTTCTGGCGGTTGCCCCAGCTCCAGTGCACGCCGGATTGGCTGGCGAAGGCGGGTTCGGCGATCACCTGCGCAGTTCGGTCCCCCGCCAGCGGCTGGCTCACATAGCCCTTGGTGATGTTCTTCTGGAACCAGGGGAAGATCGTACGGAAGGCTTGCGGCGTGTCGCGGAACAGCGCGGTATCAGCGACGCAACCGGGATATAGCGTGTTGAACACGATGCCGGTATCGGCCCAGCGCTTGTGGAACTCGCGGCTCATGATCATGCAGGCAAGCTTGCTGTCTTTATAGGCTTTGCCGGGTTTGAACGGCTTGCCGTCGATCATGGCGATGGGCGCCTTGAAACCGGCTTCCAGTCCGGCGAGATCGCCCAGCTCGGCGGGCGCCGGGATCGGCACCTTGCCGCCGAATTCCTCGCTGTTGGCCGTCACCGTGCCCAGCGTGATCAGGCGCGGCGGCGAGGGCAGGCGGCCCTTGGCCTTTTTCAGATCATCAAGCAGCAGGTGGGCCAGCAGGAAATGGCCGAAATAATTGGTGGCAACGCTGATTTCATAGCCTTCGGGTGAACGCATCGGCGCTTCGAGGCGCGGCAGGTAGACGGCGGCGTTCAGCAGCAGCGCATCAAGCGGCAGGCCAAGGCCGTGAAATTCATCGGCGAAGCGGCGCACGCTGGCCTGATCGCCCAGATCGATATGCAGGATCCCGCGCGAATCGGCGGGGATGCCAACCTCAGCGGCTGCGGCGTCCGCCTTGGCCAGATCGCGGCATGCCATGATAACCAGCCAACCCCGATCCGCCAAGGACTTGGCAGCCCACAGGCCCACGCCAGAAGAAGCGCCAGTGATGATCGCCGTTGGTTGAACAGCAGCTTGGACTGACATGGAAACTCCGTAATGTGGCCCCGATCGTGAGGGCTTTTGACTTAAACACCGGCGCACGGCAAGACGGCCACCATGCAGAGCAGAGATGATTTCCTGGCCAAGGTGAAGCCGCCGATCACGCCGGCGCTGGTGGTGCGGCGCGCGGTGATGATGGACAATCTGGCGGCCATGCAGGCGGCCTGCACCGCCAAGGGCGTGCGGCTGCGCGCGCATGGCAAGATGCACAAGTGCAGTGCGATGGGCCTAGAACAGGTGCGGCAGGGCGCAGTGGGCCTGTGCTGCCAGACGGTGGGCGAAGCGGAAGCTTTTGTGCATGGCGGCATCCCCGATGTGCTGGTGACAGCGCCGGTGCCGCCGTGGGGCTGGCTGCGGCTGGCGGTGCTGGCGCGGGTGGCGCGGGTGGGCGCGGTGATCGACAGTGTGGCGCAAGTGGCGGAAGCTGCCACGTCCGCACTGGCTGCAGGCGTGGTGCTGGATGCCTATGTGGATGTTGATCCTGGCATGGCGCGTGCCGGGGTGGCGCCGGAGCTAGCGGCGGCGCTGGCGGCACTGATCGATGGAGCCAAGGGCCTCAACTATGCCGGCATCCAAGCGTACTGCGGGCATCATCAGCATATGTTGCCGGACCCACGCGCGGCGGCGCATGCCGAATGGACAGCGCGGCTGCGCGTGCTGTTGGCTGAGTTGGAGGCGGCCGGGCTGGCACCAGCGCAGGTGACTGGCGGCGGCACCGGCACGGCGCGTATGGACCTGGCGGCGGGCGTCTATACCGAGTTGCAGCCCGGCAGCTATGCGGTGATGGACGTGGAATATGGCAATCTGGGTGATCTGCCGTTTGCCCCGGCGCTGTTTCTGGCCGCGTCCGTGGTTTCGGCCAATCACGCGAGCCACGTGACCTGCGATGCCGGGCACAAGGCGCTGCATTCCAATGGCCCAGTCAGCCGCGTCGTGCAGCCGGCGGGCAGCGCTTACAAGCCCATGGGCGATGAACATGGCGCGATCGTGCCGCCCGGCGGATTGGGGGAGGGCGGTCTGGTTTGGCTGCAGCCGGGCCATGTCGATCCCACCGTCGCGTTGCACGATGCCTTCTTCGTGGCGGATGAGAATGGCGGGCTGGAGCGCTGGGCCATCGATGGGCGGCGGGCGAGCCTTTGAACTGGAAGATCGGGATCATCGGCGGCTCCGGCCTCTACGCCATAGACGGGTTGGAGGATGCGCGCTGGGTCAGCGTGGTGTCGCCTTGGGGCGAACTATCTGATGAGATCCTGACCGGCCGCATTGCCGGCATCGACGTGTGTTTCCTGCCTCGCCACGGCCGTGGCCACTGCATTCCGCCGCATAAATTGAACGTGCGCGCCAATATCGATGCACTGAAGCGGCTGGGCTGCACCGATGTGCTGGCGGTGTCGGCGGTCGGCTCGCTGAATGCTGGCATGGCACCGGGCGATTTCGTGGTGGTGGATCAGTTCATCGATCGGACCAAGGGCCGGCCCTCCACCTTCTTCGAAACCGGCCTGGTGGCGCATGTGCCGATGGCCGATCCGGTCTGCCCGCGGCTTTCCGCGCTGGCGGCCGATGCGGTGGCGGCGGTTGGCGGCACGGTGCATCGAGGTGCCACCTATCTGGCGATGGAAGGCCCGGCCTTTTCCACCCGCGCCGAAAGCCGGCTGCATCAAAGCTGGGGCTGCGACCTGGTGGGCATGACGGCGATGCCGGAAGCCAAACTGACGCGCGAGGCGGAGTTGCCCTACGCGCTGGTCGCCATGGTGACGGATTTCGACTGCTGGCACGACGGCGCAGATGTTGATGTGACCGATATCATGGCGTTGATGCACGGCAATGCGGCAATGGCCCGAGCGATGATCGTGAAACTCTGCGCCGTCCTGCCCGAATCAAGGCCACCCAGCCCCATCGATACGCTGCTTGATACCGCCATCATGACTGCGCCTGATGCGCGCGACCCGGCCAACCAAGCGAAGAACAGCGCCATTCTGGCCAGGTGGCTGACAAAAGGGCGCACTGGCTGAAGCCCTTGGCCCTGCTATCGAGGGCAGATGAACCGCCTCACCATCTCCACCCCGGCTGGGCCGGTATCAGCATTGCAGGCGGGCGCTGGCCCACACCTGCACTTCGCCCACGCCACCGGCATGAACGCGCAGCTTTACGAGGCCGTGCTGGCGCCGCTGGCGGATCGCTTTGCCATCACCATAAGCGATGCGCGCGGGCACGGCTTCACCGGGTTGGACCGGGATCCGGGGCACCTCAAGAGCTGGGATGACTTCGCGCTCGATCTCACGCACCTGCTGGATGTGATCGACAGCGGCAGCGCCTGGATACTGGCTGGCCATTCCATGGGTGCGACCGTCTCGTTGCTGGCCGCAAGCCTGCGCCCTGACCGTGTCGCGGGGCTGATGCTGCTCGATCCACCCATGCTGCCGTTCGATGTGGCGCGCGAGGTGCGGGCGGGCGCCATCATCCCCAATCCGATGGCCGATCAGGCCGCACGGCGGCGCGGGATGTTCCCCAGTCGCGCCGATGCCCGCGCGGCCTACCATGGCCGCGGCGTGTTCAAGACGTGGAGCGATGCCGATCTTGATGCCTATCTGGCCGGCGGATTGCTGGAGACAGATGAAGGCGTGGAACTGGCCTGCGCCCCGGCATTTGAATCGGCAACTTTCCGCGCCGTGTCGCCCAATGTCGAACCGGCGCTGGGCGCCGTGCGCTGCCCGTTCGTCCTGCTGGCCGGAGCGCATGGATCAACCGTGCGCGATGTCGAACTGGCGGCGTTTGCGGCGCACCCACAGTGCATCAGTGCCGAACGTCTCCCCGGCACCACCCACTTCCTGCCGCTGGAGCGCCCCGAATTGGTGCGCGCCGCAATCGAGCGGGTTAGGGCTGCTTCTTCTGCGGAACGGTGAAGCGGCCGGTCACGCGGCCGCCGGGGTTGCTGGCGGTGCGCGCGTCGAAGCTGGTGGTGCGGGTGGCGAGGTTCCACACCACGCGGGTGCCTTCGAGATGATCGGTGCCGCGATCCAGCTTCACATTGCCGATCAGCGTCACCAGCTTGCGATTGACGTCGTACACGCCGCTGTTTGACGTGGCGCGCATCGTGTCCTGCCGCAGCCGCACACTGCCCAGCGCGTCCAGCCGCTGCACCTGCGGGCTGCCCGCATTGTCCTTGCTGTAGCTGATGCGCACGCGATCGGCGTTCAGCGTCATGCTGCCCTGGCGGATCACCACCGCGCCGGAGAAGATCGCTTCATTGGCATCATCGGCAATATCGATGCGGCCGGCATCGACATCGATGGGGGCGTTGCTGTCAAAGCGTTGGGCCGCAGCCGGGCTGGCGGCGAGCAGGGCAATAACGATCAGGGCGCGCATATTCATCCTCTGCCGCCGCGCTGGTTGATGCGCAAGTGGACATTGCCGATCAGGCTGACGCGGTTGCCGGCCAGATCGCCGGTCATGCGGTTGCTGCGGAATGTGCCCACCGGCAGCCGGCCGGAAACCGGCGCATCGGTTTTCACGGTGCGGCGCTTCAGATCGATGGCCACGGTCTCGGCATCCAGCGTGTAGCCGCCATCGGATCGCAGCTTCACCGGGCCGGCCACTTCCAGCCGGTCTTCATCGATGAAATAGCGGCCCGACGGGGCGGAGACCGTGGCCGGGCCATCCTTGCCCTCCAGCCGGGCGGCGAGTGTGGTGAGCACCACCACCGGCTCGGCGCTGGTGCGCTGAACGGCGCTGCCGGCCGAGATGGAGAAGGCTTCGCCGGCGGCGGTCTTGCCGCGGTATTCGGCGCGGTTCACGCGCAGGCGTTCCCGCGACACTGCCACCTGGTCTTTCGCCAGCAGGAAGGAGAATTCCTGCACGCCCATCAGCGGCCAGATCAGGATGGTCATGCCGATCAGGAAGGCCGCCGCCGGCAAGGCCCATTTCAGCACGGTCATGCGCCGATCATGGCCACTGCCCGGCAGCGCTGCCTGTTGGCGGCGTGAAAGTGCCGGGGGCGAAAGCGGGCGGCTGATCGGGACAGGCGTGGTGGCCACGGTGGTTCAGGCTTTCGACAAGCGGCTCACAGGTGGGCGAAGATATCCTGTTCGGCCCAGCCGACCAGATCGAGTTCGGCGCGGGTGGCGAGGAAATCGAAACAGGCCTGTGCAATGTGGGTGCGGCCTTCGCGGGCGAGGCGGCGTTCCAGCACGTCATGGGCGCGGTGCAGGTAACGCACATCGCTGGCGGCATATTCCTTCTGCGCATCCGAAAGCTCGGCGGCGCCCCAGTCGCTGGACTGCTGCTGCTTGGAGATTTCCACCCCCAGCGTTTCCTTGAGCAGATCCTTGAGACCATGGCGATCAGTGTAGGTGCGCACCAGTTTCGAAGCGATCTTGGTGCAGAACACCGGGGTGGCCCAGACGCCCAGGAACTGGTGAACCACCGCCACGTCGAACCGGGCGAAGTGCATCAGTTTCAGGCGTTCGGGATCAGCCAGCACCGCCTTCAGATTGGGCGCATCATACTGGCCGGGGGCAAAGCGCACGAGATGTTCATCGCCGTGGCCATCGCTGATCTGCAGCAGGCACAACCGGTCGCGGTGCGGGTTGAGGCCCATGGTCTCGCTGTCCACGGCCACCGGGCCGGGCGCGAGGATGCCGGCGGGAAGATCACCTTCGTGCAGATATACGGTCATGGCCTGTGCGTTAGCAGGGTGAAGCCATGCTGTCATCCGCCGTGACCTGATCCGGGAGGGGCATTCGAAGGCGCGGAAGGGCGGCGGTGAACGCTTCGTCCGCTTGCGCCTACGGCCCGTCCCGGTGGCGGCCAAGCTGAAAGCTGAGGTTCATGTTGGCGGCGCAATTTGCCGTCACTGGCCGGCACCACTGCCCCCCGAAAGCGGTGCCGGCCAGACCAATCAAGAGGGGCGGGGCAACGACAGACTGTAAAAACGTCAAGGAGTTGCAAAATGAAGACCGCTCATGGCCTGATGCTGGCCCCCTTGCTGTTATCCCTTGCCGGGCCGGCCCTGGCCCAACCGCGCAAGCCGCCGCCAGCGCCAGAAACCCCAACCGACAGCACGGCGCCAGTGCCGCCGGCCCCGCCCGCGCCGCCCGCTCCGCCTGCGCCGCCCGCACCGCCGCCGGAACCGCCGCACCGTTGAGTTGGGGAGCCGCCGGCCGGTGCCCCCACCGGCCGGTGGCCAATCCCGCAGCCGCGTGGCAGACAGGCGCCATGGTGACGCCGGCCGATCTGCCCGAAATCAAGGCACTGCTGATTGCGGCGGCGCGGGCCGGGCGCGATCTGTCTTATTCCGAAATGCTTCTGGCGCTGGGCTACCGCTTCTCGCGCCCCAAGATGCGCAGCCTGTGCCGGCTGCTTGATGCCATTGACGAGGCTGGCCGCGCCGTAGGTGAGCCCGAACTGGCGGTGCTGGTGGTGCGCGAATCCGATCGGCTGCCGGGCCAGGGCTGGTGGGTTGGCCGCCGTGATGCGCCCGCCGATTGGACCGGGCCAGCCGCCCGCGCCTTCGTTTCCGAACAGCAGCGGGCGGCCTTTACCTGGTGGAGCGAACGCTAGGCGTTACTGCGGCTGTTCGTTTCTGTTGTTGCCGGAACGCGGTCCGTTGCCGCGCGTCTGCTGGCCGCCATCGTTGCGGCCGCGCCAGCCGCCGCCGTCATTGCCCCGATCATTACCACGCTCTGGCCGGCCACAGTCAGAGCGGGGCTGCGGCTGCGGTTGCGGGCGGTACTGCGGCTGGGCTTGCGCCTGTTGCTGCGGTGCCTGCCAACTGCCGCGTGGTGGCTGTGTCATGTCGCCGACGACACGATTGGACACACCGCTTTGACCAGCCCGGCCCCGCCAGCCGCCACCGGGAACACCGCCGGCATTGGGATTGGCATCGGCACGGCGTGGCGGTCGGTTGCCGTTCCAGCCACCAACCGGCGGCTGGCCGGTGCCTTTGTTCCAGTTGCCCGGCTGCCCGTCGCCGCGCTGGCTCCGATTCCAGCCGCCATTGCCGTTCTGGCGCGGCGGCGCATTGCTGTTCCATTTGCCGTTCTGGTCGCCCCTCGGCTGGCCGGTCATGTCGCGGCCGATGCGATCACGCACTCTGCCGGGCTGGCCCCAACCTTGCTGACCTCTCCGTGGATCATTCCAGCCGCGGTTGTTGTCCCAGCGGCCATCGTTGCGGTTGCTGTTCCAGGTCTGGTTGCCCCGGTTCTGATAACTCCAGTTTTGGCCACCGTAACCGCGGTTCGGCGCGCGCCAGCCCCAGCCGCGGTCCCACGGCTGGTTCCAGCCCCAATAGGGCGCGTGCTGCCAGCGGCTGCGGCCCCAATAATTGATGCCGGTGTTCCACGGATAGATGCGGCCGCCAAAGCCGCGCGCATAAAGATTGCCGCGCGGCACCCAAACCCATGAAGGGCCGTACCAACTGCTGAAATTATCATAGCCAAAGCCGGAACCGAATCCGAAACCCACGCTCCAGGAAACGCGCGGCGGGATCGGCGCCCAGCCCAGGACATCATCGGCCTCGCGCCAGGCGACCCAGCTTGGCCCCCAAGTCACATCGGGCACCCAAACCCAGCCCACGGCTTCATCAAATCCCCAGCGGCCATAATGATCGGTGGCCCAGCCCCAGGGATCGGCCGACAGCCAGAAGCGGTTTTCCAGCCATTGCCCATTCTGATAGGGGCGCCAGCCATTGGGGGCATTGGGCACGAACACCACGCCCCACCGCGGCGATTGCAACCAGCGGCCATATTGGTTCAGAGGTTCGCGGAACACCTCGATACCGGCCACATCTTCCGGGTCCCATTGCGCGCCGGGCTGGGCAGGCCAGTCGGTCGCATAGCCGCCCATCACCGGCTGATAGCCGCTGTGATAGCTGGGCGCGACACCCGAGGCATAGTTGGGGTAGGAGCAGCCGGCCAGCGTGGCAGCAAGCAGCAACAGCATCGGGCGAGGGAACATCGGCATTTAAGGCTGGGCCTTTCACCAGAGAATGGTCGAAGAATCGCACGCGCCGGCTTTCGCAAAGCTGAATATTGCGAAAATGTTTCAGCGCGGGATTTTTGCCTGCGGTATGCATTCGCCGCCGGTGGGCAGCGCTCCCCCCTTGGTTCCATTGGCGCGCAGCAGGCGGACGGCATAAGGGGCCATGCCGCCATTGTCGTGGCCGACATCGGGGACCAGCGCGCAGCTCCAGCCAAAGCGCACACCGGCCTGTTTGGCGGCGTCCTGTGCGGCCGCATAGAAGGCCTTGCCACGCGCCAGTCGGTGCGGGCCCTGCGCCATGGCTTCGGGCTGGCGCGGAAGGCTGCTGTGATTGGGATCATTGTCGGCCGTGCCCTGCAACATCAGCATCGGGGCGGCCAGCGCCTTGGCCGGTTGCCACAACCCATCGGGTAGACCGGCTACGCCGAACGGCCAACGATCCGGCCCAATCGGCCAGGTGTAGCTGCCGGAATTGGCAGAGATCGCCCGCGCCATCTTCTTGCCGCCGCCCAGCAGCACGTAACGGTGCACGAACTGCGCGCCGGCGCTGTGCCCGAACAGCACATAGGACGGCGCGGTGAGCGGTTCGCGCGCCACTACTCGATCGAAGATCACATCGATGGCGGAATAGCTCCACAGTTCACGCGGGCGGAGCTTGCCGGCAGCATCGAAAACCGCACCGAAGTTGTAGTTTTCCGTGCCCGGATAGCCGGCCTTGGTGTATTCCGGCACCACGATCACCAGGCCCTCCCTGGAGGCGATCTCCACCCATTCGGCGACATAGCGATCGGCATCGCGGCCTACGCCGTGCATCACGAACATCACCGGCGCATCGGTCTTGGCGCTGGCGGGGCGTAGTAGCCACACCGGGATCGGCGCGCCGCCCCAATCATCTACGACAAAGCGCGTCACCCCGGCGGCCGCCAGTACGGCCGGCAGCTGGGTTATGCCGGTATCGGGCACGCGTTTGTTGGTGTTCTGAGCGGCCAATGCTTCAAGCAGTGCGGCGACGCTGGCCGGTTCGGCGGCCTGAACAGAACCCGCCAGCAGGGCTGCGGCAAGGATGGAGGCAAGACGGCGCATGGGGAGGCTCCTTATTGGCGGGCGGCTGCCGCCATCAGCGCCGTGGCGGCGGCGGTGGCAAGGCGGTTGGTGCGTGTCGTTGGGCTGTCGTCACCCACTTCCCAGGTGAGCGCGCCAACGCCGAACTGGTCCCGTGCCCAGCTTTTAAGCACGCCATTGCCGGGATTGTGCGCCCGATCGATGCGGATATCGGCGCTGGCCAGATCGCGGGTGATGGCCTGCAGCATGGCTTCGCCCAGATCGGGCCCGTTGGGCTGTGGGGGTGCGTAGACCACATCGCGGAAGGTGGAATGGAAATCGATTACCGCCAGGATGGGGCCACTGGCGGCTTCGGCGGTGATGGCCGCGCCCAGCGCGCTGGTTTCGGGCTGGGTGAACGGGCCCCAATCGCGATTGAGATCAACGCCGCCGAGGTTGAGCCGCCAATGGCCCATCACGAAACCATCGGGATTGGCCAGCGGCACGATCATCATCGCATGGCGGCGGCGGAAGGCACGGGCGGCGCGGCTGTTGCCCAGCAGCACATCGGTGAAGCGGGCAAAGGCCTGTGGCCCGGTGGTTTCGGGCGGGTGCTGGCGGGTGATGATCACGATGGTGCCGCGCGCCCTGGATGGCCGGTGATGAAAGACCGCCAGCGGCCGCCGCGCGAGGCTGTGACCGGCATCGGTGCGCGTCAGCTGCCCGGCGCGCACCCGGGCTTCGAACGGGGCCAGCACATCGTCGCTGCGTTCTGGCGGCTGGGCGATCAGCAGGCGGGCGCTGGCGGGCGGCAGGCGGAAACTGGCTGAACGCTGATCGGGGGCGACCGTAACCGCCTGAGGATCAAGGCGTATCGCCGGCGCGCCCGGTTCTGCCGTCCATGGGGCATAGCGGTGGCGGCTGTCGCCATAATGCAGGGTGACAATGGTGGGGGCCGGCGCGTCGTTGGCCATAACCAGGCCATACCAGGGGCTGGGGTTGATCGGCGTATTTTCGGGCGCGATGGTCACGTGCACATTGCCATCAGCATCGATGCTGCAGGCTGCCGCGGCCGCCCGTTCGAACCCGATGTGCACCCGCCGGCCACTGCCGGCGCACAACGGCGTAGAGGCCGTGGCAGCTTTGAACCAGGCCGGCGAGATTGCGGCATCGGCGGCCAACGCCGGCAGCGGTGCCGCAAGGACAGCCAGCAGGCTGGCCCATTTTGCAACCGCTACCGGCATCTGCATCAGAAGGTGCCGCGCAGCTGCACGTATAGTTCGCGGCCCTTGAGCTGGTGATAATCCGGGCGATAACCTAGCGATTCATCGACCAGCGGCGGGGCGGTGCCTAGCAGGTTGTTTATGCCCAGCCGCAGCCGCACATTCTGGCCCTTGGCGATGGGCAGGCGATAATCGGCAAACATGTTGACGCGCCAATCTTCCTTCACCTGCCAGAACTGCGTCTGCCCGTTCACCGTGATATCGGCATTGGTATCGGTAAAGCCGGCGATGTAGCGCACCGAGCCGCCCAGGCCGAAGTTGCCGATGGTCCAACCCCAGGTGGTGCTGGCGCGCCAGCGCGGATTGCCATCCAGCCGCACGCGGTTGACTTCGAGGACGGTGAAATCGGTGCCAAACGCGCTGTTGCCATTGCCGGCCAGCGAATTGAGCAGTTCGTTGCGCTCAACATCCAACGTCATCAGGTAGGTGGCTTCAATGTTCAGCCGGAAATCGCCCAGCTTGCCCCAATCGAACGCCATGCCGAGGCTGAAATCAAAGCCGTCGGCAATCTGCTTGTCGAGGTTGATGTAGGGATCGCGGATGAACTGCACGGCGCCGGCCGCCGTGCGCTGATCGCCGGGGTTGGCCAGGTTCCAGACGACGAAGGCGGCGAGGTCCTCGGCTGTCGGGTTGGCACGCACCACGTTGGCGTTGGTGCGGCCCTGCTTGCGCTCGAGGAAATCGAGCGCAAGGGCTTCGCGGTCACCAAAGGCGCCGATCACGCCCGTCTGTTCAAAGCGCCAGTAATCGACGCTGAACACCAGGCGCTTGACCGTTGGGCTGTTGAACAGCTTGCCGGCATCGAGCACGCCGCCGATTACGATGGTCTTTGTATCTTCGTTGAGCAGATTTGGATTGGCGCTGCGCACCGACGGCACATAGGCATCGCCAGTGGAGGCCGGGTCGTTCGTCACTGCCGAGCGCCAATAATCTTCAACGCCCAGGTTCAGACGCGAGATGTCGCCGCGGTTCAACTGCACCATGTTGGGCACGCGGAAGCCTTCGGAATAGGCGGCGCGCAGGTTGAAGGCGCGCACCGGGAACCAGCTCAGTGCGATCTTGGGCTTAACCGCGCCATCATTGATGTCGTCGAAATACTCGCCGCGCACCGCCAGTTGCAGGTTCAGCTTGTTATAGAACACACCATCATTACCTTCGATCAGCGGCACCAGCGCTTCGGCAAAGGCGGCATAGACGTTGCGGCTGGCCGAACTGTCGTTGGTGGGGCTGACGCCAACCACGTCGGAGCGACCCGACACATTGGCGTTGTTGAAGATGATGGTGCCATCCAGGCGCGGATCGCGGTCTTCCACATAGGATTCGCGGCGCCATTCCACGCCGGCAGCGAGCCCGATGGGCCCGGCCCACAGATCAAACGCGTTGGCGTTGGAAATGCGGAAATCGCCGGTGGTCAGCGTGGTTTTGCCGGCGTTCAGGCTGGAAATGCGCACCCTGTCCCACTGGGCCTGGGTGTTGGCATTGGGGCCGCCGAACGGGTTGATGGCATCCGGCGTCGATTTGGCCAGCTCGGCCTGCAGCAGCGTCTTCGACAGGCGGTTGCTTTCGATGTCGGTCGTCTTGTTGGAGCTGTTGGCAAAGGCGCCTTCCCAATCCCAATTGCCGATCTGGCCACGCAGGCCAGCCATCACGCGATAGGTGCTGGTATCGGTGGAGATGAAGCGCGGGCCAAGATCGGTGGGGCGCCAGTTTTGCAGCAGCACGTCCACACCGCCGGCCGGGGCATCGGTGGTGTTGAGACCCGGCAACCGGTTGGGGTTGGTGGTCGCGCCGAAGGGGTTCCAGTAGTTGCTGGCCGGGATGATCAGGAAGGCCAGGCCGCTGTCGAGCGGCTGGGTGGCGCGGTTGCCGTTGGTGGTGGCCTTGTAATAAAGCCCTTCGGCAAAGAATTGCACGCCGCTGGCAAAATCATGTTCGAAGATGCCATAAACATTGATGCGATCCGCATCGGTGATCAGCTGACGGCCGCGCGCCGACACCGGATCATTGGGGATATTGACCCCTTCGCCCAGCGCGTTGTTGGGCTGGTTGGCGTTGAAATCGTACCGCAGCGCGGTGTCGAGCGAGGCATCGTCAAGCCCCATGCAGCCGCCGGGCCGCTGGCCCAGCTGGGCGCGGGTGCCGGAGAATTGGCAGGGCTGGATGTGGAACACGCCGGACGTGCTGGTCAGCGTCGTTGTGCCCTGGCGGATACGGCGGCCCACGAACACATTCTGCGCGTTGATGGCGCCGGTCTGGAACTGTCCGAACGGCGACGAGGTGGAGGTGTTGCGGAAATCGGTGGTAGTGTTGCCGAACAGGTCGCCGCCCAGCACGCCGCGCTTGTCGACCGTGCTGAATTGGCCGCCCAATTCGGACGCAAAGAGGCCGTTGCGCTCGAAATAGCCGCCGGTGAACATCACCTTAGTGCGGCCTTCGTTGAACTTGAAGCCGAAGGCGACATCGGCTTGGAATTCATCGCTTCCGGTGCCTTCCACGCCCGAATAGCGCAGCGTGGCGCGCAGGCGATCGAAATTGGCATCAAGGATGGTGTTGACCACGCCGGCCGTCGCGTCGGAGCCGTACAGCGCCGAGGCGCCGTCGCGCAGCACTTCAACCCGGTCGATGCCGGCCGCCGGGAAGGCGTTGACGTTGGTGATCTGGCGCGGGGTGGAACCAATGTCCTGGTTCACCGCATGGGCAGCGATGCGGCGGCCGTTCAGCAGCACCAGCGTGTTGCCGGTGCCAAGCCCGCGCAAGTTGATGGTGGCGACGTCGCCGCGCGCATCATTGGGGCCATCGGCAGCGCCGTTGATTTCGGCGGCACCAGCCTGGGCGATGTTCTCAAAGATCTCGCCCGTGGAATTGACGCCGAACGCCGCGATATCGTCGGCATTGAGGATGGTGACCGCCAGCGCGCCGCTGTCTGATGCGCCCTTGATGTTGGAACCGGTGACGACGATCAGCTCTTCGTCCTTGGACGCGGCTGCGGTGTTGGCCGTTTGGGCCAGTGCCGGGCCGGCGAGCAAGGCGATCACGAGAGCAGCGAGGCTGCTCGAATTGGTTATGTTCAAAGGTGGGTCTCCTCGTTTTGCTTTTTGTCAGTCAGGATCGGCTTCGGGGCCCGGCAGGGCGGTGTCGGGTCCGAACTTGTGGTGGGTGAAAACGGCGGCGAACTGATCTTCGTTTATGGCCTTTTCCCAGCGCGAGACCACGATCGTGGCCACGGCATTGCCAATAAAGTTGGTAAGCGCCCGGCATTCCGACATGAAGCGATCAATGCCCAGGATTAGCGCCATGCCGGCAATCGGCACGCTTGGTACGATCGACAGCGTGGCGGCCAGCGTGATGAAGCCGGCCCCGGTCACGCCAGCGGCGCCCTTGCTGCTAAGCATGGCGACGCCAAGCAGCAGCAACTGATCGCCAAGGCTGAGCGTGATGCCTGTCGCCTGCGCGATGAACAGCGCGGCCAGCGTCATGTAGATGTTGGTTCCATCAAGGTTGAAGCTGTAGCCGGTGGGCACCACCAGCCCCACAATGTTGCGCGGGCAGCCGGCGCGCTCCATTTTGTCCATCAGGCTGGGCAGGGCGCTTTCGGAACTCGAGGTGCCCAGCACCAGCAAGAGCTCAGCCTTCAGATAGCGGATCAGCGTGAAGATTGAAAATCCCGCGCCGCGCGTCACCAGCCCCAGCACGACAATGACGAACAGCAGCGAAGTGAGGTAGAAAGTGGCGACCAGCGCCGCGAGGTTGGCGATGGAGCCGATGCCATATTTGCCGATGGTGAAGGCAAAAGCGCCGAAGGCCCCGATGGGGGCGGCGCGCATGAAGATCGCCACCAGCCGGAAGAAGCCGGCGCCCAGCGCCTCGAACAGGCGCACCACCGGTCGCGCGGCCTCGCCAGCGGTGGAAAGCGCGACGCCGAAGCTGATGGCGAGGAATAGCACTTGCAGCAGATTGCCGTCCACAAACGCGCCGGCCACGGTTTCGGGGATGATGCCGAGCAGGAAAGAGACGATCGTCTGGTCTTTGGCTTTCTTCACATAGTCATCAACCGCGCCGGTCTCCAGCGTGGCGGGATCGATGTTCATGCCAGCGCCGGGCTGCACGACATTGGCCACGATCAGGCCAACGATCAGTGCGATGGTGGAGAAGAACAGGAAATAGGCAAAGGCTTTGCCCGCCACCCGGCCAACGCTGCCCAGATTGCGCATGCCGGCAATGCCGGTGACGATGGTGAGGAAGATCACCGGCGCGATGATCATCTTGACCAGCCGGATGAAGCCATCGCCCAGCGGCTTCAGCGCCACGCCGGTTTCGGGTGCGAAATGGCCGATCAAGCCGCCAGCGACAATCGCTGTGAGCACCTGCACATACAGCTGCGCATAGAAGGGCGTGCGCTTGATCGGCGTGGCCGGACCTGTTTTCCCAAAAGCGATGACTGTGATCCCCCGTTCAAATTGCCGTCCTACCTGTTCTGGCCAGATCAAGGAGCGCGCATGAAACAATTGCACGGGCAGTGCATGCACTTGAGCGGCCTGTCACTGCCCGACAGGCCTATCATTTGCGCAAACCCCGGCACTGTGGCCCGAATGCAACGGGCCAATGGCGATCTTCAAAGCCTGTTTTCGGGACTGTGACCTGACCCCCTGATTTTCCTCCACGATCGATTAGAGTCCGGCCCTTGGAGAGGACGGACGATGAAGCGAACGAGGTTCACGGAAGAGCAGATCATCGGGCTTTTGAAGGAGGCCGAGGCGGGCGCGAAGACGGCTGATCTCGCGCGGCGGCACGGCGTGTCGGAAGCGACCATCTACAACTGGAAGGCCAAGTACGGCGGGCTGGAGGTTTCGGAGGCCAAGCGGCTGCGGTCGCTGGAGGACGAGAATGCCAAGCTCAAGCGGCTGTTGGCCGACACGATGCTCGATAACGCTGCGCTGAAGGACCTTCTGGCAAAAAAATGGTGACGCCTGCCGCGATGCGGGAAGCGGTTGCCCATCTACAGGCCAGCCTGGGGATGAGCGAGCGGCGGGCGTGCCGGGTTGTTGGGGCTGATCGCAAGAGCGTTCGTTATCGCTCGACACGGCCGGATGATGCCGATTTGCGGGAACGGCTGCGCGCGCTGGCGGCCGAGCGCCGCCGGTTCGGCTATCGCCGGCTGCATATCCTGTTGCGGCGCGACGGGGTGCTGGTGAATCGCAAGAAGACCCAGCGCCTCTACACCGAGGAAGGGCTGACAGTGCGCAAGCGGCGATCACGCCGGCGTGCTGTGGGTGCCAGAGCGGCGCCACCGGTGCTGGCGCTACCCAACCAGCGCTGGAGCCTGGACTTCGTCCACGACCAGATGGCGTCGGGGCGCCGGTTCCGCGTGCTGAACATCGTCGATGACATGACACGAGAGTGCCTGGCTGCCGTACCCGACACCTCGATCTCGGGGCGACGGGTAGTGCGAGAACTGACCGACCTGATCAGGCAGCGCGGCAAGCCGGGCATGATCGTGAGCGACAATGGCACCGAACTGACCTGCAACGCGGTGCTAGCCTGGTGCAGCGAGGCCAGGATCAACTGGCATTACATCGCTCCCGGCAAGCCGATGCAGAACGGCTATGCGGAGTCGTTCAACGGTCGCATGCGCGACGAGCTGCTCAACGAGACCCTGTTCATGAGCCTCGATCATGCGCGCGTCACCATCGCTGCTTGGGCCAAGGACTATAACGAGCAGCGGCCGCACTCAGCCCTTGGATACGAAACCCCAGCGGCGTTCGCCGCCGAACTGAACAAGCAATGGCCTGTTCCGCTGCGCCCTTCGGGCGCCGCTCAACAGGCCATTGCTTCACCTGCGCCCATGCGCAACAACTGCGGCCAGGCTCTAATCCCCGCTGGATGAAATCAGGGGGTCAGGTCAGATGCCATGTTTCAGCGCGCGACCAAGCGAAACTGGTTGATTTGGGGCCATCTCCTAACTAAAAAGATTGAGATTTTTGTGCCAAGCTGCAAGACCCGCTGTTGAGGTCTTCGCGGTAGGACG
>NZ_CAMCWT010000010.1:0-56318 GCF_945882885.1 Sandarakinorhabdus limnophila DSM 17366
GTCAATCGCACCGACAACTCGGTCCCGAAGATCCTGTGAGAGCGTTCGTGCCATCCATGCCGGCCTCCTGCCACCAGCAGGAAGTCTGAACCAAAACGCCGTCGAAAAGGGAATCCCCAACGAGCCAGTTCAGGTGGAAAACGCTCTAATGTTGGCACGAGTATCTCAGTATCTGCGAGGGCTGCCAACCTGTTTCCAAACGAAGCAGGCAGGCGGCCCTTTCGTTTGAGCGTGATCAGTTGAGGGTAAGGCGTATGCGTTTTGCTGTCCGTTATCGCGAAGATGCCCCGGTTCGGGTCGCTGTGGGGGCGCTGGTCCTGCTCGCCCTTGCCATCGGGTTGACCTATTTATTCCACACAGCTGATGCCGGCAGGTTCGGTTTCGGCACGGCACTGGCATGGGCACTGGCGATGCTGGGCCTGGCGGTGCTGTTCATTGCCGTGCTGCTGATGCGGGAGCCACGGCCAACCGTGCGGCTTGGCCTGGATGGCCTGCTGGATCGGCGCTGGTCAGCCAAGCCCATTGGCTGGAGCAACATCGCCGAATTTGATCCGGTGCACTGGTTTGGCATCCCGGCGGTGCGCTTGCGCTTGGTTGATCCGGATCTCGATCCGCCGGCCAGCCTGTTTGCACGGCTCGCCCGTGCCATCGGATTGGTTGCACATGATGATGTGCTGGTGCTGGTGCTCGGGCTTGATTGCACGGCAGACGCGCTGGCGACACGCATCCTGGGGATTGGCACGGCGACGATCGAGGCGGCGGAGGAGGCCGAGGCCTGGGCGGCCGGCAGCGAGTATGCCGCACCACCGGATGGCTGATCTGCACAACTGACCGGTTGTTCGAGATGCCCCTGGTCGCTATCAGATGTGCATGAGCGAGCCTGTCCTTGATCTTCCCCTCACGCCGTCTGGCCTGCCGCGCAAGCCGGACTGGATCCGGGTGAAGGCGCCCACCTCCAAGGCCTATAATGAGACGCGGGCGCTGATGCGATCGCTGAAGCTCAACACCGTGTGCGAGGAAGCCGCCTGCCCGAACATCGGCGAGTGCTGGAGCCAGAAGCACGCCACCGTGATGATCCTGGGTGATACCTGCACCCGCGCCTGCGCCTTCTGCAACGTAAAGACCGGGATGCCGAACAAGGTGGACGCGACCGAGCCCGGCAATGTCGCCGAAGCGGCTGCCAAGCTGGGGCTGGAGCATATCGTCATCACCTCGGTGGATCGCGATGATCTGCCGGATGGCGGCGCCAGCCAGTTCGTGAAGGTGATCCAGGAACTGCGCCGGCAGACACCGAGCACCACGATCGAAATCCTCACCCCCGATTTCCGCAATAAGATGGACCGGGCGGTGGAGATGATCGTCGAAGCCGGGCCGGACGTGTACAACCACAATCTGGAAACCGTGCCGCGGCTGTATCCCACCGTCCGCCCGGGTGCGCGCTATTACCACTCGCTGCGTCTGCTCGATAAGGTGAAGCAGCTCAGCCCGACGATCTTCACCAAGTCCGGCCTGATGGTGGGGCTGGGCGAAACGCCGTTGGAATTGCACCAGGTGTTCGACGACATGCGCTCGGCCGGTGTCGATTTCCTCACGGTGGGCCAGTATCTGCAGCCGACGCCGCGCCATGCCAAGGTGATGGAATTCGTGCCGCCGGCCACCTTCCAGACCTATGCCGCTGTTGCCCGCTCCAAGGGCTTTCTCCTGGTAGCGGCCTCGCCGCTGACCCGGTCAAGCTATCACGCCGGCCGGGATTTTGCCGAAATGCAAGCGCGCCGCCGGGCTGCCGTGAAGGCCTGATGCCCAAGCATCGCGAAGTGCGCCGGCTGCCGTGGTCGGCCGCCGAAATGTTCGATCTGGTCGCCGATATCGGCCGCTATCCGGAATTCCTGCCGTGGGTGCAGGGCATTCGGGTGGGGCCGGCGGGTGCCCAGAACGACGGCAAATCCGTGCTGGTGGCCGACATGATCGTGGGCTTCCGCATGATCCGCGAGAAATTCACCAGCCGGGTGACGCTGGATCGGCCGCGGACGGTGCATGTTGAGTATCTCGACGGGCCGATGAAGCATCTGTTCAACGACTGGACGTTCCACGATGCGCCCAGTGACCCTGGCGGTGGCGGCTGCGAGATTGATTTCGCCGTGGATTTCGAATTCCGCAACCGCGCCTTCGAGGCGCTGGCGGGCATGTTCTTCACGCAAGCTTTTGAAAAGATGGTCGGCGCTTTCGTGGCGCGGGCCGAGGCGCTTTACGGGCCGCGATAGCGCGCGTCAGGGCCGCAGCAGTTCCAGCGCCACCAACGCCGCCTGCCGCCGCACTTCTGCGCGGCCAAGATCACCAAACTGGCGGGTGTCAGCGAAAACCGCTTCCGGGTCTTCACCGCGCACGGCGCGCGCGAACATCACCAGACCCACCGGCTTGTTCGCGGTGGCGCCGCCCGGCCCGCCGACGCCGGTGATGGAAACGGCAACATCGGCGTCGCTGTGCATGAGCGCACCCAGCGCCATCGCCCAGGCGGTGGCAACAGAAACGGCACCGAAGGTGGAAATCACGTCTTCGGAAACGCCGAGCATCTCCATCTTGGCTTCGTTGGAATAGGTAACGAAGCCGCGTTCGAACACGTCCGACGAACCGGCGATTTCGGTCAGCGCAGCGGCGACCAAGCCACCGGTGCAGCTTTCGGCTGTGGCGATGCGGCGGCCCAGATTGCGGTTTTCGGCCAGCACCTGATCGGCCAGCGCGACGAGTTCAGCGTCCATCATGCGTCCTGCTCCGGCAGGCGCACACTGGCCATGGCCTGCGCAGCGATACCTTCCTGGCGGCCGGTAAAGCCGAGTTTCTCGGTGGTGGTGGCCTTCACGCTGACGCGGTCGATGCCGAGCCCAAGAATGGCGGCGATCCGCGCGCGCATGGCTTCGCGGTGCGGGCCGACCTTGGGACGCTCGCAGATCAGGGTCACGTCAACGTGATCGATCAGGCCGCCGCGTTCCCGCACGAGGGTGGCGGCATGAGCCAGAAACTGATCTGACGCCGCGCCGCGCCAGCGTTCATCGCTGGGCGGGAAATGATCACCGATATCGCCGGCCGCAATGGTGCCGAGCAGTGCATCGGTGAGCGCGTGCAGGCCAACATCGGCATCGCTGTGGCCGATCAGGCCATGATCATGTGGCACTTTCACCCCGCACAGCCAGACATGATCACCGGGGCCGAACTTGTGCACATCAAAGCCGGAGGCGGCGCGGGAGCTATAGGTGGTCATCGTTTCGCCTTTGGCAAAATCGGCGGGCTCCGTCACCTTGAAAGCGCGTTCGTCTCCCGGCGTGATTGCCACACGCAGCCCGGCGGCCAGCGCAATCGCCACTTCGTCAGTCGCGCCGGACGCTGCCACGCGATGGGCGGCGAGCAGCGCCGCATAGCGGAAGGCCTGCGGCGTCTGCACGCGCCAGAGAGCGTCGCGATCCACGCTGCCGGAGAAACGGCCCTCTTCGCCGCGGCGCAAACTGTCGACCTGGGGCAGGGCGGGGCAGGCCCCGTCCACGCCGGCATCAGCAAAGGCTGCCACCAGCGCATCGATCACCGCATCGGGAACAAAGGCGCGGGCGGCGTCATGCACCAGCACGATGTCAGGCGGATCGGCGGCCAGTGATTCGAGGCCTGCGAGCACGCTCTCTTGCCGCGTCGCGCCGCCGGCGATGGGTTCGGGCAGCGTCAAGCCAGCCATGGCGGCATCATACAGCGCCCGGCATTCCGGGTTGATCACCACGCTCACACCGGTGATGGCGGGGTGCCCCAGCAACCGCTCCACCGCATGCCGCAACAAGGGTTGCCCGGCCACAGCGCGATATTGTTTCGGCACGCCGCCGCCGGCTCGGAGGCCGGCACCGGCCGCAACGATGATGGCGTGGGTCCGCATGGCTTGCCTCATAAAGCCCGCTCGCCTTGTCGGAAAGGCCCAATCTGCGCTATGGGCCGCTCGCAATGAGCCTTATCGCCCCCATACAGATTGGACTCAACCGCATCGATGTGCCCGTGATCCTGGCACCGATGACCGGCGTGACCGACATGCCGTTCCGGACGCTGGTCAAGCGGTTCGGCGCCGGCTTGACCGTGACCGAGATGATTGCATCGGAAGCAATGATCCGCGAGACGCGGCAGAGCATCCAGAAAGCCGCCTGGCACCCGTGCGAGGAGCCCGTCTCCATGCAGTTGGCCGGCTGCGAGCCGGAACGCATGGCAGAAGCCGCCAAGCTCAACGAGCAGAAGGGCGCGGCGATGATCGACATCAACATGGGCTGCCCGGTGAAGAAGGTGGTCAACGGCCACGCCGGCTCCAGCCTGATGCGTGATCTGCCGCTCGCCACCCAGTTGATCCGGGCCACGGTGAAGGCGGTGAAGCTGCCGGTGACGCTGAAGATGCGCATGGGCTGGGATCACAACAGCCTGAACGCACCGGAACTGGCGCGTATTGCCGAAGGCGAGGGCGTCCACCTGATCACCGTGCACGGCCGCACCCGCTGCCAGCTCTACAGCGGCAGCGCCGATTGGGCCTTCGTGCGCAACGTGAAGGATGCGGTGCAACTGCCGGTGATCGTCAACGGCGATATCTGCTCGATCGAGGATGCCAAGACGGCGCTGCTGCAAAGCGGTGCGGACGGCGTGATGATCGGGCGCGGTGCCTATGGCAAGCCGTGGCTGATCGGCCAGGTGATGGCGGCGCTGACGGGCCGTGACGTGCCGGCGGACCCCACGTTGGTGCAGCAGCATGCGCTGGTGAAGGAGCATTATGCGCTGATGCTCGATCTTTATGGCGAGCTGAACGGGGTGAATATCGCCCGCAAGCATCTGGGCTGGTACACCAAAGGGCTGCATGACAGCGCCATGTTCCGCAACAAGGTGAGTTTCGTGCATGACAGCGCCACCGTGCTGGCGATGATCGACCAGTTTTACGAAGCCCAGGCCAGCCTGCCGCCGCGCCCGGCGGCACTCGCGGCGTAACCTGTCGCAAAGCTTCTGTCGCATCGGGGCGACGCTATGGCGCTACACTGTGTTCCTAAAGACACAATGGCAGGTTATGCTGCGCTTCTGTGACGGCCGAATCACCCATTTCTGAATCCGTGCCGATGCGCCGGCGGCGTGGCCCTGGCGCCCGCCTTGGCTTGCGCGGGCGGCGCTTGTTGCGCCGGGTGCTGCGTGTCACCCGCAACGATAATTTCTATCCACGGCTTGAAGTGCTGGCGGCGGCGGCCACCATCATCATGGGCTGGTCCAGCTATGCGTTGCTCACCCGCCGCGAAGTACCGGCCACTGGTGCGTCGCAGCCCCTGGTGGCGCTGGTGCTGGTGGCCTGTCTGGTCCCGGCGATGCTGCTGGTGGTGCTGATCGGCCGGCGGTTTGCCATATTGATCACCAACCGGCGCAAGGGCCTGGCCGTTGCCCAGCTGCACCTGCGCCTGGTGGCGCTGTTTGCCGGCATTGCCGCGGTGCCAACGTTGCTGGTGGTGGTGTTCGCCTCGCTGTTGTTCCAGTTCGGCGTGCAATTCTGGTTTTCCGATCGGGTGAAGACCATTCTCGACAGCTCCAACCAGGTCGCGCAAGCCTATGTTGAGGAAAACCGCCAGCGCATCGGCGACGATATCGTGGTGATGGCCGCCGACGTGGCCAGCTATGCCCGCGATTTCGGCGAAGGCACGCCGCTCTATCGCCGCGGCCTCGATTTCCAGGTGGCCGGCCGCACACTGACCGAAGCCGCCGTTTTCCGCATGACGGCCACCGGCCTGCAACTGGTGGCGGCCAGCGGCGCTTCGGCCAGCGAAGTGCAGGCGCATGTCGCCGACATGGATCTGGCCCGCGCCAACGCCGCGCCCGTCACCCTGATCGGCGCGGGTGAGGATCGGGTGGAATCCGCGGTTGGCGTGCCGGGCAGACCCGGCACCTTCCTTTATGTCAGCCGCAAGGTTGATCCCGCCGTGCTGGCCCGTGCCAACCAGGCCGCCGGCGCGCTGGGCGAGTATAATGCGCTCACCGAACGCAGCCGGGTGATGCAGTTGCGCTTCAACCTGATCCTGATGGCGGTGTCGCTGCTCACGCTGATCGTCGCAATCTGGTTTGCCCTGTGGCTGGCCAATCGCCTTGTCGCGCCGATCGCGCGCCTGGCCAGCGCTGCCGAACGGGTGGGCGATGGCGATCTGGATGTGCGGGTGCCAGTGCGCGGCCAGGCCGATGAAATCGGCGTGTTGGAACGCGCCTTCAACCGTATGACCAGCCAGCTGAAGGCGCAGCAAACCGCGCTGCTCGGCGCCAATGACGAACTTGATACCCGCCGCCGCTTTACCGAAGCGGTGCTGGCCGGGGTGTCGGCGGGCGTCATGTCGATCACGCCGGAAGGGGTGATCCGCGTCGCCAATGCCTCTGCCGCCGCGCTGCTGGCGCTGCCGCATCGGGTGCTGCGCGGGCAGATGTTGCAGGATGTGGCGCCGGAACTTGCCGATCTGCTGGAACAGGCGCGGCAGACCGGTGACGCGGCCGGGCAGGTGCGCATCGAGCGCGGCGAGGAAACACAGACATTGGCCGTGCGCATCGGTGCGGCCGAAGCCGCGGAAGGCCGGGCCGAAGGCTTTGTGCTCACTTTTGACGATATCACCGCGCAACTGGCCGATCAGCGCCGCGCCGCCTGGGCCGATGTTGCCCGCCGCATCGCGCACGAAATCAAGAATCCGCTCACCCCCATCCAGCTTGCCGCCGAACGCCTGCAGCGCAAGTTCGGCCGCCAGATCGACGAGGATGCCGAGACGTTTGCCACGCTGACCAGCACCATCGTCCGGCAGGTAGGTGACCTGCGGCGCATGGTGGACGAGTTTTCCGAATTTGCCCGGCTGCCGCGCCCGGTGTTTGCGTCGGACGCGCTGGATCGCCTGCTGCGGCAGGCGCTGGTGCTGCAGGAAGTCGCCTTCCCGGCGATCCGCTTCACCTTGAGCGGCGCCACCGATCTGGCGCTGGTGTGTGACCGCCAGCAATTGGGCCGCGCGCTCACCAACCTGATCAAGAACGCCGCCGAAAGCGTTGTGGCGCGGGTTGAGCGCGATGGTGATGAAGCCACCCCCGGCCTGATCGCCATCAGCGTGGCCGCTGATGAGCATTTCGTACGCATCAGCGTGGCCGATAACGGCCTGGGCTTCCCGGCGGAAGACCGCATGCGCCTGCTCGAACCCTATATCACCACCCGGGCGCGCGGCACCGGGCTTGGCCTCGCCATCTGCGCCAAGATCGTCGAAGATCATGGCGGTCAACTTGAACTGGCCGATAATCCTGATGGCCCCGGTGCGATGGTGATCGCCCGCATCAGCCGGCACCTTGCCGCCGAACCGCAACCCGGTCGGCCCCTGCCGGCTGCCGCCACCACCTCCGCCTGAGAAGGACTGCCCCACAATGGCCCTTGATATCCTGATCGTCGACGATGAAGCCGATATCCGCGAGCTGGTGGCCGGCGTGCTGGGCGATGAAGGCTTTGAAACCCGCACCGCTGCCCATGCCGAAGGCGCACTCGCGGAGCTGGCCGAACGCCGGCCCAGCCTCGTCATCCTCGATGTCTGGCTGCAGGGCAGTAGCATGGACGGGATCGAACTGCTGGACGCCATGAAAGCCCGCGATCCGACCCTGCCGATCGTGGTGATTTCCGGGCACGGCAACCTTGATACCGCGGTCGCCGCCATCAAGCGCGGCGCCTATGATTATATCGAAAAGCCGTTCCAGGCCGAACAATTGCTGCTGGTGGTGCGCCGCGCCACCGAAACCGAACGCCTGCGCCGCGAATATGAAGCGCTGAAGGAGCGGGTGGGCGTTGATATCGAGCTGACCGGCATGAGCCAGCAGATCAGCCAGGTGCGCGCAACCTTGAAGCGGGTGGCCGCGACCGGCAGCCGCGTGCTGATAAGCGGCCCGGCGGGCAGCGGCAAGGAAGTCGCGGCTCGCCTGCTGCACCAGTGGAGCCCGCGCATCGATGCGCCGTTCGTCGTGGTTTCGGCCGCGCGGATGACGCCGGAGCGGGTGGAAGAGGCGCTGTTCGGGGTGGAGGAGGGCGGCGAGAATGTCCGCGCCGGCCTGCTCGAACAGGCGCATGGCGGCACGCTGTTCCTGGATGACGTGGCCGACATGCCGATGACGACCCAGGCTAAGATCTTGCGCGTGCTCACCGAACAGGTGTTCCAACGTGTGGGCGGGGCGCGCTGGGTGCGGGTGGACGTGCGGGTGATTTCGGCCACCAGCCGCGATCTGGCCGCTGAAATCGCCGCCGGCCGCTTCCGCGAGGATCTTTATTACCGGTTGAACGTCGTGCCGGTGCGGTTGCCGCCGCTGTCGGAACGGCGCGAGGACGTGGCCGAACTCGCCCGTTATTTCCTCGCCCGCTACGCTGCCGAACGCGGCATGCCGACACCCGATCTTTCGGAAGACGCGGTGGCGGCGCTGCAAACCTATGATTGGCCGGGCAATGTGCGACAGCTGAGGAACGTCATCGAGCGCACGATGATCATGGCGCCCAGCACCAGCATGGCGACACTGGAGATCGACATGCTGCCATCCGAAGTGACGGCGGAGCCTTCAAGGCTGATGCCCGGTCAGGCGGCGCGATCGATCATGGGGACGCCGCTGCGCGAAGCCCGCGAAGCGTTCGAGCGCGAATATCTGCGCGCGCAGATCCGGCGTTTTTCCGGCAATATCAGCCGCACCGCCGCCTTCATCGGCATGGAACGCAGCGCCCTGCACAGGAAGTTGAAGGCGCTGGGCCTGGCCGATGAGCCTGGTGCCGAGGACGTTACCGAGGAATAAGTCGCGGCTTGCCAGAGCAGCCGGCTTGCGTAACACTGTTTGCAGGGTTGGGGCATTCCCGTGGGGAAACGCCATGAAACCGCCTGTGTGGGTCAGTACGGCCGGATTCCTGATTGGATTGGCGCTCGTGTGGTGGCTGCGGCCGGAAACCACCGAAGGCGCTGCGCTTGTCATCATCGTGTGCACGGCGCTGCCCACGATGGGCGGCATTGTCGTGCAGGCTGTTCGCGGCAAGAAGGCGCCGCCAGCGACGGAGGACAGCAAATGAAGCGGCTGCACATGGTTGGCCTGGCGCTGTTGTTGGCGGCCTGCTCGCCTTCACTCCCGCCGCCGCCGCCCCCGCCGCCTCCACCGCCGCCTGCGCCAGTTGTGGAGGCAACTCTGCCGGAGCCCCCGCCGCGGCCAGTTGGGGCACGGCCACCCACGCCCTCACGCCCGCCCGCCGCCCGGCCGATGGCCATTGCCACCCGCGTCTTCCTGGCTGGCAACGAGCCGGTTCCCGGCCAGTTCGGCGCGATTGCCGTGGTGATCTTCCCCAACGGTTCCGATCCGGCCCGGCTGCAGCAGGTGTGCCGTGCCTTTGTTGCAGTGCTCGACGACAGCGGCGAAGTGAGCGAGCGACTGCCCGATGCGGCCCAGATGGTGACGATCTGGCCGGTAAAAAACGGCAGCGCCGTGCCGCGTTCGGGCTAGGTGTCCAGCGCTGCGGAGGCGGATCGCCTGTGCACTGTGGCCGCGGCCAATTATGATTATCTGCGCGCCCAGCAGGCCATGGCCGGGCTGCCGTCCGCCAAACGCCTGGCCCCGGCCACGCGTGGGCCACTGCTGGCGGCCTGGGCACCGGGTGCCGATTTCGGCCGCCAGCATGTCTCCATCCTGCGTTATGATCTGTCGGGCATTGCCGGCCAACAACGGCTGATCGGCGCGATGCAGGTCTGGAAAGACAAGATCGAGCGTCAGCCCGAATTGTGGCAATCGGGCTGGAATACCACCAAGGTCAGATTGTGGCTGTCAACGCAGGTCGATGAACTGGGTGCCCAAATCGGTGCCGCAATGAAGCTGGTGAACGACAGTTTCTGAACCGCCTGTGACGAAACACGTATTTGAAAATGCGCTTTTCCATCCTTATGTCGTTGTTGCGGCGGCATGTGGCACGCCCAAGAACACGAGGATGGCCCGATCGTGGACAAGCCCAACACCCTGCAGGACATGTTCCTGAACACCGTGCGCAAGACGCGCACCCCCGTCACCATGTTCCTGGTCAATGGCGTCAAGCTGCAAGGGGTCATCACCTGGTTTGATAATTTCTCGGTGCTGTTGCGCCGCGACGGCCACAGCCAACTGGTGTACAAGCACGCCATCTCGACCGTAATGCCGGCGACTCCGCTGCAGCTGTTCGAGGCCGAAACCGAAGATTGAGAGACAGAATTTGGGTTATCAACCACCACAGGCCGGCGAACTCACCATCGGCGGCTTTGATGAAGCACGTGGCGTCCGCACCGGTTCGCGCGCCATCGTTATCCTGCCGCACATCCTTGCCAAATCCGCCAATGCCCTGCGCTCGCCCGAAGCCAAGCTGGCCGAGGCGGATGGGCTGACGCGCGCCATTGCGCTCGATGTAGTCCATTCCGAAGTGGTGAAGCTGCGCAACGTGCAGGTCTCGCGCTTGCTAGGCAGCGGCCAGATCGATCGTCTGGCCGGCCTGGTGGCAGCGATGGAGGCCGAAGTGGTCATCATCGATGGCCCCGTCACCCCGGTACAGCAGCGCAATCTTGAAAAACTGCTGAAGGCCAAGGTGATCGATCGCACCGGGCTGATTCTTGAAATCTTCGGCGAGCGCGCCAGCACGGCGGAAGGCACGTTGCAGGTGGAATTGGCACACCTGCAATATCAGGCCAGCCGCCTGGTGCGCAGCTGGACCCACCTTGAACGCCAGCGCGGCGGCTTCGGCTTCCTCGGCGGCCCTGGCGAATCGCAGATCGAGGCGGACAGGCGCCTGATCCGCGACCGCATCGCCCGCCTGCGCAAGGAGCTGGAGGAAGTGCGCCGCACCCGCGGCCTGCACCGCAAGCAGCGCCAGAAGGCGCCGTGGCCGGTGGTGGCCCTGGTTGGCTATACCAACGCCGGCAAATCCACCCTGTTCAACCAGCTCACCGGCGCCGAGGTGCGCGCCGAGGATCTGCTGTTCGCCACGCTCGATCCCACCATGCGCGCCATCAAGTTGCCGGGGCATGAAAAGGTTGTCTTGTCTGACACGGTCGGTTTTGTCTCCGATCTGCCGACCCAACTTGTTGCTGCCTTCCGCGCCACGCTGGAAGAGGTGATGGAAGCCGATCTGATCATCCACGTGCGTGACATCAGCCACCCCGACAGCGACGCGCAGGCGCAGGACGTGATTGATGTGCTCAACAGCCTGGGCCTGGCGCCGGGACAGCGCGAAACGCCGATGATCACGGTGTTCAACAAGATCGACGCGCTAGATGCCGAACAGCGTGACGTGGTGCTGGGTCAGGCCGGCGATGATGCCATCCCGGTGTCGGCGCTCACCTGCGAAGGGCTGGATCGGTTACAGGCAGCCATGGACCTGACGCTGCGCGCCGGCGCCCGCGTGCACCGCATTAAGCTGCCGATGAGCGATGGCCGCAGGCTTGCCTGGCTGCACAGCCATGGGGAAGTAGTCGGCCAATACGGGGACGAGACCAGCCTGACCGTCAATGTGCGCCTTTCAGACAAGGACAAGTCGCGGTTTGACGCGATGACATAAGAATTGGGGAGCTGAGCCATTAGGCCTTCCCCCGGCGGCGATGCTTTGGCACAAGACGCCATGCCTGCCCGCTTTCCCCTTTTGGCGCTGGCCGTGGCCCTTGTGGCCGCGCCGGTTCGTCCCGATGAAACCCTGGTCTCACCGCAGCAGCAGGCGGCGTTTGCCGAATGGCTGAACCTGTATCGCGCCGAGGCCACGGCGCGCGGGTTGAAACCGGAATGGCTGGACACCGCGTTGAGCGACGTGAAGCTGGTGCCGCGCGTGATCGGCGCCGATCGCAATCAGCCCGGCGGCAGCGCCAAACCGATCCGCTTTCCCGACTATCTCGCATCGAAATTCCGCGGCGACCGCATCCCGCACGGCCAGCGCCAGTTTGCCGCCAACCGCGATCTGCTGGCCCAAGCCGAAGCCGCCAGCGGCGTGCCGGCGGCCGTGATTGCGGCGATCTGGGGCATCGAAACCAGCTATGGCCGTGTGCTTGGCCGCTATGATCTGCCGTCCGCGCTGGCGACGCTCGCCTTTGATGGCCGCCGCCGCGATCTGTTCACCCGTGAACTTGATGCCGCCGTGCAGATGGTGGGCGAAGGCCGGGTGGCGCGTGAAGCGATGAAGGGGAGCTGGGCCGGCGCCTTTGGCCAGACGCAGTTCCTGCCCAGCTCCTATCTTGCTTATGGCCGCGATGGCGATGGCGATGGCAAGGTTGATCTGTGGGGCAGCCAGCCCGACGTGTTCGCCTCTATCGGCCATTATCTGGCCAAAAGTGGTTGGCAACCGGGCGAGGCTTGGGGTTTCCGCACATTGGTGCCCGATGGCTTTGATCGCAGCGCTGTTGCCGCCGCCGAACCACCCACTCGCTGCGTCACGCCGTTGTCGCGCCATTCGGCGCTGAAACCGGCGCGCGAATGGCGGGCGGCCGGTTTCACGCCGGTCAACGGCAGCTGGCCGGCCGATGATGTGGTGATGAGCCTGATCGAACCGGACGGGGCAGGGCAGGGCGCCTATCTTGTCACCCGCAGCTATCGCGCCGTGCTCGGCTACAATTGTTCCAATCTCTATGCGCTGTCGGTCACGTTGCTGGCCGATGCCATCAGCTTGGCCCGGGCCGTCGCATCGGCGTCAGCGGCCGCCCCCGTGGTGGCAGCGAGCAGCCTGCAATGAGGCGGCTGTTGCTGCCGGTGCTGGCTGGCCTTGCCGTTGCGGCCTGTGGCGGGAAGCCCGCGCCGCGCATTGTAAATGCACCGCTGCCGCCGCCGCGATTGGTTGACGTGTCGGACGATTCAGCCGCACTGGCCCGCGACGCCGCAAAGCTGGGCAACTGGCCAGTGAAGATTGGCAAGCCGTATCAGGTCGCGGGCATCACCTATTATCCTGCCGACGAGCGTGATTACCGCGAGGAAGGCGTTGCCAGCTGGTATGGCCCTGGCTTCCACGCCGGCAGCACGGCAAACGGCGAACGCTATGACCAGGATGATCTCACCGCCGCTCACCGCACGCTGCCGATGCCGAGCTGGGTAGAGGTGGAAAATCGCGACAACGGCCGCAAGCTGACCGTGCGCATCAACGATCGCGGCCCGTTCGCGCGTGGGCGCATCATCGATCTGTCGCGCAAGGCGGCGCAGTTGCTGGGCGTGGACCGCGCCGGCACCGCCCTCGTGCGCCTGCGCCGCGTCTATCCGGGTGGACGAAGCGAAATTGCGCCGCCACCGCCACCGCCGCTCGTCGTCGCATCGGCACCGGTCGCCCCTGTCACCACAATTGCCTTGCCCACGGCCAGCCGTGAACCCCCACGCGCCACAACGTCCACCGGCGCCAACTGGCTGGTGCAGGTGGCGGCACTGGGCGACGGCGGCCGAGTTTCCTGGCTTAAGGGCTTCCTTTCCAGCTTAGGCCCGGTGTTGACCGAAAGCCTGCCCGGCGGCCTCACCCGTGTGCGGCTTGGCCCCTTTGGCAGCGAAACCATGGCCAGCGCGGCGCTGGCGCAGGTGCGCGCTGCCGGCTATGCCGACGCCAGACTGGTTCCTCCCACCACATCACGCTGATTGACCCAAGGACGAAAATTCTGATGCGCCTGGTTGCTCCGATTGCTCTGTTCCTTGCCGCTACGCCCGCCCTTGCGCAGGCCCCGGCCTATACCACCGCGGCGCCCATCGCCTTCCTGAAGGATCTGCAGACCGATCGCGTCCTGTTGGCCAAGGATGCCGACAAGCGCATTCCGCCCGCTTCGATGGGCAAGATGATGAGCGTCTATGTCGCCTTCAAGCTGATCAAGTCGGGCGAAGCCAATCTGGAACAGCCGATCCTAGTGCGTGAGGAAACCTGGAAGAAGTGGAACAATCAGGGCAGCACCATGTTCCTGGACGTGAACAGCCAAGTGAGCGTTGAAAATCTGCTGCACGGCATTGTCACCCTTTCGGGCAATGATGCCTGCGTGGTGCTGGCCGAAGGGCTGGGCGGTACCGAAGCCAATTACGTCGCGCTGATGAACCGCGAAGCCAAGCGCCTGGGCCTGAAGAGCAGCAATTTCGCCAACACCAATGGCTGGCCTGATCCGAACGAGTATGTGACCGCCCGCGATCTGGCCATGATCGCCGAAGCCACCATCCGCGATTTCCCCGATCTCTACGCCCGCTTCTACCAGAAGGAAGGCTTCACCTGGGGCAAGACCATGGGTGCCGGCCAGGCCATCACCCAGGGCAACCGCAATCCCTTGTTGGGCAAGGTGGCTGGCGCCAATGGCCTGAAGACCGGCCACACCGAAGAGGCCGGCTATGGCTTCACCGGTTCCGCCGTTCAGAACGGCCGCCGCCTGGTGATGGTCGTCGCCGGCCTGTCCAGCTTTGGCGAGCGCGTCTCGGCCAGCGTCGATTTCATGAACTGGGGCTTTGCCGCCTGGCAGAATATCCCGCTCGGCAAGAAGGGCCAGGTAATGGGCAAGGTTGCCATCAGTGGCGCTGCCGATCCGTCCATCGACGCGGTGGCTGGCAAGGACCTGTTTGTCACGCTACCGCGCGGTTTCGGCATGGAGCGCAAGACGAGCATTGAAGCACTGCCCGGCTTGTCCGCACCGCTGAAGGCCGGCCAGCAGGTCGGCAATCTCGTGGTCACCATGCCCGGCCAGCAGCCGCTCAAGGCGCCGTTGGTGACTCCGGTCGCCATCGAGGAAGCCGGCATGTTCCGCCGCGCGTGGAACTGGCTGATGAGCTGGTTTGGTTGAGGGGATTGGGGCTGATGCAAGCCGGCCGCTTCATCACGCTGGAAGGCGGGGAGGGGAGCGGCAAGTCCACGCAAGGCCGATTGCTGGCAGAAGCACTGCGCGCTGACGGCCACGAGGTGGTGCTGACCCGCGAACCGGGCGGCACGCCGGGCGCGGAGGCCATTCGCAGCCTGCTGGTGACCGGCGATCCCGATCGCTGGACGCCGTGGACTGACGCGCTGTTGATGGCAGCGGCGCGCGTCGATCACGTTGCCCGCGTCATCCGCCCGGCACTGGAACGCGGCGCGACGGTGATCTGTGATCGTTTCATCGATTCCACCCGCGCCTATCAAGGGGCAGGGCGCGGGCTGGAAGATGCGGCGCTGATCGATCTGCACAACGAAGCGGTCGGCCTGTGGCCTGATCTCACGCTGGTGCTGCTGCTCGATGAAGCCGAAGGGCTTGCCCGGGCGGCGGCGCGGGGCGGTGCGGAAGCCCGCTTCGAAGCCATCAGCGGCGATTTCCACGCCCGCGTGCAGGAATTTTTCGTGGCATTGCCCAAGGCCGAGCCGGCCCGCTGCAAGCCCATCAACGCCGGCGGCAGCATCAACGATGTGGCAGGGCGCATCCGGGCGGCGCTGTGCTGATCGGCCACCAATCCCAGATCGAAGGCTTCACCGCTGCCTTAACCGGCGGCCGCCCACACCATGCCTGGCTGCTGGTGGGCCAGCAGGGGCTGGGTAAGGCAAGCTTTGCGCGGGAGGCGGCGACCTGGCTGCTGGCCGGCGCACCGCGCGGTGATGGCTTTGCCGTGGCGCCCGACAGCGACGCCGCCCGGCTGATGGCCGCCGGATCGCACCTTGATTACCGCCTGATCGAGCGCACCGAAGCCAAGACCGGCAAGCTGCGCAGCGAAATCGTCATCGGCCAGATCGTGCGCCGGCCCGACAGTGAGGGGCAGCCGTTGCGCGAATTCCTGTCCGGCACGCCAATGCTTGGGGCCCGCCGCGTGGTGGTGATTGACGCCGCCGACGACATGAATCGCAACACAGCCAATGCCTTGTTGAAAAGCCTTGAGGAGCCATCGGAAGACACGGTGTTCCTTCTGGTCAGCCATTCGCCCGGCCGGTTGCTGCCCACCATTCGCTCGCGCTGCCGCACGCTACGCTTTTTCCGCCTCTCCGACACAGAAGTCTCCCGCGTGCTCGCCAGCGCCGATCTGGAGGGCGAAGACGAAAACCTGCTGGTGCGCCTCGCCGAAGGTTGCCCCGGCCGCGCCATCGCCCTGGCCGGCGCCGGCATCACCGCGCTGGAACGCGATCTGGCCCAACTCGCCGCACTGCCGCCGCAGATTGCCAACCCGGCTGCACTGATGTTGGCGCGCGGGATCGGTGGCAAGGGCCGCGAAGGGCGCTATGCCGCCCTGCTCGATCGGGTACCGGCCCTGATCGCCGATCGTGCCCAACGCCTCACCGGCGCGGCCCGCGGTGCGGCCATCGCCGAATGGGAAGCCGCCAGCCGGCTCGCTCGCGAAGCCGTGCCACTGCAACTGGAACCGGGGCAGGTGGCACATCGTCTCGCGCTGCACCTCGCCGCCGTCCCGGCTTGAATCGGCCGGCATATTGCCCCATTGGCCGTGGCCATGCGTAAGCCCCGCTTCTACGTCACCACCGCCATCGCCTATCCCAACGGCCGGCCGCACATGGGCCACGCCTATGAAGCGATCGCGACGGATGTCATTGCCCGCTTCAAGCAGCTCGATGGCTTCGACGTGCGATTCCTCACCGGCACCGACGAGCATGGCCTGAAGATCGACCAGGCCGCCCGCGCTGCCGGCAAGGCCCCAAAGGCCTATGTCGATGAAATGGTGGCGCCCTTCCAGTCGCTCGATGATGCGCTGGGCATCAGCTATGATCGCTTCATCCGCACCACCGATGAAGATCACAAGGCGCTGGTGCAGGCGCTGTGGCAGCGCATGGCGGCCAATGGCGATCTGTATCTGGGCCGTTACGAAGGTTGGTACTCGGTCCGTGACGAGGCCTATTACGACGAGGGCGAACTCGTCACCGGCGAGGATGGCGCCAAGCTGTCGCCGCAAGGCACGCCGGTGGAATGGACGGTGGAGGAAAGCTGGTTCTTCAAGCTTTCGGCCTATCAGGACAAATTGCTGGCGCTCTACGAAAACAACCCCGAGTATATCCAACCCACCAGTCGTTTCAATGAGATGCGCGCCTTTGTTGCCGGCGGGCTTTCGGATCTGTCGGTCAGCCGCACCAGCTTCACCTGGGGCATCCCGGTGCCGGGCGACGAACGCCACGTGATGTATGTCTGGCTCGACGCGCTGGCCAATTATCTCACCGGTGCTGGCGGGTTGGACGGTGAGTGGTGGCCGGCCGATCTGCACGTGGTCGGCAAGGACGTGGTGCGCTTCCACGCCGTCTATTGGCCGGCCTTCCTGATGTCGGCCGGCATCGCGTTGCCGAAAACCGTGTTCGGCCACGGATTTTTGCTCAACCGCGGCGAGAAAATGTCGAAATCGCTCGGTAATGTCGTCGATCCGGCGGCGATGGTGGAACGGTTCGGTGTTGACCGGCTGCGCTGGTTCCTGTGCCGCGAAGTCGCTTTCGGGGAAGACGGCAGCTACAGCGACGAAGCCATCGTGGAGCGTACCAACGCCGATCTGGCCAACGGCATCGGGAACCTGGCGCAGCGCAGCTTGTCGATGGTGGGCAAGAATCTCGGTGGCGTGATGCCGGTACGCGGTGAGGCTGGTGAAACGGAATTGCGGCTGAAGGAGGCGTTCCTGTCCGGCAGCGAAGCCTATTTCACCGCCATGAACGCGCTGGCGCTGCACAAGGCCCTCGATGCGTTGATGACCATGGTCGCCGCCGCCAACGGCTATTTCGCCGAGAATGCGCCGTGGGCGCTGGCCAAGACGGACACGGCGCGCATGGCCGAAGTGCTGGCCGCCACGCTCGACGCCACCCGCCGCATCGTCATCCTCGCTCAGCCCTTCATGCCGGCCAGCACGGCGCAGCTGCTCGATCTGCTGGGCGTTGCTGCCGATGCGCGGGATTTCAATGGCTTCAACGTGCCGGTTGAAGCGGGCGTGCAACTGCCACCGCCCGCCGGCGTCTTCCCGCGCATCACGCTGGAAGGCTGAGATGCTGATAGACAGCCATTGCCACCTCAACTACGCCAGCCTGGGTGAAGATGTGCCCGGCGTGCTCGCACGCGCCCGCAGCGCCGGGGTGGGGGGCTTCCTCGCCATTTCCTGCCGGGAAGGCGAGTGGGACGGCGTGATCGGCATTGCGGACGCGCACGTCGGCGTTTGGGCCAGTGTCGGCATCCACCCGCACGAGGCTGACGAACATCCCGATACCGATGCCGCGACGCTTATCGCCGCAAGCCATCACCCGCGCGTCGTCGCCATCGGCGAGACCGGTCTCGATTATTATTACGACAAGTCGGATCGTGGCCGCCAGCAGACCAGTTTCCGCAGCCATATCCAGGCCGCGCGCGCCACCGGCCTGCCGCTGATCGTCCACATCCGCGATGCTGAAGCTGATACGCTGGCTTTGCTGAAGGAGCCGGGCGAGGGGCCGTTGACCGGCGTCATCCACTGCTTCACCGCCAGTCAGTCCTTTGCAGATGAAGCGCTTGCGCTGGGTTTCTACATTTCGCTGTCAGGCATCGTCACCTTCAAGAACGCCCGTGATCTGCAGGAAACCGCCAAGACCATCCCGGCCGATCGCCTGCTGGTGGAAACGGACTCGCCTTATCTTGCCCCAGTGCCGATGCGCGGCAAGACCTGCGAGCCGGCCTTCGTTGCACACACCGCGCGGTTTCTCGCGGCCCTGCGCGGGGTGAGCGAAACGGAACTTGCCGCCAGCACGACTGCCAACTTCCACGCGCTCTTCACGAAAGCGGCATGAAGATCACCATCCTGGGCTGCGGCACCTCCAGCGGTGTGCCGCGCATCGGCGGGCCGGATGGGGGCAGGGAACTGGGGCCTGTGTGATCCAAGCAACCCCAAGAACCGCCGTCGCCGCGTTTCAGTGCTGGTCGAAGCGGCCGGCAAGTCCGTGCTGATCGATTGCGGGCCGGATTGCCGCGAACAATTGCTGTCGGCCCGGGTCGCGCACCTTGATGCCGTGATCATCACCCATGATCATGCCGATCACGCCCATGGCATCGATGATCTGCGCCAGGTCTTTCACGCCATGCGGCGCCCGGTCGACGTGTGGGCCAGCCCGGCGACATTCGCGGTGCTGAAATCGCGCTTTGACTATGTGTTCTTCGGCGCCGCCGGCTATCCTGCAACCTGCACAGCTCATGATTTCGAACAACCGGTAATGTTGGGTGATCTTTGCATCACTCCGTTCCCGCAACTGCACGGCGACATTGAATCGACCGGGGTGCGCTTCGATCATGACGGAAGGTCATCAGCCTATTCCACTGATGTAAACGACTTTGATCTCCGTGCCGATGCCGCGTTGACCGGCCTTGATCTGTGGGTCGTCGATGCCCTGCGCCGCGAGCCGCACCCGACCCATACGCACCTAGAACAGACGCTGGCATGGATCACTGAGCGCCGGCCGGGCAGGGCAGTGCTCACCCACATGGATCAATCGATGGACTATGAAACCTTGCGCCCCGAACTGCCGGCCGGGGTGGAGCCAGGCTATGACGGCCAGGTGATCACGCTATAGCGCAAGGATCGCGAACCCGAGCGCTGCCGCCAGGCTGGTGAGGCTTGCGACAATGCCAACCAACAGCGGCTTGGGCCCGGCCTTCAATATCTCGCCCAATGGTGACCTGATGGCGGTCGCAGCCACAGAAACGGCCAGCATCCAGCTCGAAGCATCAGCAGCAAAACCAGAGGCTTGCGCCGGGATGATGCCAGTTGAGTTGATGCCGGCGACCACGAAGAAGCCCACCACGAACCACGGCAACAACGGCGCCGCGCGCTTGCCGCCGCTGATTTTCAATGGCTGCGGAAAGGCCAGCGCCACCAGCGCCAGCACGGGGGCCAGCAGGGCCACGCGGGCCAGTTTCACGATGGTGGCCGTTTCACCGGCTGCAGGCGAGAATGCATATCCGGCACCCAGCGTTTGCGCGACATCGTGGATGGAGGCGCCGAGCACGAAACCGGCCTGCAGATCGTTCAGATTGAACAACTCACAGATCGCCGGATACAGCACCAGCGCTGCGCTGCTCATCGTTGATGTGCCGACCAGCACCAGCGTGAGTTCTGCCTGGCGCAGCCGACGCTCGCCCAGTGTGGCGGACAATGCCATGGCTGCCGAGGCGCCGCAGATGGCCACGGCGCCGCCGGACAATGTGCCAAAAGCCGAGGAAAACCCAAGGCTGCGCGCTGCCAGCACGCCAGCGCCGATGGTGATGCCAACGATGGCAACCACGGCCAGCAGCGATTGCGGGCCCAGGGCGATGATCTGTTCCAGCGTGATGCGTGCTCCCACCAGCACGATGGCCCAGCGCAACAATTCCCGGCTCGCCAGTGTCAGGCCGGGCGTGAGCCGCCGATCAGCCAACAGGAAATTCATGGCGAGCCCGATCAGCAGCGCCAGCAGTGTGAGCGGCGCGCCATAACGATCCGCCAGCGATGCCGCCGCCAGCGTGGCCAGCACGGCGACCATCAAACCTGGCAGATAATCGTGCCAGCGTGTCGCCGGTGTGCGTTCAATGTCGCCGTAAAGATCGGCGGCCTGGGGAATTTGATTGGCGGCATCCATCGGTGCAGGGTTAGGCGGTTGCAGGGATTTCGCCAAGGGGGCGCTGATAGCCATGGTGTATATTAAACATAATATATATTATCAGGCAATCATGTTGTCCAAAGCGCGGTAGGGCGTGGCGCTCCCCGCCTGTCTGAACCGATTGAAACCAGTTCGGCACTGCGGCAGTGAAGCGACATGGAAACGCTCTCGCTCACTCGCCTCGCCACCATCATGGCCGCCCTTCGCCACAAGGAGAATGGCTGCCCTTGGGATCTGGCCCAGGATTTCGACACGATCGCGCCATACACGATCGAGGAAGCCTATGAAGTGGCCGAAGCCATCGCGCTGCGGGACATGGCGGAATTGAAGAAGGAATTGGGCGATCTGTTGTTCCAGGTCGTCTTTCACAGCCGCATGGCCGAAGAAGCCGGGCATTTCGCGCTCGCCGATGTGGTGACCGCCCTGTGCGAGAAGATGGAGCGTCGCCATCCGCATATCTTCGGTGATGGCACCCGCGCCAGGGATGCAGATACCCAGAAGGACGAATGGGAACGCATCAAGGCCGAAGAACGGGCCGCGGCCGGTGCACCGGAAAAGCCGTTTTCGGCGTTGGATGGGGTGGCGACGGCCCTCCCCGCCTTGATGCGCGCCGAAAAGCTGCAGGCGCGTGCGGCGCGAGTCGGGTTCGAATGGCACGATGTGTCCGGCGTGCGCGCCAAGCTGGACGAGGAACTGGCCGAATTTGACGCCGCCACGGATGACGCCCACCGCGCCGAGGAGATGGGCGACGTGCTGTTCGTGCTTGCCAATCTGGCCCGCCGCCATGGCATCGATCCGGAAACCGCCCTGCGTGCCGGCAACGCCAAGTTCGAACGCCGATTCAAGGCGATGGAGTCGCTGGCCGGTCCGGATTTCCCCGCGCTGCCGCTCGATGCGCAGGAAGATTACTGGCAACAGGTGAAGGCCGCCGAACGGCGTTGACGCGCCCGGCCCTGCCCTTACACACTGCGACGGGGGAGAAATACAATGCCAATCGATCGTCGTCTGTTTCTGGCCGGTGCAACCGGCGTTTCGTTGGCCGGGGCCGCCAACGCCACACTGATCGCGCCGGGTGCCAGTGCGGCTGAAGCCCGCGCACTGGAAGCCATCGCTGCGTATCTGGAAGCACACCGCCGGCATTTTGGCCTGCCGGCGATGGGCATGGTGGTGGTGGCCGGCGGGCGGCCGTTTACCATAATTTCCGGCACCCGCGATTATCGCGAGACACACCCGCTGGGCGGCGATGAGCTATGGCAGATCGGCAGTATTTCCAAGAGCTTCCTGGCGCTGGCCTGCCTGTCGCTGCAGGCCGAAGGCAAACTCACTCTGGACGATGAGCTGCGCCAGCATCTGCCCGAAGCCCTGTTGCCCGGCGTCTCATCGGGCGGGCCCTTCACAATCCGTGGCTTGCTTGATCACACCACCGGCCTGCCAGATTTCGCGCCGGCGTTGGGCGAGAAATTGTGGCGCAGTTTCAACGCCGGCAAGGGCTGGAGCTATAGCAATACCGGTTATGATCTGGTCGGTCAGGCGCTGTCGCGCATCGAAGGCAAGCCGGTGAAACAGATCATCGAAGAACGTGTGTGCAAGCCGCTGGGCATGACCGACACGCGCGGCGCCATCCAGTGGCGCGATCGCAGCCGCTATCCGGCCAGTTACACCCCCTTGCGGCCCGATCGGCCGGTGTTGACCGGCATGGCGCTGACGCCGGCGCCGTGGGTGGATGCCAATCTGGCGGCCGGATCGGTGGCGGCGCCGCTGGCTGACATGGCTCACTATCTGAATTTCCTGATCGCAGTTGGCCAAGGCAAGGGCAGCCCGCTGCTCACCGATGCACAGGCGCGGCTGTGGTTGGAAAATCCGGTGGTGCAGGATCCTGCCAACGCAGCTGAAACCTATGGCCTGGGCCTTATGCACCGCGCCGATGAAGGCCGGGCGCTGCTGCACCACACCGGCGGGATGGTGTGTTTTTCCTCGTCTTTCCATGTTGATGCAGCGGCGGGCCTTGGCGCCTTTGCCAGCTGCGCGGTGGGTGGAATCAATTATCGGCCGCGGCTCATCACGCTCTATGCGCTGCGGGCGCTGCGGGCGGCGGCTGCGGGCGCAGCCATCCCCGCGCCGCCAGCCCTTGGTGCCCTGCCCGCGGACGCCGGCGACTATGTGGGCAGCTATAGCGATGGCCAGGCCAAACTGGACATCTTGCCCGGCCTGATCGTGGAGCTGGATGGTGCCCGCGTGCCGTTGCAGGCGCAAGGTGGCGGCCTGTTCGTGACGGCACATCCGGGCCTGGTGGAGTGGCCACTGGTGGCAGTGCGCCGCGAAAAAGCGGTGATCGCGCTTGATCACGGCAGCCGGCGCTTTGTGCGATCGGGCGTAAACGCACCCCTGCCCGCCACCACGCCCGAAATCGCGGCCCTGGCCGGCCATTATCAAAGCGATGATCCGTGGATTGGCGGCGTCAGTATCGTGGCGCGGGGCGACCAACTCTATCTGGGCGGTGCCGGTCTCCTGCGTCGCACCGGCAAGGTGGATTTCGTACCGGATGATCCGGACAACAACCCTGAACGCTTGCGATTTGAGGCACAAGTGAACGGCGTGCCGCAGGTGGTGATCTGGTCAGGCCGCCGGCTTGAGCGGCGGGACGTTTAGCGCGACGCAGCGATCGCGGCCCGCCAAATCCGGGTGCAGGCTGGCGGTGAAGCCGTGGTCAGCCGCCATGGCCATCAGCGCCGGGCCCTGCTTGTGGCCGATTTCCAGCACCGCCAGGCCGCCAGGGTTCAGCAGGCCGGGCAGTTGCGGCAGGATGCGGCGATAATCGTCGAGGCCGTCGTCGCCGGCAAACAAGGCGCTGGCCGGTTCAAAAGTACGGACTTCTTCAGAGAGCTCTTCGGTTTCAGCGATATAGGGTGGATTGCTGAGGATCAGATCGAAACGTTCGCTCAGCCCTTCCCCCCAGTCGCCGAGCCTAAAATTGGCGCGGCCAGCAAGGCCGGTGGACTGCGCATTCTCCTGCGCAACAGCCAGGGCCGCCAAGCTGGCATCGACACCAAGCCCGGTCGCGTTCGGCCATTCCGAGAGGCAGGCCAGCAGGAGCGCGCCCGAACCTGTGCCCAAATCGAGGATGCGTGCTGGTGGGTGGGCGCACAGCTTGAGGGCCACCTCCACCAGCGTTTCGGTATCAGGGCGGGGGATCAACACAGCGGGGCTGACCTTGAGGGTGAGTGACCAGAATTCGCGGGTGCCGGTGATGTGGGCGACCGGTTCGCCTTTGGCGCGGCGTTCAACCAGTTTTTCATAGCCTTGCCGATCAAAGTTGCGATCTGGATTGAGCAACAGATCGCCACGCGAGCAGCCAAGTTGATGGGCGAGCAGCGCCTCGGCATCGAGGCGCTGCGTTTCCCCGCCGATGCGGGCGGCAGCGGCATTCAACGCGTCGATGGCGCGGATCACCCCAAACTCGCCAGGCGCGCCGCTTCGTCTTCGGCGATCAGCGCGGTGACCAGTTCATCGAGACCGCTGCCCGCCAGGATTTCGGGCAGGCGGTGCAGGGTGAGGGTGATGCGGTGGTCGGTCACCCGGCCTTGCGGGAAATTGTAGGTGCGGATGCGTTCGCTGCGGTCGCCGCTGCCCACCATCGCCTTGCGATCGGCCGAGCGCGTGCTGGCCAGGCGTTCGCGTTCGGCATCGAACAGGCGGGTGCGCAGCAATTTCAGCGCCTTGGCCTTGTTCTTGTGCTGGCTGCGCTCATCCTGCACCGCAACCACAACCCCGCTGGGGATGTGCGTGATGCGCACCGCGCTGTCGGTGACGTTCACGTGCTGGCCGCCGGCGCCGGAAGCGCGGAACACGTCGATGCGCAGGTCCTTCTCGTCGATGGCGACGTCCACATCCTCGGCTTCCGGCAACACGGCAACGGTGGCGGCGCTGGTGTGGATGCGGCCGCCGGCTTCCGTGGCCGGCACGCGCTGCACGCGATGGACACCGCTTTCGAACTTCAGCCGGGCAAACACCCCGGCGCCTGACACGCTGGCGATGATTTCCTTGAAGCCGCCCACATCGGACGCGCTGGCAGAAAGGATTTCCCAGCGCCAACTGTGGCTTGCAGCATAACGTTCATACATGCGGGCAAGATCACCGGCGAACAGCGCGGCCTCGTCCCCGCCCGTCCCGGCGCGGATTTCCAGCACGGCGGACCGATCATCGGCGGCATCGCGCGGCAGCAGTTTCAGCGCCAGCGCGCGCTCGGCGGCCGGCAGCCGCGCATTGATGCTGGCCAGTTCTTCCTGCGCGATGCCGTGCATTTCGTCGGCAGCCGGAATGGCGGCCAGTTCGTCGCGTTCCGTGATCAGTGCCCGCCACGCCTGCGCCGCCTCCACCAACGGCGTCAGCTCGGCATAGTCCTTGGACAGCGCCACGAATTGTTCGGGCGGCAGCGCCGGGTTGCCCATGTCGTGCGCCAGGGCGGCATGGCGGCGCTCGATCTGGGCGATGCGCTCAACGGGCAGGCTCATTTACTCGTTTTCACCGGACAGGGCCGGATACTCAGACGGCAAATTGCCGAGGACACGGAGCATGCGGCCAGCGGCTTCCGCATCCTTTAAGCGGTCAACCAAGTTAAGGCTGTCGCGGCTCATATCACCATTTCTGACATAAAGAATGGTTTCGACGTTTGCTTTGGCAGCTTGTGCAGCTCGACGCCTTGAATTGCCCTTGAACGGCATGATCGTCGACACGCCCTGCCGCTTGAGGTGGGCCGCGATCCTCATCGCCTCATGCTCCAGTTCTGGTGTCTCAGGCACAACCGCGACCTGCACGCGTGGCAAGGCCGGTTCCACCACCAGCATCGCCAGACGCTCGATCCCTGCGGCCCAGCCCACGGCCGGCGTTTCCGGGCCGCCCATGTGGCCGATAAGTCCGTCATAACGCCCGCCGCCCAGCACCGTGCCCTGCGCGCCCAGGCTATGCGTGATGAATTCGAACACGCTGTGGCGATAATAATCCAGCCCGCGCACCAACCGTGCATTGCGCGTCCAGGCGATGCCGCTGGCTTGCAGACCGGCCTGCAACCGCTCGAAGAACTGGCCGGCCTCTACCGTGAAATAATCGTCGATTTGCGGCGCGTTCGCCACCAATGCGGCGTCGCCAGCATCCTTGCTGTCCAGGATGCGCAGCGGGTTGGCGTCCAGCCGGCGCTGGCTGTCTTCGCTCAAATCGCCACGATGGGCAGCGAAATAGGTGGCAACGGCGGCGCTCCACGCTGCACGGGTTTTGGGATCGCCCATCGAGTTCAGGCTCAATTCCACGTCGCCCGCCACGCCCAGTTCTTCCAGCAGATGCTGGCCCAGTGCGATCACTTCCACATCGGCGGCCGGTTCGCCCGCACCCAAAATCTCGGCATCGAGCTGGTGAAACTGGCGGAACCGGCCCTTTTGCGGGCGTTCATAACGGAACAGTGGGCCCCATGTGGCCAGCTTCAACGGCGCCAGTTGCTGCCAGCCATTTTCGATATAGGCGCGCGCGATGCCGGCGGTGAATTCCGGGCGCAGGCAAATGGCATCGCCGCCGCGATCCTGGAATTCATACATTTCCTTGGAGACCACGTCGGTCGTCTCGCCGAGCGAGCGCGCGAACACGGCGGTCGCTTCGAACACCGGCACTTCCACCCGGCCGAAGCCGTGCAGCTTGCGCACGCGGTTGAAGGTTTCGATCACATGGTCGAAGTGGGCGGCCGCTTCGCCGATCATGTCCTGCGTGCCGCGGGGTTTCTGGAGTGCCTTGCTCATGGCCGCGCCAATAGGGCAGCACCGGGATGCGCGCAACGCCCCCCTTCCCTGCCGCGCCGCGTTTCGCTAACCAGCGACCATGCGAACCTTCCTTCTCCTCGCTTCCGCCCTCATTGCTGCTCCGGTGCTTGCACAGCGGTCCTTGCCGCAACCGCTGCCGATTGTTGATGCGGTGCCGGCGGCAAAGGATACCCCCTTCCCCGGCACGCTGCGCCTGCATGTGGATACCACCGATACGCTGCATGGCGTGTTCAAGGTTGAGGAAACCATCCCGGTGCCGCCCGATCTCGCCGGCAAGAAAATGGCACTGCTGTTCCCGAAATGGCTGCCCGGCAAGCATGCGCCGCGCGGCGAGATCGAGAAGCTGGCCGGCCTGGAAATCCGTGCCGGCGGCCAGGTGCTGACGTGGAAACGTGATCCGATCGACGTGTTCGCTTTCTGGGTCGACGTGCCGGCCGGTGCCACCGCGCTCGATGTGCGCTTCCAGTTCCTTTCCGCCACCGATGGCCCGCAGGGCCGCATCGTGGTGACGCAGGACATGCTGAACCTGCAGCCGAACAGCGTCTCGCTCTATCCGGCCGGTTGGTTCACGCGCCAGATCCCGGTGTCTCTCTCCGTCTCCTGGCCGCAGGGCTGGCAGGCGGCTTCTGCCATGCGGGAAGCCAGCCGCGACGGCAGCCGCGTTTCCTATCAGACGGTCGATTACGAGACGCTGGTGGACAGCCCGTTCTTCGCCGGCCGCCATTTCGCAAAGTGGGATCTTGGCCAGAATGTCACGCTCAACGTGGTCGCCGATGATGCGCGCTTCCTGAAGGCAAATGATGAACAGATCGGCAAGCACAAGGCGCTCGTCACCCAGGCGGTGAAGCTGTTCGGCACCCGTCAGTTCGATCATTATGGTCTGCTGTTGTCGCTCACCGAAAAGATGGGCGGCATCGGGCTGGAGCATCACCGCTCTTCCGAAAACGGCGTGGACACCGGCTATTTCACCGATTGGGATCGCGGCCCTGGCCGCCGCAACCTGTTGCCGCACGAATTCACCCACAGCTGGAACGGCAAGCATCGCCGCGGTGCCGATCTGGTGACGCCGGATTTCCGCACGCCGATGCGCAATTCGATGCTGTGGGTGTATGAAGGTCAAACGCAATTCTGGGGCTATGTGCTGCAGACGCGGTCCGGCCTGGTGAAGGTGGAAGACACGCTCGATCAACTCGCCACCATCGCCGCCACGCTGGACAACCGCCCAGCGCGCAGCTGGCGCAGCCTGGATGATACCACCAACGATCCGATCATCACGCCGCGCGCGCCCAAGGGCTGGCTCAGTTTCCAGCGCAGCGAGGATTATTACACCGAAGGCTTGCTGATCTGGCTGGAAGCCGACGCCATCATCCGGCGGGAAAGCGGCGGCGCCCGCAGCCTGGATGATTTCGCCCGGCGCTTTTTTGGCACCGGCGACGGCGATTGGGGGGTGAAACCCTATGATTTTGCCAGCCTAGTGGCTGAACTGAACGCGGTGCAGCCCTATGATTGGGGCAGCCACCTCACCCGACGGTTGACGGAAAAGGCCGACGGCGCGCCGTTGAGGGGCCTGGAACTAGCGGGCTGGAAGCTGGTCTATACCGACAAGCCCAGTGCCGCCTTCACCGATGCAAACCGGCGCCAGGTCAATCTGCTGTTTTCGGGCGGCCTGCTGCTTGGGCTTGCCGGCAAGGTGGATCAGGTGTTGTGGAACAGCGCCGCCTATGAAGCTGGTCTGGCCGTGGGCGATGTGCTGCTGGCCGTGAACGAATTGCCATTCAGCGATGATGCGCTGCGCGCCGCAGTGACGGCGGCAAAAGGCGGAGCCACGCCGATCAAGCTGGTGGTGAAGACTGATGACCGCGTGCGAACGGTGGAGTGGGCGTGGACGGGCGGGCTGCGCTATCCGCGGCTGGAACGCATCGGGGCGGTGAAGCAGACGTCGCTGGAAATGTTGCTCAGCCCGAGGAAGTAGGTCCTAACCCAGCGCCTTCAGCCCGACGATACAGCCGATCAACCCGGCAATCAGCAGGCCACGCACGATCGACATCGGTTCGGCATAGAAGGCCACACCGATGATGGCGGTGGCCGCCGCGCCGATACCGGCCCACACCGCATAGGCGGTGCCCATCGGAATTTGCCGCCCGGCCAGCGCCAGCAGTCCCATGGAGGCGGTGACCGACAGCAGGAAGGCGATCAGCGCCGATATTGCGGCCGCCATCGATATGGCGCAGCGCCGTGGTGAAACCCGCTTCACACAAGCCGCCTGCCAGCAGTGCCACCCAGGGCCCGATCATCGCCATATCCGTTCCTTCCGCGTCAATTGGACCGTGGACAAGAGTGTCGCAGCCCCGTAACCCCCGAGAAGAACATAGGAGAATCCAGTCCCATGCGTATCGACGCGATTCCGATTGGCATTGCCCCGCCGCACGATGTCAATGTTGTCATCGAATGCCCGATGGGCGGTGAACCGGTGAAATATGAGCTGGACAAGGCGAGTGGCGCGTTGTTCATCGATCGCATCCTGCACACGCCAATGCGTTATCCGTGCAACTATGGCTTCATCCCGCACACGCTGGCCGATGATGGCGATCCCATCGATGCGCTGATCGTGGCGCGCACGCCGTTCATGCCCGGCTCGATCGCCCGCGTGCGCCCGGTGGGCGTGCTGATGATGGAAGATGATGGCGGCGGCGACGCCAAGCTGATCTGCGTGTCCGTCAACAAGGTCTATCCCTACTACGACGATGTGCAGGAATATACCGATCTGCCCAAGATCGTGCTCGATCAGATCGAGCATTTCTTCAGTCACTACAAGGATCTGGAGCCGGGCAAGTGGGTGAAGTGCCAGGGCTTTGAAGGCAAGGCCACGGCCGAGCGGCTGATCATGGAATCGATTGAGCGCTATAATGCCGAAAAGGAAGGCCGCCTGATGGTCGAGCACAAGGAACACCCGGGCGCCCCGCGGGCCTGAGCCCCGGCGTTGCGTACAAGAAATGGCGGTCCGTTTGGGCCGCCCTTTTCTGTTCGTGGTGCTACCCTGCCGCCAGCGCCGTGAGCGCTTCGCCCTCCACCCGCATCACCGTCCATTCGTCCATCAACTTCGCGCCAATCGCCTTGTAGAAGCCGATGGCCGGCGTGTTCCAATCAAGCACGCTCCATTCGAAGCGGGCATAGCCGCGCGCCACGGCCAAGCCGGCCAGATGCACGAGCAGCGCCTTGCCCAGCCCGAAACCGCGAGCGGTGGGCATCACGAACAGATCTTCCAGATAGAGCCCGGGCTTGCCGGTCCAGGTCGAAAAATTGGTGAAGAACAGCGCCAGCCCCACGGCCTTGCCATCCTGCTCGGCCAACACACATTCTGCCGTCGGTCGCTCCCCGAACAGGGCGCGGGCCAGATCGTCGTGGGTCGCCTTCACCGCGTCGGGCTCTTTTTCGTAGATCGCCAGTTCGACGATCAGGCGATGGATGGCGGGGATATCGGCAAGTGCGGCGGCGCGGATCATGGCTGCCGCATTGGCGGGAGTTCAGGCGCGGCGCAAGCCCCGCAGCCACAGGGCAAGCCCGGCGAGGCTCCACGCCAGCACCAGCGCCAGCAGCGCCTGCTGCCACTTTTCGTCAATCAACCACACCAGCGCCGCCATTTTGGCCAGGCCCACGCCCAGCCACAGACCGGCGCTGGCAAGACGGATCACAGCATCCGCCCCATCGCCTTGAACATCCACATCACGCTGAAGAAGGCGAGGCTTACCGATGGCACCGCGAATACCCAGTAACGCGCGCCCCGGTCCACCCGATCTGGCATCCACAGCCGCTTCAGCAGCCAGGCCAGTGCGGCCGGTCCGGTGAGGCCGGCGATCCAGGTGATGCGGTCGCCATCAAAGCCGAGGCCGATGGCTTCGAGCAGCACGACCAGTGCGCCCAGGCCGAAACACCAAAGCGCGACGGCATAGCCATAGGCCACCGCCTGCTGGCGCACGGGTTCTTCCAACCGGCGCGGCCGGGGCGGTCCGCCATGCATGGATCAGGCCGCTGCCGCTGCTGCAGCGGCGTTGATGGCGTCGATCTCGGCGGCCTTGGCTTCCACCAACTTGACGATATGTTCCAGCATCTGCTCGCTGTCGATCACGTGATCGCTGATGCCCGAAAGGAACACGGCGTGCCGGCCGTTGCCGCCGCCGGTCAGGCCGATATCGGTTTCGCGCGCTTCGCCGGGGCCGTTGACGACGCAGCCCAGCACCGAAAGCGACAGCGGCGTTGTGATGTGCGCGAGGCGCGTTTCCAGCGCTTCCACGGTGCGCACCACGTCGAAGCCCTGGCGGGCACACGATGGGCACGACACGATGCGCACGCCGCGGGCGCGGATGCCGAGCGACTTCAGGATGTGATAGCCCACCTTCACTTCCTCCACCGGATCGGCGGAGAGCGAGACGCGGATGGTATCACCCACCCCGGCCCACAGCAGCATGCCCATACCAATGGAGGATTTCACCGTGCCGCCCTGCAGGCCGCCGGCTTCGGTGATGCCCAGATGCAGCGGATAATCACACACTTCGGCAAGGCCGTTATAGGCCGCAACCGCCAGGAACACGTCGCTGGCCTTCACGCTGATCTTGAACTCGTGGAAATCCTCGTCTTGCAAATACTTCATATGCTCCAGCGCGCTTTCCACCAGCGCTTCCGGGCAGGGCTCGCCATATTTTTCGAGCAGATGCTTTTCGAGGCTGCCGGCATTCACGCCGATGCGGATGGCGCAGCCGTTGGCCTTGGCCGCGTTCACCACTTCGCGGATGCGTTCGCGGCTGCCGATGTTGCCGGGGTTGATGCGCAGGCAGGCGGCGCCCGCATCAGCCGCTTCCAGCGCGCGCTTGTAGTGGAAATGGATGTCGGCCACGATCGGCACCTTGGCGGCGCGGGTGATGGCACGGAACGCCGCGGTGGCTTCCTTGGTCGGGCAGCTCACCCGGATGATATCGGCGCCCACGTCTTCGCAGGCGCGGATCTGATCGATCGTTGCGCCCGCGTCTTCGGTGGGGGTGTTGGTCATGGTCTGCACGGCGATCGGGGCATCCCCGCCCACCGGCACCTTGCCCACCATGATCTGCCGGCTCTTGCGGCGGGTGATGTCACGCCAGGGACGCACGCTCATGCCAATCGGCTCCTTCGTTCAATCGCCCTGCCCGGCGCGCATTTGTTGGTGGCGCGCGTTGCGGCGCGCGACGCCCCTGCCCGATAGCACAGGGATGCAGCCATGCAAGACGCGGCTTATCATCGCCGCATGACTGAACCCGCCAAACCCGTTTCCATCCAGGCTGCCACCGTGATTCTGGCCCGCGAAGGGCCGGGCGGCGTGCCTGAATATCTGCTGGTGCAACGCGGCGAACAACTCGCCTTTGCCGGCGGTGCGCTGGTGTTCCCCGGCGGTCGGGTGGATACCGCCGATATCCACATCGCCCGTAATGAACTGCTGGCCATGGGCTTCGATGGCCTTGAAGATCTCGACGCCGCCGCCCGCATCACCTGCGCCCGCGAAGCGCTGGAGGAAACCGGCGTGCTGCTGACCGAAGGCCCCCACCCTGACGAAGCGGCGCTGGCCCATGCCCGCTCCCTGCTCGCCGCCGGGCCGGATGAAGCCGAAGCCGTGGGCTTTGCCGGCATGCTGGGCGCCATGGGTCACAAGGTGGATGCCGCCCGCTTCATCCCCTTCGCCCGCTGGGAGCCGCCGGCTGCTGCCGCCATTGTCCGCCGGTTCGATACACGCTTCTATCTGGCTGATGCCGGCCGCTCCGCCAGTGCGGTGATCAGCCCCGATGGATTTGAGGCCCAAGCGCTGCGCTGGACAACGGCGGCGCAGGCCATCGCCGATTATGACGCTGGCACCGCCGCCATGGTGTTCCCCACCTGGTGCAACATGCACCGGCTGGCGCAATATCAAACGCTGGCCACGCTGTTCGAACGGGTGAGCGCCCTGCCCGCCCCCTATGTGCAGCCGGCGTTTGAGACGATTGATGGCGAACCCTGGCTCACCATCCCGGAAGGCATCGATTATCCCGTCACCCGCGACCGCGTGAACAATCTTCGCCGGGAATAGCGGGGGGTTGCGCCTGCCTCAGCCGTTGATAGGGTGCCCGCTCTCATCCGGAGTTTGATTTGATGCGCCTGTTCCTTGCTCTCGCCCTGCTCGCCGCCGCCCCGGCCTTCGCGCAGGCAGCAGCGCCCGCTACCCCGCGCGAACGCCTGATCGCCGCCGATGCCAACAAGGATGGCAAATGGAGCAAGGAAGAATGGCTCGCTGCCGGCCGCCGCGAAATGGGCTTTGCCATGATCGATGCCGATAAGGACGGGTTCGTCACCCAGCCTGAGCTGATGGAAGGCATGAAGCGCATGCAGGCAATGGGGATGAGCCCGCCGCCGCAGGATTGAGGCACGCCCCCCTCAGGGCCGCAACCCCCGCCCTTTCACCCCCGGCTTCAACGCCCGCTGCGCCATGTTGGCAAAGCGACAGAGTTCCGCTCGCGTGGCGCGCGGATCAATGATCGCCTCCACGCCGAACTTCTCTGCCGTGCGGAACGGCGATCGCACCTGTTCCAGCCGCGCCTTGATCTCGGCCAGCTTCGCCGCTGGGTCATCCGCGGCTTCCAGATCGGCGCGGTAGGCTGCCTCCAATCCGCCCGCAATCGGCAGCGAACCCCAATCGCCCGACGGCCATGCCATCCGCCAGCGGAAGCGGTCTGCCGGCGCGTGGCCGCTGCCTGCCATGCCATAGGCCTTGCGCATCACCACGCAGGCCCAGGGTACGGATGATTGATATATGGCCGCTAAGGCCCTGGAACCCCAGCGAATAGTCGCCTCCTCCTCCGCCCGGCGCCCAATCAGGAAGCCGGGATTATCAACCAGCTGGATGATCGGGAGATGGAACGTATCAGCCAGGTCAACCATGCGTTCGACCTTGCGCGCGGTCGCCGCCGTCCACAGCCCACCAAGGCTTTCCGGGTTCGACGCGACAATCGCCACCGGCCAGCCATCCAGCCGGGCCAGCCCCGTCACCACACCGGTGCCCCACTCCCGCCCGATCTCGAACCAAGACCCCTTGTCCACCACCGCTTCCACGATCGGCCGCACCGGATAGAGCCGGCGCGGATCACGCGGCACCGCATCGATCAGCCATTCCTCGGCACGGTCCGCCGGATCGCGGTTAACGGCGCGCGCCGGCAGTTCCTCCACCGAGGAGGGCAGGTAAGACAGGAACCAGCGTGTGCGGGCATAGGCCTCCGCCTCGCTCGCCACCCGATCATCCACCGCGCCATTGGCGGCATGGATGGCCGCGCCGCCCAGTTCCTCCTTGGTGCGATGTTCGCCCGCAGCCGCCACCACCGGCGGGCCCGCAACGAACATCTGCGCCAGCCCATCCACCAGCAGCGAATAATGCGCCATCACCATCCGCCCGGCGCCCAACCCGGCCACCGGCCCCAGCCCCAGCGCCACCACCGGCACCTTGGAAAGGTTGGCGGTCATCAGCTCCCAACCCGGGATTTCGGGGATGTAGGTGTAACCGGCGCTTTCCAGCGTGCGCACACTGCCGCCCCCGCCGGTGCCTTCGATCATGCGGATCAGTGGCAGGTGATATTCGCTGGCCAATTGCTCGGCGGCGATCAACTTGCGGTGCAGGCTGGCATCAGCCGCGCCGCCGCGCACGGTGAAATCATCGGCGGTCGCCACCACCGGCCGGCCATCAATCGTCGCGTTGCCAAACAGGAAATTGGCCGGCTGAAACCCGGTCATCTCGCCGGCATCATCATAACGGGCAAAGCCAGCCAACTCGCCCACCTCGTGAAAGCTGCCGGGATCGACCAGCGCCGCCAGACGTTCGCGCACGTTCAATTTGCCCTGGTCGCGTTGGCGCGTGAGTTTCTCAGGCCCGCCCATGCCATGCGCGGCAATCTGGCGGCGACCCAGTTCATCAATCTCTGATTCCCAGCCCATCAGCCTATCAAGCCCCATCTCAATCATTGATAAGTCACCATCGTGGCAGGCCTTACCAACGGCGAAAAGCCCATGTTTGGAGAGGATGTCCCGTCCTGGGTCGATCCGGGGTGATTCGCCGCTGATCGGGATTCGCTGGGCTTGGGCAGAGGGTTTGACTCGTAAATTCAACAAGCCTTGCCAAACCATTGCAAAATGATTTAGATAAAGTTGATTTTAATTCTCATTCGGGATCAAAGCGTGTTTTTTGCCTTGTTTCCCTTTGGAGAAAGGCTCATAAATCAGGTTGGTTTCTAGCGTCGCATGGGGTCGCGGCTATGTTCAGTGGTCGAATTTACAAGAATTCCGGGGGTGCGGGCGTGGCAACGCTTGACTTTGCCGCCTTCCCGTCACTGTGTTCTATTGTGGCAACACGGCAAGACTCTGATGGCCCGCGCAACCCGCGTGTGACGCTGCTGACCGATGCGGAGCGCGACTGCCTGCGCCTCGTTTTCCAACACATGACCAGCAAGGATATCGCGCGCCAGCTCGGTGTGTCGCCGCATACCGTTGATATGCGGCTGCGCTAGGCCATACGCAAGCTTGAGGTCACCAACCGGATCGAGGCAGCCCGCGCGCTTGTACACACCGAGATTCTCCTCGGTATCGCCCAGCCCGTTGCTGATAACGCGACCGGCGATGCGTATCAGGAATTGATATACCATGCTTCGGAGATTGCTGACGACGCGAAATCAGCGACGATTGGGGCACCGGCTTCTCAGGATCCGGGTGCAGCCTCCAATCGCTCCAGCGACCCCAATCAGCTTGAACATGGATCCCTCGCAAGGACGCTGCACCCAGATCTTGGCAAGCTGGATGTTGGTCCATCAGGTGGCTCCCTCGCCCAACCAGTTGCACCATCAGGCAATATCGCTTCGGCGACGCTTGCAACGGATTGGCCGGGCATTGCAGCCCCCGACCCTGGCATTGGTGCCCGGCCATTCCACACCACACCGTTTCACCAGACACGGCCGTGGGGTCAGAAGAATGATCTCGGAATCGGCCAAAGGCTTGGCTGGATCATGGGGATCGCCATGGCCTCTGCGCTCAGCTTCGGCGGCATTCTCGCTGCCCTGGCTGCACTGAAGACACTCGTTTAGAACTTCCGGAACCAGTTGCGTGGCGTCCGGAAGGGCGTCTAACCAACTGGCTGCGCGTATCAGCCGCCAGTTCTTTTCTCAAAAAGGATTGTGCTATGCTGAAAGAACGTCGTCTCGCCGCGAACAAAGTTGCTGAGCAGCTGTTCGCCGCTGAAGCCGCCATCAATGCCGCTGTGTCGGCTGTGGCCCAACTCACCGCCGTGATGCCGATGGCCGCCCAGGAAGCCAATCTGGCTGCCTGCATCGGTCAGGACGCCCTGATGGGCGCCATGGAAACCTGCCAGCAGCTGGTTCAGGCCCGTTCGCGCATCATCGCCACCCACGCCGCCCTGCGCGCCGCGCAGACCCAGATCGGCCTGGATGCCGTGAACTTCATGGGCAACTGCCCGCCCGAAGAAGCCCGCCTCAACGAGACCGTCGCTCCGCGCCGCCATCTCACGATCGCTGCCTGAGAACGGCGTGATCTGGGCGCAAGCCTTTTTCAGCTGAAACTTGGTTCAAGGCGCTGATGCGCCGGAGACCGCTTCTCGTCTGGAGTATGGACGATGTTTCTTGAAATTATTGCTGTCGTCACCGTTGTCGCCGCGGCCTTGTTGGCCTTCGGTTTCGGCGGCCGTGACGAACAATTGGCCGCGATCGGCTTCCTGGCCGCCACGCTCGCCACCCGCATGATCACCGCCGAATATCAGCATGTCGAATATGGCGTGCTGGCTTTGGTCTGCTGCTTGGCCTGCTGGCCCTGGCGCTCACCAGTGACCGCTTCTGGCCGATGTATGCCACGGCGTTCCAGCTGGTTGGCCTGTTGGTCCACATCGGCAGCCTCACCTCTGCGGGTGGCGGCATGGCCTGGGCTTATGCGGTTGGCCTGATCTTCTGGTCCTACGCGGTGATCGCGGCGCTGCTCGCCGGTACGTGGCTGGAAGGCCGCAACCGACGGTTGGCAGGGCTGTAACAGCTCACTTATTGTTCTTCGCTCTATCAACCTCTGGTAGAGCTTCGCATGGCACGGCCACCCCCGGCTTGATCGGGGGTGGCTCTGCCGCGTTTCACGGTGAATACCCCCCGCGACAGCGCCGCCCTTGCCCTCACCGTCTGCGCCTCGTAACCCCGGATTAAGCCGGCTTGTACGGCCTGAACAAATGTGGAACATACGGGCTCATGCTGAACCATATCCAGGTGCGCGGCGCGCGGGAGCATAATCTCAAGGGCGTCGATGTCGATCTGCCCAAAAACGCGCTCACCGTGATCACCGGCCTGTCCGGTTCCGGCAAGTCCAGCCTCGCCTTTGATACCATCTATGCCGAAGGCCAGCGACGCTATGTGGAGTCGCTTTCCGCCTACGCCCGCCAGTTCCTGGAGATGATGTCCAAGCCGGACGTTGACCATATCGAGGGCCTGTCCCCGGCGATCAGCATCGAGCAGAAGACGACGAGCAAGAACCCGCGCTCCACCGTCGCCACCGTCACCGAAATCTATGATTACATGCGCCTGCTGTGGGCGCGGGTCGGCGTCCCCTATTCGCCCACCACCGGCCTGCCGATCACGGCGCAAACTGTCAGCCAGATGGTTGATCGCGTCATGGCGCTGCCGGAAAACACCCGCCTCTATTTGCTCGCTCCGATCGTGCGCGGCCGCAAGGGCGAGTATCGCAAGGAACTGGCGCAGCTGCAGAAAGACGGCTTCACCCGCGTGAAGATCGACGGCGAATTCTACGCCATCGAGGAAGCCCCGGCGCTCGACAAGAAATACAAGCACGACATCGATGTGGTGGTGGACCGGTTGGCGGTGAAGGAGGGCCTGGAATCCCGCCTCGCCGAAAGCTTCGAAACCGCATTGAAACTGGCCGAAGGCCTCGCCTTCGTTGAACTGGCAGACGCGCCGGCCGATGCGCCCGAAGCTGAACGCCGCATCCTTTTCTCCGAAAAATTCGCCTGCCCGGTCTCCGGCTTCACCATTTCCGAGATTGAACCGCGGCTGTTCTCCTTCAACGCCCCGCAAGGCGCCTGCCCGACCTGCGATGGTCTTGGCGAAAAACAACATTTCGATCCCGATCTCATTGTCCCCAACCACGCGCTCACGCTGGAAAAGGGCGCCGTCGCGCCGTGGGCCAAATCCAACCCGCCCTCGCCCTATTATCTGCAGGTGCTGGCCAGCGTCGGCCGCGCCTATGGCTTCACCCTGAAGAGCAAATGGTCCGATCTGTCGGATGAAGCCGCCCGCGCCGTGCTCTATGGCACCGGCAGCCGCGCCATCCCGCTGCGTTTCGAAGACGGCCGCAAGGCCTATGAGGTTGTCAAAACCTTCGAAGGCGTCGTCCGCAACCTCGAAAAGCGCCTCAACACCGAAAGCACCATGATCCGCGAGGAGCTGGAACGCTACCAGTCCCCCTCCCCTTGCGAAGTCTGCCACGGCGATCGCCTCCGCCCCGAAGCGCTCTCCGTCAAGATCGCCGGCGAAACCATCTCCACCGCCGTCCGTCGCCCCGTCGGCCAGGCGCTTCGCTGGGCGCGCGGCGTCGCCGATCATCTCACGCCGAAACAGCGCGCCATCGGTGATCGCATACTGAAGGAAATCACCGAACGCCTCGGCTTCCTCGACAATGTCGGCCTCGATTATCTCAACCTCGATCGCAAATCCGGCACGCTCTCGGGCGGCGAGTCCCAGCGCATCCGCCTCGCCTCGCAGATCGGCTCCGGCCTGTCCGGCGTGCTCTATGTGCTCGATGAACCGTCCATCGGCCTGCACCAGCGCGACAATGATCGCCTGCTCACCACGCTGAAACGCCTGCGCGATCTGGGCAACACCGTGCTGGTGGTGGAACATGATGAAGACGCCATCCGTCTCGCCGATTATGTGGTCGATATGGGCCCTGGCGCCGGCGTCCACGGCGGCGAAGTCGTCGCGGCCGGCAGCCTGCAGGATATCCTGGACAGCCCCACCAGCATCACCGGCGCCTATCTGTCAGGCCGCCGGTCCATCCCCGTGCCGGCCAAGCGCCGCAAGGGATCGGGCAAAAAAATCACCGTCAAGAACGCCCGCGGCAACAATCTGCAGGGCGTCACCGCCAGCATCCCGCTCGGCACCTTCACCTGCATCACCGGCGTGTCGGGCAGCGGCAAATCCACCTTCACCATCGATACACTCTACAACGCCGCCGCCCGCGAACTGAACGGCGCCCGGCTGCTCGCCGCCCCGCACGATGGCCTCGATGGGCTGAACCACCTCGACAAGGTGATCGACATCGATCAATCCCCCATCGGCCGCACACCGCGCTCCAACCCCGCGACTTACACCGGCTGCTTCACCAACATCCGCGATTGGTTCGCCGGCCTGCCGGAATCGCTCGCCCGCGGCTACAAACCCGGCCGCTTCAGCTTCAACGTCAAGGGCGGCCGCTGCGAAGCCTGCTCGGGCGACGGCCTGATCAAGATCGAAATGCACTTTCTGCCCGATGTCTATGTCACCTGCGACGTCTGCCACGGCCACCGCTACAACCGCGAAACGCTGGATGTGAAATTCAAGGGCAAATCCATCGCCGACGTGCTGGACATGACGATCGAGGACGGCGTGGAGTTCTTCAAGGCCGTGCCCCCGATCCGCGAAAAACTCGCCATGCTGCTCGAAGTCGGTCTCGGCTACGTCAAGATCGGCCAGCAGGCCACCACTCTGTCCGGAGGCGAAGCCCAACGCGTCAAACTTGCCAAGGAACTCTCCCGCCGCGCCACCGGCAACACGCTCTACATCCTTGATGAACCCACCACCGGCCTCCACTTCGAAGACGTCCGCAAACTCCTCGAAGTCCTCCACGCCCTGGTGGAACAAGGCAACAGCGTCGTCGTCATCGAACATAATCTCGACGTGATCAAAACCGCCGACCACATCATCGATCTCGGCCCCGACGGCGGCGACAAGGGCGGCCAGATCGTGGTGGCCGGCACGCCCGAAACAGTGGCCGCGTGCGAGGCCAGCTGGACCGGGAAATATCTGGCGCCGCTGCTCGCAGCATCCCCGCGCGCAGTGGAGGAAGAAACCGCCGCGCCTGTGAAGCGCGCGCGCAAAGCGAAGGCCTGAAGCGTCAGCGCGCCCGCAGCCGCGGAATGACAAAAATGGCCAGCAGCAACAGCCACAGGGCGACCGCCAGGTGGAACAGATGCCAGGCCAACGCCGGATGTGCCGCGCGCAGCGGATCCGTCGCAAGCCGCCCGATCAGAAGCACGGTGAAACTGGCGGCAACCAGCCGCGCCTGTTTGTCGGCGGCACGATACGCCAGCCATGATCCCACCAAGTTGAGCACCAAAAAGGTCGGCACCATTGCGCCGGGGATGAGCACGGCCAATATGCCCGCCGCTCCGCCCAGAACCGGCGCCAACCAGCGGGCTCGGCCGGCCATCACGGCGACCATGCAGCCGAGCCCAAACACCGCGCCGGCCCGCGACAGGAACTGGTGAACCAACTCGAAGTCGCCGGCCAGGCCAGCGCTGATCCTGATGGTGCCCACCAGGGCCGCGAGCATGAAGGGCGCGATCCCCACTGCCCACCAGGCGTTGATCCGCGCCGTTCGGGCCATGGCAAATGCGCCGGCCGCCACCACCACCGCTTCGGTCACGGCGAAATGCTGAGGCAGCAGCGCACTCATTCGGCGGGCACCGCGCTGCTGCCCGCCCGGCGGCGGGCGTCCGGGGCAAAGCCCGCCGCGGCCCGGATGGATTGGGTCGTCTCGCGCGATCCATCATGGCTCCAGCCCGGCGGCGCAAACACATAGGCCAGCCGCTGCCACCAGCGCAGATCACGCTGGCTGGCGTCACGGGCAATGCCAACATATTCGTGCGTCAGCACAGTCACCGGGTTGAGCGTGTCCAGCTGCTTGACCAGGCCATAGACGGGCGGATCATCGGCGCGCTCGGCCTCGAATGTGCCGAACAACCTGTCCCAGATGATCAGCGTGCCGGCATAATTCGCATCGAGATAGCGCGGGTTGGTGCCGTGGTGCACGCGGTGGTGCGATGGCGTGTTGAAGATCGCTTCATACCAGCGCGGCGTCCTGTCGATCGTTTCGGTGTGCAGGAAGAATTGATACGTCGCATTCAGCACTCCGCAAAACGTGACCATGATCGGATCGAAGCCAACCAGCACCAGCGGGATCTTGAGCATCATCGTGCCGGTGAAATGCTTGGTCCATGATTGGCGCAAGGCAATCGGCAGATTATAATTCTGGCTGGAATGGTGGACGACATGCATCGCCCACACCCAGCGCACCCGGTGGGCAATCCGGTGGTGCACATAAAAACGCAGATCATCCAGCACGAAACACAGCAGGAAGGTCGCCCAGGTTACCGGGATGGTGGCGATCTGGAAGGGTTCCACCGCCGCCAGCGCGCCCAGGGTGATGAACGCGGTGGCCGCATTGGCCGGCTCGCTCAAAAAGCCCATCGCAATGCTCACCCCGCTGTCCTTCAGCGGGGTCTTGCCCTTGCGGTGGAACAGCCGGATGGCGATCTGTTCAACCGCAATCATCGCCAGAAACGCCAGCGCGGAAAACTGGACGATGTTGGAACGCACGAACTCCATCGCGGTCATCTAACTCTCCCCCCAAAGCACGCATCTTGGTTAGGTGGTCCGGTTGTGGACAACAATTGAGTTATTCTGCCCCATTATGTAGATAATGGAACATGTCGCTCGATCTCGTCCTGATCCGCCGGTTTGAAGCCGTCGCCCGCCTCGGCAGCTTTTCCGCCGCGGCGGACGAAGTTGGCGTCACCCATTCAGCGATGACCAAGAGCATCCGGACGCTCGAAGAACTGTGGGGTGTCCGCCTGTTCGAACGCACAACCCGATCCGTGGTGCCAACCGCAGCCGGCCGGCGCCTGATCGAACTGGCGCCCGAACTGCTGACCCATGCCGAAGAAAGCAAGGCCCGCGTGCTGGCCGCCGGGCGCCGCCTGTCGATCGTGTGCGGCCCGGCCATCCTTGAAAGCTTCATCCCCGCCGCCCTGTCCGCCTTCGCTCACAACCACAAGGGCATCGGGGTAGAGGTGGAATATCTGCCGCCCGATATGGCCGTCCAACGGCTGCAACAACGCCGCGCGCAACTTCTGCTCTATCATTCGGGTTCGCTCGCGGCCTTCACCGGCCGGCGCGATCTCAAAATTCAACCGGTGATCGAAGAACCCTATCATCTTCTGTGCGGGCCCACCCACCCCGCGGCAACCAACCGCGATGCAGACGCGCTGCTCCAGCATGACTGGGCCATCGCCGGCTTTGACCCTGGCTTTGCTGCCAATCTGGCACCCGATCGCCGCGAAGCCCTGCAACGTTCCGGCTTTCCGCGCTTTCGCCTGTCGAGCCAGAAAGCCTGTGTCGACCTGGCGCGGCACGGCTTGATCGTGACAATGGCACCCCGCTCCGGCGCGCTGAAGGCCTGCACGGAAGGCGGCCTCATATCCTATGAAGTGCCGGGCATCGCCCCCTTCACCCTCGCCGCCATGACACTGGCCGATGTGCCCGATCAGGCAGCCGCCGATTTCATAGAAATCGTGTCAGGCAACAAATGACGCGAAAGATCCGACAGAACTGAAACCGGGTTCATTGGTTCCAGCTGAAGCGATCGCCATCGACAGGTCCTGACGGCGGCAGAGGCGGAAGATGCCCCCGCCCCGGCGAAGCGGGCGCGCGAGGCGAAGGGCTGAGGAAGGCAGAGGGGCCTCCGGCGGGCAGGGACGCAGTCCCTGTACCCGTTTGTTTTTCGGAGGGCGATAAACGGCAGCTTTGCGCCCTCATCCCGGACGTTGGCGCGCTGCCAACATTCGTCGAAAAGCTGCCCTTCGCGTCGATGGTTGGCGTCGGCACCTACTCTGCAGCGGCAAACGATATGCGTCAGTCAGGGTGCAGTGACACCGGCCGCCTTCTGCACGGCAATTACCAACCTGCGATAGGCGTCTTGGTTGGTGGTGACGCCGGCGACCGCAATCCGGGCGGCAGGTGCATAATAGGCGACGGTGCCCCAGTATCCGCTGTGCCAATAGTAATCACGACCGTCGGCATGTTTGACGAAGACGCCAAGGCGGTAACCATCGGCTCCCTTGTGTGGGCCCTGCCACAGCATCTCCTGCAAGGTTCCGGGACGCTCGAACAGCCCCCCTCGAACAGCGCTGCCATCAGTTTCGCGAGATCTTTGGCCGACATCACCAGGCCGCCCCCGCCATGGAGGTCGACACTGGCGTCGAGGTCCGTGACCTCCGTGTTGCCGATGAACTGGCGCGCCCTCGCCGGCGCCCGGCGGGGCTTGTCTTCCAGTATCTCCCACCAGGTCGACCGCAGCTTCAGGCGATCCAGCCGCAGTTGGGTGCGGACCGCCTTGCCGAGGGACTGGCCCGTGATCCGCTCGACGATGTCGCCCACAAGGATGTAGCCCGTGTCGGAATAGTGGAAGGCTGTGCCAGGCGGGTCCAGCGGCTTGCCCCACTTGACCGCAAGGCTAACCTGATCCTCGCGGCTCCAGCGCTTGCCCGGCTGCGAGAACACCAATGACAGGTACCGCTCGTCCTGTGCGTGGTCATAGATCCCGGCACTGTGACTGAGCAGCTGCCGCACCGTGATCCGGGCGGTGTCATAGCCGCCGCTCCGCATCAGCGCATCAAGCCTGGGCGTCAAAAGCGGCCCAATCGCGGCGTCGAGATCGATGCGACCCTGCTCCCACAGGCGCAAGACCGTCGCGGCCACGAACGTTTTCGTGTTGCTGGCAACGCGCACTGGCGTGTCGGGTCCAAGGGGTTTATTGCCCGCTTTACCGCTTTTCCCGGCTGTTGACACGGCGTACGCCGATGCAACCCCTTGGCCCGTCACGAACAGGGCCATGGGCCTCGGGTCGGACGCGACCTCTGTCTGCAAAAGGTCTCGACGAATAGCTTGTGCAAACGCAGGCGCGATCAGCTGCATCGACAGACACAGGGTGATCGGAATGGCCCAGAAAAGCCGCCCGATCGGGGCACAGAACATTCTTGCCGTCTTGTACATTGTGCCGTCATATGCGCTGCAGCCTATCACTGTCACTCGCTGAAGCGTCTGCTCTCACCGCTTTGGCGGCCCGAACTGGACTGTCCGCCACCGGCCCAATATCGGCTCAAATAACAAACGGGTGCAGAGACCACGTCCCTGCCCGCCTGGCCGCCCTGCCCACGGCAACACGCTGCATCAAGTGCGCGGCATAACCACAGGTGACAGGGGGCAACGGGGCGGCTAACCACCGGCCATGAGCCTGATGCCCCACCCTGCCCCGTTTGCCCGTTTCGGCGAATGGCTGGCCGCTGCCGAAGCGGCAGAGCCCAATGATCCCAATGCAATGGCGGTCGCGACGGCAACGCCGGATGCAGCGCCATCTTTGCGCGTCGTGCTGCTGAAGGCGTGGGATGAACGCGGGTTTGTGTTCTACACCAATCTCGACAGCCAGAAGGGCAGCGAACTGGCAGCCAACCCGCAGACGCATCTGAATTTCCACTGGAAATCCCTGCAGCGCCAGGTGCGCATCGGCGGCCGCGCCGAATTGGTGAGCGATGCGGAGGCCGACGCCTATTTCGCCACACGGCCGCGGGAATCGCAGTTGGGTGCCTGGGCCAGCTTGCAGAGCCGGCCTTTGCCCGATCGCGCCACGTTCGAAGCCCGCCTCACCGAAATGGCCGCGCGCTTCCCGGCCGACGTGCCACGCCCGCCGCGCTGGAGCGGGTGGCGCGTGGTGCCGGAACGCATTGAATTTTGGCAGGCGCGCGATGGCCGCTGGCACGAACGCGAAGTGTTCTGGCGCAAGGCTGATGGCTGGCACTTCGGGCTGGTCTATCCCTGATGCGCCTGCCGTTCACGCAAATTGATGCCTTTGCCGATGGTGCCTTCACCGGCAATCCGGCGGCGGTGATGTTTCTCGAACGTTGGCTGCCGGATAGTGTGCTTCAGGGCATCGCGGCCGACAACAACCTGTCTGAAACCGCGTTCCTTGTAGCGCACGACGGCGCCGAGGCCGATTTCGAACTGCGCTGGTTTGCGCCCAAACTGGAGGTCGCGCTGTGTGGCCACGCCACGCTGGCCAGCGGGCATGTCGTGCTTGATGCGCTGCCTGATCTGCCGCTGGCGCGATTCCTTACCCGCCAGGCTGGTCTGTTGACCGTGGCCCGCGATGGCGATGGCTTGGCGATGCGCCTGCCGGCCTTGCCCGCTAACCGTCCGGTGACGCAGGCAGAAGAATCCGCCGTCTCCGCCGCGCTGGGCACCTTGCCGGTGGAGGTGTGGGCACGTGGCCACGATTATCTGGTGGCGGTGTTCGATTCTCCGGATGAAGTCCGCAGCTTGCAGCCTGATTTTGCAGCGATTCTGGCGCTGGCGCCGGGCGTAGACCTGATGCTGATTGCCACCGCGCCGGGGGAAGATTCCGACGTGCTGTCCCGCGTGTTCGTGCCGGCGTGCGGCGTGGATGAAGACCCGGTAACCGGCAGCGCCCATGCCGTGATCGCGCCGCTGTGGGCTGCCCGTTTTGGCCGGCCGCAGTTCAGCGCGGCGCAGGCCAGTGTGCGCGGCGGTCGGCTTGGATGTCGGGTGGAGGGCGATGCCGTCATCCTTTCCGGCAAGGCTCGCACCGTCATCCGCGGTGAGTATGACTTGCCGGATGCCGCCCTGAACGGCTAACGCCGGGTGCATGACGCACTTCATCAAGATGCACGGGCTGGGGAATGATTTCCTCGTGCTTGATGCACGCGAACAGCCGATTGTGCTGAGCGCTGCGCAGGTGCGGGCGCTGGCCAATCGCCACACCGGCATCGGTTTCGATCAGTTGATCCTGATTGAACCCAGCGCCACAGCTGATGTGCGGCTGCGCTTCTGGAACAGCGACGGCGGCGAAGTGGCCGCCTGTGGCAACGGCAGCCGGGCGGCAGCGACCTTGCTGGGCGGGCAGCACCGCATCGAAACCGCGGGCGGCCTGCTGGACAGCAACGCACATGCGGGCGGTGCCGAGGTGGACATGGGTGCGCCGCGCTGGGACTGGGATGCGGTGCCGGTTGCTTATCCGATGGACACCGCCAACCTGCCGCTGGCCTGGGACCATCTGGACCATCCGGCAGCGCTGTCGGTGGGCAATCCCCACGTGGTGTTCTTTGTGCCCGATGCGGCGGCCGTGGCGCTGGAACAGATCGGCCCCACCGTCGAACATGATCCGGTGTTTCCCGAACGGGTGAATGTCGGCATCGTGCAGGTTACAGCCCGTGATCACATGATCCTACGCGTGTGGGAACGTGGTGCCGGCGCGACCCTGGCGTGTGGCACCGGCGCGGTGGCGGCCGTGGCGGCGGCGCAGCGGCGCGGGCTTGTGGATGCCCAGGTGCGCGTCTCCCTGCCCGGCGGTGATCTGACCGTGACGCGGCGCGACGATGGCCATCTGCTGCTCGCTGGGGCAGCGGTGATCGCCTACACCGGCGATGTTGATCTGGAGCGTTTCGCATGAGCTGGCTGGGGAAGCTGACGCAAGGGTTGGCGAAATCGACCAAGCGCCTGGCGGATAATATCACCGGCCTCGCCACCGCCACGTTGCCACTGGATGATGAGCGGCTCGACGAGATCGAGGAAGCGCTTGTTTCTGCCGATCTTGGGCCTGCCGTTGCGGGCCGCATCCGCGAACGGCTTGCGGATCAGAAGTTTGCCAAGGGCATTGATGAAGCCGGCATCCGCACGGTGGTGGCCGAGGAAGTGGAGAAGGTGCTGGCGCCGGTCGCCCTGCCGCTGGCCATCACGCGCCAGCCACAGGTGGTGCTGGTGGTGGGCGTCAATGGCAGCGGCAAGACGACGACGATTGCCAAGCTGGCCCGCTTGTTCAAGGCCGATGGCAAATCAGTGATGCTGGCCGCGGGCGACACCTTCCGCGCAGCCGCCATCGCCCAATTAAAGATCTGGGCCGACCGAGTGGGCGTGCCGATCATTTCGGGCGAACAGGGTGGCGATGCGGCAGGCCTGGCGTTTGATGCCGTCAAGCGCGCTATGGACGAGGGCATCGATGTGCTGATCATCGATACCGCCGGCCGGCTGCAGAACAAGGCTGGCCTGATGGACGAGCTGGCCAAGATGAAGCGGGTGATTGGCAAGCTCGATCCTTCGGCGCCGCACGATGTGCTGCTGGTGCTGGATGCCACCACCGGCCAGAACGCACTCAGCCAGATCGAGGTGTTCCGTCAGGTGGCGGGCGTCACCGGCCTGGTGATGACCAAGCTGGATGGGTCAGCCCGTGGCGGTATGCTTGTGGCCGCAGCGGAGAAATACCGCCTGCCCATCCACGCGATCGGGGTTGGTGAAGGGATGGACGATCTGCAACCCTTCGATGCCGGCGAGTTCGCCCGCGCGCTGGCCGGCGCCGAGGACTGATTCAGCTCGCTGCGCGCAACTGCAACCCGGTGTTGGCTGCCGCTTCAGCGCTCGCAATGGCTTCCGGGATCTGGCTGGCTGGCACCGGTGGGGACAGCGCAAAGCCCTGCACGCGGTGAATGCCGGCGGCACGGGCCAGCTCCAGCTCCTCGCGGCTTTCCACCCCTTCGGCAACCAGCATCAGGTCCATCGAATGGCCGAGGCTTGCAGCGACACGAAAGATATCGGCGGCCATGGCCTGGCCTGGCGCACCCGAAAGCAGCGATCCAGAGATTTTCAGCGCGTTGATCGGCAACCGGCGCAGGCGATCGAGCGACGAGAAGCCGGCGCCGAAATCGTCCATGGCCACACCCACGCCCAGCTTGATCAACCGTTCGATATTGCTGCGGCAGGCGTCTTCATCGGTCATCAGCGCGGTTTCGGTGACTTCCAGCGCCAGGCGATGTGGCGGCAGGCCGATGACCTGCAGTTCCGCCAGCACTTCATCCACCATGCCGGGCTGGCGCAGATCGTGCACAGACGCATTGATCCACAGATTCATCGGTCCCGGCAGTCCGGCCACCACGGCGGCTGCCTGCTCCAGCACCAGGCGGCGCAGCGTGCCAATCAGGCCGCGAGCTTCGGCAATGCGGGCCATTTCGGCGGGCGCCACCGGCTCACCGCCATCGGGCTGCCAGCGCGCCAGCGCTTCCAGCGCCACCACCGTGCCGGTTTCAATATCGACCAGCGGTTGATAGGCAACATCGATATTGCAAGCACGCAGTGCCGATCGCACGCGCGATTCCACCCCGGCATTGCGCGCCGAAAGCAGCTTCAAATCCGGCGTGAACAGGCAGATGTGGCTGCCGGGATGGCCCTTGGCCGACAGCAGCGCCAGATCGGCAGCGCGCAACAGGTCTTCGCCTATTTGTCCGTTGTCGGGGCTCATCGCCACGCCAACGGCGGCCCCCACCTGAATTTCGGCATCACCGAACCGTGCTGGCTGATCCACCGCATCGATCAGTACGCGGGCCAACGCCAGTGCGCCTTCGACATCATCAGATTCGGCCAGGATTGCGAACTCATCACCGCCCATGCGGCTGGCAAACAAGCCGGGATCAGCAGTGCGCAGCCGGAACCCGACCCGTGTGATAACGCGGTCGCCCATGGCATGCCCATAACGATCGTTGACCTGCTTGAAGCCATCCAGATCGACGATCATCAAGGCAAAGTTGCTGCCTTTAAGAAGGCGCTGATCCAGTTCTTCCATTAAGGCGCGTCGGTTGGGCAGGCCGGTAACCTGGCAGCGACTGATCTCGCGGTTCAGTTCGGCAATGGCATTGTGCTCGCCGGTGCTGTCGCGCATCACCGTTACCCAGCCCCCGCCGGGAACCGGCTGGCATTCCAGATCGACCACGCGATTGTCGTTCAGGTGCAGGGCGGCATTGAACGGCTGGCGCAGGTTCACCAGCATCGTGGCATGGCCGAGGAATTCGGCGCGGTTGGTGGCCGCGGTCTGCAGGTTGGGCGCATCGGCCAGCAATTCGGCGAACGTGGGGGGATTTGCCGGATCGAGCGGCTTCACCCCCAGCAGCGCCATCGCGCTGCTGTTCATGGCCACCACCCGCGTGTCGGCATCCAGGATGGTGATGGCCTGGCTGAGTGTCTGGACGGCGGTGTCCAGCCGTTGCCGCTCCGCCGCCTGCGCTTCGCGTGCCAGCAGCAGTTCGGTGTGGGCGGCATAACCATTGCGGGCCATCGACACGCACAATAGCCCGAACACCAGCACCCCGGCGCCGGCGCCGACACCCCAGGGCGCCGGCCAGAAACGGATGAGCGCAATGCCAATGGGCAGACTGATGGCCGGGAACTGCACCAGCGCAATCAGCGGACGTCCCGGCCCGGCTCCGTTGGCGGCCCCCAGTGTTGCCAACGCGACCATAACGGCCAACGCCTGCGCAAAGAACGGCGAATTCTGCCCAAGAACGGAAGCAACGATGCCACCCAGCCCGACAGCAATGATGATGGTGCCCAAGAGATAGCGGGCCTCCACCTACTCCAGGTCAACCTCGAGATCGGGCGTGCGCACGGCATGGCAGGCAAAGATCACAAAGGCAAAGCCGGCCAGGGCCAACCCGGAAAAGAACAGGGCCGGCAGGCTTTTCACCGCCAGTGCGGCGGCAATCGCCAGCACGGCGGCCACCGGCCCGGCAAACGCAAAAGACCAGAAATAATTCCCCAGATCGCGGGTAAGTTCAGCCTGCAAAGCGGGTGGAAGCTGCGGCCCCAGGATGCGGCGCGCCCACCGGAACGGCCAACCGGAATGCGTATGTAACTGTTGGTTATGTTTTACTGATTTCAATATGTGACCGTAAAGAAGTAACATAATATCACAAGCCTGAATAGCGACCTGTTGCCCGTGACAAACCCCGTCGTACCCACGGTGCTTGACCGCCCTGCCCCATGCGCTTAAGGAGGCGGCGGCTTCCGGGAGGGGCCATGCGTCCGAGGATGCACGCTGGCCAGCGAGTTTTCGCCCGCCGGCGCGTTTTCATTTGGAAGCAGAGCGATTTTTGAGAAGGGCCTCTGGGCTTTGTTTGACAGTCTTTCCGAGCGGTTGGGCGGCATTTTCGAGCGGTTGCGCGGTCGTGGCGCGCTGACCGAGATCGACGTACGTGCCGCCATGCGCGAAGTGCGCGTGGCGCTGCTGGAAGCCGATGTCGCCCTGCCGGTCGTCAAGGATTTCATTGAGAACGCCACCCAGCGTGCCATCGGCGCCGAAGTCATCAAATCGGTCACGCCGGGCCAGCAGGTCGTCAAGATCGTCAACGATTGCCTGGTGGAATTGCTCGGCGGCGAAGAAGAACCAATCCCGCTGAAGATTGCCGTTACGCCGCCCGCCGTTGTCATGATGGTTGGCCTGCAGGGCTCCGGCAAGACGACAAGCAGCGCCAAGCTGGCAAGCTGGCTTTCGACCCGTGAACGCAAGAAGGTGATGATGGCCAGCCTGGACGTCGCCCGTCCGGCCGCCCAGGAACAGTTGCGTGTGCTGGGTGAACAGACCGGCATCGCCACCCTGCCGATCATTGCCGGCCAGACGCCGGTGCAGATTGCCGAGCGCGCCCGCCAGTCCGCGAAGCTGCAGGGCTTTGACGTGGTGGTGCTCGATACCGCCGGCCGCCTCGGTGTTGATGAAGCGCTGATGGCCGAAATGGCCGCTATCGCTACCGCCACCACGCCCGACGAAATCCTGTTGGTGGTGGACAGCCTGACCGGTCAGGACGCGGTGAATGTCGCGGCTGCCTTCAAGGAACGCGTGGCGCTGACCGGGGTGATCCTCACCCGCATGGATGGCGATGCCCGTGGCGGCGCGGCGCTGTCGATGCGCAGCGTGACCGGCGCGCCGATCCGCTTTGCCGGTGTCGGCGAAAAGCTCGACGCGCTGGAATTGTTCGACGCCCGCCGGGTTGCTGGCCGCATCCTGGGCATGGGCGACATTGTTGGCCTGGTGGAAAAGGCCGCCGCCAATTTCGAAGCCGATCAGGCCGAGAAAATGGCGGAGAAGCTGGCCAAGGGCCAGTTCGACATGGACGATCTGCGCCAGCAACTGGCGCAGATGAAGAAAATGGGCGGGCTTTCGGGCCTGGCAGCGATGATGCCGGGCATGGGCGCCGCCAAGAAGGCGATGGACAGCGGCGCGGTCAATCCCAAGATGCTGGACCGCATGGAAGCGATCATCCTGTCGATGACAATGAAGGAACGCACCAAGCCGGAAATTCTCACCGCCAAGCGCAAGATCCGTATCGCCAATGGTTCCGGCACCACCGTGCAGGATGTCAACAAGGTGTTAAAGATGCACCAGGAAATGGCCAATGTCATGAAGCGCCTGAAGAAGATGGGCGGCATGAAGGGCATGATGAAGATGCTGGCTGGCATGGGCGGTGGCATGCCCGGGCCGGAAGGCGGCGCCGGCGGTGAAGGCCCCGGCGGTGCGATCGATTTGGGGGCAGTTGGCCGCATGTTCGGCCGCCCCGGCATGGGCAGCCTGTCGCCCGGCTTCAACAAGTTTGGCAGAAAATAACTCTAATCAACGAAAATTACTGAAGGAAAGATCAAAATGGCTACCTCTATTCGTCTTGCCCGCGGCGGCATGAAGAAGCGTCCGTTCTATCGCATCGTCGTGTCGGACAACCGCAGCCCGCGTGATGGCAAGTTCCTGGAAAAGCTGGGCACCTACAACCCGCTGCTGCCCAAGGATTCGCCCGAGCGCATCAAGCTGGACACCGAGCGCGCGGCCTATTGGCTGAGCGTTGGTGCGCAGCCGACCGATCGTGTTGCCCGTTTCCTGGATGCCGCTGGCCTGCGCCCCCGCGCTGCCAAGAACAACCCGAACAAGGGCGAACCGGGCGCCAAGGCCAAGGAACGCGTCGAAATGGCCGCCCAGAAGGCTGCTGAAGCCGTCGAAGTCGCCGCTGCTGCTGAAGCCGAAGCTGCTGAAGCCGCTGCCGCTGCTGAAGCTGCCGCTGCCGAAGCTGCTGCTGCCGAAGCTGCTGCTGCTCCGGCCGTCGAAGAAGCCCCGGCTGAAGAAGCTCCGGTTGAAGCTGCTGCTGAAGAAGTGGCCGCCGAAGAAACGCCGGCCGCCGAAGCTGCTGCCGACGACGAAACGGCGGCTTAAGGCACGCGTGCAATGGCGGCCGATCAGATCGTGCTGGCCGCCATTGCCGGCGCCCATGGCATCCGCGGCGAGGTGCGGCTGAAGCTGTTCACCGACGACGCTCAATCCCTGGCCCGTCACGCCCGCTTCGATGCGGGCGGGCGGGCCTTGGTTTTGGCGGCCATCCGTGCCGACAAACCCGGCACCGCCATTGCCCGTTTCGAGGGCGTGACCGATCGCAATGTCGCGGAATCGCTGCGTGGCCTCACCCTCACCATTGCCCGCACCGCCCTGCCGGCGCTGGACGAGGGCGAATATTATGTCGCCGATTATCTTGGCCGCAGCGTGGTGGACGAAACCGGCGCGACCGTTGGCACCGTGAAATCCATCGAGAATTTCGGCGCCTCCGACATCCTCGACATCGCGCTGGCGAGCGGCGGCACGGTGATGGTGCCTTTCGTCGCCGAGGTGGTGCGCGAGGAGGCGGACCGGCTGATTGTTGACCGCGCGTGGTTAGCGTGACTGGGCTCGCATGAGCTGGCGGGCGACAATTCTGACGCTCTACCCCGAGATGTTCCCCGGCCACCTGGACCAAAGCCTTGCAGGCCGGGCGCTCGCACAAGGCACCTGGGCTTGCAACGCCGTCAACATCCGCGATTTCGCGATGGACAAGCACCGCACGGTGGATGACACCCCGGCCGGCGGCGGCCCCGGCATGGTGCTGAAAGTGGACGTGCTCAGCGCCGCCATCGATGCCGTGGCCGACGGCCGGCCGGTGCTGGCGATGACGCCGCGCGGGAAGCCCCTTACGCAGGCCCGCGTGCGCCAAATGGCAGACGGCCCCGGCGCCATCATCCTGTGCGGCCGTTTCGAGGGTTTTGACGAACGCATCTTTCAACGTAGGGCCATCGAGGAAGTGTCGATTGGCGACTATGTACTGTCCGGCGGCGAGGTTGCCGCGATGGTGGTGATGGATGCTTGCGTGCGGCTGCTGCCCGGTGTAATGGGCGCGGCTTCCAGTGGGATCGAGGAAAGCCACGAAAGCGGCCTGCTCGAACACCCGCACTATACAAGGCCTCCCGAATGGGAAGGCCTTTCGATCCCCGAAGAGTTGCGATCGGGGGATCACGCACGCATCGCCAAATGGCGGCGCGCGCGGTCCAATATGGACACACGGTCAAGGCGGCCGGATCTGTGGGATCATCATGGGGATGATCGGGTCCAACCGCCCTCTGGCGCGCGACAACAGAAGAAAGAGGAATGAGATGAATCTCATCCAGCAGCTCGAAGCCGAGCAGATTGCCAAGCTGACCGAAAAGCGCAGCATCCCGCAGTTCCGCGCCGGCGACACGCTGCGCGTGGGCGTGCGCGTTGTTGAAGGCGAACGCACCCGCGTGCAGAACTACGAAGGCGTGTGCATCGCCCGTTCGAACCGTGGCATCAACTCGTCGTTCACCGTGCGCAAGATCTCGTTCGGCGAAGGCGTGGAACGCGTGTTCCCGCTGTACAGCCCCAGCATAGAAGCCATCGAAGTCGTCCGCCGTGGTGTCGTGCGCCGCGCCAAGCTTTATTATTTGCGTGGCCGCAGCGGCAAGTCCGCTCGCATCGTCGAAAAGCGCGACGCGCGTCCCGCCAAGGACTGATCTCCATTCAGATTGCCGAAAGGGCGCCAGTGGCACTGCTGCTGGCGCCCTTTTTCATTGCGTGTTCGCAGCCCAAGCCCCTATCTGAAGCCATGTCCCCCCTTCCCCCTTCCGGCGCGATCGATGGCGGCATCCATCGGCTGTCAGCCCGGGTCTATTTCGAAGACACGGATACCGCCGGCATCATGTATCACGCCAAATATCTACACTTCATGGAACGCGGCCGCACCGAATTCCTGCGCGTGGCGGGCATTGATCATGGTGCGGCAGTGAAGGCCGGCGAAGGCGCCTATGCGTTGACCGAAATGCAGATCAAGTGGCTGCGCCCGGCAAAGCTGGACGATGTGCTGACCATCGAGACCCGCCTCATCAGCGCCCGCGCCGCAGCCTGCGCTATCGCTCAGCGCATCACCCGCGCCGGTGAGCCGCTGCTGGACGCGACACTTGTCGCTGCCTTCCTCGATCCCGCCGGCCGCCCCCGCCGGCAACCGCGCGACTGGATGGCGCGGTTCAATGAACTTCAGGCACAGGAACCATGATGCAAGCCGATATCGCGATCAAAACCGCGGCCGAACTGTCGCCGTTCGCCCTGTTCATGCAGGCCGATATCGTCGTGAAGGCGGTGATGTTCGGGCTGCTGCTGGCCAGTGTGTGGAGCTGGGCGATCATTCTCGAACGCTCGCGCCGCCTTTCGCGCCTCAACGGCGAGGCCGCCAAATTTGAAGACTGGTTCTGGAAGGCCAAGGATCTCGACAGCCTCTACGAACCCGCCTCGCGCGCCGATCACCCGTCTGCCCGCGCCTTCCTGGCCGGCATGAACGAATGGCGGCGCAGCCTTTCGGCCAAGACCGGCCGCAGCATCGATCGCGAAGGCCTGCGGGGGCGCCTGGCCAGCGCCATCAATGTCGCCATCGGCCGCGACATCGATGAATTGTCAGACCGGTTGAACGCGCTGGCCACCATCGGATCGGTCGCGCCGTTCGTCGGGCTGTTCGGCACGGTGTGGGGCATCATGCGCAGCTTTGCCAGCATCGCCGCCAGCCAGAACACCTCGCTGGCCGTCGTCGCCCCCGGCATCGCGGAGGCGTTGTTTGCCACCGCCATCGGCCTGTTCGCGGCCATCCCCGCCGTGATCGGTTACAACCGGCTCCTCCACCGCGTGAACCGCCTTGAGGCGCGCCTGAACGCTTTCTCGGAGGAATATCTCAACCTTCTCTCACGCCAGCTTGATGGCATGGACAGCCAGTAATGGGCATGGGAGCGCAATCAGGCAGGCGGGGCCGGGGAAGAGGCCGCCAGCCCATGGCGGAGATCAACGTCACGCCGCTGGTGGACGTGATGCTGGTGCTGCTGATCATCTTCATGGTGACAGCGCCGCTGCTGGTTGCCGGCGTGCCGGTCGACCTGCCCGACGCCAAGGCGCAAAGCCTGCCGCAGGACCAGTCGCCAATCCAGATCAGCCTGAATGCCGCCGGCGAGCTGTTCGTTGATCGCATGCCCATCGCGCCCGCCGCCCTGCCCGCCAAGCTCGCCGCCCTGCGTGAGGCCCGCAGCGATGAAGCGCGCGTTTATGTGCGTGCCGATCGCGGGCTCGATTATGGCCGGGTGATGCAGGTGGTCGGCGAGGTAAACGGCGCTGGCTTCAAGAAAGTGGCGCTGGTTACCGACGGGCAAGCCAAAAACCCACAATGACGCGCGCCGAACGCCTCAGCATTGCCGGCGCCGCCACCGCGCACCTGGTGCTGCTGGCCGCATTGAGCCTTGCCTGGCAGAACAGCCAGAAGATGCTGGCCGCGCCCACTGATGTGGTGCCGGTGGAAATCGTCGACATATCCGACGCGCCGCGCACGCCGGAACCGCCCAAGCCGTCGATGGAGGCCGCACCGCAAGAAACCGCCGTCGCTGCCCCCGAAGCTGAAACCGCGCCAGAACCGGAACCGGTGAAGGCCGACGCCGTGCCGCCGCCTGAACCGACCAAACCAACACCACCCAAGCCCAAGGCCGCAACGCCCACCAAGGCTCCGCCTTCCCCGCTCGACACGTCCACATTGGCCAACCTGATCGACAAGGCGCTGCCCAAAGCGGCCAAGAAACCGCTCGACACCTCGAAACTCGCCAAGGAACTCAACGCCAGCGCCCCGGCGCGCGCCACCGTTGATCCGCGCGCTGCCGCCACGCTTGCCCAGGCTATCCGCGCCCAGGTCGCCCCCTGCTGGAATCCACCCGTGGGCGGCCGCGACGTGCGCCGCATGACCGTGGTCGTGACCGTGAGCTACAGCCGCGATGGCCGCGTGATCGGCATGCCGCAAGCCGGCACCCCCACCGGCATGACCGCCGCCAACGCCGAATACGCCCGCGCCTTCGCCGAAACCGCCCGCCGCGCCGTGCTGCGCTGCCAGCCATTGAAGCTGCCGGCGGAGTTGTATGATCTGTGGGGCAGTGTGGAGATCAATTTCGATCCGGAAGAGATGACGTAAGAGACTGGGGCCTCCCTACTTCACCGTCTCCCACACAAATCGCCCTTCCTTCATCGTCCCCAGCACCTTGATGCCCCGGATGCGCGCCACCGGCGTCGTCAGTGGGTTGGCGCTGAGCAGAGTGAAGTCGGCCAGCTTGCCCACCTCGATGCTGCCGCGCCGCCCTTCCTCGCGATAGGCCCAAGCCGGGTTGATGGTCAGTGCTTTCAGGCCGGCCCAGGCGTTCAGGCGTTCGGCCGACCCCAACACAAATCCGCTGCGGGTGGTGCGGGCCATGCTGGTCCACAGGATGAACATCGGATCGAGCGGCGTGACGATAAAATCGCTGTGGTTGCTGGCATTCAGGCCGAGTGCCATGGCGCTGCGGATCGGGGAAATATGGGCCGCGCGCTCTTCGCCGAAGTTGCCGCGGTGGACGTCGCCCCAGAAATAGGTGTGGTTGGTGAAATAGCTCGGTGTGATGCCCATCGCGGCGTAGCGCGGCAGTTGATCGGGGCGTTGCACCTGGCTGTGGATGACGATGGTGCGGTGACCGGCGGGCAGCTTCAGCGTGTCGACGGCGTTGATCACGTCGTCCATTGCGGCATCGCCGTTGGCGTGGATGAAGAGTTGCAGCCCGGCGGCGCTGGCAGCCTTGGCGGTGGCGAGAAATGCGGGATAGGGCTGAATGCCCTGCGCGCGCCAGTTTTCCTGC
>NZ_CAMCWT010000011.1:0-53344 GCF_945882885.1 Sandarakinorhabdus limnophila DSM 17366
GTGCGCCCGCAGCGATGCGGGCGCACTTCTGCGTTTGTTGTGGGGCGACTGAAGCATGGCCACCGAAATCGACTTTTATGAACTCCTGGAGGTGGAACGCGGTGCCGACGAGGCGGTGCTGAAATCCGCCTATCGCCGGCTGGCGATGAAATGGCATCCGGACAAGAACCCCGGCGATGCCACCGCCGAGCAGAAGTTCAAATCGATCAGCGAAGCCTATGACGTGCTGAAGGATCCGCAGAAGCGGGCCGCGTACGACCGCTTTGGTCATGCTGCTTTCCGGCAAGGCGGCGGCGGTGGCGGCGCTCAGGATTTCGGCGGTTTTGCCGATATCTTCGAAAGCGTGTTCGGCGAATTCATGGGCGGCGGCGGTGGCCGTGGCCGGCGTGGTGGGCCGACGCGCGGCAGCGATCTGCGCTACGATCTCGAAATGTCGCTGGAGGAGGCCTACAACGGCCGCCAGGCGTCGCTGACCATCGACGTCGCCGCCGCCTGCAAGCCCTGCGGCGGCAACGGTGCCAAGCCCGGCACCAGTGCCCGCGCCTGCACCACCTGTGGCGGCAGTGGCCGCGTTGGCATGCGCCAGGGCCTGTTCATGGTGGAACGCACCTGCCCAGCCTGCCACGGCCAGGGCCAGGTGATCGCCGATCCGTGCGAAAGCTGCGGCGGCGCCGGCCGGGTGGAACAGCAGAAGACCATCAACGTCAACGTGCCCAAGGGTGTAGACGATGGCACCCGCATCCGGGTGGCCGGTGAAGGCGAAGCCGGCACGCGCGGTGGCCCGGCGGGCGATCTCTATATCTTTGTCCACCTGAAATCGCATGACGTGTTCAAGCGCGACGGCACCACGCTTTATGCCATCGCACCGCTGTCGATCACGTTGGCGGCGTTGGGCGGCGAGATTGATGTGCCCAGTCTCGACAAGCAGCAGACGACGATCAAGATCCCCGCCGGCACCCAGACCGCCAAGCAGTTCCGGGTGCGCGGCAAGGGCATGCCCAGTCTGAACGGCGGCGGTGCCGGCGATCTGGTCATCCAGGTCGAAGTGGAAACCCCGGTCAAGCTCACCGCGCGGCAACGCAAACTGCTGGAGGAATTCCGCGCCATCGAAGGCACTGAAGGCGGCCGCAACACGCCGAAGAGCCAGGGCTTCTTCGACAAGCTCAAGGGTGTGTGGAGCGAACTGACCGAATAAGGCTGGCCGTCACGCCGCTGGCTGCGCTAAGCCGCCAGCATGAGCCATCGACTTTCTGACCGCCGCTATCTCATCACCGGGGCCGCCCGCGGCATCGGCCTCGCCATCGCCACGCGGCTGGTCGCCGAAGGCGCGCGGGTGATGCTGGCCGATGTGCTGGCAGAAGGCGCGGAGCGGGCTGCCGAGCTGGGCGAGGCGGCCGCCTTCATCCATTGCGACGTGACCAGCCGCGATCAGATCGAAGCGGCCATCACCGCCACCGTGGAGCGCTGGGGCGGTCTTGATGGCCTGATCAACAATGCCGGCATCGCGGTGAAGGGCGACATCCTCACCGAAACGCCCGAGCAGTTCGACCGCGTCATCGCCACCAATCTCACGGCCGCCTTCCACGCCACGCAACTGGCCGCATCGCACCTGATCGCGGCCGGCGGCGGCGTGGTCGTCAACATGTCCAGCGTGAATGCCGTGCTCACCATCCCGGCGCTGCTGGCCTACAACGTCGCCAAGGGCGGGCTGAACCAGTTGACGAAGAACACCGCCATCGCGCTGGCGCCGCACAATATTCGCGTGGTCGGCATCGGGCCGGGCACCATCCTTACTGATCTCGCCAAACAGGCGGTGATGGCCAGCGAAGAAGCGCGCCGCCAGATCATGTCGCGCACGCCGATGGGCCGCGCCGGTGAGCCGGAAGAAATCGCCGCCATCGCCGCCTTCCTGTTGAGCGACGACGCCAGTTACATTACCGGCGAGACCATCTATGCGGACGGCGGCCGGCTGGGCCTCAACTACACCGTGCCCGTTTCTGGAGAATGATGCGTGATTGATGCCGAATGGTGGGAATATGACGACGCCGACGAGATGGCGGAAGCCGTTGCCGGCGACATCGCCTATATCATCGGCCAGGCGCTGGAAGCCCGAGGTCGGGCGCTGGTTGCGTTTCCCGGTGGCGCCACCCCGCTGCCGGCGCTGAAACTGCTGGCTGACATGAAGATCGAATGGGCCGATGTGACCATTCTGCCCACCGATGACCGGCTTGTACCGGTGACCGATCCAATGTCCAATGCCGGCGCGCTGGCACGGCTGTTCCTTCCGAAAAAGGCCCGCGTGGTGCCGTTGACGGCTGGCGAGAAGGATCCGGTCGCCGCTGGTCGCGCAGCGGACGAACGCATCGCCGAATTCGATTGGCCGCTCGATGTGGCATGGCTGGGTGTGGGTGAAGACGGCCACACCGCCTCCATCTTCCCCGGCCCGGATTTCGATGCCGCCATCGCTGGCCCCAAGGCGCGCCGTGCGCTGGGCGTGCGCCCCGATCCACTGCCCGCCAATGCCCCGGTGAATCGCGTGACTCTTACGGGCCCCACATTGGTGACGGCCCGCACCGTCACGTTGGTGCTGCAGGGCAAGGCCAAGCGCAAGGTCGTGGAACAGGCGCTGAAGCAAGGCGCGAGCAGCACGCTCCCGATCGGCCGTCTGCTGGCCGAACTGGACATGGACATCGACATCCACTGGTGCCCCTAACGGCGCTCACCGCACCGTCACCCGCACCCGGTCATAGGTTGTCTGCCCGTCGGTCAGGCTGATTTCGTGCCGGCCCGGCACCGGTGCCCAGCGCGCCTTTTTCCTGTCACGCTGGCCGGCTAGGGGTTAGGAATGATGCGCATGATCCTTGCTCCGCTAATGGTGTTGCTGATGGCTGCTGCCCCCTTGAAACCCGCGCCCGTTCCGGTTGGGCCGCCAGCCCCGCCGATCATCATCGCGCATCGCGGCGCCAGTGCCGAGCGGCCGGAACACACGCTGGCCGCCTATGAACGCGCCATCGAACAGGGCGCCGATTTCATCGAACCGGACCTTGTGCCGACCAAGGATCATCAGCTGGTGGCCCGGCACGAGAGCGAGATCAGTGGCACCACCGATGTGGCCACCCGGGCGGAGTTTGCTGCCCGCAAGGCGACCAAGACCATCGATGGCGAAGCGATGACCGGCTGGTTCACCGAGGATTTCACCCTGGCCGAACTGAAGACGCTGCGGGCGAAAGAACGCCTGCCGCAGTTGCGCCCGGCCAATGCGGTGTTTGATGGCCAGTTCGAAATCCCCACGCTGGCCGAGATCATCGCGCTGGCCAAATCCGCTTCATCTCGCACTGGGCGGACGATCGGCATCTATCCGGAAACCAAGCATCCGACTTATTTCCGCGCTATTGGCCTGCCGCTGGAGCCGGTGCTGCTGCGCGAACTGGCCGCGGCCGGCTGGACCACGCGCGAGGCGCCCGTGTTCATCCAGAGCTTTGAAGTCGACAATCTGAAGGCCCTGAAAGGCCAGACCGGCGTGCGGCTGATCCAGCTGATGGGATCAACCGGCAAATCAGCTGATGGCTATGACTATGCCGCGCTGGCCAGTGCCGAAGGGCTGAAGGCAGTTGCGGCTTATGCCGCTGGCATCGGCCCGGAACGGGTGATGATCATCCCGCGCGGGCCCGACGGCCGGCTGGCCCAGCCCACAAGCCTGGTGCGCGATGCCCATGCGGTGGGGCTGGAAGTGCATCCCTGGACGTTCCGTCCGGAGAATTATTTCCTGCCCGAAGGCCTGAAATCCGGCCCCGATCCGCGCGCAGCGGGCGATGTGGACAGTGAAATCCGCACCTATCTCGCCACCGGTATCGATGGCCTGTTCAGCGATTCAACCGCAGCGGCGGTCAAGGCACTGGCCCAGCCTCAACGCTGACCAAACGAAAGTGCGGGCAGGGGCTCAGCCCCTGCCCGCCGGAGGCCTTCTTCTTCTGATTGGTCAGCGCTCCGGCCAATCCAGCACGAAATTGATGTGCGCCGCCGCGATCGGCTTGTCGAGGCTGCCCTGCCAGGCTTGCGCATGCACATTCACCACGCGGCGGCCCAGCTTGGTGATGCTGGCGGCCGCGCGGGTTTCCACGCAAGCGCCTTCGCGCATGAAATCAACGGTGACGGTGACAGGGCGCACGCGCGGCAGGGCTTCGCCTTCCGGCTGGGCGGCGATCACGGTGAGCAGACCCGCCAGTTCCAGCAGGCCGCCGATGGAGCCGCCGTGCAGGCGGCCGGGTGATCCGATCAGGGTTTCGGCAAAGGGCATCACCAGCTGCAATTCCTCGCCCACCCGTTCGAACGACAGATCGAGCAGGGCGGCATAGGGCAGCAGATCGAGCCGGCCGCTCGGCAGACGGAGCAATGTGGCAAGCGCGGGGCTGGTCATTGCCAGCCTCCGGTCAGTTTCGAGGCGGCAAACATGAAGGTGCCCGTTACGTGCGCGATCGGATCAGCCGGGTCGCCATCATGGGCCAAGCCGCGCACGAAGGCGATCTGGCGGGTCATCCGGTAACATTCGCCGCGCGCCGTCACCGTGGCTTCGGCCTTGGGGCTGCGCACATAATCGGTACGCAGATCGAGCGTGGCGTGCGGTTCAAAGGCGCCGCGGGTGAGCATGGAGGCCATGCCGACGCACGTATCCATCAGCGTGATGATCGGGCCGGATGCCCAGATGCCGTGATCAGGATCGACCAGCAGATGCGGCGCATAGGGCAGTTGCAACTCCACCCAATTGTTGCCGTTGGCGATGAAGCGCAGGCCCAGTTGCTTGTTGTGCGGCACGCGGCCCAGGAACGGCCCCATGAACTGGCTCACCTGATCGGCAAATTCGCTCATGCGGCTTCCCCAAGAGCCTGCTTCGCCAGCGCGTCGATGCGACCGATCATGGAGGCGAGGCCCTGCGTGCGGTTGGAGGAGAGATGCTTCGACAGGCCGAGGCCATCCAGCCGCGCCTTGATTTCGGCGGCATCGATCGCGGCCGGGCGGCGTCCATCGGCCAGCATCAGCACCAGCGCCACCAGGCCCTTTACGATGGCGGCATCGCTGTCGGCGGCAAAGCGCAGCATGTCGCCTTCACGGCTGGGGTGCAGCCACACCTGGCTGGTACAACCGCGCACCTTGTTGGCGTCGGTCTTCAAGGCAGGGTCCATCGCCGGCAGGGCCTGGCCCAGCGCGATGATCAACCGGTAACGGTCGTCCCAATCGTCGAAGGCTTCGAATTCCGCCTCGACATCATCGAAAGTGGTGATGGCCATGATCGCAGCCCATGAAGGGGCAACCGGGCTGCGGTCAAGGTTACAAATCAACGCCTGCGGCGATGGCTTCCAGCTTGCGGATGCGCTCCTTCAGGTCGGCAAGGTCGATGCGCTGGCCAATAGCGGGCAGTTCGGACTGCTGCGGCCGGGCTTCGATTTCGCGCAACTTCAGGCGCAGCCAGCCCGACCAGCCCCAGGCGGCAAGGCCACCGATGAGGGCCAGGCCGGTGAGGGCGGCAGTGGACAGGATCAGGAGGGAATCAGCCGGGGGCATGGTGTGTCTCCTCTCGCTCAATCGTTCTTCAGGGATTCGATTTCATCGGAAAGCCGCTTGGCCGGATCGGTGGCCAGGCGTTCCAGCACGCGGATGCGGTCGTTCAGCCGGGCGACTTCGGATTGCAGGCGCAAATTCTCACCGCTGTCGGCCGCCGGCAGCTCGCCCTTGGAGGCGCGGCGCTGATCCTTGCCGCCGTAGCGACTGGAAAGAACTCTCCCAATCGTGACGATGGCCACGATCAACACCACCATTTCAAACGGATTCATGTCCCTGTTTCCTTTTCTGCCAGCCGGGGCGGGCCGGTTTGGTCAATTCAATTGCTTGGTTTTCAGGCCGTCGATTTCGGCGGCCAGCATGCTGGGCTTGTCGGTGGCGATGCGTTCCAGCACCGCCATGCGATCCTTCAGGCTGCCCAGTTCGGCACGCAGCTGGGCATTTTCCTGGCTGATCAGCCGGATGCGCTCCATCGCTTCGCCACCGCCATTGGGATACATCGGCTTGCCCCAGCTGTTTTCCAGCGGATAGCCGTTCTTCACCTTCATCCAGGTGGTGACCACCCAGCCGATGGTAGAGCTGAGCGCGATCATCACGCCCACTGGGGCAATCGCTTCGATGATCGAGGGGGCCAGAGCCATGGCGGCGCCTTTCAGTTCAGTTTCTTGGGTTCATCGCGCAGCGCTTTGATCTGCACGGCAAGGCCCTCGTTGCGATCAGTGACGATGCGATTCAGCACCGCCACCCGTTCTTCCAGCACCGCGATGCGCCCTGCATATTGGGCGGCCTGTTCGGCGGTGGCGTTGGCTGTCACTTCCAGCTGCTTTTCTTTCAGCTTTAGCCATTTGCTGATCGTGTTCGAGGCAATGGCGACGATCGGGATCGAAAAGATCAGGATCGGGATCAGCGCGTAGATGACATTTTCGTCCATGGCTCGATCCTCAACGCAGCTTTTCGATTTCGTCAGCCAATTGGCGGCTGTCGCTGGTCAGGTGATATTCCAGATCGCGCAGGCGGCGATCGGCGTCGCGGAACTGGGCGTTCACATCGCGCAGCGTACGCTTGGGCGCCACCCGCACGTCGCGCCAGAACTCCACGCGTTCCGGGCTTTGATCATACAGCGTGTTTGGCTTGGCATTGGCGATCCAGCCGATGGCCAAATAGGCCAGGATGGTGGAACCGCCGCCCATGATGGCGCCGATGGCAAAGCCGATGCGGACGAGCGTGACATCCCAGCCGAAATAATCGGCGATGCCGGCGCAAACGCCCATGATCTTGCCGTTGCGTTTGTCGAGGTAGAAGCGGGTGCGGCTTTCAGACATTGCGATTTTCCCTGTTGGCCGGCGCTGACGAAGGCGCCGGGGAGGCGGGTCAATAGGTGGAGGGCGCGACCAGCGCGATCAGCAGGTACAGGATCACCGGCGAGCCAAAGCCGAACACGGCGGCAGCGACAAAGCCAATGCGAACTATCGTGGCATCCCAGCCGAAATAATTGGCGATGCCGGCGCACACACCGAGGAACTTGCCTTCGGTCTTGTTGACGAGAAACTGGCGGCTCATTTTCTTGGCCCTCCTCAGGGGGAATATTGGGGGTCCGGTTGCTGGTTCAGCGCAGCTGGCGGCGTTGATCGGACATGTCGGCGATCCGGCTGTCCTTCCAATTGGGGTTCTCGGCGGCCATGATGCGTTCGACGGTTTCGATACGCTGGTCGAGCCGGCGGGCGAGATCGTGGAGTTCATCGAGCAGGGCTTCGTCCTGCTGGCTGATGCCGGTCTGGCTCTTCCACTTGGTGACATAGTGCATGATCAGCCAAGGCAGGCCGATGACCGGCAAACCGATGCCGAGGCAGAGGGCAATGACTCCGGTGACATCCATGAGATCAGCCCTCCGTCTTGCCGAGACGCGCCTTCATGGCGGCGATTTCGGCATCCACTTCATCATTGTCCTGTAACGCGGCGAATTCGTCGGCCAGGTTGCGGGTGCCGGTGCCATCGGCCAGGCCCAGCGCGTCGGCGCGGCCTTCGGCCATGTCGGCACGGCGTTCCAGTACTTCGAAACGGCTGAAAGCCTCTTCCACGCGCGGCCCGCGGATCATCTCGCGCAGCTTCGAACGCTGGGTGGCGCTCTCGATGCGGTTGATCAGGGCGTTCTGGCGGTTGCGGGCTTCGCGCAGCTTGCTTTCCAGCTTGGCGATGTCCGCTTCGTTCAGGGCGAGCGTTTCGCCCAGCAGATCAATCTCCACCTGGGTGGTGTCGATGAAGCCCTTGGCCTTGTTCTTTTCGACCAGCGCGGCCTTGGCCAGATCCTCACGGCCCTTCGAAAGGGCGAGTTCGGCCTTGTCCTGCCAATCCTGCACGGCCTGCTGCGCCTTGATCATGGCGCGCTTCATTTCCTTCTGATCAGCGATGGTGCGGGCCGCAGACGCGCGCACTTCTACCAGCGTTTCCTCCATCTCCATGATGATCATGCGGATCATCTTGGCCGGGTCTTCAGCCCGGTCGAGCAGGTCGGTCACGTTGGCAGCGATGATGTCGCGGGTGCGGGAAAAAATGCCCATTGGTCTGATCTCCAGAAATTCGAACTTGGTCTTCGTCAGCGTGTGGGCTGATGTTTTGACTGGGGCCGGTTCCAACAAGAGGGGGCGGGCGAGGGGAACCAGAGCCCCAGTCATTATCGCTTTGTTCACGCAATGATATCGTTGTTTACGGCCGGCGTCACCATGGCAGGGCCAGTGGCGGCGGCGACGAAGGTGGTGCCGTTCAGCAGGGCGGCCATCAGGGCCATCACGTTGCGACCGAAGCTGTTATAAAGGGTGCTCATTGTGTTTCTCCTGTTGTGTGGCGGCAGGGGGTGCCGCTCATGCCAGATGTATTGCATGGGTCGTGCCAACTGCTGATGTCGCTCCAACATACTGAAATCATTTGATTAAAAGTGGCCGCGCAATTTTTTTGATAGCCAAGAATTGCCAAACATTGGGGAAATGTGCCAACTCATCGCATGGCCGCGCCAGCCCAGATGATCGGCTCTTCGTTGAGCTTCCTCGATGCCGTCGAACGCGCCTCGGCAGCGGCGGCGCTGAACCGCCCGGTGCTGGTGATCGGGGAACGCGGCACCGGCAAGGAACTGATCGCCGATCGCCTGCACCGCCTGTCCCCGCGCTGGTCGCAAACTCTGGTCAGCCTCAATTGCGCGGCGCTGCCGGAAAATCTGATCGATGCCGAATTGTTCGGTTATGAACCCGGCGCCTTCACCGGTGCACAGCGGGCGCGGGCGGGCCGATTCGAGGATGCCGATGGCGGCACGCTGTTCCTGGATGAAATCGGCACCCTTTCATCACAGGCACAGGAACGCCTGCTCAGGGTGGTGGAATATGGCGAGCTGACTCGGCTGGGATCGAACAAGCCGATCAGTGTGGATGTGCGGCTGGTGGGCGCCACCAATGAGGATCTGCCCGGCCTGGTGGCGCGCGGGCGGTTCCGCGCCGATCTGCTCGACCGGTTGAGCTTCGAGGTCATTACCCTGCCGCCGCTGAGGGAGCGCGCCGAGGATATCGACATATTGGCACTGCATTTTGCCCGCCGCATGGCCGCCGAACTGGGCTGGCCACGCTTCCCCGGCTTCACGTCGAAGGTGCAGGAACAGCTGGCCACCTGGGCCTGGCCGGGCAATGTGCGCGAGTTGAAGAATGTGGTCGAACGCGCGCTCTATCGCTGGGGCGATGCCGAAACAGCGGTGGGGCAGTTGGTGATCGATCCGTTCGAATCGCCGTGGCGGCCAACCTCCAGCCATGTTCTGCTTTACGCGATGCCCGCACCGAGCCCCGCACCCAGCATCAGCCCCGTGGACACCGCCGCCGCCATGCCGGCACCGCGACTGGAGAGCGTCACCGATCTGCGCGGCGCCGTTTCGGCCTATGAAAAGGAAATCCTGGAGTGCGCGCTTGAAAAGCGCCGCCATAACCAGCGCCGCACCGCCGCCGCGCTCAACCTCACCTATGACCAGTTGCGCCATGCCCTGAAGCGGCACGGGTTGTTGGGGGAATGACGATCAATCCAGTTTCAGGCCATGTTTGGCCAGCAGTGGCCCCTGGGCGAGGGTGAATACGAAGATCGCCACGGTGACGCCCCACACCTTGAAGCTGAGCCAGTCATCATAGCCGAGCATGCGCCGCGCCGTTTCGTTGGCGATCAGCAGCGCGATGAAGAAGAGCGCCCAGTTGCGGGTGAGCAGGCGCCAGCCCGTGTCGGTCAGGCCGGGCAGCGCATCTTCCATCACCAGCTGCAGGGTCGGCCGGCCGGTGGCGAGGCCGCCGAACAGCAGCAGGGCGAACACGCCGTAGATGATGGTGGGCTTCAACTGGATGAAGGCCTTGTCCTGCAGCCAGATGGTGAGTCCGCCGAACAGCACGACAATCACCGTGGTAAAGATCATTGCGGCCGGCAGATGGCGCGTCTTGCCCCAATGCCACAGCGCCGCGATCAACGTGGCGACCACGAACACCGCCGTGCCAACAACGGCACTGGCCACTTCGGCATCGGCCAGACCGGGCAGTTGGCCGCGTTCATGCAGCGCCTTGCCCAATTTGCTGGCGCCGAAGAACAGCAGCAGCGGCCCGAAATTGATGGCCATGCGGGCGGTGGTTGAAAGTTGCGGGCGGTCGGGGGTGGGGGGCATGGCGGCAGTGATAGCCAAGAACCGGGCATACGTCACCTCTTGGGGGTGACGAAGCCCGACGGAGCCATTAAGCCGGGGCCGTGGTGGATGCGCTCGTGATCGATAATCTGGCCTGCCGGCGCGGCGGGCGGCTGCTGTTCGAGGCTGTCTCGGCGCAGGTGGCGCCGGGCGGCGCGTTGCTGCTGACCGGCCCGAACGGCGCCGGCAAATCATCCTTGCTGCGGCTGCTGGCCGGATTGCTGCGCGCCGAAGCCGGCAGTGTGAGCGGCGGCGGTCGCCGCGCCTTTGCCGGGCATGACGTGGCGCTGAAACCGCGCCAGAGCCTGAGCGCGGAGCTGGACTATTGGGCGCGGCTGGATGGCGGGCGGGACCGCCTGCCCGGCGCACTGGCGGCGATGAACCTGGCCGGGCTGGTGGATGTGCCGTGCCGGCATCTTTCATCGGGCCAGAAGCGCCGTGCCGCCATCGTCCGGGTGATCGCTGCAGGCGCGGAATGCTGGTTGCTGGACGAGCCCACCGCCGGGCTTGATGCGGCATCCGCCGGCCTGTTGGCGGCCGCAATGGGCCAGCATCGGGCAGCAGGCGGCCTCATTGTGGCAGCGGTTCACGGCGATATCGGCCTGGCTGATGCGGCCACCTTGCGGCTTGGCTGATGTTCGTCACGCTCCTCCGCCGCGATCTTTCGCTCATCGCCCGTTCCCCGGCACTGTGGCTGCCGGTGATGTTCTTCGTGCTGGCCGCCGCCCTTTTTCCTTTCGCCGTCGGCCCCGATGCCCGGCTGCTCGCCCGCATCGCACCCGGCATCATCTGGGTTTCCGCCTTGTTGGCCAGCCTGTTGCCGGTGGAAACCCTGCTGGCCCCCGACGTGGAGGATGGCAGCATCGATCAGTTGATCGCGCGCGGTATCGCGCTGGAACTCGTGTGTGCAGCGCGCATCATCGCCCACTGGATCGGCTTTGCCGTGCCGTTGCTGGCAGCGCTGCCAGTGGCGGGCGTGTTGCTTGGCCTGTCGTCTGACGATGGCACCCGCATCGCCATCGCTTTGGCGCTCGGCACCCCGGCGCTGGCCAGCCTCGCCGTCGTCGCCGCTGCGCTCACGGCGGGCCTGAAGGGCGGGGGCGCGTTGGCCGGGCTGATCGTCCTGCCGCTGGCGCTGCCGGTGCTGATCTTTGGCGTGGGCAGCGATGTGGCTGGTGCGTTCCGGCTGCTGGCAGCGGCCAGCCTCGTGGCGCTTGCCGTGGGGCCGTTCGCGGCGGCGGCGGCGCTCCGTCCCGAATAGGCGGCTGCTGGTCGCCATTCATTGGCCGGAAACATGACGTTGTGGTAATTTATCGTTCCATGCATTTTGCAAAGGAGCATTGCCCCATGCGCGTCCTCACCCTGTCCGGTTTCACTCTGGTGGCCCTGCTCACGACGGCCTGCGGCGGCGCTGACAAGCCCGCTGAAACGCCGACCGCCGAGACGCCGGTGGTGGCAGCACCGGTTGCACCGGCAGCAGAAGCCCCGGCGCCGGCAGCAGAGCCTGCCACTGTTGCTGCAGCCGCTCCTGCTCCGGCGGCCGTTACCTACGCCTCGCTCACCGGCGATGCCGCCAAGGGTGAAAAGCTCTTTGCCCAGTGCAAGGCCTGCCATGTCGCCGAGGCTGGCAAGAACCGTGTCGGCCCGTCGCTGTGGGCCGTGGTCGGCCGCACTGCCGGCAGTATCGCCGGTTTCAATTACAGCAAGGCCAACAAGGAAAGCGGCGTGACCTGGAGCGAGGACGTGCTGTTCACCTATCTCGAAGCCCCGGCCAAGTTCATGCCCGGCCCCCGCATGGCGTTCGTCGGCCTGAAGAACCCGCAAGACCGCGCAGATGTCATTGCCTATCTGAAGACAAAGGCCTGAGCCTTCTGGCGGCGGTCCCGCGCTGAGGCCGCCGTCTCAGAACGGCCCGTTCAGTTCCACGATCGCCCGGTTGAGCATTGCAGCAAAACTCACCCACGCCAGATAGGGCAGCAGCAGCGCCGCCGCAGGGCGGGAGATGCGCCACAGCACCACGATCAGCGCGGCGATGCTGCTCCACAAGATGCCGACTTCCAGCGCCGCATAATCAGGGCGGTGCAGACGGAAAAACAGGAAGCTCCACAACAGGTTGAGGAAGCCGTTGAGGGCAAACAAGCCAATGATGGCTTCGAACGCACCGGTGCTGCGTGCCGCCAGCCAGGCTGTGGTGCCGGAAAACGTGCACAGCATGAAAATGATTGTCCACGCCGGGCCAAACAGCCAGATGGGCGGCGCCCACTCGGGCTGCTTCAACGCCAGATACCACGGGCCGATATCGGTGATGGTGGCCCCCACGGCCGCCGTGAAGGTCGCGGCCACCGCAGCGATGGCGGCGGGCAGTACCCAAGGGGACTCGGCAAATCGCGACATCGCTCTCGTTCTTCCTGGGCCGCCCTTGGCGTTGCGGCCGGTCAGACCTGCGCCCGCTTACCGGCGCTGTCACCTTCACGCACACCGCCGCCCGACAGGATGCCGGTGATCAGCTGCACGCTGTCCTTCAGGAAGATCTTCACATGGGCCAGCGGCTTCTTGCGCGCCAGTTCCTTGTTCATATAGGCTTCCCAGGTCAGCTGCTGGATGTCCTTGTCCATGCACAGCTTCACGAACTTTTCGCGCATCGTGTCGCTGCGGTACCACCACCACTGCATGATGCCGAGCACGCGGAAAACGGTGCCGTGCGCCTTCAGGAACCGCTTGCGGGCCAGGCCCAGCTTGGCCGGATCACCGCTGGCCAGCGCTTCGGCGGCGGCCTTGGCGGCTTCGCGGCCGGCGGTCATCGCATAAAAAATGCCTTCGCCGCTGGCAGGGGCCACGCAACCGGCGGCGTCACCAGCCACCACAACATCCTTGCCATTGTCCCACTTCTTGCGCGGGCGCAGCGGGATGGGGGCACCTTCCACCCGCACCGTCTTGCAGGTCTCCTCGGTCATGCCCAGCTCTTCGCGCAGCTTGCCGACGGCCTTGCGCAGTTCAAAGCCCTGAACGGCGCTGCCGGTGCCGATGCTGGTTTTGGATCCATGCGGGAACACCCAGGCATAGAAATCCGGGCTGTGCTTGCCTTGGTAGAACACGTCGCAGCGATCACCGGCAAAGCCCTTGAAGCCTTCGGGTGGACTGTCCACCACTTCGTGATAGGCGGCAACGAAGGGCAGTTTCTCATCGGGCAGGGCCGCGCGGGCCACGGCCGAATTGCAGCCATCGCAGCCGATCAGCATCTTCGTCATCACCCGCACCGGCTCGGAACCACGTGAAGCACCCTTGGGTCGATATGTCACGACGGCGGTGCCATCGGGTTCACGCTCCAGCGCTTCGAAGGTGCCGTCGCGGCGATCGGCGCCGTTCTTGGCGGCGCGGGCGCGCAGCCATTCATCGAACATGTCGCGATCGACCATGCCGACCCAGCCGCCTTCGCCTACCGGCATGTCCACTTCCCGGCCGGCGGGGCTGATCATGCGGGCACTGTTGGCGGTTGTGCACAACTGCTCGATCGGCACGTCAAAGTCTTTCAGCAGCCGCGGCGGCACGGCGCCGCCGCATGGCTTGATGCGGCCCATGCGATCCAGCAGCATCACCTTGTGCCCGGCCAGCGCCAGATCATTGGCCGCCGTCGCTCCCGACGGGCCGCCGCCAACCACCACAAAGTCGAACATCTCATTCATGCGACTGCCTCTTCCAAATTCGGCCTGCCCGCCGGGTTGCTTTCCATCCGGTCATTCAACCGGAAAGCGATGATCGCCGCCAGCAGAAACAGCACAGCTTCCGCAGCAAACACCAATTCAAAGGCCGGCGCATCGGCGCGCAGGGTGGCGCGCAGCCGATCCACGGCAAAAGCGCCAGCAAATCCACCAATACCGAAGGCAGCCGCTTGGCTTGCGCCCCACAGGCCCATGCGGATGCCTTCATGCCCCGGCCCGCCGCGGCCGGCCAGTTCCAGCATCGATCCGATGGCGGCCACAGCAAACATGCCATTGGCAAAGCCCAACAGGGCAACATTGATGGCCAGCGGCCAACCCGGCCCGGCCCGCGCGGCCAACGCCAGGCTGGCCAGCGCCACGGCCGAAGCCAGGCAGCCGGCAACGATCCAGCGCTTCAATTTCATCCCTGCGCGCCCGCCAAAGGCGTGGCCGCCCACGCCCACCAGGATCATGCCGGCCAGCACGCCCTGGTGCTGCACGCCAGACAGGCTGGTGGATTGGCCCGGCGTCATGCCGAACACAAGGCCGGCGAACGGCTCAAGGATGAGATCCTGCATGGAATAAGCCAGCATCGAGAAGAACACGAAGATGCTGAACAGGCGGGTGAGTGGGTCGCCCCAGATGCCCTTGAGCGCCTCGCCGAACGGGGCGGCCTCTCGCTTCTCCACGGCCTGCGGTGCGCCTTCGATGCCCCACACAGCGAGGCAGGTGACACAGAAGGCCACCGCCACCACGCCGGCCGCCACCGCGATCAATCGTTGCGGTGAGAAGGGATCGAGCAGCGCGCCGGCCGTGCCCGCCGAAATGACGATGCCAACGATCATCATGATCCACGTCAGGCTGGCCGCCGCTGGACGCCGCGCCTCAGCCGTTCGGGTGGCAAGCAGGGCTAGCAGCGAGGTGCCGGCTGCGCCAACACCGATTCCGATCATCGCATAGGCCAGCACCAGCGCTGCAAACACCGGCCAGACCGGCCCGGCCAATAATGTGGTGGCAAATGTGGCGAGGATGCCGCCGCCGCCCAGAACGGCCATGCCGCCGATGATCCACGGCGTGCGGCGCCAGCCGGCGTCACTGCCATGGCCCCATTTCGGGCGGGAAAGCTGTACGCCGTAATGGAAGGCAACCAGTCCGGCTGGCAGCGCGGCGGCCATGGAGTATTCCACGACCATGATGCGGTTGAGCAGCGAGGAGGCCAGCATCACAATGGCGCCCAGTGCGCTCTGCACCAGGCCCAGCCGCGCGATGCCGGGCCAACTGAGTGGGGCCTGCGTGGTCACACAATCACCGACAGACCGAAGGCGCTGGTCAGCATGCCGAGCACATAAAGTGTGGTGCCTGTCGCGTTGTAGAAGGGCGCATTGGCTGCCGGCGCGGCCAGCACGCGCTGCATCAGCACCACCTGCATGGCGAGCGAAAACGCCACCATTGCCGACGGCCAGTGCAGGCCCCAGCGCGCTAGCAGGATGATCACCACCACTTGCGGCAGCGCCATCGTCCAGCAGGCGATTTCGGCGGCATTGCGCTCGCCCAGCTGCACCGGCAGCGAATTGACGCCGGACTGGGCATCACCCTTCACCGCCTTGAAATCATTCAGCACCATAATGCCGTGCGCGCCCAACGCATACATGCACAGCACCCAGATGATGCGGCTGTCTGGCACGCCGCCAGCCATCACCGCGGCACCGGTGAACCAGCTCACCCCTTCATAGGCTGCAGCGCACACAAGCGGCCCGAGCCAGCCATCAGCCTTGAAGCGCAGCGGCGGCGCCGAATAGGCCCACGCCATGGCGACGCCAACGATGGTGGCAACGCCCACCACCGGGCCGATAAGAAAACCGACGGCGAGGCTGATAATGGTGCCGATGCAGGCAATGTAGAGCCCCCAGCGGCCGGGAATACGGCCCGACGGGATCGGGCGCTGCGGCTCATTGATGGCGTCCACATGGCGATCAAACCAGTCGTTGATGGCCTGGCTGTTGCCGCACACCAGCGGCCCGGCCAGTATCATGCCGGCGATCAGCAGCGCCCAGCGGTCACTGAGCGGCACGCCCGACGAAACCACCCCGCACAAGAACGCCCACATCGGCGGGAACCAGGTGACGGGCTTCAACAATTCCAGCACGTCACGCGGGCGCAACACGGCGCTCGCCGGCACGGCGGGTGGGAGGACATGTTCCATTGTTCCAACCTAGTCGTGCCACTGCCGGCCCGTCAACGCAGGCGTGGCGCCAGCGTTACAGTTTCGTCACTTCGCCGCGCGTGCGCAGTTGACAGAAGGGGGCCGGATGATAGGGTTTTTGGCGTAATGTCCGAGGGGTCTGAAGGCTTGTCTGCATCGTTGTCACCGCCTGCGCCGCGGCCGCTGTACACCCCGGAAGAGCGGGTGCGGCGTGACAATTCGAAATGGACGCTGGTGCAGGGCTTGTTGGCGCCGGTGCAGTTCCTGATCTTTGGCGTCAGCCTGTATCTGGTGATCGATTATCTCAACACCGGCAGCAACTATGATTGGGCGGTGTGGTCGGTTGTCGTCAAAACGGTCGCGCTTTACACGATCATGATCACCGGCGCCATTTGGGAAAAGGTGGTTTTCGGCCAGTATCTGTTCCACGACAGCTTCTTCTGGGAAGATGTGTTCTCGATGTTGGTGATCGTGCTGCACAGCCTGTATGTGTTCGGCCTGTTTACCGGCATCGCTGATGAAGGCGTGCTGTTTGCCACTGCGCTGGCGGCGTACGTCGCGTATGTGATCAACGCCGGGCAGTTCGTGTGGAAATTGCGCCAGGCACGGCTGTCGGCGCCGGCCGCACAGCCGGCTGCGGCAACCGAATCGGATGCGGATGTGTCCGAACCGCTGGTGGCACAGGCGGCATGAGCAGCGCCGGCCCCGCTTCAGGCTGTGATGCGCCACCGGTGGGCGTTGATGGCATTTTGCGTGAACGCGGTCAGCGCGAGGTGTTCTGCGGTTTGACCGGCATCATCTGGCTGCACCGCAAGATCCAGGATGCCTTCTTCCTTGTCGTCGGCAGCCGTACCTGCGCGCACTTGCTGCAATCGGCCGCCGGCGTGATGGTGTTCGCCGAACCGCGTTTCGGCACGGCCATCATTGAGGAAAAGGATCTCGCCGGTCTTGCCGACGCAAACGAGGAACTCGATCGCGTCGTCAACCGCCTGCTGGCTCGGCGGCCCGATATCAAGTTGCTGTTCCTGGTTGGCTCCTGCCCGTCCGAAGTGATCAAGCTTGATCTGTCACGCGCGGCGCAGCGGCTGAACGGCCGCTTTTCGCCCAATGTGCGCGTGCTCAACTATTCGGGCAGCGGTATCGAGACCACGTTCACGCAAGGCGAAGACGCCTGCCTGTCCGCGTTGGTGCCTGATCTGGCGTTCAGCGACGAAAAGCAGCTCATGATCGTCGGCAGTCTGCCCGACATCGTGGAAGATCAGCTTACCCGTCTGCTCGGCGATCTTGGCATCAGCAAGGTCGTGTCGCTGCCGGCCCGCAAGGCCGGGCAGATGCCGGGCGTTGGTCCCAATACCAAATATCTGCTGGCGCAGCCGTTTCTGGCCGAAACCGGCACCGCGCTCGACAAGCGCGGGGCGGAGCATCTGCCGGCGCTGTTCCCGTTCGGCGCCGAAGGCACCACGGCCTGGCTCCATGCGGCAGCGCAGGCCTTCGGTGTGCCGGAAGCCCGCTTCGAGCAAGTGATCGCCGGTCCGCGTGAACGCGCCCGCAAGGGGTTGGCGCTCTATCGCGAGAAGCTGGCCGGCAAACGCATCTTCTTCATGCCTGACAGCCAGTTGGAGGTGCCGCTGGCGCGCTTTCTGGCCGGCGAACTCGGCATGGAATTGGTCGAAGTTGGCACGCCCTATTTGCACAAGGGCCATCTGATCGACGAACTCGCTGCGCTGCCCCCGGGCACGATGATTTCCGAAGGCCAGGACGTGGACAAGCAGCTTGACCGCGTGCGCGCCGCCCGACCCGATCTGACGGTTTGCGGGCTCGGGCTTGCCAATCCGTTGGAGAAGGAAGGCCTGTCGACGAAGTGGGCGATCGAACTCGTCTTCTCGCCGATCCACGGTTACGAACAGGCCGGTGATCTCGCTGAACTGTTCTCGCGACCACTCCATCGTCGTGATCTGTTGAGGGTCTGACCGATGCAATTGACGGTCTGGACATATGAAGGCCCGCCCCACGTCGGGGCAATGCGCGTCGCCACCGGCATGCGCGATCTGCATTATGTGTTGCATGCGCCGCAGGGCGATACCTATGCCGATCTGCTCTTCACGATGATCGAGCGGCGGGATCATCGCCCGCCCGTCACCTACACCACCTTTCAGGCCCGCGATCTGGGCAAGGACACCGCTGAACTGTTCAAGACGGCGGCGCGCGACGCCTATGATCGGTTCCAGCCGCAGGCGATGATCGTCGGTTCCAGCTGTACGGCTGAACTGATCCAGGATGATCCGCACGGCCTGTCGCTGACGATGGGGCTGCCTTGCCCGGTCATCCCGCTCGAATTGCCCAGCTACAGCCGCAAGGAAAATTGGGGCGCGTCGGAAACCTTCTACCAGATCGTGCGGACGCTGGCGGACAAGGAGCGAAAGCCGCTGCCGGCGGTGGGCGAGAACGGCCCGCGCCGGCCCCGCGCCAACCTGCTGGGCCCCACCGCGCTCGGCTTCCGCCACCGCGATGATGTTTCCGAAATCATCCGCCTGCTCGGCGATCTTGGCATCGATGTGAATCTGGTGGCGCCCATGGGTTCCAGTCCGGCCGACATTGCCGGCATCGGCGAGGCGGATTTCAATATCTGCCTCTATCCCGAAATTGCGGCGCAGGCCTGTTCGTGGTTGGAGCGCACATTCCGTCAGAAGACCGTGAAAACCGTGCCGATCGGCCTGCTTGCAACCCGCGAATTCGTCAGCGAAGTGTGCGCCGTGGCGGGGCTGCCCGTGCCCACCGTTCTTGATCAAGGTCGCATGGGCTGGTGGTCGCGCTCGATCGATTCGACCTATCTCACCGGCAAGCGCGTCTTCATCTTTGGCGACGGCACCCATGCCGTCGCTGCCGCACGCGTGGCCAGCGAAGAACTGGGTTTCAAGGTTGTCGGCCTCGGTTGTTACAATCGCGAATTTGCCCGTGAAGTGCGAGCTGCGGCCGAGAAATATGGCGTCGAGCCACTGATCAGCGATGATTATCTGGCGGTGGAAGAGGCCATTGAAGCGGCTGCGCCGGAACTGGTGCTCGGCACGCAAATGGAGCGTCACATCGCCAAGCGCCTGCGGCTGCCCTGCGCGGTGATTTCGGCGCCCGTCCATGTTCAGGATTTCCCCGCCCGACACAGCCCGCAGATGGGCTTCGAAGGCGCCAACGTGTTGTTCGATACCTGGGTCCACCCGCTGGTGATGGGCCTGGAGGAGCATCTGCTCACCATGTTCCGCGAGGATTTCGAGTTCTCCGATGCGGCCGGGCCGAGCCACTTGGGCCACGCGTCGGCGACGGCTGCTCACGCCGCACCGGCCGCCGAACAGGCGGAAGGCGAAGTTGCCACCATCACCGCGCCGGCACCCATGCCTGCCGAACAAGGCGGCTGGACGAAGGAAGCCCTTGCGGAATTAGGAAAAATCCCGTTCTTTGTGCGCGGTAAGGCCCGCCGCAACACCGAGCGCTATGCTTCCGAGCATGGCGTGACCCCCATCACCCGCGATACGCTGTACGAGGCAAAATCCCATTATGCGCGCTGATACCCCGCCATCGAAACAGGATCGGCCGGATCACTGCCATGTCGTGATCGTCACGCTCGACAACCATCTGTCGGGCGCGGTCGACCGGGCGCGCGTGCGCTTCCAGAAGATGGGCCTGCCGGTCTCCATCGGTTTCCACGCCGCCGCCGATTGGGACAAGGACGGCAAGCTGGACGCCACCCGCGCCGACATTGCGCGCGCCGATATCGTCATCGTCACCATGCTGTTCCTTGATGAACAGATTCGCATGATCAAGGATGCGCTCACCGCGCGCCGTGAAGAGTGCGACGCGATGGTGTGCCTGATGAGCCAGTCCGACGTCGTGAAGATGACGCGGATGGGCGATTATCGCATGGATGCGCCGCCCAAGGGGCCGCTGGGCTGGCTGAAGAAGCTGCGCGGCTCCTCCAAGGAGGGCGCGCCGAACAGCGGCGCCGCCCAGCTGGCCGTGCTGCGCCGCCTGCCCAAGCTGCTGAAGTTCGTGCCCGGCACCGCGCAGGATGTGCGCGCCTATTTCCTCACCCTGCAATATTGGCTGGCTGGCAGCGACGACAACGCCTTTCAGATGATTCAGGCACTGGTCGATCGTTATGCCGATGGACCGCGCAAGGGCCTCCGCGGCAAGGCCAAGGTGGAAGCGCCGCAGGAATATCCCGAAGTTGGCGTTTATCACCCCGATCTGCCGCAGCGTATGTCGGAAAACCTGGCCGATCTGCCGTGGAAAAAGGACGCTGTCGGCACCGTCGGCGTACTGATGCTGCGCTCCTATGTGCTGGGCAAGGACAGCAACCATTACGACGGCGTGATCCGCGCACTCGTATCGCGTGGCCTCAATGTCATCCCGGCCTTTGCCGGCGGTCTCGACCAGCGCCCGGCGATCGAAACGCTGATGATGAAGGACGGCAAGGCGACAGTTGATGCCGTCATCAACCTGACCGGCTTCTCCCTGGTCGGCGGCCCGGCCTATTCCGACGCCAAGGCGGCCGAGGAAATCCTTACCAAGCTGGATCGGCCCTATATCTCTGCCCATCCGGTGGAGTTCCAGACGCTGCAGCAATGGGGCGCCAACCGCCAGGGCCTGCTGCCGCTGGAATCAACGATCATGATCGCCATTCCGGAACTGGATGGCGGCACCCAGCCGATGGTGTTTGGCGGCCGTAGCGATGCCGGCGGCGAAGCCTGCACCGGCTGCTCGCGCGCCTGCACATGGGCGGCGTCGGACGGCGTGCGCGCCATGCAGTCGTGCCCGGAACGCGCCGAGGCGATGGCCGACAAGATGCTGAAGCTGGTGCAGTTGCGTCAAGCCGCAAACAAGGATCGCAAACTGGCGGTCGTGCTGTTCAATTTCCCGCCGAACGGCGGCGCGGCTGGCACGGCGCAATTCCTTGCGGTGTTCGATTCGTTGCACCGCACGCTCGTTCGGCTTAAAGGCGAAGGCTATGACGTGGAAGTGCCGGAGAATTCGGATGAGGTGCGCCGCCGGGTGATCGAAGGCAACGCCATGCAATATGGCCAAGAAGCCAATGTGCACGCCTTCGTGCCTGCCGATCGCATTGTTGCGACCGAGCCTTATCTGGCCGAGATCGAGCAGGAATGGGGCCCGGCACCGGGCAAGTTCCAGTCTGACGGCAAGAATGTACTGATCACCGGCGCACAGTTCGGCAACATGTTCGTCGGCATCCAGCCGGCCAACGGTTACGAAAGCGACCCGATGCGGCTGCTGTTCGATGGCCGCTTCGCACCGACCCATGCCTTCATGGCCTTCTATCGCTGGATCCGGAATGATTTCGGCGCGCACGCGGTCGTCCATTGGGGCACGCACGGCAGCCTGGAATTCATGCCCGGCAAGCAGACCGGTATGACCATGAGCTGCTGGCCGGAGCGCATCATCCAGGATCTGCCCAACATCTATCTTTATGCCGCCAACAACCCATCCGAAGGCGTGCTGGCCAAGCGGCGTTCGGGCGCCACGCTGGTGTCCTACCTCACACCCGCGTTGACCAATTCGGGCCTCTACAAGGGGCTTTCCGACATAAAGGCCAGTGTGGACCGCTGGCGCGCGACCGAGCCGGGCAGCCCGGAATTGCCGGGGCTGGAGGAAATCATCCGCGAACAGGCCGAGGCGATGGACCTTTATGGCAGCGATGTCTCCAAGCTCGCTGCCAAGCTTTATGAGATCGAGCAGGAACTGATCCCGCAGGGCCTGCACGTCTTCGGCGATGCCGAGAGCGAAGAGGCCCGCATCGACATGCTGGCCGCCAGCGCCCAGGCGCGCGGTGAGATCATCGATCGCGACACCATCGCCAAGCTGTTTCACGGCCGGATCGTGCCCAACACGCCGGTGCTGCGCGAACTTGCCAATCTGAACGCCGCCCTGTCGGTCAATCACGAGATGAACGGCCTGATCCGGGCGCTCGATGGCCGTTACGTGCCCCCGGTGGCGGGTGGTGACATCCTGCGTGATCCGGAAATCCTGCCGACCGGCCGCAACATCCACGGTTTCGATCCGTTCCGTCTGCCGTCGGCCTTTGCCTGCAAGGATGGCACGGCCCAGGCCCAGCGTATCCTTGATCGCGCCTTGGAAGACGCCGGCAAACTGCCGGAAACCGTTGCCATGGTGCTGTGGGGTACCGATAACCTCAAGAGCGAAGGCGCGCAGGTCGCCCAGGCGATGGCGCTAATGGGTGCCAAGCCACGCTTTGACAGTTACAACCGCCTTGCCGGGGCCGAGCTCATTCCGCTTGAGCAACTCGGTCGTCCGCGGGTGGACGTGCTGGTGACTCTGTCGGGCGTGTTCCGCGATCTCTTGCCGCTGCAGACCAAGATGCTCGCCGAAGCCGCGCTGCTGGCATCCGAAGCCGAAGAGCCGCTGGAGCTGAACTTCATTCGCAAGCACAGCCTTTCTTATCTGGAAGAACATGGCTGTGACATGGCCACCGCCAGTTTGCGCGTCTATTCCAACGCCGAAGGCAGCTATGGCGCCAACGTCAACCTGTTGATCGACAGCGGCGGCTGGACCGATCCCAACGAACTGGCCGACACCTACGAGAAGCAGAAGGGCTATGCCTACGGCGTCGACGGCAAGCCCAAGCGTCAGCCCGGCCTGCTCGCCAGTGCACTGAAGACGGTCGATTGCGCCTACCAGAACCTGGAATCGGTTGAGCTGGGGATCACCACGATCGACCAGTACGTCGACACGCTGGGTGGGATCAGCCGCGCCATCACCCGGGCCAAGGGCGGCGAATCGGCGCCGGTCTATATCGGTGACCAGACGCAAGGATCTGGCAAGGTGCGCTCTCTGCAGGAACAGGTTGCGCTTGAAACCCGCACCCGTACCCTCAATCCGGTGTGGATCGAGGCGCAGCTGAAGTACGGCTATGAAGGTGTGCGCCAGGTTGAAGCGGCGGTGACCACCACCACTGGTTGGTCGGCGACCACCGGTCAGGTCGACTCCTGGGTGTATCAGCGCATCAGCGAGACCTATGTGCTTGATGAAACCATGCGCCAGCGCATTGCCGAGATGAACCCGCGCGCTGCGGCCAAGATCGCCAACCGGCTGATCGAAGCGGCGGACCGCAATTTCTGGCAGCCGGATGCCGAGACAATGGCCGCCCTTCAGGCCGCCACCGACGCGATTGAAGACCAACTCGAAGGCGTAGCCCCCGCCGGTTCCCTGGCGGCGTAAGGAGAAGCGCAATGACGCTCATCATCGACAAGACCCGCAAACTGGGCCCCGGCGACGGCGAAGGCAGCGTGCAGGTCGCGCTTGATCCGAGCCAGAAGATCGAGGGCGCCAAGGTTTTCGCCGTTTATGGCAAGGGCGGCATCGGCAAGTCCACCACCTCGTCCAACCTGTCGGCGGCCTTCTCGCTGCTCGGCCAGCGCGTGCTGCAGATCGGCTGCGATCCCAAGCATGACAGCACCTTCACGCTGACCAAAAAACTGATGCCGACGGTGATCGACGTGCTGGAACAGCATGAGTTCCACCACGAGGAACTGCGGCCGGAGGATTATATGTTCGAAGGCTTCAACGGCGTGATGTGCGTCGAAGCCGGCGGGCCGCCGGCCGGCACCGGCTGCGGCGGTTATGTTGTTGGCCAGACGGTGAAATTGTTGAAGCAGCACCATCTGCTGGAAGACACCGATGTGGTGATCTTCGACGTGCTGGGCGACGTGGTGTGCGGCGGCTTTGCAGCGCCTTTGCAACACGCCGAACGCGCCATTGTGGTGACCGCCAATGATTTCGACAGCATCTTCGCGATGAACCGCATCATGGCCGCCATCCAGGCCAAATCGAAGAATTATGAAGTGCGGCTGGCTGGCTGCATCGCCAATCGTTCGGCCAACACCGACGAGATCGACCGGTTCAGCGCAGCCACCGGGATTGATCGGCTGGCGCAATTCCCCGATCTGGATGCCATCCGCCGCAGCCGGCTGAAAAAATGCACCATCTTCGAAATGGACGAGTCGCCGGAAATCCTGGCCGTGCAGAATGAATACAAGCGCCTTGCTGCGCTGCTCTGGGCCGGCGTGGAGCCGTGCAAGGCCGTGCCGATGAAGGATCGCGAAATCTTTGACTTCCTGGGGTTTGAATGAACGCCCACACGCCGAAGCAGGCTGCCGGATGGGACGCCAAGCGCGCCAGGCTGGAAACCTATTTCGACCGCACGGCGCTGGATGCCTGGGCGGCGATGACCAGCGATGCGCCGGTGTCGAGAATCCGGGCCACGGTGCGGGCCGGCCGGCAGGAAATGCGTGACACGCTGCTGAGCTGGCTGCCGCAGGACTTGAGCGGTCGCCGTATCCTTGATGCTGGCTGCGGCACCGGCATGCTGGCCATCGAGGTTGCAAGAAGGGGTGGGGACGTGGTGGGCATCGACGTTTCGCCTCAGCTGATCGAAATCGGCAAGGAGCGGCTGCCCGAAGATGTGAAGGGCAAGATTTCGTTGCACGCCGGCGACATGCTCGACGCCGGCTTTGGCGATTTTGATCACATCGTCTCGATGGACGTGCTGATCCATTATGAAAGCGATCAGATCGCCGCTGCCACGGCCAAGCTGGCTGAACGCACCCGCCATTCGATGTTGTTCACCTTCGCGCCCGGCACGCCGCTGCTGCGCACGGCGCGGGCCATCGGCCAGTTCTTTCCCAAGAGCGACCGCTCGCCCAGTATCATCCCGGTGGCCCATGATCTGTTGAAGGCCCGGCTTTCGCGAAGTGTGCCGCAGGCCAAGCTGGGCCGCGATCAGCGCATCAGCCGGGGTTTTTACACCAGCCACGCCCAGGAGGTGCTGCTGGGATGAACTACCTAGGCAAGAGCAGGGCGAAACTTCCTGCCTGGACAACGGCAAATCATTTCATTGCTGTTAGCTTCTGCTCTACCCACGGCCGTGGCCGGCATGCTATGACCCTCTTTCGGGAGTCATTTTCCAACCCGCAGGCGCGGCGGGGTTCGGTTTTCTTGTTTCGCGCCAGTTCGCCGCAGATGGGGCATCTCGTGACGAACAGCATCTTTGAGGGGAGACGCCTCGCATGACGAATGTGCATCTGGTTGGGGGCCTGGATATCGCAGAGCTCACCTTTTTCGCCTTCTTCCTGTTTTTCCTTGGGCTCGTTTGGTATCTGCGCGGCGAAGACCGCCGCGAAGGCTATCCGGTCGAGGATGATCTGACCGGCGCAGCCCATGGCGGCACCGAACCGCTGTTCTTCAAGCCGCCGAAAAGCTTTACGCTGCCGCACGGCCTGGGTGTTGTGACCACGCCGACAGCCAACGATCGCGACGAATTGCCGAGCAATGTGCTGCCGCGGGTTTGGCCGGGTGAGCCGCTCGATGTAACCGGGGACAAGCTCACCTCCGGTCTTGGCCCGGCCTCGATCGCCCAGCGCGCCGATCGCCCCGATCTCGACATGCATGGCGAGCCGCGCATCGTGCCGCTGCGCATGATCAAGCACCCGGTCGACGTGCACGCCAACGACGTCGATCCGCGTGGCCTGCCGGTTTATGGCCTCGATTCCGGCAAGGCCGGCACGGTCAAGGAACTGTGGATGGACCGCGCCGAATCCTGCCTGCGCTATCTGGAAGTGGATCTGGCTGGCGGCGCCGGCACTGTGCTGATGCCGATCACCATGGGCCGCGTGTCGCGCGGCGGTGTCGTGACCGATGCCATCACTGGCCAGCAGATTGCCGGCGTGCCGCGCACCAAGTCGGCCGATCAGGTTACCCTGCTCGAAGAAGAAAAGATCCAAGCCTATTATGGCGCTGGCTATCTGTGGGCGACCCCCGATCGGGCCGAACCGCTGATCTGATCCGGTTCCCGGCAGAACCAGCGGTAAGGCTGGGGGGGCTGGGCCGGCACTGGAGCGGAAAGACGGAGCTTTTTTTCGTGTCGATGGAATATGAGAACGAGCCAATCCCGGGTCTGCCCGGGCGGCTGCCGCCAGGGGAAACGATCCTGTGGCAGGGCACGCCTGATTGGCGCGGTGTGGCGCGTGGCGTTTTCCACACGCGCCTCGTTGCCGTCTGGTTCGTGATTGTTGCCAGCCTGGCCTTCGTGGCCGGCGGCACCGGTGTGGTGGGCGCGGCCACCACCTTGGCAGTTGCCTTGCTTGGCCTGGGCGTGCTGGCGGTGCTGGCAAGGGCGCAGGCGAAATCCACCATCTACACGCTCACCAACAAGCGCGTGGTGCTCCGCTTTGGCGTGGCGCTGCCGAAATGCGTGAACGTGCCGCTGTCACTGGTCGGCAAAGCCGATGTCAAGCCGGCCGGCACCGGCATGGTGGATGTCTCGCTCACGCCCACGGTGCGGTTCCCGTTGGCCTATCTGCAGATGTGGCCGCACGTGCGGCCTTGGAAATTCGGTTCGCCGCAGCCGATGTTGCGATCCGTCCCGGAAAACTTCGTGCCGCAGCTCGCCGATGCGCTGGCCAAGGCCGATCCGGACCGCGTTGCGGCAAACACGGATGCTGTGCCGGCCCCCGCCATGGTAGGGGCAGCAGCATGAGTGGTGAATTCACCAACGAACGCTTCCCCAAATCGGCGCTCTATGCCGCCGGTGCCTTGATTGCCATTTCGATCGTTACGGTGGGCTGCATCCGGCTGGGTGTGCTGCCGGCCCCAGAAACCGCGCCGCAATCGCGGGAACGGCGGCAAGTGGCGGTGCAGGTGGCCCGCGAGTTCCGTTTCGAAGACCGCGCTGATGGCGCGTTGCTGGTAACCGACGTGGCGGCCGGCAGATTGGTGTTCATCTTCCCGCCGGGCAGCAACACCGGTTTCATCCGCGGCGTCATGCGCGGCATGATGCGCGAACGCCGCCTGAAGCAGGTTGATCGCGCCGGATCGGTGACAGTGGCGCAATGGGCCGATGGCGCCCTGACGCTAACCGACACCTCCACCGGGCGGATCCTTGAACTGGGAAGTTTTGGCAGCACCAACCGCGCCGCCTTCGCGCAATTGCTTGTCCCCTATCAGCCTGGTGGCAGCGGCGTGCCGGATCAGCCGATCATTCCGAAAGCGCCGGTGCAATCGTCGATGCCGTTTCTGGCGGGAGGTGCCTGATGGGCCTGTTCACCCGCGATCGTCTTGATACCCAGTGCACGATCGAGATCGAGCACACGTTCGACAACCTCCACGCGCATGTCGAACTGGATGGTGATATCGAACTGGGCCCGGGTGATCAGGTGAAGGTGCACGGTGCCGCGGTGAAGCTGCCGTTTGGTGAGCGCCTCACCCTGCGCCGCCCGGTAACGGTGTGGAAAGCCACCCCCTTTGGCCGGCTGTGGACCAGGATGAAGGCCCAGTTGGAATTGACCGAACTCTACGAAATCACCTTCAGCTCGGAGAAGTCGTGATGAACGCAATCACCCCCATCAAGGCCGGCGGTGAAATCACCAAGGACGATGCGCTGGCGATTGCGCGCCAGGAAACCGTGCTGAGCCCGCGCTTCTACACCACCGATTATGACGCGATGGACAAGATCGACGTATCCGGTGTGCGCGCCGAGTGGGACAGCCTGATCGACGAGATGAACGCCGATCCCAACAAGAAGCATTTCAAGCGCACGCCGGAATTTGATGGCGTGATCGCCGCAATGGACCCGGAACTGAAGCCGGAGTTCATTGATTTCCTGGTCTCGTCAATGACGTCGGAATTTTCCGGCTGCATCCTGTACGCCGAGATCACTAAGCGCATGAAGAACCCGGATGCCAAGGCGCTGTTCAAGCTGATGGCTCGTGACGAAAGCCGCCACGCGGGTTTCATCAACGACAGCCTGAAGGACGCCGGTATCGGCATCGATCTCGGGTTCCTGACCAAGACCAAGAAATATACCTATTTCCGGCCGAAGTTCATCTTCTACGCCACCTATCTGTCGGAAAAGATTGGCTACGCCCGCTACATCACTATCCACCGCCACTTGGAGGCCCATCCGGAAAAGCGCTTCCACCCGATCTTCAAGTGGTTCCAGGAATGGTGCAACGACGAGTATCGCCACGGTGAGGCCTTCGCGCTGCTGATGCGGTCCGATCCCAAGCTCACCTCTGGTCTCAACGTGCTGTGGATCCGCTTCTTCCTGAACGCGGTCTATGCCACCATGTATGTCCGCGATCACAAGCGACCGGCGCTGTACAACGCCTTTGGCATCAATCCGACAGACTTCGGCTTCAAGGTCTTTCGTATCACCACCGACATCACCCGCCAGGTTTTCCCGATCGGCGTGCAGAGCGATGCACCGACCTATCGCGCCCTGCTGGAATCCATGCGCGAGACCAGCGACGCTATTGACGCCGCCGTTGCGCAGGGCGGCCTGATGGGCAGCATCAAGCGCGTCGGCCTGTCGCTGAAGGCAGCTGCCACCTTCGCCCGCCTCTATCTGCACCCGGTGGACAAGATGGCGGTCACCCCCAACGTGCGCATGGCGCCGGTCTGGTAAGCGCGGGCGGGTTGTGACCGAGTTTGCACTGCCTCTGCTGTTTGCGACCGTGCTGTGGTTCGTGGCCACCGGCTTCGTGCTGTGGCTGGATAAGCTGCCCAGCCACACCTGGCCGGTAAGCATAACGCTGGCTTCGGTCGCGTCGGGCTTTGCCATGGGCGGCATCATTGCCACGGCCGAGGAGACCAGCGCCTGGGCGGCCTATGTCGCCTTCGCCTGTGCGCTGGTGTTGTGGGGCTGGCACGAATTGTCGTTCCTGATGGGCTTTGTCACTGGACCTAACCGCAATCCCTGCCCGCCCGATGCGCGCGGCTGGCGGCGCTTCCGGCTGGCGGCCAGCACCCTGATCTATCATGAAGTTGCGATGTTCGTGTGTCTGCTGGTGATGGCGGCGGCCACTTGGGGCAAGCCGAACCAGACTGCGACGCTCACCTTCCTGCTGCTGTTCGTCATGCGCCTTTCGGCCAAGTTCAATATTTTCGCCGGTGTGCCCCATCTGTCGACCGAAATGATGCCGGATCACATGCGCTATCTGGCCAGCTATTTCCGCATCGCGCCGCCGCGCTGGTTCTTCATCCTGTCGGTGTCGGGCATTGCTGTGCTGGCGGCGTGGTTGGCTGATCTGGCGCTCAGCAGCCGCGGCGGTATTGCTACTGGCTATGCGCTGGCCTTTGCCCTAGTGGCGCTAGCCTTCCTTGAACATGGGTTCCTGGTGGTGCCGTGGCAGGACACGGCAATCTTCCGCTGGGCGATGCCCGAACAGGCGAGACAGCGCCTGCAGAAATCGACTAACGAACCTGTCACAATGTCGGCTCAAACCGACACGAATCCGCTTGCGGTGCGACAAAACGCCGTGCAATGAACGGCGCCGGGAGAAGATGAATGGACTTTGAAGCTCACTTCCAGGCGGCGCTGGACGGCTTGAAAGAACGCGGCAATTACCGCGTGTTTGCCGAATTGCAGCGGCACCAGGGTGATTACCCGCATGCCACCCGCTATCTGGAGGACGGCCGCACCCAGGATGTGACGGTGTGGTGCTCAAACGATTATCTCGGCATGGGCCAGCACCCGGATGTGCTTGCCGCTATGCATGAAGAACTGGACCGGTCGGGCGCCGGCGCTGGCGGCACCCGCAACATCTCCGGCACGATGCACGTGCACCGCCAGCTCGAACTGGAATTGGCGGATCTGCACGGCAAGGAAGATGCGCTGCTGTTCACTTCGGGCTATGTCTCGAACTGGGCTGCGCTGTCCACGCTGGCCTCCAAGATCCCCGGCTGCGTTGTCTTCTCCGACGCGCTTAACCATGCCTCCATGATCGAAGGCATCCGCCACAGCCGCGCCAGATGCCATGTGTTCAAGCACAATGACGCGGAAGATCTGGACCGGCTGCTGAGCCAGTATGGTCCGGAAGTGCCCAAGCTGGTGGCGTTTGAAAGTGTCTATTCGATGGATGGCGACATCGCGCCCATCAAGGACATCTGCGACGTGGCCAAGAAGCATGGCGCCATGACCTATATCGACGAAGTCCATGCCGTTGGCATGTATGGCCCGCGCGGCGGCGGCGTTGCCGAACGCGAAGGCCTGATGGACGAACTGACCGTGATCGAAGGCACGCTGGCTAAGGCCTATGGTGTCGTTGGTGGCTATATCGCAGCGTCCAAGGCGCTGTGCGATTTCGTGCGCAGCTTCGCCTCCGGTTTCATCTTCACCACGGCGCTGCCCCCGTCGATTGCCGCCGGTGCGCTGGCTTCGGTCAAGCATCTCAAGGAAAGCCCGTTCGAACGCAAGCGTCAGCAGGAGCGCGTGGCCAAGGTGCGCGCCGCCTTGCGTGCCACCGGCATTCCGCAGCTCGACAATCCCAGCCACATCATCCCGGTGATGGTGGGCGACGCCAAGAAGGCCAAGATGATCAGCGACTGGCTGATGGAAAATCACGGCATCTATGTGCAGCCGATCAATTATCCGACCGTCCCCGTTGGCACGGAACGTCTGCGCATCACGCCCAGCCCTGTGCATAGTGATGACGACATCGAGCAGCTGGTGAAGGCGCTTTCTGATATCTGGGGCCAGTGCGCCCTGCACCGGGTTGAAGCAGCCGCCTGAGGCGCCGCAGTCCGCAAAGATGCCAAGGGCTCGGCAGCCAAACTGCCGGGCCCTTTGCTTTCAGGCATGGCTTTCGCCCTGTTGCCTGGCGGACACGTCACCAATCTGCCATCTGACTGCAGCCGTGCCGTCACCCAATTGGCATCGCGACGCAACATTCACCTGTCACGGGCTGCCCTGCAATCAACAACCGGGGAACCCAAATATGCGCCTTTCTCTCCACCGCTTCGCCCTTCTTGCCAGCGCCGCCTTTGCCGGGCCGGTGTTTGCCCAACCCGTCATTGTCACCGCTGCAGCCGAGGCTGCTGAGGCCGCTGGTGCTGATGCCGTGGTCGAAGATGCCGAGATCGTCGTGTACGGTAAGGGTGAGGTGCGTCAGGTCACCGAGATCAAGGCCGATGATATCAAGCTGACCGTTCCGGGCGGCAGCCCCTTTGTCGCCATCCAGAAGCTGCCGGGCGTCAATTTCCAGTCGGCTGATCCGTTCGGTGTCTATGAATGGTCGACCCGCATCACGCTGCGCGGTTTCAACCAGAACCAGCTTGGTTTCACGCTGGATGGCGTGCCGCTGGGCGACATGAGCTATGGCAACACCAACGGCCTTCATATCAGCCGCGCCATCATCGCCGACAATATCGGCACCACCCGCGTCAGCCAAGGCGCCGGCGCGCTCGGCACCGCCTCCACCTCCAACCTGGGCGGCACCATCGAATTCTTCAGCCGCGCGCCCCAGCAGGAACTCGGCATTGCCGGCAACGCCACCTATGGCGACAGCAATACGTTCCGCGTTTACGGCACGCTCGACACCGGTGATCTCGGCGGTGTGTCGGCCTACATCAGCGGCGCGCACATCAGTGCCGACAAGTGGAAGGGCTTTGGTCCGCAGCGCTCGACCCAGATCAACGCCAAGATCGCCACCGATGCGACCGCCTCGACCCGCTTCAGCGCCTTCCTGAACTTTAGCGACCGCAAGGAAAGCGATTACCAGGATTTCAATCAGGAAATGCTGGGTCGTCTCGGTCCGTTCTTTGACAATATCGCCAATGATTGGCCGACCGCCGTGCGCATCGCCTTTGTCGGTGCCAACCGCGGCGACACCGGCGTGGTGGTCGCGCCCAACAGTTTCGGCACAACCTATCCGGCGCCGATCCGCTTTGTCGATGATACCTATTATGATGCTGCCGGCCTGCGCCGCGATTGGCTGGCCGGTGGCCGCGTCGAACATGATTTCACCGACAAGGTGAAGGGCGGCATCCAGGCCTATTACCACAGCAACAAGGGCCAGGGTTCGTGGATCACGCCGTATCGCGCCAGCCCGGGCGGCCTGCCGCTCAGCTTCCGCACCACCGAATATGAAATCGCGCGCATCGGCGTGATTGGCGATCTGACGGCCGAGTTCGGCAGCAACACGCTGCGCCTGAATGTCTGGTACGAAAACAACGATTTCGAACAGGCCCGCCGCTTCTACGACATGGGCACCAGCCAGACCGTGCCGCTGACCAGCGCCCTGACCTATCAATCGAACCCGTTCTTCACGCAGTGGAATAACGATTACAACACCCGCACCTTCCAGTTCGCGGTTCAAGATCAGTGGGAAGTGACCGAGGATTTCATCGTCACCGCCGGCTTCAAGGGCCAGAGCGTGAAACTGCGCGCCGAAGCGATTAATCCGGTGCCAGGCCCGCTGGCGCTGGGCCGCATCAAGGCAGAGGATCTGTTCCTTCCGCAGGTCGGCCTGCTCTACAAATTGGGCGGCGGCAACGAACTGTTCGCCAGCTTCACCCAGAACCAGCGCGCCTTCACCGCGGCGGCGACCACCGGTCCGTTTGCCACCTCGGCCGCCGGCTTTGGTGTGATCTCCAGCCAGTTGCGCCCGGAGAAGACCAACACCTTCGAAGGCGGCTTCCGCTTTGGCGAAGGCAAGGTGAACGGCGTGATCGCCGCTTACCTGGTCAATTTCTCCAACCGGCTGCTCTCCATCCCGCAGGGTCCGGGCATTGTCGGCAATGCGTCCTTGCTGTCCAACGTCGGCGATGTGCGCTCACTGGGTGTGGAAATTGGCCTGCAATGGCAGCCGGTGAAGGCGTTCACCGTCACCGCCAGCTATGCCTACAATGAAAACACTTACCGCGATGACGTTCGCAATGCCGCCGGCGCCGTGGTGCAAGCAATTCGCGGTAAGACGGTGGTCGACAGCCCGCGCAGCATCGCCAACCTCGAACTGGCCTATGACGATGGCGCATTCTACGGTCGCGCCAATGCCAACGCCATGTCGGGCCGGTTCTTCACCTTCTCCAACGATCGCGAAGTCTCCGGCCGCGTCGTGGTCGATGGCAAGCTCGGTTATCGCTTCACCAGCGACAATCGCTGGCTGAATAATCTGGCGATCGAAGGCACGGTCACCAACTTGTTTGATCGCCGTTATGTCGCCACCATCGGTTCCAACGGCTTCGGCTTCTCTGGCGACAACCAGACGCTGCTGCCGGCCGCGCCGCGCCAGTTTTTCGTGACGCTCCGCAAGGATTTCTGATCCGTCAGGATTTCTGAAACGTGGGGGCGTCGCCGGCCTGGCGGCGCCCCCTCTTGCTTTTATGACTCAAGCTGCGAGGCTTGGGTGATGATCGATCTTCGCCCGAACCGCCGCCGCTTCGCTGCTGCCGCCCTTGGTCTTGCCGGGTTGGCTGCCTTGCCGGGACCTTTGCGCGCTGCCGCCGTCGACACCAGCGGGCTCACGCCAATCACAAGCGGCCTCAAGCCGATCGACGCGGCCGAACGCGCCGCTCGCATCGCCCGGGCGCAGGCGTTGATGGCCAAGGCGGGCATGGCGGCGATCGTCGTCGAGCCGGGATCGAGCCTGGACTATTTCACCGGCATCAAGTGGAGGCGCAGCGAGCGGGTGACAGCGGCCATCATCCCGGCCAGCGGCCAGCCGGTGATCGTTACGCCCTTTTTCGAAGAGCCCTCGATCCGTCAGAGTCTGGGCGTTCCGGCCGACGTGCGCGTGTGGCAGGAGGACGAGGACCCTCTGGCACTCGTCGCCGAAGCGTTGCGCCAGGCCGGCGGCGCCACTTCCGCCATCGGCATCGAGGAGACGGTGCGCTTCTTTATCAGTGATGGCCTTGCGCGGCGTGTGCCGCAGGCGCGGATCGCGTCGGCCAACCCGGTGGTGCGCGCCTGCCGCATGGTGAAGACCGCGACCGAAATCGCATTGATGCAGGCGGCCAGTGACGTGACGTTGGCCGCCCAGCGTTGGGCATGGCAGCGCATCCGCGCCGGCATGACCCCGGGTGACATCGCAGCCTTGATCGATGCCGCAACTGCGGCGCTGGGCGGCAAGGCGAGCGACGGTCTGGTGCTGCTGCGCGAGGCGTCGGCCTATCCGCACGGCTCGGCGAAGCCGCAGGCCGTGCGCGAGGGAGAGGTGGTGCTGATCGATTGCGGCTGCAGCGTCGGCGGCTATGCCTCTGACATCTCGCGCAGCTTCGTGTTCGGCCGTGTGCCCGACGACGTGCGACGGGTGTGGGATATCGTGGCGGAAGGCCAGCAACGTGCGCTCGCTGCCGCTCAATTGGGCACGCCGGCCGGAGCCGTGGACGACGCCGCGCGCGCCTTCTATGAATCGAAAGGCTTCGGGCCGCGCTACCAGTTGCCTGGCCTGTCGCACCGCACCGGACATGGCATCGGCATGGACGGGCATGAACCGGTAAACTTGGTGCACAACGAGGCAACGCCGCTGGCACCGGGCATGTGCTTCTCCAACGAGCCGGGCCTCTATCTGCCCGGTCGGTTCGGCATCCGGCTGGAGGATTGCTTCCACATGACCGATGCTGGGCCGCAGTGGTTCAGCACGCCGCCGCGCAGTATTGACGCGCCATTCGGCTGAGCCTTGGATTCGCGTGTCCCGAAAAGCAGAAACCCCGCAGGCCGTTTGGCGCTGCGGGGTTCTCTTTTATCGGCCCAAGACGTGAAGGTTCAGGCGGAAACCACCGTGGCGCTGTTCGAGCGGCGGCGCATCAGGCCAATCAGGCCAAAGCCGGCGAGCAACATCGCCCAACTCTCCGGTTCCGGCACCGAGCCCACATAAACGCGGTCGATCACGATGTCTTTCGACGGATTGAGGTTGGTGTCGAACTGGAAGTTCACCGTGTATAGGCCGGCGGTCTGGATCGTGGTCTGGCCGGTGAAGGCCTGCCATGTGCGCACCGGGCCAGTCGACACCAGATAATTGGCGACCGTGGTGCCCAGGATCGTGGCCTGGAAGCGGGCATCGCCGGCGTTGTTGTAGCCATTCTGCGGCGCGAAGGCCGAGAAGCCGAACTCATAGCGGCCCGGCGTCAGGAAGATGGTTTGCGACAGCGACTGCGCACGCGCCAGATCGGTGACGAAATAGGCGGCGCGCTGGCCAACGGCATCCGGGCTGTTCGACACGCTGTTGTCGGGCGGGACCGACTCGCCGAAGGCACCAATCGGATAGGCCGATGCGCTATTGTAGAAAATGGCGACTGGCGGGAAATTCTGGCCGTCGCTGCCACCGATTGTCCAGCTGGCGAGACCGTTCTCGAAACTGCCGTTGCTCACCAGATTGGTGATCGCCAGCGCCGGCGATGCCGCCAGCAGTGTGGCACTCACGGCCAAACCCAAAATCTTACTTATGCTACATACCCCCGGCTCAACACTGCAGAAAATTTAACTCAATAGTAACGAGTTGTAAAGCTGGCCGGGAGTACTGTCAGGCGCGACACATCGCCGACCGGCTTGCAGCAAGGCGGCCCGCCGCTTAAGGCAACAGCCATGGCAACGCCCGCGCGCACTCCGTTTCCGTTCACCGCCATTGTTGGCCAGGCCGAGATGAAGCAGGCGCTGCTGCTCGCCGCCGTGGAACCGCGGCTGGGCGGCGTGATGGTGTTCGGCGATCGCGGCACCGGCAAATCCACCGCCGTGCGCGCGCTGGCCGGCCTGTTGCCGCCAATGAAGGTCGTGCCCGGCTGCCGCTACAAATGTGCCCCCGATGATCGCAGCCCCTGCATCGAAGGCTGCCGAGAACGCGCCGGCAAGCACGTCGAGGAAAGCGCCGTGCCCTTCGTTGATCTGCCGCTGGGCGCCACGGAAGATCGCGTTGTCGGCAGCCTCGATCTCGAACGTGCATTGGCCACGGGCGAAAAGCGCTTTGAACCCGGCCTGCTGGCCAAGGCCAATCGCGGTTTTCTCTATATCGACGAAATCAACCTGCTTGAAGACCATCTTGTCGATCTTCTGCTCGATGTTGCCGTGTCGGGTACCAACGTCGTCGAACGCGAGGGGCTTTCGATCCGTCACCCGGCGCGTTTCATCCTTGTGGGCAGCGGCAACCCGGAAGAAGGTGAACTGCGCCCGCAGTTGCTCGACCGGTTCGGCCTCAGCGTCGATGTGCGCACCCCGACCGACATTGGCGACCGCATCGAGATCGTGAAGCGTTGCGACCGCTTCGACCGCGATCCAGTCAGCTTTGTGGCCGAGTTTGAAGACAGTGAGCAGGACACGCTGGAAGCCATCGCCAAGGCCCGCAAGCTGCTGCCCAAGGTGCAGGTGGAAGACGAAATGCTGGGCTTGGGTGCACAGCTCTGCTCGGCGGTGGGTGCTGATGGCCTGCGCGGGGAACTGACCCTGCTGCGTGCCGCCCGCGCGCAGGCGGCATTGGCCGGCAAAAAGCATGTGAAGCCCCATCATCTGGCTGAAGTGGCGACGATGGCACTGCGCCACCGCCTGCGCCGCAATGTGCTGGATGACACCGGCTCCACCGCCCGCATCACCCGCGCCATCGCGGAACTTATCCCGGCATGACCCCTGAAGGGGAGAGTGACACGTCGGGAGAACGCTGGGCGCTGGCGCTGGCGGCGATCGACGTGTTGGTGGCGGCCGGCAATGCAGTTGGAGGCATCCTGCTGCGCGCCCGCCCCGGCCCGGTACGCGATGCCTGGGCCGATGCACTGAATCTAGTCGTCCCCACCCGCCGCTTGCCGGCCAGCGCCGATGCCGAAGCCATGGATGGCGGGCTGGACCTGACGGCGACATTGGCCAGCGGCAAACCCGTGCACCGCGCCGGCATATTGGCTGATGCCCAAGGCAAGGCGTTGGTGGTGCCGATGGCGGAGCGACTCAATCCGGCGCTGGCGGCGCGGCTGGCCACGGCGATCGACGATGGCGCGCCGCCGCTGGTGCTGTTCGACGAAGGCGATCCCGAAGATGCGGATCGGGAACGGATTCCGCAGGGCCTGGCTGACCGACTGGCCATTCATATCGATCTGAACAGCGTGCGGCTGGACATGGCGTCCCTGATCGCCGGTGAAGCGCCGCCACCACCGCTGGAAATGCTGGCCGAGCCCGGCGCGATCGCCAAGGACCCAGAAACCGCTCTGGCCGTGGCGGCGGCCGCGCTGGGCATCGCGTCGGTGCGCGCGCCGATCATGGCGGTGCGTGTTGCCCGCGCCCATGCCCGTGCCGATGACCGGCCAGATGATATCGAGCAGCTGCGTGAGGCGGACATGGCCGCTGCCGCCGCGCTGGTCCTTGGGCCGCGCGCCACCCGCCTGCCACCGCCACCTGAAGAGGAACCGCCACCTCCCGAAGAACAGCCCGACGACCAGCCGCCGCCGGAAGAGCCGCCGCCTCCACCGCCGCCCAGCGACGACAACCAGGGCGACGATCAGGAGCAGCCGGAACCGCCGCCATTTGATCCGACCGACATGATCCTGGATGCGGCACAAACCGCGCTGCCGCCGGGCCTGCTCGATGCGCTGGCTGCGGGCACCATGGGCAAGGCACCCAAGGCCAGCGGTTCATCCGGCGCCAAGCAGAAAAGCATCACGAGCGGGCGCCCGGCTGGCGTGCGGCCAGGAATGCCGGGCCGCGGCGCGCGGCTGGCGCTGATTGAAACCATCAAGACCGCTGCCCCTTGGCAGAAGATCCGCCCCGTCCGCGAAGACGGCCGCCTCGCCATTCGCACTGACGATTTGCGCATCCGTCGCTTCATCGCGCAGACGCAATCGACCACCATTTTTGCCGTTGATGCCAGTGGCTCGGCGGCGTTCGCGCGCCTGGCTGAGGCCAAGGGCGCGGTCGAACTGTTGCTTGCCGAAGCCTATGTGAAACGCGCTGAAGTGGCGCTGGTCGCCTTCCGCGGCACGGAAGCCGCATTGGCGCTGCCGCCCACCCGCAGCCTGCCGCGCGCCAAGAAGGAACTGGCCGGGCTGGCCGGTGGCGGCGGGACGCCGATTGCCGCCGGGCTCGATCTCGCCCGCAAGGTGGCCGAAGCCGAGAAGGGCAGGGGCCGCACGCCGCTGGTCGTGGTGCTTACCGATGGCAGGGCCAATGTTGGCGGCAACGCCGGCCAAAGCCCGCAGGACGCGGCGCTGGCTTCGGCACGCGCCTATCGCGCCAGCGGGATCGCGTGCGTTTTTATTGATTGCAGCCCGCGTCCGCGCCCGCAGGGAACGGAACTGGCAAATGCGATGGGGGCCCGGCTGGTGACACTGCCGCGGGTTGATGCCAAGTCAGTGGTAGCGGCGGTGAAGGCCGCGAGTGGTGGGGCGGTCTGATGCGTTGGGATATTGATGGCCGTCATGTGCCGAATAAGGAATGGAGCCAGTTCGTCACCGCCAGCGGTGTGAAATATCACGTGCAGATCACCGGGCCAGAGGATGCACCGGTCCTGCTGCTGATCCACGGTACCGGGGCGACCACGCACAGTTTCGCCGGCCTGGCGCCGCTGTTGGCGCCGCATTTCCGATTGGTCATTCCGGATCTGCCCGGTCACGGTTTTACCCAGAAGCTCTATTCGCCGGATCCGGACAATGTTGCCAAGGCGCTGGGCGTGTTGCTGGCCGAATTGGGTATGCAACCGGCGCTGATCCTGGGCCATAGCGTAGGAGCGGCAATTGCGTTCATGCTGGCGGCGGGCGGCCATCTGCAGCCGCAAGCCATCGTCTCGCTGGGTGGAGCGCTGCTGCCGTTTGAGGGTATGGGCAAGGCCTATCCCAGTCTGGCCAAGGCGCTGTTCGTCAACCCGTTCATGCCGTCGATCTTCTCGTTCACCACCCGCTTTCAGTCGATGCCTGATCTGCTCAAGCGCTGGACCGGCTCGCACTCCAGCCGCGAGCAGGTGGCCTATTACGAACGCCTGTTCCGCAATCCCGGCCACACCGGCGGTGCGCTGTCGTTGATGGCGCACTGGGATCTGGACACGATCGAGCGCAGCATCGCTCATATCAAATGCCCGGTGCTGCTGCTGCACGGCGAGCGCGACAAGACCGTGCCGCCTTCCACAAGCCACATCGTCGCGCAGCGCCTTGCCCATCACGGCACCAGCGCCGAGCATCACGGCCTGCCCGGCCTAGGCCACCTTGCGCATGAGGAAGCGCCGGAGCGGCATGCGCAAATGGTGGCGGACTTTGCCCGCAAGCTGGGGATGTTGGCCTAACGCCCCTTAAACACCGGCGCGCGTTTTTCCACGAAGGCCTTCGCCGCGTCCCTGTGATCTTCTGTCAGCCCGCAATGGACATGGTGGGTGGCCTCCAGGTCCAGGCAATCATCCATGTCGCCGCCGGAGAAGGCGCGGTTGAGATTCTCCTTCATGTAGCGATAGGCCACGCGCGGGCCGGCGGCCAATCGCGTGGCCAGCGCCTGGGCTTCGGTGAGCAGGGCGTCGGCCGGCACCACGCGGTTGACCAGCCCCAGTCGCAGCGCCTCGGCAGCATCGACCCGGTCGGAGAGGAAATACATCTCCCGCGCCTTGGCCGCGCCCACCAATTGGGTGAGGAAATAGGTGCCGCCATAATCGCCGGAAAAGCCGACCTTGGCGAAGGCGGTCGTCATGAAGGCCGTGTCGGCCATCACGCGCAGATCGCAGGCCAGCGCCATGCTGAGACCAGCGCCGGCCGCCGCGCCGGGGATGGCGGCAATGGTGGGTTTCGGCATGGCATGCAGGCGCCCGGCGGTTTCGCGCTGGTTGCGGCGCTGGCGGGCGATGGCGACATCGATGGGTTCAGGCTCGCCGCTTTCATTGCGCGCCGCCATGCCCTTCACGTCGCCGCCGGCGCAGAACGCGCCTCCGGCACCGGTGATCACAATCGCGCCGATGGCCGGATCAGCCTCCGCCTCGCCTAGCAGTCGCGCCAGCCCGTCGAGCATGGCGCGCGACAGCGCATTGCGCGCCGCCGGGCGGTTTAAGGTGAGTGTAAGTACGCCGTCAACGACGCTGGCCAGCAGGTCTTCGGTGCCGGTTTCGTAGCTCATTGGTTGGTCTCCGGAAGAAAATCGAGGCCGCAACTGCGGGCCGGGGCGTTGAGGCCGGTAAGGCGGATCGCCGCTAGCCCTTCGCCGGCCGGACCATTGTTTGGCATGAAATCCAGCGCAGCATTGTCCAGGGTGACACGCCAGCCAGCGCCATGCGGCACGGCAGGCCGGTCAAGAATATGGCTCCAGCGCGACGCGGTGGCGGTCGGGTCATCGCAGGTCATCATCGCGCCGCTGATGGCAAGGCTGGCGTTGGCTTGGGCGTGCCAGGCGCTGCCGGCCCACATGTAACTGCCCATCATGCCGCCGTCTGGCCCGTGATGATCGATGGAGAGCAGGCAGCCGCCGGTGTCACGCGGGTGCAGGTGCAGTGCGGTGGCGTGCAAAGCGGCGTCGCCGACGGTGAGATCCTCCACGATGCGCGTGCCTCGTGCGGCTAGCCGGTCGCGCACGGGGGCAAGGTCATCGATGTCGAGAATCACCATGTAACCCGTCGCGCCGCCACGCCGGACCATGTAGCGGCCAGCGGTGGTGTTTTCCTGCAAGGGCGCAAGCGCCTCCAGAAATGTGCCGCCCAGCGACCACAGCGCATTGTGCAGGCCATATTTGCCCACACCGGGATCGCGGTAGCAAACTTCGGCAGCCAGCATCTGACCAACCACTTCCTCCACCGGCGCCAGATCTGGCGCAATCATCGCAATCTGGCGCAAGCGCAGCATGTTTCCTCCCCAAAGCAGTCGTTGCTGCTCCCAAGTCTCCGGCGCAGCATGGCCAGGCAAGGGAGGCGATGATGGCGCAAGATGGGCTGACTGTCAGCAACGAAGCCGGGGTGATGATCATCACGCTCGACCGGCCGGAAAAACTCAACGCCTATACCGATGCGATGGGCCGGGCGTTGGCCCGGGCGGTGCGGTCGGCGAGCGAGGACGACACCATCCGCGCCATCATCATCACCGGTGCCGGGCGGGCCTTCTGTGCTGGAGCAGACGTGTCGGCGGGTGCGGAAAGTTTCGACATGGCGGGTGAGGGCGCCGGTAATTTCGGCGAAGAACGCCGCGGCAAGCACGACAGTTTCATCCACGCCCTGTTCGAATCGAAGAAGCCGATCATCGCCGCCATCAACGGCCCGGCGGTGGGCGTCGGCATCACGCTCACCCTGCCATGCGATGTGCGCATCGCGGCGGAAGGCGCGCGCATCGGTTTTGTGTTCGCCCGGCGCGGCCTGGTGCCAGAGGCCGGCAGCGCCTGGTTTCTGCCGCGCCTCGTTGGCCTGCCCCAAGCGCTGCGCTGGTGCCTTTCAGGCCGCGTCTTCGACGCCGCCGAGGCGCTGGCCGGCGGGTTGGTGAGCGAGGTGGTGGTGCCCGACCAGCTGCTGCCCCGCGCCCGCGCCATCGCTGCCGAATTCAGCGACGGCACCGCACCGGTTGCCATTGCGCTGGCCCGCGCCATGCTGTGGCGGCTGGGCAACACCGCCGGGCCGGTGGACGCGCTGGCGGTGGATGCGGCCTGGAACATCGCGCTCGGTCGCGGGCCGGATGTGAAGGAGGGCGTGGCCGCCTTCCTCGAAAAGCGCAGCCCATCCTTCCCCGGCAAGGCCAGCGCCGATCTGCCGCCCGGCGTGCCCTGGTGGGAGTGATTGACGGGCACAACACAGGCTGCCACGCTGCTGCCCAATCAACAGTTTTGGGGATAATAGTTATAGAAACTGGCATGCACCATGCCGGCATGTGTGGTGATCTGACGAAGGCCGAGCGCGGCCGTGCCCGCTTCCATCAACAGGGATTGCGCCGAAACAAGCAACTGGTCGCGCGTTCGTTCACGTTTGGAGCCTGGTCGGTTTTGCAAGGGGCATGTCATCAAAGATGACACAAATCTATTTCTGACATTATGTCAGTAAATGCGAAGGGGATTGCATTGGCCATCCCATGTTTCGTAAGTTTGAAACATGGCGATCGAGCAGCCTGACAGCCAGTTTGGCTGATTAGTTGGCATTGATAGTGCTAATAAAATGCGATACCGCTGCTGCCAGCTGTGTCGTGATCGCGCGATTGGCGACAAAGGGCATCAGGAACGGGCGCAGATCAGCCGCACCAGATCGAGACAGGGCACCATCACCATGTACATAATCAACGGCGCGCTCGGTTCACCCTATTCGATGAAGATGCGCGCGCTGATGCGCTATCGCCGTATTCCGCATCTCTGGGTCCACGGTGCGGACTCGCGCGAGGCGCTGGCCAGGGTCAAAGCACCGGTCATCCCGGTGATGGAATATCCCGATAGGACGTTCCACAATGATTCCACCCCGCTGATTTATGATCTGGAGGCGCGTCACGCCGAACGTTCCGTGGTTCCGCCAGACCCGGCAAGCGCCTTCATCGCGCACATGATCGAGGATTTTGCCGATGAATGGGTGACCAAGGCGATGTTCGGCTACCGCTGGCTGGAGGATGTGGACCAGATCCAGATGAGCCGCTGGCTCGCCTTTGACGCGATGAAGGGCGGCGGGCTGGCGACGAGCCAGGGCTTTGCCGAACAGTTCCGCGCCCGCCAAGTCGGGCGGATGGCGATTGTCGGCTGCACGCGGGAGAATTTCCCGCTGATCGAGGCCTCGACCCACGCGCTGCTGGCGGCGCTGGAGGCGCATGTGGTCGATCGCCATTGCCTGTTTGGCACGCGCCCCAGCCTCGCGGAATTCGGCATATATGGCCAGTTATCGCAACTTGGCGTCGACCCGACCGCGCAAACAATGATGCGCAAGGACTATCCCTACAGCTTCCGCTGGCTGCTCCATATTGACGATATGTCGGGCATCGACGGCCAATGGGATGCAGCAGATGCGCCCTTTGCGCCGATCATCGCCGGATGGCTGAAGCAGGTAGGCGACATCTACATGCCCTTCCTCCTCGCCAATGCCGCCGCGATCGAAGCGGGCGAAACGACCTTCAGCATGACCGCCATGGGCCTGCGATACACCCAGGGTGTGTTCAAATATCAGGCCAAATGCCTGGCTGATCTGCGCGCGCGCCATGCCGCGCTGGATGCGACTGCGCGCAAGCGCATCGATCCGCTGCTGGTGGAGGCGGGGTGTCTCGACGCTTTGCTGATCCGATGAGACGGAACCGGCCAGCGACGGTTCTGGCCGCACTGACCCTGCTGCACCTGCTTGCGCCTGCCACCCACGCGGCACCGGCGAAGCGCCCGAACATCGTCATCCTGCTTGCCGATGATTGGGGGTTCAGTGATGTCGGGGCCTTCGGCGGCGAAATTGCAACGCCCAATATCGACGCGCTGGCGGCCAAGGGCGTGCGCTTTTCGAATTTCCACGTCGCCGGGTCCTGCTCGCCCACGCGGGCGATGCTGCAAACGGGCGTGATCAACCACCGCGCTGGCCTGGGCAACATGCCGGAGACGATCCCGCCGGAACATCAGGGCAAGCCCGGCTATGACGCGCACCTCAACAACCGCGTGGTGACAATTGCCGATCAGCTGCGCGCTGGCGGCTATCGCACCTATCTGACCGGGAAATGGCATCTGGGCCACACGCCCGACAGCCTGCCCACAGCGCGCGGCTATGATCATGCGCTCGCGCTGGCCCAATCGGGTGCCGACAATTTTGAAGATAAGCCCAATCTGCTGATTTATGATCAGACCGAATGGAGCGAGGATGGCAAGCCGGCGAAACTGCCGGCGCGTTTCTATTCCTCGACCCTGATTGTCGACAGGATGATCCGCTATATCGACAGCGGCAAGGCCAGCGGAAAGCCGTTTCTGGCTTCGGTGAACTTCATCGCCAACCACACGCCGTTGCAGGCGCCCGATGCCGATATCGCGGCCTATGCCGGGCGCTACACCGCGGGCTGGACCGCGCTGCGCAGCCAGCGCCGGGCCGGTGCGATTACCCAGGGCGTAATGCCCGCCGGCGTTGCCATGGTGACCATGAACACTAGCGCCGACTGGTCGAAATTGTCGCCTAAGGAACGGCAGCAGCGCGCGGGTGCGATGGCGGCCTATGCCGGCATGGCCACAGCGATGGACCGCGAAATCGGCCGGCTGGTCGCGCATCTGAAGGCCATCGGCGAATATGAGAACAGCATATTCGTTTTTCTGTCTGACAATGGCGCCGAAGCCACCGACCCGATGGCGATGGGGGCATTTGCGCGCTGGAACGCCAATCATCTCTATGATCAAAGCATCGCTAGGCAGGGTCGCCCGGGCTCGCTGACCGCACAAGGCGCTGGCTTTGCCAGCGCATCAGTCTCGCCGCTGCGCGGATACAAGTTCACCGCCAGCGAAGGGGGCTTGCGTGTGCCGATGATTATGGCCTGGCCGGGCAATCCGGCGATCAGGGGTGGCCGTGTTGCGACCGGCTTTGCCCATGTCACCGATATGCCGCCGACGTTGTTGGCGCTGGCCGGGGTGGCGCCGCAGCAAGGCGTTCTTGCCGGGCGCCGTGTCGAGCCCATGATCGGGTTGAACCTGTCGCCGATGCTCACCGGCAGCACGCCATCCGTCCATCCGGCAGACAAGCCGCTGGGCTATGAACTGTCGGGCAATGCGGTGCTGTTCAAAGGCGATTACAAGCTGGTCAAGAACCTGCCACCTTATGGCGATGCCCGCTGGCGGCTCTACAATATCAGCGCCGATCCCGGCGAGACTGATGATCTGTCGCGCGCCGATCCGGAACGATTTGCCGTCATGCAAAGCGACTATGTCGCCTTTGCCAGGGCAAACCAGGTGCTGCCGATGCCCGAAGGCTACACGGCACCCGACCAGATTTTTGCCAATGCATTGCGTACGTTGCTCATACCACGGCTGCTCGAACTGTGGCCAGCTGGTGCCATATTGGTGATAGCATTAGCGACCTTGATCCGGTGGCGCCGCCGCCGCGCTACACGGTGAAGGGCTATTGGCCTGGCCGCTGGCCCTGCGAGGACGGCGGCCCACGCCGGTTACAGTCGGTTCCCGATCCCCAGGCCCTAGCAGAACCCGCCAGTCTGCGGCTCGCGGCGACATCGCGGCGCCGGTTGATGACGACGATGACCGTACTCGGCGATCCAGGCGAGATTTTTCTGCTGACCCATCAGGCGCTGCGATCGCGGATCGGGTTGCCTACCACCGCGCAGGTCGAGCGTATCGATCCGTTGACGCTGCGCCCTCTCGCCCGCAGCCCGCGCCTCGACGGCGGCCCGATCTGGCCGGGCGGGATGGCCGTCCACCGCAATGGCGATCTTTACATCGTCTATGGGTGCTACATCCATCGCCTAGACCGCGCAGATCTCGCTGTCCGCGCGGCAGCGCGATTGCCGGTCGATCAGCCCTATAACAGTTTCGTGATCCTCGATTCCGGGCTGATTGTGACGAAGAATCTGTCAGTTCGCTCCACAGCACAACTTTGTGTGATCGATCCGGACGATTTGACCATGCCCTGCCCGCCGCTCGATTGCGGCGAGCCATCGGTCGCGCGGCTCAGCGCCGTTGGAAATACCGTCTATGTGGTGGGTGTGCGTACGATAACCCGCTATCATTGGGATGGCACTGCCTTGCGCCGCGACGATAGCTGGGCCTGCCCCTATATCGGCAACAGCCAGCGCAGCCATGGCTGGGATGCGGTGATCGGGGACCGGCACCTTTGGCTGATGGACAACGGCCAGCATCGCTATCGAACAAGCATGGTCGGGCGCGGCGTTGCGCAGGCACCCAACCGGCTCATCCGCGTTGCACTTGCAGACGCTGAGGACTGGCAGGGCATCGACGTCAGCGGCTTACCGGGCGGTAGCATCACCAACCCGCCGCTCTGGGACGAAGCAAGGCAGATCGTCATCGCATATGACAGCGCCAATCGCGTCATCTGTGGCTTCCGGTTCGAGGAAGAGAAGCGCGCGCTCGTGCCACTGTGGAGGCGAGACGGTTTGGGCAGCGCCAGCCACATGTTGCATTTCCCCGAAAGTGGTCGGATTTGCACCAATGATTATCAGCGCCGAGAAGCGATCGTCCTGCTCGATATCGCTAACGGAGCGACAGTTGCGCGGGTCGAAACAGGCGGGTTCATGCAAGGCGTGGTGTTTCCCTCGCCCGGCTGGAATGAAGATTTCTATTGGTGCTCGATGGACCAGGTGACGCGGATCGCGTTGACGTGATCCACGCCGCCGAAAAATAGCTCGGCATGTTCGGGGCTGGGGTGAAGCTGATTGGTGATGTTCATAATTTCGCTACCTCCAATATCGCCTGCACAAAGCCCTGCGGGTCGTTTTCCTGGATGAAATGGCCGCCCTTCAGCGTGCGGTGCGGTTGGCCTGCGGTACCGGGAACGCGGCCGATGAAACGCGTTTCACCGCCGCGGGTCACCGGATCGCCGTCGCTGAAGCAGCAAAGGAAGGGCTTGTGCCACTGGTCGAACACCTGCCACGCGCGCTTCTGGTCCGGGATGGCGACGTTGTTTTCGAACGGCACGAAACTGGGGAAGATGCGCGCACCGGCCTTGTAGCTGCTGTCCGGAAATGGCGCGTCGTAAGCGGCAATCTCGGCCGCGCTGAGCGCGCGTTTGGCCCCGGCGTTGATGATCCGGCCGATCGGGAAGACCGGGCTCCATTGGGAAAAGGCCCGCCACAGGGCAAAGGCGCGCGGGGGCGGGCCACCTTCGGGCAGGCCGCCATTGGACAGCGCCACGCTGGCAAAACGATCCGGCATTTCTGCGACCAGGCGCAGGCCGATCAATGAGCCCCAATCCTGACAGACCAGCGTCATCCGCGTCAGGTCCAGCGCCTCGACCCACTGGCGCATCCAGCCGACGTGGCGGGCATAGCTGTAGTCGGTCTTCCGGGTCGGCTTGTCTGATTTGCCGAAGCCGATCAGATCGGGGGCGATCACGCGGAAACCGGCTGCCACCACAGGGCCGATCATGTGCCGATACAGATAGCACCAGCTTGGCTCACCATGCATCATCAGCACCACGGGCGCGTCGCGCGGCCCTTCATCGACGTAATGGATGCGCAGGGGCGTGCCATCGCCAGGATCAGCAATCTCCACATAATGCGACGCGAAGGGAAAATCGCTGATCGCCGCAAAGGCGCTATCGGGCGTGCGTAAGACCTTCACGATTTATCCCCTGCTTTCGATAATATTGGCACTGCTGGTGCCGTATTGCCGCCGCAAGGTCAAGCCGAAGGCCCGGGTTTCGCAGTACCCACCAGCCGGAACCCGATATGATCGGTGCCCAGCCCGCGTTCCTGGAACTGGCGCGCGGCCGGGCGATAGCGGGCGCAATAATTGGCGGCGCACAGATAGGATCCGCCCTTGATGATGTTGACCGGTTCGCCAGCATCGGTGCGCGATCCGCTGGAACTGGTCCATTCCCAGACATTGCCGATCATGTCGTACAAGCCAAAGCCGTTGGGTTTGAAACAGCCCACCGGCGCACGCCCGGCAAAGCCGTCGGTGCCCAGGTTCCTCTCCGGGAAAATGCCTTGATAATAATTGGCCTGCGGCTGGCCTTTCGCATCAACCGGTTCCGGCAGTGCGGCTGCCCCGGCGCGAGCGGCATATTCCCATTGCGCCTCGGTCGGCAATTGCTTGCCAGCCCAGCGCGCATAGGCCTGCGCATCCTGCCAGGCGATCTGGACCACGGGTTCGCGGTCATGCCCGCTGATGCTTTCTTGCGATCCGGATGGGTGCCGCCACTGGGCGCCCGTGACCCACCGCCACCAGCGCGGATCCGCTTGCGATGGGATGTTGAACACGGCTGACCCCGGCACCAGCATCTCGGGCGGGGTGCCGGGAATTCGGGGTGGTTCGCGCTCGGCCATAGTCCGGTAACCGGTGGCCTTCACAAAGGCGGCGAATTGGGCGTTGGTCACTTCATGGGCGTCGATCCAGAACCCCTTGACCGTGACCGTGCGCGGCGGGCCCTCTTCCGGATACTGCGGATCATCGCCCATCACGAAGCGGCCTCCGGGCATCCAGACCATGTTGTTGTCTGCAAGGCCCGCGCACGCCTTGGCAGGCGGCCCAGCAGTATCGGTGCAGGCCTGCTGCAGCACCGCCAGGCTAGCCACAAGCAACAGGCGTTGCATCAATCGGCCGGCATTCGGGTCATGGCATCGCCCAACAAGCGCCGCACCACCGCCTTGGCCTCTTCAACCGGCAATTCCTGATCATGGCGCAGCAGCCGCCAGGTCTGGAAACTCAGGACGACATGCAGACCGCGGGTGCCGGCCAGATCGGCCTTCACCGTCGCCGGCAAATGGGCCTCAAGCGTTTCGAATTCCAACCGCAGCATGCGGCGATAATCCTGCATCAGATAGGGCGACTGGAAGCGTTTAAGGCTAGCCGAAATCCGGTAGGGCAGGATGGTTTCAAACACCTTCGATCGCTTGTCGGCGATATCGAAAAGCCTTTCCTTCCAGTCTGCGCCGGCGGGGGCTTGCAGGATGATCGGCATCACCCGCGCTTCGATCACCTCGCCCATTTCCCGGTAGAGTTCGTCCATGTCGTCGAAGTGGCGAAAGACCGATCGCAGGCCAACGCCCGCCACTTCGGCAACCCGCGCCGCGCTGGGCGCTACATCGCCCTTGCCGACCAGATCGAGCATCGCCGTGACGATCTTGCCGCGGCTCGATCGGCTGCGTTCGCGCCGGCCATCAGCCAGCGGCGCTTTCGAGCGCGATGCCATCTTGTGCGATACGTTGGTCATGCTGGCTTGTTTTGCGGCAAACCGACATTGGTGCAAGCGACAATAACGTTTGCAAATATTTCTTGGCACTTTTAATGCCAATAGAAGGGGTCAATCTGGCGGCAGCCGCGCGGCGCCATGCCAAGGGCGGCCCGGAATGGAGCGGTTGGCGTGATGGCTGAAGGGATCATCTGGGGCACGGCGTTGCTGGCTTATGGCGCCTTCCGGCTCTGGTATGACAATTGGTCTGGCCCGCTGAAGCCGGCAGAGATCGATGCCTTTCTGGCCCAGATGGCCGGCCGTTTCGAAGCAACCGGGAACAGCCCGGATGTCCTGCGCGCCTTCCTTGCAGCCGATGACGGCCGCGAGTTCGTGATGCTCAATCTGGTCAAGGCGCAGATGGACCCGGTGGAAGATCCGCAGACCGGGCAGATGGTGCAGGGCTTTGAACTGCTGAAACGCTATTCGAAACGCTTCATGCCGGTGTTGTTCCGCAATGGCGGCCATCCCGGCATCGTCGGGCGCAAAGTGGGCGGCTATGTCGATGCCTGGAACACCGAACCCGATCCCGGCTGGACGGTTTTCGGCCTGATGCGATACCGCAGCCGCCGCGACATGATCAAACTGGTGATGGACCCGGCCTTCATGGCAGGCCATCCCGACAAATTGCTCGGCACGTTGGCGACCTTTTCCTTCCCCACACAGAGAGTGCTGTCCTTCTATGTGGGCCCACGGGTCACCGTGGCGCTGGTGCTGGCGCTGATTGCCGCCCTTTCGCACCTGACAATGGTGACCATCACATGATGACCGCGCTGCTGCCGCCCAGCACCAACCACCATTATCGCGGCGCGCGCGCTGCGGCCTGGTTCCTGGCGCTGTACGGCGTTGGCTGGATCGTGCCGGGGATGATCCACAGCTTCCTGCCCGATGGTGGTGCAGGCACGATTGCCGGGCTTGATCTGGGCCACAATCCGGCGCTGATCATTGGCCTGTTCGCTTGGGCCGGCGCCACGCAGATCGCCCACGGGATGGTGACATTGGCGGTCGCCCTCCATTATCGCACATTGGTGCCCTTGCTTTTGTTGGTCAGCCTGCTGGAGCGCAGTTTGCTCAGTTGGTCGGCCTGGGTTGGCCGCGCGCAACCGGGCGTGCATCATCCACCCGAACATTATGCCAGCCTGATCCTGATCCCTGTTATCCTGCTATTCCTGTTGCTCGCCCTGCGCCCTGCCGCGATTCAACCCGGAGGTCCACGATGACACGCACGATGAAGTGGCTGGGTGCCTTGGCCCTGCTGGTTGGCGCGGGCTATTTGGGTTTTCAGCAGTACAAGATCTACCTTCCCGGCATCATCGGCGAATGGCGGGAACCAATCGCAGAGAATCGCCCGATCAGTTGGGCGCAGGGTCCTGCGGTGGCCCCTTCTGGCGAGCGTCCGCCCAATGTCATCCTGATTGTCGCCGACGATCTTGGGATGAATGACATCTCGCTCTACGGCGGCGGCGTTGCTGGTGGCGCTGTGCCGACCCCCAACATCGATGCGATTGCCAAGCAAGGGGTTAGCTTTGCCAACGGCTATGCCGCCAATGCGACCTGTTCGCCGTCGCGCGCGGCCTTGATGACGGGGCGATATCCGACGCGTTTCGGTTTTGAATTTACCGCCGTTCCAGCCGCCTTTGCTTCAAACCTGGCTCATAGTGGTGGCATTTCACTCTACCCACCGATCTATCATGAAGAGCTCAACCACGATCTGCCTGCCTATGCCGACATGGGTGTGCCGCACGACCAGATCATGTTGCCAGAAATCCTGAAAGCCAGAGGTTATCACACGATCCACATCGGCAAGTGGCATCTGGGCGAGGCCGAACCATTGCGGCCGACGTCGCAGGGATTTGACGAAAGCCTTGGCATGCGTTCGGGCGCAGATCTTTTCATGGCCGAACACGATCCTCAGGTCGTCAACGCGAAGCTGCCATGGGATCCAATCGACCGCTTTTTATGGGCGAACCTGCCCAATGCCGTTTACTGGGGAAACAGTCAGCGCTTTCGCCCAAAGGGCCATCTGACGGACTATTTCACCGACAATGCGCTGGCCACGATCGAGGCCAACCAGAACCGACCCTTCTTCCTGTATCTCGCCTACAATGCTCCGCACACTCCGCTGCAGGCGCTCAAGAGTGACTATGATGCGCTACCGCAGATCAAGGACCATACCCAACGCGTTTATGGCGCGATGATGCGCCAGCTCGACCGGCGGATCGGCGATGTGATGCAAAAGCTGAAGGAAACGGGGCTCGACGAGAATACTCTTGTGATCTTCACAAGCGACAATGGCGGCGCCTGGTATACCGGCATCAAGGATCACAACACGCCCTATCGCGGTTACAAGGGCACTTTCTTCGAAGGCGGCATTCATGTGCCGATGATGATGCGCTGGCCGGGCAGGATCGCGCCGGGCACGGTCCGAAACGATGTTGCCCAGCACCTTGATATGTTTGCCACGATTGCCGCAGCAACCGGTGCGAACGTGCCAGGAGATCGCAAGATGGACAGCTTCAACCTGATCGCTGCCGGGCCGAAGCGCGAAATCACCTTCTGGCGCTCTGGCGACTACCGCGTGGTGCGTGCGGGCGACTGGAAATTGCAGGTTTCGAAGCGCCCTGACCAAGCCTGGTTGTTCAACTTGGCGAGTGATCCTGCCGAGCGCGTCAACCTGGCCGCGCGCGAACCGCATCGTGTTGCCCTGTTGCGCAAGATGATCGAAGATCAAAATGCGCAAATGCCCAAGCCGCTCTGGCCCGGCCTGCTCGAAGCCGCGATCCGCATCGACGTGCCGCTCAATGCGGCGTGGAAGAAGGATCAGGAATATGTCTTTTGGACCAATTGACCGCGCAGAGATGTTTCGGACATGTCCGTCGCTTGTACAGCGGCCTTCTCCTCTTTCCGCTTAATAGCGCTTATGGTCCGCCGAATGCCCTCGGCTGTCGAGGCTGTTCCTAAATTCGCAGACTCTGACCCGTCACGCCTTTTGATTGTTGAAGTGGTTCCAATCCCTTGATACCGATAACAACAATGGCGCATTTCTGAAATATTTTGATTCACCTGTACGAATATCTGCTGACCACAATCATCTTCCAAAACCGGACTGTTGGCACCGTCCGAAATTTTAGCCGTTCAAGCTTCAGCCAGATGATGTCCGCTTTTGGGGGGCGAAGAATGGTCGCCGATGACCGAGATGAAGACGCAATGCCGACGTCAGCGCCTCCTTACGCCTTTCGCGGCATCCGCCACGGCAGCATCCACTGCACCGCGCCCGTATCGAACCGCCGCATGTTGAGCGATTCGTGCACGGCCACCACGTCTTCCCCCCACAGGCGGGTGGCCAGTGCGGTGCGGCTGTAGAAGGGGGTGTCTTCCCAGGTGGCGCGCACGCGAGCCGTGTAGCCGGCGTCGGCGCGGGTCATGCGGTCAAGGCGCCAGGCGGTTTTGGGCAGCACCACGGGGGCGGGCATTTCCATCACTTCGGCCTGGCCATCGGGCGTGATGCGCAGGGCCATGCCGAAATCGGCGCCGTCTTTCAGCTGGCCTTCGTACATCACCGCGGTGGAGCCATCCTTCAGATGGGCCCGGCTCCACTGCCAATTGGCAAAGCCGTCTTCCAGTGATTCGCTGCCGTGGTTGGCATCCAGATAGCCGGTGCCGGCCCATTTGATATCGGGGTTGGTGAAGGTGGCTTCCACCCGCGCGCACGGGCCGATCGGTTCCCACACATGCTTGCCGCCGGGATCAAGCCGGAAACGGCGCTGGCCATAGACTTGCGGCGTGACGCGCACCTGGCCGCGGACTTTCATGGGCAGCACAGCGCATTCTTCCTCGATATCAATCACCAGCGTGGCGCCATCCCAGCGCACCTGGCTGGGGCCGATGCGCAGCGTGGCGCGATCACGGAACAGGGCGCCGGTGCCGCGCTCTGTCATCGCCCAGCGGCGGCAGCCCTTGCCATAAAGCGCGACGTTCAAGGAGACATGATCTTCCGGGGCATCGCGGCCGGCGGCCTTGTAATAGGGGGAGAACACTGAACCGATGAAGGCAATGATCGTCAGCCCATACTGTCCGCAGTCGCTTTCGGCGTCGACATACCACCAGCGGTAGCCACCGGGTGCAACGTCCTGATCGAAGCGCGGGCCTGCAGGATCGCTGCGCTCGCCAAGCGGCCGGACAAGGCCGCCATCGGAACGCCCGCTCCCGGGTGCGCCGAACCACTGGCGACCCAGAGCCCGGGCAGCTTCGTCTTGCTGCCAGGCCGGCGGAAGCTGGCCTGCCACCCGTGCGAGGCCCGACCATAAAGGGCCCCACCGCTCGAAGGGAAAAGCGCCTCGAACATCGCTGGGCCCACTTGCACCATTGCCTTCGGTTTCAGTGTCAGCCCGCACCGGGCGAGGACCGCCAGCGTTGCTGTCTGACATTGTTCCATCTCCTCTGGCGTTGGTGTGGAGCCGTCGCCGGTGGGCGGGGCGTTGACGATGAGTTGCAGGCGTTCGGGGCCATCAGGAGGACGCCCGATGCCACGATCCTGCGCACAGATGTAGATGCTGGGCTCGTGCGGCAGGCGGTGTTCACCGAAGATGTGCCGGAATTCGGCGGCATAATCGGTGGAGAAGAA
>NZ_CAMCWT010000012.1:0-52068 GCF_945882885.1 Sandarakinorhabdus limnophila DSM 17366
GCATCTCGACTGCCATGCCGGCAGTGCCAGCCGGGTCGAAGTTTGGGGCGAACCGGACTTCTAGCCGCGCTGGAACCGGAACTGTCTTGCCTGCATCGTTTGCCCGCGCGTCTGCCGAAACAAGGGCCGCAAGTGGCAGGACCAAAGTGCCTATCAATAACCGGCACAACGAAACCGCAAAAAGCCGGCCTGCCATCGCGGCAATGATCATCTTGCCTTACCTCGTTACATCCGTGACACGATACCTGCCCGTCGTGGTTTGCCGTCACGCCCGAGTGGCTAATTTATAGGCCAAGACTGGAAATATCTCGCTAAAAAAGGGGTTAGTAGCTGTTGATGTGGAAATTTTATGCGATCGGAGCAGCGCTTGGCGATTGATGCAGTTTCTTCGGCACTACAAATTCTTCCGGAGTGTACGCTCGATCGTCGGTTAGTGGAGTAAGCCGACATTCAGCGCCGTCGGCAGGAACGGCTGCAATGTCCCAGTTCTCGTCGTTCGTGGGCCAATCAACACGGGAGCCAAGCGTCAGGTTTTGACTACTAGATCCGGCCGCACCTTCGCTGGGTCAGCTCGATCTCTATGCCGGTTAAGCGCTACCTAGGGTCAGGACCCATTGATCTAATTTGCGCGATCTGATTCAAGCTCCGCAAGGAGCCTGAATGGTGAGCGATCTTTTTTGGCTGACGGACGAGCAAATGGCTCGGCTTCAGCCGATCTTTCCCAAGAGCCATGGCCGGCCGCGGGTCGATGATAGCCGCGTGCTGAGCGGCATTATCTTCGTCAATCGCAACGGCTTGCGGTGGCGGGATGCGCCGCGAGAATATGGTCCGGCAAAGACGCTCTATAACCGCTGGAAGCGATGGAGCGACAAGGGCGTGTTCACTCGGATGATGGATGGCCTGGCGTCCAAGGGGGCTGACCGCAAGACGATCATGATCGATGCGACCTATCTCAAAGCGCACCGCACGGCATCGAGCCTGCGGGTAAAAAAGGGGGTTCTGGGCGGCTGATCGGGCGCACGAAAGGCGGCATGAACACCAAGCTGCACGCTGTGACGGATGCGAGGGGCCGCCCGATCAGCTTCTTCATGACGGCGGGGCAGGTCAGCGATTACACAGGAGCAGCAGCGTTACTGGACGGCCTGCCCAAAGCACAGTGGCTACTGGGCGACCGGGGTTATGACGCCGACTGGTTCCGCGATGCTCTTGAAGAGAAAGGGATTACGCCCTGCATCCCGGGCAGAAAATCTCGCACAAAGGCCGTCAAATACGACAAACGACGATACAAAAGCCGCAACAGGATCGAGATCATGTTCGGTCGCCTCAAAGACTGGAGGCGTGTTGCGACACGCTACGACAGGTGCCCGACCGTCTTCCTGTCAGCCGTCGCTCTCGCCGCAACCGTCCTGTTCTGGCTATGAATCCTGACCCTAAAGACCCGGAGGTGCTAGCGCGACGCAAGAAGGCCGAGCTGTTTGAAATACTCGTTCCTGATCGGGTTCCAGACGGTTATCTCACTTTTTAAATATGGCCCATCGCCCCTATTTTGTTCCGAGGGCCCAATCTCGGCCACATGTTGCGGAACTCTTTGCAGAGTTTTCGTGGCACTCTGGCATGTCAATATCTCATAAACAAAAAACGATCCAAGATTTTCATGCCGCAATCAAGAGAAATGATTTTTCCAAAAATCCACTTGAAGTTTCATCTAAATCATTTCAGTCTGTAGTTGTTTGTTTAATTTGTTATTCACTACAAAAATGGGTCGGATTCTTACTGTGTAATCGGCATTTCAAGGCAGCAAGAGATTCGAAGACGGAGGTCCTTTTAGGGATTTATTTTTTGAACAACCCAAGAATGCAAAGCGTGACTCACGATTGACCAGCTCCGGGAAACTGACAGGTTTTTCGTTTTTTGGCGAGGAATGACCTTTGCTCCCTCGAACGGCGTTCTATGATTGGGTGTACATCAATGCGCTGCACAAAGATGCTCGATTAAGAAACGAAGTAGCGCTATATGATGCCTTTACAGATATCGAGTTCAATCCAGAGCGTTCTGTAAATTGTCAAGCGAGATCTGCTGCACTATATTGCATCTTATTGCAGACAGGAAGAGTTGAAGAAGCACTTTCATCGAGCGACATATTTCGTGAAACTCACAAAGAGTTTGTTGGAGACCCCTACGGGTTCTCACACTACAAAGAACTACTATAAATCTAACTAAATCCGCTCTTTCACATACGCCCCCGGCGCGTCCTCGATCGCCGTATAGGGCCCCTCCCCCGGCACGCGTGGTTTCACCTGTTTGCCCGAACGCGGGGTGAGCCAGGTGAGCCAGTGGGGCCACCAGCTGCCTTTGGTTTCCGTGCCGCTGGCGATGAAATCGTCGAGGGTGGCGACGGTTGGGTCACCGATCCAGTGCTGGTATTTCATGGCAGAGGGGGGGTTGACGACGCCGGCGATGTGCCCACTGCCGGCCAGCACGAAGCGGGTTTCGCCGCTGAAGGCCTTGGTGAGTTTGAAGGCCGATTTTGCCGGCGCGATATGATCTTCCTTGCCGGCCTGGATGAAGGTGGGGGTTTTCACGGTTTTCAGATCGATGGGCACGCCGCACACGGTGAGCGCGCCGGGTTGGACCATCAGGTTTTCGCGATACAGATCCTTGATATACTGCTGGTGCCATCTGGCCGGCACGTTGGTGGCATCTGAATTCCAATAGAGCAGATCGAAGGGGAAATAGTCTTTCCCCAGCATGTAGTTGTTGACGACATAGTTCCAGATCAGGTCGTTCGATCGCAGCAGATTGAAGGTGGTGGCCATGAAGCGGCCATCGAGCACGTGTTTGTCTTCCGTCAGCTTGTTCAGCGTTTCGACGCTGGGATCATCGACGAAGAATTTCAGTTGGCCGGCGTCGGCAAAATCCACCTGGGCGGTGAAGAAGGTGGCAGAGGTGATCTGGCTGGCCTGGTTGCGGGATTCGAGCACGGCCATGGTGGCGGCAAGTGTGGTGCCGGCGACGCAATAGCCGATGACATGGGCGCCTTCGGTGTTGCAGATTTCGCGCGCCACGCGGACACCTTGCAATATGCCTTCTTCGACATAGGTATCGATGGTGGCATCGGCGATGCTTTCATCGGCATTTTTCCAGCTGGCGACGAACACGGTGATGCCCTGTTCGACGGCCCAGCGGATGAAGCTTTTTTCGGCGGTGAGATCGAGGATGTAGAATTTGTTGATCCACGGCGGGTAGATCACCAGCGGCACTTCGTACACGGTTTCGGTTGTGGGCGTGTACTGGATGAGCTGCAGCAGGCGGTTCTGGAAGACGACCTTGCCCGGCGTGACGGCGACGTTGCGGCCGACTTCGAAGGCGTTTTCGTCGGTCATCTTCATGCGGCCGGTTTGTAGATCGCCAAGCAGATGTTCGAGACCCCTGAGCAGATTGGCGCCGCCGGTTTCGGCCGTGGTTTTCAGCACTTCGGGGTTGGTGAGCGCGAAGTTGGACGGGCTCATCGCGTCCACGAACTGTTTGATCAGGAATTGCGCCTTGGCCTTTTCGGCGGGTTCCAGCCCGTCAAGCTGGTGGGCGGCTTCCATGAAGTGGCTGGCGGTGAGCAGATAGGATTGGCGCAGGAAATCGAAGGCGGGGTTTTGCGACCAGGCTTCGTTCGCAAAGCGTTTGTCTTTGATCGTCGGCTTTTCGGCATCGGGGCTGATGAAGTTTTTCCACAGCATCATGGCATCGGCCATGTACTTCTGCTGCTGCTCCATCAGGCGGGCCGGATCGGACATCAGGGCGGTGATCGCCTTTTGCCAGCCGGACATGAAGCCCATCGGATCGGTGACCATCGGCGTGGCGGCATGTTCCTTCGTCCAGAATTCCATCATCATCTGCTGGCCCTTCCCCATCAGATCGGTGAATTTCTGAAAGTTTTCCTGCGCTTGCACCTGGCGGGCGCCAAGATCGGTAGGGGATTCGGACGGTACGGGCGTGGCAGTCATTGGGGTGATCTCCTGATATCGCACCTTGCCCCTTGTGACGGGGCTTTGCCAAGCCGGCCATTTCAGCTAACGCCGAATTTGCTGGCACGGCGTGTGCCGGCTGTAAGGGCGTTCCACCTGTGATCAATCGTGCCACCATCATTGCGGCAATTGCCGGCGCTGCATCTGCAGCCGCCGCAGCTGCAACTGTGGCCGCAGGAGCGCCGCCGAGCTGAGAGTTTCGCAACATTCGAACTCTCCAACCGGCGGCGGCGGAACAAAATGGTTCCTCCGCCGCTTTTCTTTTGTCCACCTGTTGCCTAAGGACGCAGCCATGCAGGACGATTTTTACCGCATCAAACGTTTGCCGCCCTATGTGATCGCGGAAGTGAACGCCATGCGGGCCGCAGCGCGGGCCCGGGGTGACGACATCATCGATCTGGGCATGGGCAATCCCGATCTGCCGCCGCCGCCGCACGTGATCGCCAAGCTGGCCGAAGTGGCCGCCAAGCCGGATGCGCATGGATATAGCGCGTCCAAGGGCATCGCCGGGCTGCGCCGCGCGCAGAGCGCCTATTACGACCGCCGGTTCGGCGTGGATCTTGATCCCGAAACCGAGGTAGTTGTCACGCTGGGCTCCAAGGAGGGCTTGGCCAATCTGGCGCAGGCGATCACCGCGCCCGGTGACGTGGTGCTGGCGCCCAACCCGTCTTACCCCATCCACACCTTCGGCTTCATCATTGCCGGCGCGACCATCCGCAGCGTGCCGACAACGCCGGATGAGAAATATTTCGAGGCGCTGGAGCGGGCGGTGCGGTTTACCGTGCCGCGGCCGAGCGTGCTGGTGATGGGTTACCCCAGCAACCCGACTGCCGAGGTCGCCGATCTGGCCTTTTATGAGCGCGTCGTGGCGTTTGCGAAAAAGAATAATATCTGGGTGCTTTCCGATCTGGCCTATTCGGAAATTTATTTCGATGGCGTGCCCACCCCGTCCATCCTGCAGGTGCCGGGTGCCAAGGATGTGGCGATCGAATTCACGTCGATGAGCAAGACCTACAGCATGGCCGGCTGGCGCATCGGCTTTGCGGTGGGCAACAAGACGCTGATTTCGGCGCTGACCCGAGTGAAGTCCTACCTGGATTATGGCGCCTTCACGCCGATCCAGGCGGCGGCCGTGGCGGCGCTGAATGGCCCGCAGGATATCGTGCAGCAGAACCGCGAACTGTATCATCGCCGCCGCGACGTGATGGTGGAAGCCTTTGGCCGCGCCGGGTGGGACATCCCGCCACCGCGCGCATCCATGTTTGCTTGGGCACCACTGCCGCCGGCGCTGGCGCATCTGGGCAGCCTGGAATTCTCCAAGCAATTGCTCACCGAAGCCGGCGTCGCCGTGGCGCCGGGCGTGGGATATGGCGAGGATGGCGAAGGTTTCGTGCGCATCGCACTGGTTGAAAATGAACAGCGCCTGCGCCAGGCCGCCCGCAACATTCGCAAATATCTGCAATCGATGGGCGTCAACACGCCTTCCGCCAACGCGGGAGCCTGAACCATGGTGACGCCGTTGCGGATCGGGATTGCAGGCCTGGGCAATGTGGGCGCTGGGGTGGTGAAGATCCTCACCGCCAACGCTGAACTGGTGGCGAAGCGCGCTGGGCGGCCGATCGTGGTCACTGCCGTTTCAGCGCGCGATCGCAGCCGGGATCGCGGCGTGTCGCTGGACGGCATCGCCTGGGTGGATGATGCCGCCGAACTGGCCACCCGCGACGATGTCGATGTGGTGGTGGAACTGATCGGCGGCAGCGATGGACCGGCGCTGACGCTGGCGCGGCGCACGCTGGGCGCAGGCAAGCCGCTGGTGACGGCCAACAAGGCGATGCTGGCCCATCACGGCCTGGAACTGGCCGAAGCGGCCGAGAAAGCCGGCCTGCCCTTGAAGTATGAGGCCGCGGTGGCCGGCGGCATCCCGGTGATCAAGGGCCTGGCCGAAGGCGCGGCCGCCAACCGCATCACCCGCGTTTATGGCCTGATGAACGGCACCTGCAATTATATCCTGTCGCGCATGGAAGCCGAAGGGCTGGGCTTTGCCGACGTGCTGGCCGATGCGCAGGCGCTGGGTTTTGCCGAGGCCGATCCCAGCTTTGATATCGACGGCGTCGATACCGCGCACAAACTTTCGATCCTCGCCGCGCTGGCCTTTGGCGCGCGCATCGATTTTGCCGGCGTGGCCTGCCATGGCATCCGCAATGTCGCCGCCGCCGATATCGCGCAGGCCGCGGCACTGGGCTTCCGCATCAAGCTGGTCGGCCTTGCCGAAGCCGAGAATGGCGAATTGTTCCAGCGCGTCCACCCGGCGCTGGTGCCGATCGATCACCCGATTGCCACCACCATGGGCAGCCTGAACGCCGTGGTGGTGGAAGGCGATTTCGTGGGCCGACTGTTCTTCCAGGGCCGCGGCGCCGGCGAAGGGCCAACCGCCAGCGCCGTGGTGGCTGATCTGGTCGATATCGCCTGCGGCGATGTGCGCCCGCCGTTCGTGATGCCGGTGGCTGATCTGGCCGCCCTGCCCCGCGCGCCCGCAGCAGACCGGCGCGGGCGTTATTATCTGCGCCTGTCCGTGGCGGATCGCGCCGGCGTGCTGGCGGAGCTGACAGCGGCCCTGCGCGACAGCGGTGTTTCCATCGAAAGCCTGGTGCAACGCGGCACCTCCAGCGACGGCGATGCCATGGTGGTGATGGTCACGCACGAAGCCCGCGAAGCCGATGTGCTGGACAGTCTGGCTCGCATGGCGGCCTCGCCAGCGGTGAGCGGTCAGCCGGTGATGATGCACATCCTTGATTTCTGACGCTTCCGCGTCGGGCTCGATTTTTGACGCCTTCCGCCCTGCCCCGTCGGGGCGTAAAGCGAAGCACGTTTGATTCGACTGTGGGAAAAAAACAAATGACGGCTTCAAGCCCAGTAGAGCCTTCGACGGCGCTTGATCGCGTGCTCGTTCTCGAAATGGTGCGCGTCACCGAATATGCCGCCATTGGCGCATCCAAGATGATCGGGCGCGGCGACGAGAAGGCCGCGGATGCTGCCGCCGTGGAAGCGATGCGCGGCGCGCTCAACATGCTGGATTTCGATGGCACCGTGGTGATCGGTGAAGGCGAGCGCGACGAAGCGCCGATGCTGTTCATCGGCGAAAAGGTGGGCAAGGCCATCGGCACCGGCCCGCGCATCGATATCGCGCTGGATCCACTTGAAGGCACCACCATCACCGCCAAGGCCGGCCCCAACGCGCTGGCCGTGCTGGCGATTGCCGAAGAAGGCGGGCTGCTCAACGCGCCGGACGTGTACATGGACAAGATCGCCGTTGGCCCCGGCTATCCCGACGGCGTTATCGATCTGGCCAAAAGCCCAACCGAAAATGTGAAGGCCGTGGCTGCCGCCAAGGGCGTGCCGCCCAGCGACATCATCATCTGCGTGCTCGACCGGCCGCGCCATGAAGCGCTGATTGCCGAACTGCGCGGCATTGGCTGCGGCATCATGCTGATACCCGATGGCGACGTGGCTGGCGTGATTGCCACCACCAACCCCGATAGCGGCATCGATCTGTACATGGGTTCGGGCGGCGCACCGGAAGGCGTGCTGGCTGCAGCCGCGCTGCGCTGCGTGGGCGGACAGATGCAGGGCCGCCTGTTGTTCCGCAACGACGATGAGCGTGGCCGCGCCCGCCGCTGGGGCATCACTGATCTGGATCGCATCTATGGCCTGACCGACATGGCGAAGGGCGATTGCATCTTTGCGGCCACCGGCGTGACCGACGGTTCGATACTGAAGGGCGTCAAGCGCCGCAAGGATGGCATCATCACCACCGAAAGCGTCGTGATGCGGGCATCCACCGGCACCGTGCGCCGGGTGAGCGGCGAACATCGCGCCGATCGCCACCCGTAAGGCCGCCCCTTGCCTGAACCCATGCTGCGCCGCATGGATGCGTGCATGGACACCAAAGCTGTTTTCGGCATCTCCCAGTCCCTCACCGGCCAGCGCTGGGCGTGGCGCGGCGGGATTGCCCCCGGTGAAGGGCTGACCGGCCGCGCTGGCGACGAGTTGCTGCACCAGTTATTCCGCGCCCGCGGTGCTGATGCGGAGGACTTCACCCGGCTCGCCACCCCGACCTTGCGCGACTGGTTGCCCGATCCGGCGATCTTTGCCGATATGGAACGCGCAGCCGAACGCATCGCCGATGCGGTGAAGGCGGGCGAACATGTCATCGTCTATGGCGATTATGACGTGGACGGGGCGACATCGACCGCCGTCATGATCCGTTATCTGCGCGGCATCGGCGGCAAGGTCGGCCACTATATCCCGGACCGGCTGCTGGAGGGCTATGGCCCCTCGGCAAAGGCGCTGGTGACGCTGAAACAGGCGGGCGCTGATCTGGTGATCACTGTGGATTGCGGCACGCAAGGTTTCGAGGCGCTGGAAGCGGCAAACGCGGCTGGCCTGGATGTGATCGTGGTCGATCACCACAAGGCCGGCACCGCCCTGCCCCCGGCGCTGGCGCTGGTGAACCCCAACCGGCTCGACGAGGTGCCCGAGGCGGCCGCGCATGGCCATCTGGCAGCGGTGGGCGTAGCGTTTTTGCTGTGCGTGGCGCTCAATCGCCTGCTCAGGGCGCGCGGGCTGTTTGCCAACCGCGACGAGCCCAATCTGATGGAACTGATCGATCTGGTCGCACTGGGCACCGTGGCCGATGTGGCGTCGCTCAGGGGGCTGAATCGCGCGTTTGTCACGCAAGGACTGAAGGTGATGGGCCGCCGGGCCAATATCGGCATTGCGGCGCTGTGCGATGCAGCGCGTCTCAGCCGGGCGCCGATGTCGCGCGACCTCGGCTTTGCGCTGGGGCCGCGGGTGAATGCCGGCGGGCGCGTTGGCCAGGCAGATCTGGGCGTGCGACTGCTCACCACCCACGATGCCGGCGAAGCGGCACAGATCGCTGCCGAGCTTGACCGGTTGAACCAGGATCGCCGCGCCATCGAACAGGCGGTGACAGAGGCGGCGCTAGCGGGTGCAATGCCTTCGCCAGGCTGCACATTGGTGTCTGGTGCCGGCTGGCACCCCGGCGTGATCGGAATCGTCGCCAGCCGCCTGAAAGAAAAGATGAACCGCCCGGCGATCGTGATCGCGATTGGCGAGGATGGCATCGCCAAGGGTTCGGGCCGCAGCATCACCGGCGTCGATCTGGGCGCCGCCGTTCTGGCCGCGAAGGACCATGGCCTGCTGATGGCCGGTGGCGGCCATGCGATGGCGGCCGGCCTGACCGTGGCCGCCGATGGCATTGCCGCGCTGGATGCGTTCCTCAACGAGCGGCTGGCCGATGCGGTGACGGCGGCCACGGCTGACCGCGCGCTCTCCATCGACGCCGCCGTCGCACCGCGCGGGCTCAACGCCGGCCTGGTGGATGTGCTCGAAACCGGTGGGCCTTATGGCCAAGGCTGGCCCGCCCCGCGCATCGCTGCCGGGCCGTTCCAGATTGTCGACAGCCGCATCGTGGGCGAAAATCACCTGCGCTTGCAGCTTGCCGGCGCCGATGGCGGCCGCATCAAGGCGATGGCCTGGCGCCAGGGCGACAGTGAATATGGCGCGGCCCTGCAAGGCGCGCGCGGCCGCCCGGTGCATATCGCTGGCAGGGTGAAGCGTGACGATTGGACAGGCGGCAACGCGGTGGAACTGGAACTGGACGACGCCGCATTTGCCGATTGAGACGCTTTTTTCATTTAAGCGGTTGACGCCAAGGCCCGAGGCCAATAACAGGCGGCCTCTCGCTGCTGGCCCCTTCGTCTAGCGGTCTAGGACGTCGCCCTTTCACGGCGAAAACACGGGTTCGAGTCCCGTAGGGGTCACCATTCAGCAGCGAGGATTGGCGGCAGGCTTTCAGCCTGCCGTTTTGCGTTTCGGGGGGTGGCAATCGCCCGCAGTGGCGCTGATGGACGCTGTAAGGCATTGACGCGCCATGCTCCCCACCTGCCCGCGCACTGTTCCTTCCTCCCGCCTGTCGCGTCTGGCGGGCTTTGGCCGGCTGGCTGGCGGCATCGCCGGCAATATGCTGGGTGGCGGCGCGCGCGAGATGCTGAAGGGTCAGCGGCCCGATCTGCCCAGCCTGCTGCTCAATCCCGCCAATGCCAAGCGCCTGGCCGACGAACTCGCGCGGCTGCGCGGCGCGGCGATGAAGCTGGGGCAGCTGATTTCGATGGACGGCGGCGAGGTGCTGCCGCGCGAATTGTCCGACATTCTCGCCCGCCTGCGCTCCGAAGCCGATCCGATGCCGGAAAAGCAGCTGGAACAGGTGCTGGTGGCCGGCTGGGGGCCGGACTGGCGGACGCAGTTCCAGCGGTTCGACATGGCGCCGATTGCGGCGGCCTCGATCGGCCAGGTCCACCGCGCGGTGGCGCTGGATGGGCGCGATCTGGCGATCAAAGTGCAGTATCCTGGCGTCGCGGCCAGCATTGATGCCGATGTCGACAATGTGGCGACGCTAGTGAAGCTGTCGGGCCTGCTGCCGGCGGGTTTTGCGGTGGAACCGCTGCTGGACGAAGCCAAGCGCCAGCTGCACGAAGAGGCAGACTACGCCCGCGAAGGCCAGATGCTGGCTCGCTATGGCGCGCTTGCCGCCGATTGGCCGGATGTGGTGGTGCCACAGCTCGCCGCCGATCTGTCGCGGCCGACCATATTGGCGATGAGCCATGTGAAAGGCGTCGCCATCGACAAGGCCGCCGCCCTGCCCCAGGCCGAACGCGACCGGCTGATGACGCTGATGCTGCGCATCCTGATGGCCGAACTGTTCGACTGGCGGGTGATGCAGACCGATCCCAACTTCGCCAATTATCGCTATGATCTGAACTCGGGCCGGTTGGTGCTGCTCGACTTCGGCGCGGCGCGGGTGGTGCCGGATCACATCAGCGACGGATATCGCGCGCTGCTGGCCTCCGGGCTGGTCGGCGATGATGCTGCGCTGTTGGACGCGATGGCGGGCATCGGCATCCTGCCGCCCAATGCGCCGGCGGCGATGAGCGAAACCATCGTGGCCATGGCCCGCGACGGGTTTGCGCCGCTCAGGCTGGATGGCCCGTTCGATTTCGGCACAGGTGGGCTGGCGGGCAATCTGAAGGACCAATCCCAGTCCCTGATCGGCCAGCGCGAGAATTTCATCGCGCCGCCGCCCGACATCTTGTTCATCCAGCGCAAGATCGCCGGCATGTATCTGCTGGCGGCCCGGCTGAAGGCGCGGGTGGATGTGGCAGCGCTGGTGCGGCCTTACACGGGCGGCGGCAGCACGCAGGCATCGACCCAGCCCCGCGCCACCAGGGCCGCCATGCGCTGAGGCGCGATCTCCACGGACGACTCGCGGCAACCGGCCGCCGGAAACACCGTCGGAAAGCCTTGCAGGGAAACATCAACCCACACCGGCACATTCGTCGCCAGGCCGAACGGGCAGACGCCGCCCACCGGATGGCCGGTCACCGCCAATGTTTCTTCCGCATCCATCATCCGCGGTTTGCCGCCGAGTGAGTCTCGCGCCTTCTTGTTGTCCAGCCTGGCATCGCCGCGCGTGACCAGCAGCAGCACTTCGCCGTTCACCCGCATCGCCAGCGTCTTCGCGATGCGCCCCGGCTCGACGCCCAGTGCTGCGGCGGCTTCGGCCACCGTAGCGGTGGACGCGCCCGGCACGATCACCGGCACATCGGGAGCATGGGCAGCAAGCCAGCGCAGAACGTCATCATGAGCCATGACGCTGGAATTGCCCGCAATTGCCGCAACGCACAAGAGTATTGGTTTGACAACACACTAGCGCTGCGGCAGCGATGCTGCATCGTCATCCTATCCCAAGGGGAAGCTCATGCGAATCGCATCCCGTGCGTTGGCCGCGTTGTTGCTGGCCGGCACTGCCTATCTGGCGGCCCAAGCCCAGCCCGCTGCCGAACCCACCGCCGCCGATCTGGTGGCGAAGAACCTCGCAGCCCGCGGTGGCAGTGCGGCGCTCGCCGCGCTGAAATCCGTGAGCCTGGACGGCAAGCTGGTGTTCCCCGGCGGTTTCGAGCTGACCTATAACGAAGTGCGTTCCGGCGGCGCCGTGCGGGTGGATGCCGCGTTGCAGGGGCTGGCGCTGGTGCAGGCCTATGATGGCAAGGGCGGCGGCTGGCGCATCAATCCGTTCGAAGGCCGCAAGGACGCCGAACCGATGAGCGACGATGAAGCCCGCAGCTTTGCCGATGCCGCGCCGATTGCCGGCGTGCTGCTTTCCGCCAGCAGCGATGGCAGCGCCGTGACCTATCTGGGCCGCGAGGATTTCGATGGCACCAATTGTTACAAGCTGAAGGTGGCGCAGAAGGATGGCGATGAGTTCGTCTACCTGATCGATCCTGATTCCATGCTGGAAGTGAAGATCACCGAAACCCGCAAGCTGCGCGGCGGCGTGCAGGTGAGCGAGAGCGAGCTAGGCGATTATGAAGCCGTGGGCGGCGTGATGTTCCCGATGTCGATCGAGAGCGGCCCGCAGGGCTCCAGCCAGCGCCAGCGTGTCATCATCGCCAAGGCCAGCGCCAATGTGGCTGCACCGGCCAGCCTGTTCGCCCAACCGGGCAAGTGAGGGAGCACCACCCCATGATCCGCACCATATTGCTGGCCGCAACGGCCCTCACAATCGCCGCACCCGCCGCTGCTGCTGACAGCGCCGTTCCCGCCAGTGCCGGTATTTCCGGCCTCGGCATTCGCAACATCGGTTCGGCCGCCATGTCGGGCCGCATCGCGGCGCTGGCGGCGCGCGTGGAAGATGATGGCAAGGTCACCATCTTCGTGGGCGCGGCTTCTGGCGGCTTGTGGAAATCCGACGACGGCGGCACCAGCTTCACGCCCAAGTTCGACAAGCAGCCGGTGCAATCGATCGGTGCCGTCGCACTGGATCCCACCAACAAGCAGACTGTGTGGGTGGGCACCGGCGAAAGCTGGACGCGCAACAGCGTTTCGGTGGGTAACGGCATCTACAAGTCCACCGACGGCGGCGACAACTGGACGCTGATGGGCCTGCCCAGCGTGGAGCGCATCACCAAGATCGTGGTGCACCCCACCAACGGCAATATCGTCTATGCCTGCGCGCCCGGCGCGTTATGGAGCGACAGCCCGGACCGCGGCCTCTACAAGACCAGCGACGGCGGCAAGACCTGGACGCAGATCCTGAAGGGCCCCAACCTTTCCACCGGCTGTTCGGGCATCAGCCTTGATCCTTCCAACCCGGAACGCCTTATCGCCGGCCTGTGGGATTTCCGCCGCAAGGGCTGGACGTTCCGTTCCGGCGGCGAAGGACCGGATGCACCGTCGGGCAGCGCCATGGCGATCAGCGAGGATGGCGGCAAGACATGGAACATGCTGGATGCGAGCACGAGCAAGGGCCTGCCCAAGGGCCCGTGGGGCCGCATCGAGGTGGTGCACGCCCCGTCCATGCCAAACCGCGTCTATGCCGTGATCGAACATGCCAAGACCGCGCTTTATGTGTCGGAAGACGGCGGCAAGAGCTGGGAAGCGCGCGACAGCAGCCGCAACATGGTCTGGCGGCCCTTCTATTTCCAGAAGCTGGTGGTTGATCCCACCAACGCCGATCGCGTGTTCAAGATGAACCTGCGCGTGATCGTGTCGGACAATGCCGGCAAGAGCTTCTCCGACACTGCCGGCGGCAGCCATGCCGATTGGCACGATGTGTGGGTGAACCCGAAGAATCCCAAGCATCTGATTGGCGCCGACGACGGTGGCATGTGGATCAGCTATGATGGCGGCAGCAAATGGTGGCATTCGCGCAACCTGCCGATCAGCCAGTTCTACCACGTCGCCATCGACGACAAGGACCCGTATCAGGTCTATGGCGGCCTGCAGGACAACAGCAGCTGGGTGGGTGACAGCGAATATCCGGGCGGCATCACCAATCACCGCTGGGAAAATCTTTATGGCGGCGATGGGTTCTGGGTGCTGCCCGATCCGGCCAGCCCCGATCATGTCTATGCCGAATATCAGGGCGGCAACATCGCCTGGATCAACCGCAAGACGCTGGAACAGAAGGCGATCCAGCCCAAGGCCGGCTACAAGGAAAAGCTGCGCTTCAACTGGAATACGCCGATGGCGCTGAGCCCGCAGGACAAGAGCGTGCTGTATCTCGGCAGCCAGTATCTCCACCGCACCCGCGACCATGGCAACACGTGGGAGCGCATTTCGCCCGACCTGAGCACCAATAATCCGGCCAAGCAGCAGCAGGAAAAATCCGGTGGTATCACGGTCGACAACTCGTCGGCAGAAATGCACACCACCATCTATTCGATCAGCGAAAGCCCGAAGGCCGCCGGCACCATCTGGGTTGGCACCGACGATGGCAATGTGCAGGTGACCACCAACGGCGGCGGCACCTGGACCAATGTCAACAAGGCGCTGAAGCTGGGCGCGGACAATTGGGTGAGCTGGGTGGAAGCCAGCCAGCATGACGCCAATACCGCCTACGTGGCGGTGGACCGGCACGTGTTCGGCGACATGGCCCCGCACATCTTCATTACCCGGGATGGCGGCAAGAGCTTCGCCCGCATCGCTGGCCCGACGACGGCCGGCATCCGCGGCTACGCCCACGTCATCAAGGAAGACCGGGTCGACGCGAAGATCCTCTATGCCGGCACTGAGTTCGGCATGTTCATCAGCCGCAATGGCGGTGCGAACTGGGAAGAGTTCCGCCCCGGCAACTTCCCAGCCGTCGCCGTGCGCGACATCGTGCAATCGAAGAAGGGCGATGATCTGGTGCTGGCCACACATGGCCGCGGCATCTGGGTGATCGACGACGTGTCGCCACTGCGCAACCTGACGCCCACGGTGGTGGCCTCCAACGTCACGCTGGTGGCCTCGGCGCCGGTGGAACAACGCATCCAGGGCAATGGTGGCTGGTCGGAAGGCGATGCCAATTTCGTGGGGGACAATCCTGCTGATGGCGCGGTGATCACCTACTACCAGAAGGCCCGCCACGTTATCGGCCGCATGAAGATGGAAATCATCGGCCCCGATGGCCAGCTGGTCGAGGAACTGCCCACATCCAAGCGCAAGGGTCTCAACCGCGTGGTCTGGTCGATGCGCACTAAGCCGCCGTTTGTGCCACCAGCGGCCAGCCTTGCTGGCAACTCCGTTGTGGGCCAGCGCGTGCTGCCCGGCCAGTACAAGGTGCGGCTGACCAAGGCCGGCGAGGTGACGGAAGTGCCGCTCACGCTTGCCATCGATCCACGGGCCAGCTTCACGGCCGACGACCGCAAGGCACAATTTGCCAGCGCCGAACGGGTGAAAGCATTGTTCCAGCGCATGACAGGCCTGACCTTTGGCCTGGTCGGGCTCGCCCGCGATGCCAACGCCGCCGCCAATGATGCCAAGGCAACGCCGGCAGCGAAGAAGGCCGCGCAGGAACTGGCGCTGAAGGCTGCTGACCTGCGCAAGCTGGTCGTCGCCACCACGGAAGGCGGTGCCATCACCGGTGAGGAGCGGCTGCGCGAGAACATGGACATGGCCTATGGCCAGATCATCAGCACCGAAGGCCGTCCGCCGGCCTATGCGGTGGCGCGGGTTGATGCGCTGGAGAAGGAACTGAAGGAAGTGGAAGACGCCTTTGCGGCCCTGAAGGCAACCAAGGCGGCGGCACTGAACAGCCAGCTTGAGCAGGCCGGCATTGCGCCGATCAGCCTGGCTGCCGTGAAGGTGGATATGGTGCCGACCGGCGGCCAGATGACCGCGCTGGGGCGCGGCCTGGTGGGCGGGCGTTACTTCGGTGACTTCCGCAACCTGGCCTTCCCGCGCAAGAAGCGGTGAGGCCTGCTCTTGCTGCGCTGCTGCTGGCAACACCGGCAGCAGCGCAGACGACTGATCCACGTCTGCCTGAAGAAGCCCTGATCACCGTTACAGCACCGGCCGGGCGGGGGCGGGTGACAACGCCCGTGGTGGGCCTGACCGACGAAGCTTTGCTCGACCGGCAGCCGCGCAGTGTCGCCGACGCGCTGCGCGGCTTGCCCGGCGTTTCGGTGCGCACCAACTCGCGCGGCGAAACGGTGGCGCGGGTGCGCGGCAGCGATGAACGCCAGACGCTGGTGTTTCTGGATGGCGCACCGCTGGCCGTGCCATGGGATGGCCGGGTGGATATCGGGCTGATCCCGGCCGGGCTGCTCGGCGGGCTTTCTGTGCGCAAGGGCGCCGGCGCCATCGAGTATGGCGCCAATGCTGTGGCCGGCGTGGTGGACCTGACCACACGGCAGGAAGGCGGCGTTGCGGTGGCACAGGCTGGCCCCCATGCGCTGAAGAATCTTTCGGCAGCCGGCGTGGTGCCGCTGGGCGGGCTGTCGCTCACGCTGGCTGCCGCCCATCAGGCGCAAGCGGCGCTGCCCGTGGCGCGCTTGGGCGCCCTGCCCTTCAACCAGCCCGCCAGTGACCGGCGTCTCAACACCGATCTGGCCGCCACCAGCCTGTTTGCCGGACTGGGTGGCACGGCCGGCGCGCTGGAATGGCGGGCAAGTGTACTGAATATCGACGCGCGCCGCGGCATCGCGCCTGAATCGGATCGCAATCCGGGCAGCGCTCGATTCTGGCGCTATGCGGACTGGAACCTGACCCAAGCGCAGATCGCGTTGGAACTGCCGATCGGTGCAGCCACTGCCCGTGCCGTCGGTTGGTGGCAATGGTTCGGGCAGGAAATCGAGTCGTATCGCGACGCCAGCTACGCCGCCTTGGGCGGCCGCGAGATCGACGAAGACGACACGGTGGGCGGCCGCTTCACGCTAAGCTACAAGCTCGGCCCTGCCACGCTGCGCTGGAGCCTGTCGGGCCACCTGAGTGATCACCATCAGACCGATGTGGCGTTTCCGCCCGGCACCAGGCCCGCCGCCCTGCTCTACCGCCAGTCGCTGGCCTCAGGCGGGGTGGAAGCGGATATGCCGCTGGGCAACACCCGGCTGACGCTGGGGCTGGGACTCGACCGTTCGGCCAACCCGCGCACGGGCCACAAACCGGCGCAACCCGCCCGGCAGGCCGCCACCTTCTCAGCCGCGCTGGCGATGAAACCGGCCGACCGTGTGTCGCTCACCATCTCTGGTGGCCGGCGCAACCGTTTCCCCAGCGCACGCGAATTGTTTGGCGAAGCCTTGGGCCGCTTCCTCCCCAATCCGGCGCTGCTGCCTGAACAGGCCTGGCTCGCGGATGCCGAACTGGGCTGGCGCGCCGGCCGGTTCACGCTCACCCTCAATCCGTTCTGGCAACGCGTGGAGGGCAGCATCGGCCAGCGCATCGTGCGCACGAATGGGGTGAATCTGCGTCAGCGCTTCAACCAGGCGCCGGCCACCAGCATTGGTATTGATGCAGCGATGCAGGTGCCGCTGGCCGATGGCCTCACGCTGGAACTCACCGGTACCGCGCTTGATGCCAGCAGCGCCGGCCAGCCCCTGCTGCAACGCCCGGCGCAGGAAGCAATGCTGGCGCTGGACTGGGCGCCCAAATCAGGCCTGGGCGAAGCCTTCGATCTGCGCGCCGAACTGCGCCGCATCGGCCCGGCCCGCGATCTGGCCGCCGATGGCGCGCTGGCCCGGCTGGCGCCCGCCACCGAAATCAACCTGCGCGCCCGTGTGCCGGTACTGCGGCTGGGCAAGGCACAAGTGAGTGCGACCGCGGCCATCGACAACCTCAACAACGCGGTGATCCTGCCGCAACTGGGTCTGCCACAACCGGGCCGCAGCATCCGGATCGGCCTAATCGTCGGGGGTTGAGGGCGCTGGCCCAAGTCGCTATAGCGCGAATGTAAAGGCGGCTTGTTTGGGCCGCCTTTGTGCGTTGCCGGTTTCCGCATCCCGAGGCCGCCCGAGGACGAACCACGATGACGATCACCCCGCTCATGCCCGTTTATGGCCGGTGCGAGGTTGCGCCTGTGCGAGGTGAAGGCTGTTATCTGTATGACGCCGAAGGGCGCGAATGGCTGGACATGGCCAGCGGCATCGCGGTCAATTGCCTGGGCCATGGCCACCCGCACCTGGTGCAGGCCATCCAGAAACAGGCCGCCACGCTGATGCACACGTCCAACCTCTACAAGGCGCCGGCGCAGGAGCATCTGGCCCAGCGCCTGGTGGAGCTGACCTTTGCTGATACGGTGTTCTTCACCAACAGCGGCGCCGAAGCGTTTGAATGCGCTCTCAAAACCGCGCTGTCCTATCATTATGCTGCCGGCAATCCGCAAAAGCACCGGGTGATCACCTTCTCCAACGCTTTTCATGGCCGCACCATGGCGGCGATTTCCGCCACCGATCAGGAAAAGCTGCGCAAGGGTTTCGAGCCGCTGCCGGACTGGTTCAAGGTGGTGCCGTTTGATGATCTCGCCGCTGCCGAAGCGGCCATCGACGACAGTGTTGGCGCCTTCATGGTGGAGCCGATCCAGGGCGAAGGCGGCATCCGCCCGGCGAGCATGGAGTTCCTGACGGGCCTGCGCGCCTTGGCCGACAAGCATGGGCTCCTGCTGATTCTGGACGAAGTGCAGTGCGGCGTTGCCCGCACCGGCAAATTGTTCGCCCATGAGCTGTATGGCATCACGCCCGATATCATGGCGATCGCCAAGGGCATCGGCGGCGGCTTCCCGGTCGGTGCCTGCCTCGCAACCGAAAAGGCCGGCGCCGGTATGGTGATCGGCACCCACGGCAGCACCTATGGCGGCAATCCGCTCGCCATGGCGGCCTGCGAAGCCGTGCTGGACATCGTTGCCGAGCCGGCCTTCCTGGCGCAGGTGACGGATATGGGCGCGCGCTTCACCCAGGCGCTCGAACAGCTGATCCCCAATCACGATGATCTGTTCGACAGTGTCCGCGGCAAAGGGCTGATGCTGGGCCTGAAGCTTAAGAGCGACAGCCGCGCGTTCGTCAGCCACGCCCGCAGCCACGGCCTGTTGATGGTCGCCGCCGGGGACAATGTGGTGCGCCTGCTGCCGCCGCTCACTATCGAGGAAAAGCATATCCGCGAATGCGTGGAGCGCCTGTCGGCCGCTGCGCGTTCCTATCAGCCGGCTGCCGCTGCCTGACCCATTGGCCGTAGGGCCTTGTGCCCCTGCTGTTGCAACACCCTTCCCCTTTGCCGGGGCGGGGAGGATATTTGAAAAATGCCGCATTTCCTTGATCTCGCCACTGCAACCCCTGCCGGCCTGCGGGCCATCCTGGATGATGCCCATGCCCGCAAGGCCTCGCGTTCCACCTGGCCCAAGGGCCAGGTGGATGCCGATGCGCCGCTGGCCGGCCATGTGCTGGGCATGATCTTCGAAAAGCCCAGCACGCGCACCCGCTTTTCCTTCGACATGGGGGCCCGCCAACTGGGCGCAACCACGATCGTGTCGAGCGCTGGCGAGATGCAGCTGGGCCGCGGCGAGACCGTTGCCGATACCGCCCGCGTGCTGAGCCGGATGGTCGATGCGCTCATGCTGCGCACCAACAACCATGAAAAGCTGGAACAACTCGCCGAACATGCCACGATCCCGGTGATCAACGGCCTCACCGATCTGTCGCACCCCTGCCAGGTACTGGCCGACATCATGACCTTTGAAGAGCGTGCTGGCCGCCCGGTGACAGGTTCGACCTGGGCCTATGTCGGCGATGGCAACAACATGACCAATTCCCTGATCGAAGCCAGCTCACTGCTGAAGTTCGATCTGAAAGTGGGCGTGCCACACGGGCTGGAGCCGGACTCAGGCGTGATGGCCACCGCCTGCGCGCGCGGCGGCTGCATCGATCTGGTGCACAGTGCCGAAGCGGCGGTGGAAGAGGCCGATGTCGTCGTCACCGATACCTGGGTGTCGATGGGCCAGGCCGATACCAAGGAAAAAATGGCGGCGTGCAAGCCTTTCCAGGTGAACGATGCGCTGATGGCCAAGGCAGCGCCGGGCGCCCTGTTCCTCCACTGCCTTCCGGCCCACCGCAACGACGAAGTGACCGACAGCGTGATGGACGGCCCGGCTTCGGCGGTGTGGGACGAGGCCGAAAACCGCCTGCACGTGCAAAAATCCATCCTGCTCTGGTGCCTGGGCAAATTGTGATGCTGGCTGAAGGACTTGCTCCCACTGCCGATCGCACGCTCAGCTTCATGGTGCCTGCCCGCAACGCCCGCGGCATGGTGGTGCGGTTAGATGCGACGCTGAACGCCATATTGGCCGCGCACGCCTATCCCGAACCCCTGATCCGGCTGCTGGCCGAAGCGCTGACACTGACCGCACTGGTTGGCGCCACCATGCGGCAGGACGATGGCCAGGTGACGGTGCAGGCTTCGGCCAAGGGCGGCGTGGTCGATCTGCTGGCCTGTGACTGGCGCGCCGGCGAGCTGCGTGGTTACATCAAGTATGACGATCAAATGCCTGTTTCAGAAGCCATGTCGCTGCCCGAATTGTTCGGCAAAGGCTATCTAGCGATCACCATTGACCAGGTGAGTTGGGAAGAACGCTGGCAGGGTATCGTGCCGCTGGAAGGCCACAGCCTGGCCGGCGCACTGGAAGGCTGGTTCACCCAATCCGAACAATTGCCCACGCTGATGCGCATTGGCATGGCCGGCAGCGCGGCAACCGGCTGGCTGGCCGGGGGCCTGCTGATGCAGCATCTCGCCCGTTCCGAAATCGGCGGCGAACGGCTGGATGCAGGCGAACAGCATCCGGATTGGGAACATGTCGCCGCGCTGGCCGCCACCACGTCGGCCGAGGAATTGACCGACGCCGAATTGTCTGCCGAGCAACTGCTGTGGCGGCTGTTCCACGAAGAACAGGTGCGCGTGGTACCCGGCCCCAAGCCGGTGAAGGGCTGCCGCTGTTCCGCCGCGCATATCAAGGATGTGCTTATGCGCTTCCCGGAAGCCGAACGCGCCAGCATGCGCGATGAAACCGGCGCGATTTCCGTGGATTGTCAGTTCTGCAGCCGCGTATTCGGGATCTCCGCATGAACAAGCTTGCGGTCGTGCTGCTGTCGGGTGGACTGGATTCCACCACGGTTGCCGCCATCGCCCGTGCGCAAGGCTGGCGCATCCTGGCGCTGACCATCGATTACAACCAGCGCCACCGCATCGAGCTGGAGCATGCCGCGCGGGTGGCTGAAGCCCTGGGCGCCGAACGCCATATCGTGCTGCCGCTTGATCTCACCGGCTTTGGCGGATCGGCGCTGACGGCGGATATCGATGTTCCCAAGGGCGGCGTCGAACCCGGCATTCCGGTCACCTATGTGCCGGCGCGCAACACCATCTTCCTGTCCGTCGCGCTGGGCTGGGCGGAAGCGGCCGGCGCGCGCGACCTGTTCATTGGGGTCAACGCATTGGATTTCAGTGGCTATCCCGATTGCCGCCCGGAATTCATCGCCGCCTTCGAAGCCATGGCCAACACCGCCACCAAGGCCGGGGTGGAGGGCGAAGGCTTCAAGGTCCACACACCGCTGATGACGCTGGACAAGGCTGGCATCATCGCGGCGGCGCAAGCGTTGAATGCGCCGCTGCACCTGACCTGGTCTTGCTACAACCCGACGCCGGTCGGCACCCCGTGCGGCCTGTGCGATTCTTGCCGCCTGCGCGCCAAGGGTTTTGCCGAGGCGGGCATCGCCGATCCGGCGCTATGAGTTACGCGGTCAAGGAATTGTTCCTCACCCTGCAGGGTGAAGGTGCGCAGACCGGGCGGCGGGCGGTGTTCCTGCGCTTTGCCGGCTGCAACCTGTGGACGGGCCGCGAGCAGGACCGCGCCAAGGCCATCTGCACCTTCTGCGACACGGATTTTGTTGGCACCGATGGGCCGGGTGGCGGCAAATTTGCCGGTGCAGAGGCGCTGGCCGCTGCGGTCGCTGCCTGTGGGGGAGGGGCGCCCGAACACCGCCTCGTTGTCTGCACCGGCGGTGAGCCGCTGCTGCAACTCGATGCGCCGCTGGTCGAGTCCTTGCACGCGCGCGGTTTCGAGATCGCGATCGAAACCAACGGCACGCAGGTGCCGCCGCCCGGCATCGACTGGATCTGCGTCTCGCCCAAGGCCGATGCGCCGCTGGCGCTGACGGCCGGGAACGAGCTGAAACTGGTCTATCCGCAGCCCAAGGCGATGCCGGAGCGTTTCGAGGCCCTCGATTTCCAGCATTTCTTCCTGCAGCCGATGGATGGGCCGAACCAAGCCGAGAATATCCAGGCCGCCATCGCTTACTGCCTCGCCCACCCACGCTGGCGGCTGAGCCTGCAGACCCACAAGCTGACGGGGATGCCCTGAGGCCTCTCAACGTGCCACCATCACCTTGGCCTTCTCCCGCGCCATCCATGCCCGCATTTCGGCTTCCATCACTGGCAACGGCACCGATCCCAGGCCGAGCAGCGTGTCGTGGAAGCGGCGCAGGTCAAAACCGGCACCTAGCGTCGTCTCGGCTTCGGCGCGCAGTTTGCGGATGCTCATCTCGCCCAGCTTGTAAGCCAGGGCCTGCCCAGGCCAGCTGATGTAGCGATCCACCTCGATCTCGATATCGTGGCGGGCCAGCGCCGTGTGCTCTTCCAGATAGGCAATCGCCTGATCGCGGCTCCAGCCCATCAGGTGCAGTCCGGTATCGACCACGAGCCGGCTGGCGCGCCAGTTTTCAAAGCTGGCGCGGCCGAATTCCTCATAGGGATTGCGATACATGCCAAGCTCACGGCCGAGATACTCGGTGTAGAGCCCCCAGCCCTCGCCGTAGCCGGAGAAGTAGGTCTGGCGGCGGAAGGGCGGCGCTGCGGGTGCCTCCAGCGCCATGGCGCCCTGGTGGCTGTGGCCGGGCACGCATTCGTGGAGGGTAAGCGCGGTGAGCATGAACAGCGGCCGCGATTTCAGATCATAGGTGTTCATGTAACAGGCATCGAGCCCGCCGCGACCAGAGGTGTAGGTGGGCGCAATCGCATCCGCCACGGGCCGGAGCGTGAAGCGGTGGCGCGGCAGCGTGGTGAAAATGTCCTTCAACTTCCCATCCATGCGCTTGATCACATAGGATGAGAAGCCCAGCAGCTCATCGGGCGTGCGGGCATAGAATTGCGGATCGGTGCGAAGAAAGACCAGGAAATCCTTGTATTCGCATTTGAAGCCAGACTGTACCATGGCGGCGCGCAGATCAGCATCGATGCGCGCCACTTCCTTGAGGCCGATCTGGTGGATGGCATCCGGCGTCAGATCGGTGGTGGTGAACTCCTTCACCTGATCGCGATACCAGGCGACGCCGTCGGGCAGATCGCGCGCGGCAGTGCTTGCGCGGGCGCCGGGCAGATATTCGGTGCGCAGGAAGGCCAGCATCCGCGTCTGTGCCGGATTGACGATCGTCTCGATCACCTCGCGGGCTTCGGCGCGAAGCTGGTCCTGCTCGAACGCCGGAATCGAGGCCGGCATCAGCGTGAACGCCGCGTAGAACGGGCTGTCCTTGCCCGGCTTGATCTGATTGGCCAGCGTCGCGTCACGGCCCTTCATGGTGACAGCCGGCGGGGTAAAGCCCCGCTTCATGCCCGAGCGCATGTTGGCCATATTTTCATCAAACCAGCGCGGAATGTCGCGCATCCGGCTGATATAGTTGCGATATTCCTGCACCGAACGGAACGGCACCTGAGCCGGCAGATAGTTCCACACATTCACGTCGCTGTTAATCGGCATCTCATAGCTGCGCCACTTGATGCCCACCACTTCGGCCCGCAGCGATTCGGCCAGCACCGCCTTGTTCAAGCGCTCCGCAGGGGATAGTTCGGAATCGGGAATGGCCGCGATTTGATAAAGCACACCCTGCCATTGGCGCTGGCGTTCCGCCTGGCAGGCCGGGGTCACACAGGGCAGACGCGGGCCGGGCCTGGTATCCAGACCATCCTCCAACTGGCCGGTCTGCGCCAGGCGCCATTGCCATTCGGCAGTATAAACGGCCTTCAGCCGTTCATCCGCCGTCTGGGCCTGAGCAGCGCCTGCCAGAAGCAGTGCGGTGATGATCGTGCGAATCATGTCTTTCCCCTCAGAAATTTCAGCCGCGGCCACGATAGGTGGGCACGCCCTGATCAGGCAGCCACAGGCCGTCCGGCACCGGGCCGGATTGCCAGAACACGTCGATCGGGATGCCGCCGCGCGGATACCAATAGCCCCCGATGCGCAGCCATTTCGGCTTCATCTCGGTCACCAGGCGCTGGCCAATGCCCACGGTCACATCCTCGTGGAAGCCGGCGTGGTTGCGAAAGGCACCGAGGAAAAGCTTCAAAGCCTTTGATTCCACGATAGTTTCATCCGGCACATAATCGATCACGATGTGCGCGAAATCCGGTGCGCCGGTCACGGGACACAGCGAAGTGAACTCCGGGCAGGTGAAGCGCACAAGATAGATTGCGCCGGGCCGCGGGTTGGGCGGATAGTCCAACACAGCCGCTCCCGGGCTGGCCGGCAAGGCGCTGCTCTGGCCCAAATGCAACACGTCCACCACTTAATCTCTCCATGCTGTAACAAAGCGCGTATCATGGCCGACTATGGGGGTGACATGCGCTGCCTCCGCAATTATGTCACGCCCCATAACGGTCAAGATAATGACGCGTGGGGAGTGCCGCATGAACCTTCTGGTGTCGACTGACTGGCTTGCCGCAGAGATGGGCAAATCAGATCTGAGTATCATCGATGCCAGCCTGTTCCTCCCCGCCATGGGCCGCAATGCCCGCGCCGAATTCGAAGCCGCGCACATCCCCGGCGCGGTGTTCTTCGATATCGAGGAAGTCTCGGACACCACAAATCCCCTTCCCACCATGCTGCCGCCAGCGGAGAAATTCGCCTCGCGTTGTCAGGCGCTTGGCCTGGGCGATGGCAGCCGAATTGTGGTGTATGACAACAGCCCGCTGAAATCATCGGCGCGGCTGTGGTGGATGCTCAACCTGTTCGGCGCGCATGAGGTGGCGATATTGGACGGCGGCTTTCCCAAGTGGCAGGCTGAAGGCCGCCCGGTGGAAAGCGGCAAGCCGATCGTTCGCCACCGCCATTTCACCGTGTGGGCCGACAAGGCGCTGGTGCGCGACATGGCCCAGATGACCGACAATCTGCGCAGCAAGGCCGAACAAGTGGTCGATGCGCGTGGTGCCGGCCGCTTTACCGGTGCCGAACCGGATCCGCGGCCCGGCGTACGCCCCGGCCATATCCCGGGATCGAAGAACATCCCCTATTCCGCACTGTTCAACGAGGATGGCACCTTCAAAGCCCCGGCCGACATCAAGGCGCTGTTTGATGCGGCCGAAATCGATCTGAGCAAGCCGCTGGTGGCCACCTGCGGTTCCGGCATCACCGCGCCGGTCGTGGCCTTTGGCGCGGCGCTGGTGGGCAAGCCCACCGTTGCCGTTTACGATGGTAGCTGGAGCGAATGGGGCGCCAATCCGCATAACCCGGTGGTAACGGGCGCGTGACAGCCCCATGACTGCGAGGCGTCCGCCGCGGCCTGATCTTTCGGGACTTGGACTGGGGACTCGTCTCACCCAGGCAGGCCGCGACCACGCAGTAGACATGGTCAATCCGCCGGTCGCGCGGGCATCCACCATCTTGTTCGAAAATCTCGCCGATCTCGATCGGGCACTGAGGGACCCGGATGCCGGGCTCTATTACGGCCGGCGTGGCACCCAGACCCATTGGGCAATGGAAGATGCGCTCACCCAGCTGGAGCCGGGCGCAGCGGGCACCAAGCTGTTCCCGTCGGGCGTGGCGGCGATCACCACCAGTCTGCTGAGCTGCCTGAAGGCCGGTGACGAGCTGCTGGTGACCGACAGCGCCTATGAACCGAGCCGGACCTTTGCCGATCATCTGCTGGGGCCGCTGGGCATCACCACCCGCTATTTTGATCCGCACTGCAGTGGCGAAATTGCTGATGTGATATCTGAACAGACCAAGGCCATCTTACTGGAATCGCCTGGATCCCTGTCGTTCGAAATCCAAGACGTGCCGGCGATTACAGCGGTTGCCCGGGCCCGCGGCATCACCACGCTGATCGACAACACCTGGGCAACGCCGCTGCGCCTGCAACCGCTGGCGCTGGGTGTGGACATCAGCATCCAGGCGCTCACCAAATATGTTGCCGGCCACAGCGACGCGATGATGGGCAGTGCCACCGCAACGCCGGCGCTGTGGCCCCGCCTGAAGGCGGCGGCGTACCGGCTCGGCCACTTCGTTTCCGCAGATGATTGTGCGCTGGTGCTGCGCGGTCTGCGCACGCTGGAATTACGGCTGGATCGGCACGAGCAATCGGCCTTGAAGATCGCGCGCTGGCTGGAGACCCACCCGGCCGTGGACCGCGTGTGGCATCCGGCCTTGCCCTCGCACCCTGATCACGCGCTATTCTGTCGTGATTTCAGTGGCTCAACCGGGTTGTTTGCCATCGTGCTGAAACAGGGCAGCCGGCCGCACACCGCGGCGTTGATCGACGGCCTCCAGCATTTCGGTATCGGTTTTTCCTGGGGCGGCTATGAATCGCTGGTGCTGCCGATCGAGCTTGACCGCATCCGCACCGCAACGCAAACACCCCTGCCCGGCCCGATCGTGCGGCTTTCGATCGGGTTGGAAGATGCGGACGATCTGATCGCTGATCTCAATGCCGGATTGGCACGCTATCAGGCGCAGTTTTAGTCCACATCCTCCACGTCCACCGCTTCACCGGTCACCCGCTGTGACAGCGCCGCCGCCATGAACGGATCAACGTCGCCGTCCAGCACGTCACTGGGGCTGGTGGAGGTGACGCCGGTGCGCAGGTCCTTCACCAGCTGGTAGGGCTGGAGCACGTAGGAACGGATCTGGTGGCCCCAGCCGATATCGGACTTGCCGGCTTCGGTCTTGGCAATTTCGGCCTCGCGGATGGCGAGTTCACGTTCATACAGGCGCGCCTTCAGCATCTTCATCGCGGTGGCGCGGTTCTTGTGCTGGCTTCGCTCATTCTGGCAGGCGACGATCACGCCGGTGGGCACGTGCGTGATGCGCACGGCGGAATCGGTGGTGTTCACGTGCTGGCCGCCAGCACCGGAGGCGCGATAGGTATCGATCTTGAGATCAGATTCCTTGATGTCGATGTCGATTTCATCGTCCACCTGCGGATAGACCCACACGCTGGCAAAGCTGGTGTGCCGCCGCGCCGCGCTGTCGTATGGGCTGATACGCACCAAGCGGTGGACGCCGCTCTCGGTCTTGGCCCAGCCATAGGCCTGGGCGCCCTTCACCAGAAGGGTGGCGTTCTTGATGCCGGCGGTTTCACCCGAGTTGAAGTCCATCAACTCAACCTTGTAGCCGTGTTTTTCAGCCCAGCGCTGATACATGCGCAGCAGCATCGAGGCCCAATCCTGGCTTTCGGTGCCACCAGCGCCGCTGTTGATTTCGATATAGGTGTCGTTGTTGTCGGCTTCGCCCGACAGCAAGGCGGCCACCTTGTCCATCTCCGCCTTCGCTGCCAGCGCCTGCAGAGCCGCAACGCCATCATCGGCCAGCGCCTCGTCCCCTTCCATTTCGGCGAGCTCGATCAACTCGCGCGTATCGGCCAGGTCACGCTCGATAGTGCGCGTGGCGGTGATGGATTCGTCCAGCCGACGACGCTCGGTCATCAGCGCCTGGGCGGCCTTGGGATTGTCCCACAGCTTCGGGTCTTCAACCCGCGCGTTCAGTTCATCGAGACGGCGAAGGGCGCGATCCCAGTCAAAGAGACCTCCTCAGCAGGTCCAGCGCCTGCTTGATCTGGAGGGTGGCGTTTTCAGCTTCGGCTCTCATCACATGTTCCAGTGAAACAACGAAGCGGCGGGATAGAGGCACAGGCGCCGCCGCGCAAGATGGCGTGTCAGTAGATACCGCCTTCGGATTCCAGGAATTCGGCATCCGAACGGATCGGGCCTTGGGAACGTCGGTCGAACAGATCGGCGGCGCGGTTGATGCGGCGCGGTTCGCTGTCGGGCTTGAACGCCTCCCAGATCACCACAGGGCGGTACCCGGGATCGGGCCACACGCCAAACACGCGCTTGCCTGAACGGCGATCAATCCGGACCATGCGTACGCCGGGCGGAATGGCAAAAGGCAGGGTTGGCCAATCCTTCAGGGCCACCTGCCCCCATTGCCGCCAGATCGGCGCCGCCGTGGTGCCGCCCTGGGCATAGCCACCCAAACTGCGCGGCTGGTCATAGCCAAGATAGAGGCCGGCCACGACATCCTGGGTGCCGCCGACGAACCACACATCATTGGGGCCGTTGGTGGTGCCAGTCTTTCCGGCGAGCGGCCGGTTCAGCGGCAGCAGTGCCGTGCCGGTGCCGCGCTGGATAACGCCCTCCATCACGTGCAGGATCTGATAAGCGGTGCGCGCATCCATCACCTGCTCGATGCGGCCCTGCGGACGCGGCATCAGCCCGCCGTTCCAATCAGGCGCGTTGCAGCCGGGGCAGCCGCGATTGTCGCGCCGCCAGATCACCTTGCCGCTGCTATCCTGCACATAATCGATCAGGCCGGGTTCCAGCTTACGGCCCTGGTTGAAGATCTGGGCATAGGCGTTGGTGAGCTTCATCACCGTGGTTTCACCCGCCCCCAGCGCGATCGACAGCACCGGCTGATAATCACCGACGCCCAGCGCCTTGGCCTGGGCGGTGATGCGATCCATGCCGGTGGCATCGGCAATGCGCACCGTCATCAGGTTGCGCGACTGTTCGAGGCCCCAGCGCAGCGTCTGCGGGCCAGCACTGCGCATATTATTGAAGTTCCTGAAACATTTCGTGCCCAGCAACTTGGTCTGGAACACGCAATAGCTGCCATCGACCACGATGCTGGCGGGCGTGAAGCCATTGTCCATCGCGGTGGCATAGACGATCGGCTTGAACGTCGATCCGGGCTGGCGATTGGCCTGGGTGGCGCGGTTGAAGGCCTGGGTGCGCGCATCAAAGCCGCCCACCATCGCCCGCACGCGGCCCGTCGCCACCTCCTCGGCCACGAAGCCGCCCGAAATCTCTGGCGGCTGCCGCAGCGCCCAACCGGCAGGCGTGCGGGCAACGGCGATCACGTCGCCGGGGCGCAACACCTGCGCGGCCGAACGGTTGGAACCGCGATACGGACGCGCGGCGTTGCGGCCCGGCAGCGTACCGCTGCTGCCATCGGTGAAGCCGATCAGGCTGTCGTTGCCCTGCTTCGCCAGCACCACCGCTTTGGCCCATTGGCGATAGCCCAGCGCCACAGGCGTGCCCGACAATCGCCCGGGCCAGCCATCACCCATCTCGATGCGCGCCACTGGCCCGCGCCACGGACGGCCGGCTTCATAGCGGGTCATGCCATCGCGCATTGCCTGTTCGGCAGCGGCCTGCATCACCGGATCGAGCGAAGTGCGGATCCACAGCCCGCCGCCATAGACACTGTTGGGGCCGTTTTCCTGTGCCTCGCCAAATTGCGCGATCAGGGTGCGGCGCACATCCTCGATGAAATAATCGTCGCGCGGGCGCGGCAGGGCGCGATTGGGAATGGCATCCAGCGGGCTGGCAGCAGCGGCGGCGCGTTCAGCTTCGGTGATGAAATCATTGGCCGCCATCTGGCGCAGCACATAATCGCGCCGGCCCAGCGCGCGTTCACGGCGACGAATGGGATCATAGGTGGAAGGCGCCTTGGGCAATATGGCCATGAACGCCATCTGCGCCAGATCGAGCCCATCCACCGATTTGCCGAAATAGGCCTGGGCAGCGGCTTCCACCCCATAGGCGTTGCGGCCAAGGAAGATCTGGTTGAGGTAGATTTCCAGGATTTGCTGCTTCGACAGCGCGGCTTCCAGCCGGCGAGCCAGGATCGCTTCCCGGATCTTGCGCCACAAGCTGACTTCGTTGCCGACCAGGCTCTTGGCCACCTGCTGGGTGATGGTGGAGGCACCCACCGGGCGCGCATCGGAAAACAGCGATTCGATGTTGGTGAAGACGGCCGAGACAATGCCCAGCCAATCAATGCCGCCATGTTCAAAGAAGGTTTTGTCTTCAGCGGCGATATAGGCCTGCACCAGGCGCGGCGGCAATTCGGCATAGGGCACGAAAATGCGGCGTTCGCGGGTGTAACTGGTGACAATGACACCGTTCACATCGCGCACGGTGGAGGGCAGCGCCGGGGTGAAGCTGGCCAGTTCGGCTTCGCTGGGCAGGCCTTTGGTCGCCTGCCAATAGAAGAAGCCGGCCAGCAGCAGCGGCAAGCCAATCAGCAATAGGAGACGATTGCGGGTCACAGCTGGAGGGATAGCGGCGGGCGGCGATGCTGGGAAGTCACTTCCCGGTCAGGTGGCGCTCAATGGCGCGAGCAATGCCGCGGGCCATGCGGCGGCGGCCATCGCTGGAGAACAGCCGCTCGGCATCGGACTTGTTGGTGACATAGCCGGTTTCGAGCAGCACCGACGGCACATCGGGCGCCTTCAAGACGGCAAAAGCGGCGAAATGGTGGAATTCACCACGAAAGCCCACTTCCTGTTCCTCAAGCCCATCCTGCAGCGTGTCGGCGAACTGCACGGAGACATTGTTGGTGGCGCGCCGGGCGAGATCGACCATGATCTCCCCCACTTCCGGCGCCTCCACGCCCAGATTGACCCCGCCGATGATATCCGCCTTGTTTTCGCGGGCCGCGAGGCGCTCGGCGATGGCATCGCTGGCCACGGCAGACAGGGTATAAACCGAAGCGCCGCGTGCCTGATCGTTGGGTGCGCTGTCGGCATGGATAGAGATGAACAGATCGGCGCGGGCGTCGCGGGCGATGCGGACACGGCCGCCCAAGGGAATGAACCGGTCTTCATCGCGGGTCAGCTTCACCCGCACCCGGCCGCGCTCCCGCAGGATTCGGGCCGCCTCTCGGGCGATGGCGAGCGTGATGTCCTTCTCATAACCGCCCGTCACCGCAATGGCGCCGACATCCTTGCCTCCATGGCCGGCATCGATGACCACCAGCGGCTTGCCGCCGGATCGGGACTTGACGCCGCTGCGGGTGGCCGACGCTTCAGTGGCTGGACTGGGTGTGGAAGCAGGTGGTTCGGTCGGCGCTGACGGTTTCTCTGTCGCCGCCTCTGCCGGCTTTGCGGGATCAGGGAGCGGTCGGCCAAAATCGGTCGGCAGGCTGAAGCCGCCAGTGGCCGGCGTCGGCGGTGGCGGCGGGCCGTCACTGCGCAGCAAGGGCAAGGGCCGACGGCCACGCGCCACTGTGGCAGCAAACACGTCAGGAGGGGCGCGTTCCAGCACCAACGTGACCTGGTTGCCCTGTGCCCGCGCCTCCCGAATGATCACCGGCGCTTTCAGATCGATCACCAGCCGCGCGGTACCCGGCGCAAACATGGCGGCGCGCAAAGCAGAAACGCTGTTGCTGCCCGGCGCCGAGAGGCCGGGTTGGACGACGCCAACAAAATCGACCACCAGCCGGAACGGATCGCTCAGTGCAAAGGCCTGCGCCGCCGGCAACGGCCCATCGGCGGTGATGATCACCCGGCCCGGCTGGCTTTCCAGCGCGATGATACGCGCCGCCCAAAGCGGAGCGGCCCACAACAGGCACAGGATCAACAAGAGGCGACGCACGGTGCCTTGGATACGGCGACCCCGGCGGCGGAGCAACCTCAGCGCAACACCGATCGTCCGGCGTAAACGGCGTCCGAACCCAGTTCTTCCTCGATGCGGATCAACTGGTTGTATTTGGCCAACCGGTCGGAACGGGCGAGGCTGCCGGTCTTGATCTGGCCGCATCCGCAGGCGACCGCCAGATCGGCGATGGTGGCATCTTCGGTTTCACCCGAACGGTGCGACATCACGCTGCGATAGCGGTTGCGATGGGCCAGATCGACGGCCGCCAGCGTTTCGGTGAGCGTGCCGATCTGGTTGACCTTGACCAGCAGCGCATTGGCGAGGCCATCCTTGATGCCCTGCCCCAGCCGCGCCGGGTTGGTGACGAACAGATCGTCGCCTACCAACTGCACACGGCCGCCAAGCTGATCGGTAAGGATCTTCCAGCCGTCCATATCGTCTTCGCTCATCCCGTCCTCGATGGACAGGATCGGATAATCGGCGCACAGGCTGGCCCAGTAATCGCTCATCTGCGCCGGCGTCAGCGTCAGGCCTTCGCCGTGCAGGTGATAGGCACCATCCTTGAAGAATTCGGTGGCAGCGGCATCGAGCGCCATCATCACGTTGTCGCCGGGCTTGAAGCCGGCCTTTTCAACGGCGGCCATGACGAAATCGAGCGCGGCGCGGGTGCCGTTCAAATTGGGCGCGAAGCCGCCTTCATCGCCCACCGCCGTGTTGTGGCCCTGTGCCTTGAGTTCGCTCTTCAACGTGTGGAAGATTTCGGCACCCCAGCGCACGGCTTCGGCAATGCTGCTGGCACCCACCGGCATCACCATGAATTCCTGCACGTCGATCGGGTTATCGGCATGGGCGCCGCCGTTGATGATGTTCATCATCGGCACCGGCAGCAGCCGCGCCGAAACGCCGCCAACATAGCGGTGCAGCGGCAGGCCGCGCGAATCAGCGGCCGCCTTGGCAACAGCCAGGGAAACGCCCAAAATGGCGTTGGCGCCGAGCCGGCCTTTGTTGGCGGTGCCGTCCAGTTCGATCATGGCCGCATCAACCGCGCCCTGTTCTTCGGCTTCCATGCCGGCCAGCGCATCGTAAATCTCGCCATTCACGGCCGCGACCGCCTTGAGCACGCCCTTGCCCAGGTAACGGCTCTTGTCGCCATCGCGCAGCTCCACTGCTTCATGGGCGCCCGTCGAAGCGCCCGACGGCACGGCCGCGCGGCCGGTGCTGCCATCTTCCAGCACCACGTCCACTTCCACGGTCGGATTGCCGCGGCTGTCGAGGATTTCGCGGGCGTGAATGTCGATAATCGCGGTCATGGTCGGGCGTTCCCTTTGCCATAGGTGAACCTGCCTGCTTGCGCAGCGGCGTCCGCCACGCCAGATAGAGAGGTGAGCCCGTGCGGGCAAGCATGACCTGATGTGGATGGCCCGATGACTGATCAACTGCCGATCGATGCCAGCGACTGGAATGATGACGACAGCAACATTGGCGTCGCTGCGCCACGCAGCAGTGGGTTTGACGGCCTGCTGGACTTTGCGCGCGATCGGCTGATCTCCTTTGTGGAAGATGCACGTGACAGCCTGGTGGGGCAGGTGCGCGGGCTGAAATCCCTTGCTGATCTGCTGGTGGATAATCTGCCGGAAGGTGCCGCGCCTGTTTCGAAGCTGGTGGGTGAAGCGACGGGCAGTATCGATGCCATTGCCGATGCGCTGGCCGAAAAATCGGTGGAAGAACTGGTGGAAGATGGCCGCGCGCTGGTGCGGGCCCAGCCGGCAGCGGCGGTGGGCATTGCCATTGCGGTGGGCTTTCTGGCTGGACGCATGCTGAAGGCGGCGCGCGATTGATGGGCATTGGCACCGGCCTTGCAGCCCAAGCGCGGCATCTCGTTGGCGGTTTCCTGCTGCTGATGCAGAATCTGTCGCGGCTGACGGCGGCAGAACTGCGCGCCAATGCCGGGGCCTTGCGGGCGCCGCTGCTGATGCTGCTGGCGACGACGGGCCTGTTGTTCACGGCACTGACCCTGGTGCTGGTCGCCGCCGTGCTGGCGCTGGCGCAGGTGGTTGGCCCGGTGGCGGCCTGCGTGATCGTGGCGCTGGTGAGCGCCGTGGCGGCGTGGGTGCTGGCTAGGCACGGCCTGTCGCGCCTGGCGGCAATTGATCTTGCGCCGCGACGTTCCATGGCCACATTGCAGGTGCAGATTGATCGCTTCACCGCCAAGACCAACCGCAAGGCGCCAGAGCCCAAGGAGCCCCGCCCATGACCGAAACCGCCACCATCGAGGACCTGGCCCGCGCGGCCGATGATGCCGGCGCATCGCTGGTTGATGAGGTCAATAACCTGGCCGACCGTCTCACCCCGCGCCGGATGGTGGATGAGGCGTTGACCGTGGTGAAAGCGCGCGGGTCTGATCTGGCCCGCGATGCCGGCAACGTGGTGAAGGCGCACCCGGTGGCCACCGGCGCGGCTGTCGCCGCCATCGGCCTGGCGCTCTATGCCGGCAACCGCATTTCCAAGGCCGAGATCGATCTGGGCCATGATCTGGACGATTACAGCGATTATGAAGACAGCGCGCTGACGGCCGCCGCCACGGACGGCGACGTGGGCGACGAAGCCCGCGCGCTGGTGCAGGACAATCCGGTGATCGCGATTCTCGCCGGCATTGCCGCCGGCGCGGCGCTGGCGCTGCTGTTCCCGACCAGCACGGCCGAAAAGCGCAGCCTGGGTGCATTGGCCCGACGAGTGACGAGCCGTTGATGCTGGGTTCAGGCGACTCCGGCCACAGCTACCAGCCATGAAACATCCGATCCTGATCACGGCCGCGCTTGCCGCTGCCCTGCCCGCCTTTCCTGCCGTCGCCCAGGTCGGCACGGCCACCGCTGCCAACCCCGGCGATCCGGCCGCGCGCCCGTTCATCGACGGCATGATCGGCGAAGGCTTTGGCGTGCTGCACGACAAATCACTGAGCAAGGCCGCCGCGCGGGCGAAGTTCCGCGCCATCCTGACGAAGAATGTCGCGCTGGATGATATTGGCATGCGCCTGATCCGCCGCCAGAAGGCGACGCTTTCGCCGGCCCAGCTGGACGCCTATCGCGCCGCCTTCCCGGAATTCGTGCTGAATGCCTATGCGGATCGGCTTTATGATTATGCCGATGCAAAGGGACAGGTGCAGCGCACGCTGGGCCGCGGACCGTTCACGGAGGTCTATACGCGCGTCACCCGCCCCGGCGCCCAGCCGATTGATACAATCTGGCAGGTGAAATCGGAGGGCAGCAGGCTCATGGTCAACAATCTGGTGGTGGCCGGTGTGAACCTGTCGCTCACCCAGGAAGTGGACTTTGCCAGCTACATCAGCAAGAACGGTTTTGATGCGCTGGTGACATTCCTGAAGAGTGCCAACGCCAAGAGCCTGGCGGTGAACGCGAAATAGCAAGCGGGATGACATGACCAGCCGGATCGACATTCATCCCACCGCCTTCGTGCACCCATCGGCCCAGATCTATGGCCATGTCTCCATCGGGCCGCACGCCAGCATCTGGTGCAACGCGGTAATCCGCGCCGAAACCGCCCATGTCGAAATCCACGAATGTGCCAACATCCAGGATTTCGTGATGATCCACACCGATCCGGGCAACCCGGTGGTGGTGGGCGCCTACACCAGCGTGACCCACCATGTGACGCTGCACGGCTGCCAGGTGGGCGATCATTGCCTGATCGGCATCAACGCCACGGTCTATAACGGCGCACAGGTGGGCAGTGGCTCCATCGTGGGCCAGCATGCCTATCTGAAGGATCGGTTCGAGGCGCCGGAGAACAGCATCATTGTCGGCAGCCCAGCCAAGGTGATCGCCACCCGCAATAACCGCTTGCCCAACCGCATCAACGCCGAATTCTACATGCGCAATGCCGAATGCTACCGCGTCGGCAATCACCGTGCCTGGGCCGGGCCGGATTTCGAGGCCTGGTTTGCCGTTACCATGCAGCGCTTGCAGGGCGAGTATGCACAAGCCGCCACTGGCGCGTAGCTGTGTCTGCGGTTAGACGACGCGCATGAGCAAATTGCATCTGGTATTTGGTGGCCGCGTGGCCGATCCACAGGGCGTCGATTTCATCGATCCGGCCAATCTCGACGTTGTCGGCGTCTTTCCCGATTTCAAGAGCGCGGAGACCGCCTGGCGCTCTGCCGCCCAACGCACGGTGGACGATGCGACGATGAAATATGTCGTTGTCCACCTGCACAGGTTGCTGCAGCCCGACAGCTGAGCCGCTTCACTCCCCTTCCATAAGGGAGGCTGCACGCATCCCCCCGCTGCCCTAGATTGGCCGGCGGGGAGAACAGACATGCCGCAAGAGCTGAGCTTTGGTGCCATTCTCGAAGCCGTGGTGGCCACGCTGGATCCGGGGCAGCCGGCACTTGTGCATGGCGACACACGTCGCAGCTGGGGCGAAGTGGGCGCGCGCAGCGCCAGCTTGGCGGCGGCAATGCTGCACCACGGGGCCGTGGCCGGCGATCGCTGCGCGTTGCTGATGCGCAACAGCGCCGAATATGCCGAAGCCATGATCGCCTGCCTGCGCGCCCGGCTGGTCCATGTGAACGTCAACTACCGCTATACCGGCGAAGAGCTGTGGTACATTCTCGACAACAGCGATGCGGCCGTATGCGTCTATGACGCCGAATTTGCGCCGCTGGTCGATTCCATCCGCGGCCGGCTGCCCACGAAGGTCTGGATCCAGGTCGGCGGCGAAACACTGGATTTTGCGCTGGATTTCGAAACCGAAGCCAACGCCGGGCACATATTGCCCCCACAAGACCATCAGTCCACCGACATGCTGTTCATCTACACCGGTGGCACTACCGGTCTGCCCAAGGGCGTGATGTGGGATCAGGCGGCGCTGTGGGGCCTGATGAACCCCGGCATCGATCCGGCACAAGTGCACGACAGGACCGCCCATGCCGCCGATCTCTCCGCTGGCGTTGGCCGCCGCAAGGCGATGATCCTGCCGCCGCTGATGCACGGCACCGGGCTTATCGTGGCGCTGGGCACCTTGTGCCGGGGTGGCACCTTGGTCACCCTGCCCGGTGCAACCTTTGATGCCGGCCACGCCACCACCACCTGCGCCAGCGAGGCATGCGATTATGTCGTCATCGTCGGTGATGCCTTTGCCCGTCCGATCCTGAAGGCGCTGAATGCTGGCATCGGCAGCATCGCCACGGTGGAGATCATGATTTCGTCCGGCACCATGTGGTCACCGGAGGTCAAGGCTGGCCTGCTCGGCCATGCGCCGAACCTGATGATCGTCGACAGTCTGGGTAGTTCTGAGGGCCTGGGTCTGGGTGCCGCCGCCCAGACCAAGGACAATGCCGGGGCGCCGACCAAGTTCATGGCCGATGGCAACACGCTGATCATCGGTGACGACATGAAGCCCGTGCCGACCGGCACCATGGGCCGCATCGCGCGCGGCGGCCTGATCCCGCGCGGCTATTGGAAAGACCCGGTGAAAAGCGCAGCGACGTTTCCGGTAATCGACGGCAAGCCATATTCCATCCCTGGCGATTTCGCCATCATCGAGGAAGATGGCAGTTTCACCCTGCTTGGCCGTGGCAGCCAGTGCATCAACACTGCCGGCGAGAAGGTTTTCCCCGAAGAGGTGGAAGAAGCGCTGAAAACCCACGCCGCCATCGATGATGCGCTGGTGTTCGGCCTGCCCGATGAAAAATGGGGCCAGTGCGTGACCGCCGTGGTGGAAGCTCATGCCCCGGTGGACGTGGAAGAACTGCGCGCCCACGTGCGCCAGCACCTAGCCGGCTACAAGACGCCCAAGACGGTGCACATTGTCAAAAAGGTGCCCCGCGCGCCCAACGGCAAGGCGGATTATGCCGCCGCCAAGGCGATGGTAACAGGCTGAAACGAAAAAGGGCGGCCCCTGCGGACCGCCCTTTTCACATCAGCTTGATCGGCTGACTTATTTCTTGCCCAGACCAAAGCTGGCGAAACGCTTGTTGAAGCGCGCCACCTGGCCGCCGGCATCGAGCATGCGGCCGCTGCCACCGGTCCACGCCGGGTGGCTGGTCGGATCGATTTCCAGGTTCATCGTATCCCCTTCCTTCCCCCAGGTCGTGCGGGTCTGGTAGGTGGTGCCATCGGTCATCTTGACGGTGATGCTGTGGTAGGCGGGATGGATGCCGGACTTCATGATCGTTTCCTTCGGTGCGGACCGGTTCCGACCGGCCCTGGAAAATTGAACGCGAAGTATAGCGGCTTGACCGCCCGATTGCAACAGGCGTAACCCTGCTCCCGAACGGTGCCCGCCTTCGCCGGCGGGAGAATAGGGAAGCCGGTGTGAATCCGGCGCTGTGCCCGCAACTGTAAGCGGCCAGCTGATGCTTCACATGCCACTGGGCAACCGGGCCACCGGTTTTCTGGGAAGGCGAAGCACCAGCGCCACGAGCCGCAAGCCAGGAGACCTGCCGTTCCGTCCGTGGCCACCTGTGGCTGCTGGCGGTCGCCCCACGCCTGCCGGGACCAGCGGTGCGTGAGATGATGGAGCAGCGCGCCTGCCCTTTCGTTCGTGGCGACTTCGTGTCGCCAACCTGTGCCCGGCATCCGTCCGGGCCGAACGAAAGTCCGTGTCCATGCTTCCGCTTATCGTGCTCGCCAGCCAGGCCGCAATTGCCGCCACGCCGGCTCCGCCCAACAATCAGATCATCATCCTGCGCGAAACGCCGGCGCCGATCACGGTCACCGCCAGCCGCAACATGATCCGCCTCGCCGAAACCGGCATCAGCATCAGCCAGATCACCCTGCCGCAAATCGAGGCACTGAGCCTGCCGCTGGTGAAGGATTATCTTACGCTCATCCCCGGCGTCGCGGTCGCCCAGACCGGGCCGCTGGGCGCGCAGACGCAAATCCGCATCCGCGGTGCCGAAGCCAATCACAGCATCAGCTTCATCGACGGCATCGAGATGAATGACCCCGCCTCGTCGGGCGAGTTCCGCATCGACACGCTGCTCAGCCACGGCATTGAGCGCATCGAGGTGCTGCGCGGGCCGCAATCGGCCCTGTGGGGCAGCCAGGCCATTGGCAGTGTCATCAGCCTCGCCACCCGAGCGCCCGTGCGCGGCAGCATGCTCTATGGCGAGTTGCAAGGCGGCAGCCTTGGCACCGTGCGCGGCGGCGCGGGTGGCGGCTGGGCCGATGACAGCATCAGCATCAGCGGGCAATTGTCGGGCCTGTCGACCGATGGGTACGACATCGCGCGCGTCGGCGGCGACAAGGACGGTTATGACAATGTCACCGCCCATGGTCGCATCGAATGGAAGGCCGTCTCGGGATTGACCCTGCTGCTGGTGGGCCGCCACCAGGATTCGACGTCGCGCTTTGATGGCTTCAACTTCGTCACCGGGGTGCCGCGTGACGAACCGCTGGAAACCCAAAGCCGCCAGACTGCACTGCGCGCCGAAGCCGCGCTGGCACTGCTTGACGGACAATGGACCACCCGCGCCAGTTTCATGGGCGTGCGCGCCGACAACATTAATCGCCGCGCCAACGCCTTCCAGAACCGCAGCGATGGTGAGCGGGATCTGTTCCGCTTGCAATCCACCGACCGCGTGCAGGCGGGCAACCTGACCCACAGCCTGACCGGTGCGCTCGACATCGAAACCGAACGCTTCATCAGCAGCGACGCCAACGCCCAAGCCGCTTCGAACCAGCGCCAGCGCCGTCGCCAGACCAGCCTTGTTGGCGAATATCGGCTGTCCACCAGCAACGGTTTTGCCGCTGGCGCTGCCCTGCGCCACGACATGAACGACCGTTTCGCCGATGCCACCACCGTGCGATTTGACGCCGTGGCCCCGATCGGCGATGTCCGCCTGCACGCCGCCTTTGGTACCGGCATCGCCGATCCAACCTTCTTCGATCAGTTCGGCTTCTTCCCAGGCTCCTTCCAGGGCAACCCCAATCTGGTGCCGGAACGCAGCCGCGGCGTCGAAGCCGGTATCGGTTGGGCCGCGGGCGGCCACAGTTTCGATGTCACCCTGTTCGATGCCAATCTCACCAACGAAATCATCGGCACCTTCAACAGCACCACCTTCATCGCCGGCGTTGCCAATGCCACCGGCCGCAGCACCCGCCGCGGGGTGGAAGTGGCAGGCCGGGCCGAACTGGCCAGGGGGCTCACGCTCAACACCAGCTACACCTATCTTGATGCCAACCAGCAGCAGGTCGCCGGCAGCGCCTTGGTCCGCGAAGTGCGCCGGCCGCGCCACAGTGGCAGCGTCGCGTTCAATTACAGCAGCCGGTCGTTCGATCTGTCTGCTGCCGCCGCCATCACAGGTGCACGCGGTGACACGGATTTTGCCCGCTTCGTGCCCGTCACCTTGCCGGCCTACACACTGCTCACGCTGGCCGGCGCGTGGCACATCAGCCCCCGTATCGATCTGACCGCACGGGTGGAAAACGCGCTGGATGCCAGCCAGGTTGACGTGTTCGCCTATCGCGGGCCGGGCCTTACGGCCCACGGCGGCATCAGGTTCCGGCTGTGATGCAGGCGTCTGCCCCCCTTCCCCCATCATACTGGCGCAGGCCAGCATACACCGCTGAGCGGGATGTGCCTTTGGCCATGGCTTGGGCGCTTGCGGCGCGGTGGATGCTGGCCTTTGCCAGCATGGCTACGGGGGCAGTGAGTGCCGCCACCCCTGCGCGCGTCGTCAGCCTCAACCTGTGCACGGATGAATATCTGCTGCTCACTGCCCGCCCTGGCCAGATCGCAAACATCAGCCGGCTTGGCGCCGACGAACAAGAAAGCCCGCTGGCCAGGCAGGCGCGTGGACTTGCCACCAATTCGGGGCAGTTGAGCGAGGTCATCGAACAGCGGCCTGATCTGGTGCTGACCATGGGCCATGATCCGCAAGGCGTCGCACTGGCGGCACGGCTGCGGATCAGGCTGATCGCCCTGCCCTACCCCACCAGCCCGGTGGCGGTGGTAGCACAGGTGCAGCAGGTCGCCGCCTTGGTGGGCAATACGCCTGCGGGTACCGCATTTGCTGCCCGTGTGGCAGCGCTCACGGCCTCAGCACCAAAGGCGCGACCCGGCCTGATGATTGGCGGCAGCGGACTGGCCCCTGCAATGGACGGGTTGGCCGCCGGCTGGCTGCGGCTGGCCGGCATAGCGCAGCAACAAGGTGGGCAGATCAGCCTGGAACGTCTGTTGGTGCAGCCGCCTTCGATCTTGATCCGCAATGTCTATCGGCGCGGGCAATTGTCTGGCCCGCAGGCGTGGAGTCAGCATCCGGCGCTGCGCCAGTTGCGCGTCACCCAAGTGGAGGCCGATGGCCGCGCCTTCCTGTGTGGCGGCGCCGCGATGCCGGCAGAAATTGCCCGATTGAGAAAGGCGCTGGCCGCATGAGGACAGGCCTCGCCCTGCTCTGTGCCGTGCTGGCACTGGCCTCGCTGGCGCTGGGGCCGGTTGATCTTGCGGCGCTGTGGGCACGCGATCCCGAACTGGCGCGCAACCTGTTCATCGAGCTGCGGTTGCCGCGCACGGGCCTGGCACTGCTGATCGGGGCCGGGCTGGGTGCATCGGGAGCGGCGGCACAGGCACTGTTTCGCAATCCGCTGGCTTCGCCTGATGTGCTGGGGCCATCCAGCGGTGCGGCGCTGGGCGCGGTGCTGGCCGGCTATTTCCTCGGTGCTGGGGTGATCGGCATGGCCATTGGTGGCCTGGCCGGGGCCGGATTGTCGCTGCTGCTATTGCTGGCGCTGGCAGGGCGGGGCGCCGGTGCGACGCGGCTGGTGCTCGCCGGCGTCGCCGTTTCCATGCTGCTTGGCGTTGCCATCAACTTGGCGCTCAGCCTCGCGCCGTCGCCCTTCGCGCTTTATGATCTGATGTTCTGGTTGATGGGCAGCCTGAATGATCGCAGCCTGCCGCAACTGGCGCTGGCAGCACCCCTGATCCTGATTGGTATCGTGCTGCTGCTGCGCGCGGCCCCGGCGCTGGACACGCTGGCGCTGGGGGAAGAGGTGGCGCAGTCGCTGGGCGTTGGCCTCTCCGCCGTGCAGGCCCGCGTGGTGCTCGCCATCGCGCTGGCGACCGGTGCCGGCGTGGCGGTGGCGGGCAGCATCGGCTTCATCGGCCTGATCGTGCCGCACCTCGTTCGCCCCTATGTCGGCCACCGCCCCGGCGCGGCAATCGCGCCTTCTGCGCTGGCCGGTGCGGCCCTCTTGAGCGCTGCGGACATCGCGGTGCGGTTGCTGCCGGCCGGGCTCGATCTCCGGCTGGGCGTGCTCACTGCCTTGATCGGCGCCCCCTTCTTCCTGTGCCTGATCATGGGGCGACGCTGATGCTGGAGGCCATTGATCTCGCCCGCCCGCCGATGCTGGCGCCGACCAGCCTGACGCTACACCCCGGCCAGCTAACAGGCGTGATCGGCCCAAATGGCGCCGGCAAGACAACGCTGCTCAAGGCGCTGGCTGGGCTTTCGCGCGGGCCTGGAACGGTGCGGCTGGACGGGCAACCATTCCTACCACACCCGCAGCGGCTGGCCTGGCTGCCAGCAAGCCGCGATGCCGTTTGGCCGATCCCGGCGGCCGCGTTGGTGCAGCTTGGCCTTGGTCCGGCGGCCGCGCCCGATCCGGCCGCGGTCTCCGCCGCGCTCAGCGCCTGCGATGCCGCGGCGCTGGCGCATCGCCCGGTGGCCCAGCTTTCCACCGGCGAACGCGCCCGGGTCTTGCTGGCACGCGCCATTGTGGCGCGGCCGACGTGGCTGCTGCTTGATGAACCGATCGCCAATCTCGATCCTGGACACCGGCTGGACGTTATGGCGTTGCTGGCGTCCGAAACCGCGCGCGGCGCTGGCGTGGTGCTGGCGCTGCACGATCTTGACCTGGCTCGGCGCTGTGACCGGCTGCTGTTGATTGCCAACGGCGCGGTGATCGCCGATGGCCCGCCGCATATGGTGTTGAACACAGACCAGCTTGGCCGTTTCTTTGGGGTTCAGCACGGTCCTGACGGTTGGGCTCGCTGTAGTCGCTTTGACCATTGAGCGCATGGCCAACATCGGCCATACCCGCCAATATGCCCCGCATTGGTCAACCCCTTCCCCCGTCAGCCCGCACCACGGCTGCTGCCATGGCCGAATTGGTCACTGAACTCCGCGAAAAGGCCGCGCGCATTGCCCTTGGTGGGCCGGCGGCGGCGCGCGAAAAACACGTGGCGCGGGGCAAGCTGCTGCCACGCCAGCGCGTTGAAGCGCTGCTCGATCCGCACAGCGCCTTCCTCGAAATCGGCCAGTTCGCTGCTCACGAGGTTTATGGCGAAGATGTACCCGCCGCCGGCCTGATCGCAGGCGTTGGCCAGGTGGAAGGCCGGCTGTGCGTGATCGTGGCGAACGACGCCACCGTGAAGGGCGGTAGTTACTATCCGATCACCGTGAAGAAGCATCTGCGCGCCCAGGAAATCGCGGCGCAGAATGGCCTGCCCTGCCTTTACCTGGTCGATAGCGGCGGTGCCAACCTGCCCCGGCAGGATGAAGTGTTCCCCGATCGCGATCACTTCGGCCGCATCTTCTTTAATCAGGCCAACATGAGCGCCAATGGCATCCCACAGATCGCCGCCGTGCTGGGCAGTTGCACCGCGGGCGGCGCCTATGTGCCGGCGATGGCAGATGAATCGATCATCGTGAAAAACCAGGGCACGATCTTCCTCGGCGGGCCGCCACTGGTGAAGGCCGCCACCGGCGAGGAAGTGACCGCCGAGGATCTGGGCGGCGGTGATGTGCATACGCGCATTTCGGGCGTCGCCGATCACCTCGCCGAGAATGACGAGGATGCACTGAGCATCGCCCGCCGCATCGTCGCCACCCTGCCCGCCGCACCCGCCGTGGCGCGCGGCCCGGCACGGCCGCCGCTGTTTGATGCGAGCGAACTGAATGCGCTCGCCCCCATCGATACCCGCGTGCCGGTGGACGTGCGCGAGATCATTGCCCGGATGGTGGATGATTCGGAACTGCAGGAATTCAAGCCACGTTACGGCGAGACACTGGTCACCGGCTTTGCCCATATCGAAGGCTATCCGGTCGCCATCATCGCCAACAACGGCATCCTGTTTTCAGAGAGCGCGCAGAAAGGCGCGCACTTCATCGAACTGGCCTGCCAGCGGCGTATTACGCTGTTGTTCCTGCAGAATATCAGCGGCTTCATGGTCGGCCGCCGCTTCGAGAATGAAGGGATCGCCAAGCATGGCGCCAAGCTGGTGACGGCCGTGGCATGCGCCGCCGTGCCGAAAATCACCGTGGTGACCGGCGGCAGTTTCGGGGCCGGCAATTATGGCATGTGCGGCCGGGCTTACTCCCCGCGCTTCCTGTGGATGTGGCCGAACGCCCGCATTTCCGTGATGGGCGGCGAACAGGCGGCGAGCGTGCTGGCGGCGGTGAAGGGCGGCGGCTTCAAGAACGCCGCCGACGAAGAGGCGTTCAAGGCGCCAATCCGCGCGCAATATGAAGCGCAGGGCAATCCCTATTTTGCCAGCGCCCGCCTGTGGGATGACGGCATCATCGCGCCGGAAGACACGCGCGCCGTGGTGGCGTTGAGCCTGGCGGCATCTTTGCAGCAGCCGGTGCCGGAAACTCGGTTCGGCACGTTCCGGATGTGATGGCGATGCTGGACGAAACCCTCGACAATTGGGGCACGGCGCGGCTGACCCTGAACCGGCCGGAGCGGCACAACGCCTTCAATGCCGAGCTGATCGCGGCGCTCGAAGAGGCCTTCACCCGCCTCGGCCAGGCTGACGACGTGCGCGCCATCGTGTTGGCGGGCAACGGCAAGAGCTTTTCGGCTGGCGCCGATCTGGACTGGATGCGCGCTGCGGCCGGCTGGAACGAAGCGGAGAACCAGGCCGACGCCATGGGGCTTTCCAACATGCTGGCCGCCATCAATGATTGCGCGAAACCGGTGATCGTTGTTGCCCACGGCCATGTCACCGGCGGCGGTGTGGGACTTGTCGCCTGTGCGGATATGGCGGTGGCGATCGAGGGCGCGCAGTTCCGCCTTTCCGAAGTGCGGCTGGGCCTGACGCCGGCCACCATCTCGCCCTTCGTGCTGGCAAAGATCGGTGCGGCGGCGCGGCGCTGGTTCCTTACTGCGGAGGCGTTCACCGCTGACGAAGCACTGGGCATGGGGTTGGTGAACGAAACCGCCATTGATGAAGACGCGGCCGAAGCCGTGGTGGCACACTGGCTGGCCCACGTCGGACAGGCCGCGCCCGGCGCCGTGGCAGATGCCAAGCTTCTGGCGCTGGATTTCGCCGGTGCCGAAATCAGTGAAGAGCTGCGCGAGGAAAGCGCCCGCCGCATCGCCGCGCGACGGGTGAGTGAAGAAGGCCGCGAAGGCATATCTGCCTTCCTCAGCAAGGGGAAACCATCATGGGTGCCATGAACCTGAAAAAAATGAAGCCGCTGTTTGCCGCTGCGCTGCTGCTGGCCGCGCCGGCTGTGGCAGCGCCCAAGGACGAAGTGCTCGCCGCCACCAACGCCTTCATGGATGCGCTCAACAAGGGCGATGCCAATGGTGCCGAAGCGATGACGCATCCCACGCTGACCATCCAGGTGCTGCGCTTCCCGCCCGAAGGCGGCAGCAAGTTCGGCGTGATGACCCGCCAGCAATTGTTCGACAATTTCCGCAACGCCCCGCCACGCAAGTTTGATGAACGCATCGTGCGCAGCAAGGTGCTGGTTACCCGCGATTATGCCCATGTCTGGGCGCCTTACACGCTCGATATCGACGGCAAGCGCATCCATTGCGGCGTGGACAGTGTCGGCTGGAGCAAGATCGACGGCAAATGGCTGCTGACGACGTTCGGCTGGACGGCCGACCCGAAGGGCTGCCCGCCGAAGTGAGAGACATGCAGAAAATCCTGATCGCCAATCGCGGGGAAATTGCCCGCCGCATCATCCGCACTGCGCATCGCATGGGCATTGCCACGGTTGCCGTCCATTCGGCCGCCGACGCGCACGCGCCGTTCGTGCGCGAAGCCGGCCAGGCCGTGCCGCTGGCGGGGGACCGCGCCTATCTCGACATGGATGCCATCATCGCAGCGGCCAAGCGCACCGGCGCCGATGCCATTCACCCCGGCTATGGCTTTCTTTCCGAGAATGCCGATTTCGCCAAGGCGCTGAAAAAGGCCGGGATCATCTTCATCGGCCCGCCGGAAAGCGCCATGCGGGTGATGGCGCTGAAGGACACCGCCAAGGCCGCGATGAAGAAAGCCGGCGTGCCGATCACGCCTGGCTATCAGGGCACGGACCAGAGCCTAATGCGGCTGCAGAAGACCGCCGAAGGTGTCGGTTTCCCGCTGCTGATCAAGGCGGTGGCCGGCGGTGGCGGCAAGGGTATGCGCGCCGTGCATTCGGCAGACGAATTCCAGGAAGCCCTGATGGCCGCCCAGCGCGAGGGCGAAACTGCCTTCGGCAATGCCGGCGTGATGCTGGAGAAACTGATCCAGCGCCCGCGCCACGTTGAAGTGCAATTGTTCGCCGACAGTCACGGCAATGCCGTTCACCTGTTCGAGCGCGATTGTTCGCTGCAACGCCGCCACCAGAAAGTGATCGAAGAAGCCCCCGCCCCCGGCCTCTCTGACCAGTTGCGCCACACACTGGGGGTTGCCGCCGTCACCGCCGCTCATGCCATCGGCTACCAGGGCGCCGGCACGGTGGAGTTCATCCTCGATCTCGACACCGTTGATCTGTCGGGCGACCCCGCCTTTTACTTCATGGAAATGAACACCCGCCTGCAGGTGGAGCACCCGGTAACCGAGTGCATCACCGGTGAGGATCTGGTCGAATGGCAGATCCGCGTTGCTCGCGGTGAGCCGCTGCCGAGAAAACAGGACGAGCTCAGCGTCAACGGTTGGGCGATGGAAGCCCGGCTCTATGCCGAAGATCCGGACAGCGGTTTCCTGCCCGCCACCGGCACCATTTCAACCCTCCAATTCGGCGCCGGCCCCGGGGTTCGCATCGATACTGGCGTTGAAACCGGCAGCCGCATCGGGCTGGATTATGATCCGATGATCGCCAAAGTGATCGCGCATGGTGCGACACGTGAGCAGGCCATCGATCGGTTGGTCGGCGCGCTGGATGCCACCATCGTGACGGGCCTGAAATGCAACCGTGCGTTCCTCGCCCGCCTGGCCGACACCAAGGCCTTCCGCGCCGGCGAGGTCGATACCGGCTTCATCGCACGCCATGCCGCAGAATTGGCCCCACCCGGCCTGTGCCCGGCGCCGGTACTACTCGCCGCCGCGCTGGGGCTGGGACTGCCGCAGGATGAGCTCCGCAACACGCTGTTTGGCACACTGAATTTCCGCATGAACGTTGCGGCCGAAACCCATGTCCGCTTGTGGTGGGGCGATGAACGCCATGCGCTGACGCTGCGCGCTGCCGGGGGGCCGCGCTGGCGGATCGGCGGGCTGGCCGGCGTGGGCGAGGTCGCTGTCACCCGTACCGGCGCGTACGGCCTGTCGATCGATCTGGGCGGGCAATTGATGCCGGCCACGGTGGTTGCAGGGGATGGTAGCGTGGACGTTCGCATGGCCGGCCAGAGCTGGACGCTGGGCACCCGCCCGCCCCGCACAAAAGATGCCGGCGGCGGTCATGCCCATATGATCGCTCCGATGCCCGGCCGCGTGCTGGCCGTCGACGTGACGCCGGGCCAGGCCGTGGCCGAAGGCGATCGCCTGTTGGTGCTGGAAGCCATGAAGATGGAGCATCGCCTGACCGCCCGCGTGTCCGGCACCGTGCAGACCGTGCATGTTGCGGTGGGTGATCAGGTTGCCGATGGCATGATGCTGGTGGAAATCGGCTGAGGGCTATCAGCCGCTCTGCACCCATCCCACCCAGGCATCGTTCAATGTCCATGGCTGGCCATCAAGCGCAACCACCACCAAGCGGGAGCGCAAGCCATTGGAGGCCAGTGAGCCATCGGAAACCGTGGCAAGCCGGACATAACGGCCAAGCGTGCTGTCGAACGTGGCCATTTCACTGTCTTCAACCGGGCCGCCATCCCAGCGATAGCGTGCGCTGACCCGGAACTGTCTGCCGCTGGCCTCGCCCGCCATGGCGATGAACGGATGCCAGCCAGGGCTGTCATCAAGATCGATCTGCAAATGCCCATCGGCGGCAAGGGTGATGACACCCAAAGGTGCGCTGGCGGTTACCAGCGCTTGCCATTGCACCACCGATCGGGCGTCGTCGACCAGTCGGGATAGGTGCCTGCCTGCGCGCTTGGCGATCGGGCTGATGCGGTGGCCAATTGCGCTGCAGGGCCCAATTGGGCCACAAATCGCCTCAGCGCTTCGCTCATCGACGCTCTCCCCGCCACCATGCCCGAATCATGCTAGCACAGCAGACGCAGCAGGGAAGCCGTGGCTGCAACCGGTTGTGGCCCGGGCCGACGGGGCTCCTTGTCGGCCCGGGCCCTTCCGGCCGGGAAGCCTGTTAAATCTGCTGCGCAACGTGTCAATTGGGTCATGCCGCGTCCTCCGCGTCGTCGTGCGGCTCTTCGCGCCAGGCCAAGATGATCCCCGGCAGCGCCATCGAGGTGATGGCAAAGCCCGACAGCAGATCAAGCGCCTGCTCCTGCCCCGGCATCCAGCCATCGATGAATTTCGCAACGATCGACCAGAGGAAGAAGCCGAACAGCGCCAGCACCATGATCTGGTGGGTGGCGACATAGGATTTGTCGCGCAGCGCCCGTTCGCGTTCATCCAGCATGGCATCGCTGGCCTGGGTCAACTGCCCGCGGCCTTCGATGAAAAGCATCACGGCGCTGATCAGGCCAACAAGGCGCACCAGCGTGAAACCGATCGGCGCGCTGCCATCGGATTCAGCAAATATAGCGCCGCCCAGATAGCCGATGCCGATGCCGCCCAGCACCAGCAGCGACAACATGCGCGCGGTGCGCAGCGAGAGTTTCAGTGGCGGGTTCATTGCACGCTCCATCATGCAGCTCACTTGGTTGCGGCCAATTGCTGGGCCAAGGGGGCAAACGCTTCGAGGCTGAACAACGTCTCCACCGACACGCCGAACACGCGGGCGAGCTTCAGGCCCAGTTCCAGACTGGGACCATACTGCCCGCGCTCCAGGAAACCGATGGTCTGCGGATTGACGCCCACCCGTTCGGCCAGATCCTTGCGCGACAGCCCGGCTTCGGCGCGAAACAGCGCGAGGCGGTTGTGCAGCGTTGAGGCTTCGTTGTCCATCATCACGAATCATTTCGTATAAACAACGTATCGATGCGTCAACACAGTTTTGTGAGCGCCCCCTTCCCGCCTCTGCCAAGCCGGACTAGAACGGCGACAACAGACATAAGGAACCCCTTGGGATGCTGAGCCAGCTGAACTTCGCCCACGGCGAGACCATCGACATGTTGCGCGACACGGTGCGCGCCTTCGCGGCCGCCGAAATCGCGCCGCGCGCCGCCGAGATCGACGCCACCAACACATTCCCGCGCGATTTGTGGCCGAAGATGGGTGAACTTGGCCTGCACGGCATCACCGTGCCGGAAGCCGATGGCGGAATAGGCCTGGGTTATCTGGCGCATGTGGTGGTGGTGGAGGAACTTTCCCGCGCCTCGGCCAGTGTTGGGCTTTCTTATGGCGCCCACACCAATTTGTGCATCAACCAGATTGCCCGCTGGGGCTCAGCCGAACAGAAAGCAAAATATCTGCCTGACCTGATTTCCGGGGCGCATGTCGGCAGCCTTGCCATGTCGGAACCGGGTGCGGGCAGCGACGTGATCGGCATGAAGCTGCGCGCCGATATCCAAGGCAACGGTAATTATGTGCTGAACGGTAACAAGATGTGGATCACCAACGGTCCGCATGCCGAAACACTGGTGGTCTATGGCAAGACTGATCCCGCTGCCGGACCGCGCGGGGTGACGGCGTTCCTGATCGAAAAGGGCATGAAGGGTTTTTCCACCGCCCAGAAGCTCGACAAGCTGGGCATGCGTGGCAGCGACACCTGCGAACTGGTGTTCGAGGATTGCAGCGTGCCGGCCGAAAATGTGCTGGGCGGCGTCGGCAATGGCGCCCGCGTGCTGATGTCCGGCCTGGATTATGAACGTGTGGTGCTTTCGGGCGGACCGCTCGGCATCATGCAGGCCTGCATGGACGTGGTGGTGCCTTATGTTCACGATCGCCAGCAGTTCGGCCAGCCCATTGGCCAGTTCCAGCTGATGCAGGGCAAGCTGGCCGACATGTATGTCGCGCTGTCCACCGCCCAGGCCTATACTTATGCCGTCGCGCAAGCCTGTGACCGCGGTGAGACCACCCGCAAGGACAGCGCCGGCTGCATCCTCTACAGCGCTGAAAAGGCAACCTGGATGGCGCTGGAGGCGATCCAGTGCCTGGGCGGCAACGGCTATATCAACGAATATCCCACTGGGCGCCTGCTGCGCGATGCCAAGCTCTATGAAATCGGCGCCGGCACCTCGGAAATCCGCCGTTACCTGATCGGCCGGGAATTGTTCGAAGAGACTAAGTGAGGCTGCTGGGCGTCGTCCTCGCCGGCGGCCAGTCGCGCCGCTTCGGCAGTGACAAGGCCCTGGCATTGCTCGATGGCCGGCCGCTGATCGATCATGCGCTGGCCGCGCTTTCCGGATGCGAGGCGGTTGTGGTGGCCGGGCGGGAATGGCCCGGCGTGCACGCTCTGCCAGATCGGCCTGGCCCTGATATGGGGCCATTGGGCGGCCTGAACGCGGCGCTGCATCACGCGACTGATCAGGGCTTCACGCATGTCGCCAGCGTACCGGTCGATTGCCCCGGCCTGCCCGGCAACTGGCTGGCGCAACTGGATGACGGCCCGGCGCATGACATGGGGCAACCACTGATCGGGATGTGGCCGGTGGCGCTGGCAGCCGGGCTGGCGGCGTTTCTGGGTAGCGGCCAGCGCCGGGTGCAGCACTGGGTGGCCGGCACAGGGGCGCGCGCCATCGATCTCGGGCCGCTGGCCAACGTCAACCGGGCTGAAGATCTGGCGGTGACGGCATCGGCGGTTGGCGGTAACATGGACAGTCAAAAGGGGAACCCATGATGAAGTCGTTGATTTCCGCCCTGCTGCTGGCCAGCGCAACGCCCGCCCTGGCTCAGCTTCCCGCCTTGCCGAAGCAGCCGCCCGTGAAGGTTGCCAAGCCCGACGCCGCGCTGCTGAAGGCGGCCACCGCCGAAGCCCCGGCTGCGCTCGCCACGCTTGAGCGGATCGTGAAGATCGAGAGCGGCAGTTATGATACCGAGGGGCTGATGGCGCTCGGCAATCTCCTAGCCGATGAACTCAAGGCGCGCGGCGCCAGTGTCGAGCGCATGAAGGGCAAGCCCGGCACGCGCGGCGACATCATCGTTGGCCGCTTCACCGGCACCGGCAAGGGCAAGCTGCTGCTGCTCTCCCACATGGACACGGTCTACACGCGTGGCCAACTGGCCGAAACACCGTGGCGGGTGGAGAACGGCAAGGCCTATGGCCCCGGCATTGCTGACGACAAGGGCGGCCTTGCCGTCATTCTTTCGGCGCTCAAGTTGCTGAAGCCGGCTGATTATGGCCAGATCACCGTCGCCTTCAACACGGATGAGGAAATCGGCTCGCTGGGATCGGGTGATCTCATCACCGAACTGGCGCGCGGACAGACCGCGGTGCTCAGCTTCGAGCCGACCAGTGCCGTGCCGATGGAAGGGTTGATCGCCGGCACATCGGGCACCAACACGGTGACGGCGCGCATCACCGGCCGCGCCGCCCATGCCGGCAATGCACCCGAACAGGGCATCAACGCCCTTGTGGAAGCGGCGAATGTGATCGCCGTCACCAAGGATCTCGATCAGGGCCAGGGCAAGCGCCGCTTCAACTGGACCCAGGTGAAACAGGAAGGCGATGCCCGCAACATGATCCCCGATGATGTGACGCTGATCGGCGATCTGCGCGAAACCAGTGACGAGCGGGTGCGCGCCTTCGAGGCCGAACTGAAGCAGCGGGTGGCCACGCCTTCCCTGCCTGGCGCCAAGGTGGAGGTGACAGTGCGGATCAACCGGCCGGCCTTTACCGCCGATGCCGCCGGGTTGAAACTCATCAGCCAAGCGCGCGCCATCTACCAAGAAGCCGGCGGGCCGGATCTGTTCGTGTTGCCGCGCTCGGGCGGTGGCACGGATGCCGCCTTTGCCGCCCGCGCCGGCGTGCCGGTGCTGGAAGCGCTGGGCCTGCCGGGCTATGGCTATCACAGCAGTGCGGATGAATATGTGCTGATCGATGCCATTCCGCGCCGGCTCTATCTTGCTGCCCGGCTGATCCGCGAACTGGGCCGGTAGACGCTGCGCACAGCGGCGGCTAAGGACGGCGCATGTCGGCCAGCCACCCTTCCCGCCTGTCGGCGATCCTGCTGGTGTTGGCCGGCATCGGCGCGATGTGCGTGCTGGATGTATTCGCCAAATATCTGGCGCTGCGCCATGGCGCGCCGCTGACCACCTTTTCCCGCTATGCCAGTGGTACCGTTTTCGC
>NZ_CAMCWT010000013.1:0-50175 GCF_945882885.1 Sandarakinorhabdus limnophila DSM 17366
ACCGGTCAGGAAAGTGGAGCGGGTAGCGGGAATCGAACCCGCGCGTTCAGCTTGGGAAGCTGACAGGCTACCATTACATCATACCCGCAGAAGCCGGCGTCCGCTTGCCACCGCCATGCCCGGTTCGTCAAGCAATCAGGCCATTCATCGACCAGCAAGCCGGCGAGGCGCAGGAGTGTCCCACCCCCATACAACAGCGCTTGACGACTACATACGTAGTCGATACATCGATTACAGATGTAAACGACTCGGGTGCCGATCATGTCAGAGCGTATCAGCGAAGCCGAATGGCAGGTGATGGAGGTGTTGTGGACACAGCATCCGCTCACTGCGCAGGATGTGGCGGCCCGGCTGCAACCCACTGGCTGGGGCCTGACGACGGTGAAGACGTTGCTTTCCCGCCTCGCCGCCAAGGGCGCGCTGACCACCACGGAAGATGGCCGCCGCTATCTGTACGCACCCGCCGTTGATCGCGCCGCCATTGCCGCCGGCGAATCGCGCCGGCTGGTTGATCGCCTGTTCGGTGGCCGCCCGGCGCCGCTGGTCGCCCATTTGGCCGAACGCGGCGAGCTTTCCCCTGCCGATATTGCCGAACTGGAAGCCCTGATCCGGGAGTTGAAGCAATGATGCTGACGCCTGAATGGTTGGTAGAGGCGCTGATCGGCGCCACGCTATTGATGCTGCTGGTGCTGGCCGTGCGCAAGCCGGTGGCCCGACTGTGGGGCGCCCATATGGCCTATGCGCTGTGGGCACTGCCGGCGCTGCGCATGGTGCTGCCGGCGATTCCTGGCTGGCAGCCGCTTTATGTGCCAGTGGCGCAATCCAACCCGGAAGGCGATGTGGCGCTGGCGCTGATGCCGCCGGCCGATGCTGCGCTCTACAACCAGCCATTGCCGCCGGCCACGCTGCAGATGGGACCAGACGTGAGCCTGCTGCCGGATTGGCCGCTTCTGCTGCTCGGCCTGTGGGCGGCAGGGGCGGTGGCCTTCCTCGCCATCCAATGGGCGCGGCACGTGCGCTTCGTTGGTCAGGCGGTGCGCGACGGCGAACTGCTCACCTGCCAGGGCGGCGTGGACGTGATCGTCTCTGCCCATGTGCCCGGCCCGATGGCGGCCGGCATCATCCAGCGCCGCATTCTGCTGCCGGCCGATTTCCTCACCCGCTACTCGCCGGCCGAGCGCCGCATGGCGCTGCTGCACGAAGGAGCCCACCATGATCGGTTGGATCTTGCCGCCAATCTGGCCGGGCTGGTGGTGCTGGCGGCGCATTGGTGGAACCCGATTGCCCATGCCGCCTGGCGCGCCTTCCGCGCCGATCAGGAACTCGCCTGCGATGCTAGCGTGCTGGCCGGCAGCGATGGTGACACCCGCGCCACCTATGGCCGGGCGGTGTTGAAATCTGCCTGCGTCGCCACCCCGGTCGCCGCCTGCGCCATGAACCACAAGAGCCAGTTGAAGGAACGATTTGCCATGATGAAGGATCGCAAGCTGGGCCGTTTTGGTCGTGCATTTGGCCTGCTGGCCGTCACCGGCCTCGCTGCCGGCGGCCTGATCGCCACCGCGTCGGGTGCCCAGCCCGCACCACCGGCCCCACCGGCACCGCCCGCACCCGTCTCGCCGCCCGCGCCGGTGTCACCGCCGGCCGCTGTGTCGCCGCCCGCCCCGGTGTCGCCGCCGGCTGCGCCCAGTGCTCCGGCTGCGCCCAAGGTGATGGTGTTCACCCACAAGATCGACGGCGCGCAAGGCAAGCCCGGCGAGAAGATCGTCCGCAAGATCATCATGAAGGATGGCAAGGTGGTGTCGGACGAGACCAGCGGCGACGGCCCGCACGTGATGATGATGCACGGCGGCGGCCCGGGCGAGATGGTCAAGGTGATGGAAATCGCCGAAGGCAAGAAGATGGTGATGATCCGCCACCAGGAAATCGCCGAAATGGCCGGCAAGCACGCCGCGCTGGCTGGCAAGGACGTCGAATCCCGCATGGCCGAGGTGAAGACCCGCATGCGCGCCCGTTGCGAAAGCGACGGTGTGAAGCTGCCCGTCGATGCCGATATGGCGCAGCTCGCCACTTGCGGCATGGAAATGCAGAAGAAGGTGCGCGAGGCCATGGCCGCGGCCCGTGCTGCCATCGAGAAATCGAGGGACCTCTCCGCCGAACAGCGCGCCGCCGCGATGAAGGGCATTGATGCGGCAATGGCCAACCAACGCACCGAAGTGATCGTGAAGATGGAGAAATGATCTGATCCGCGTCTGTTTGCTCCGGCCCTCTTTGGGGCGAGCGGTACAGGTTCAGAGCATAAGGCTGGCCCCCAGCAAGAGCCCCGCTGCGGATTCCAGCCCGGCCCGGTCGTCTTCATCGAAGCGGCCGGGTTTCGGGCTGTCGAGATCGAGCACGCCGATGATCATGCCATTACGGATCAGCGGCACGACGATTTCGGAGCGGCTGTCGGCATCGCAGGCGATATGGCCGGGGAAGGCGTGCACATCGGGCACCAGCTGGGTTTCGCGGGTCGCCGCTGCCGTGCCGCACACGCCGCGGCCGAGCGGGATGCGGATGCAGGCCGGCTTGCCCTGAAACGGGCCGAGCACCAGTTCGCCTTCGCGCATCAGGTAGAAACCGGCCCAATTGAGATCGGGCAGCTGGTGGAAGAGCAGCGCCGCCATATTGGCCATGTTGGCGACGAAATCACGCTCGTCGCCGATCAACGCGGCCAACTGCTGGTTCAGCTGCACATAGCGTTCGGGCTTTGTGCCTTCGAGGGCGGGGGCAAAGAATGACATGGCCGCCGGTTAACGCCATGGCCCCGGAAACGCAAACGCCGCCGGGATGAGCCGGCGGCGTTCATTGTTGCGGGTGAGACCGAAACTTACTTCGGTGCGATCACCATCAGCATCTGGCGGCCTTCCAGGCGGGGCAACTGCTCCACCTTGGCCAGTTCTGCGGTTTCGTCGCGCACGCGCTCCAGCAGCTTCAGGCCGAGTTCGCCATGCGAAAGCTCACGGCCGCGGAAGCGCAGGGTGAGCTTCACCTTGTCGCCGTCTTCCAGGAAGCGATTGATGGCCTTCATCTTGGTCTGGTAATCATGCTCGTCGATATTGGGACGCATCTTGATCTCCTTGATCTCCTGCGTCTTCTGGTTCTTGCGAGCTGCGGCAGCCTTTTTCTGGCTTTCATATTTGAACTTGCCGATATCGAGAATCTTGCACACCGGCGGATCGGCGCCAGGGGAGACTTCCACCAGATTCAGCCCGGCTTCCTGTGCGATCGCAATGGCTTCACGGGTGTAGAGAACACCCAGATTTTCCCCGTCCTGATCGATGACACGGACCTTGGGAACAGTGATGAATTCATCATAACGCGGGCCGGTCATCGGCGCGGGCGTGTTCATCATGCGGCGTGGGGGCGGTGGTATGGCAGTCTCTCCTGTGCAGTGTTACGCGCCTCAATAGCGCGGCCGGCTCACCAGCGGCAAGAGGGCGCAGGTGAACCGGCCGGATTCAGCCAAAAAGACGGATTATTTCTTCGGCGCGAGCGCTGCCTCCAGTGCGGAGATGCCGGCCGCGGCGATCAGGCCGTCTTCCTGGCTGGTGGCGCCTGAAACGCCGACCGCGCCCACGGTCTTGCCGTCCCGCTTGATGGGCACACCGCCTTCGGACGCGACCACACCCACCGGGAAGGTGAGGTAGCGCAGTTGGCCTTCCTTCTGCAGCCGCTGTTCGAACAGGGCCGTGGGGTTGCCGAAACGCGCCGCCGTCTGCGCCTTGCCGGTGGCGATGTCTGGCCCGGCGATCGACGCATCATCCATCCGGCGCAGCGCAATCAGAATTCCGGCCGGATCGACAACCACGATGGTCACTTTCAGCCCGCGCTTTTCGGCTTCGGCGTGGGCAGCATCGGTGACTATGCGGGCGCCATCGAGCGTCAGCACCGGCTTGTCCTTGATCAGTTGCCCCGCCGCCGGGGCGGCCAGCAGCAGTGTCGCCGGGGCGGCCAGCAGCAGCGCCGCGCCCAGAAGGGAAAGGCCGCGCATCAGGCGGGCATCCGATACAGGGCGCACAATTTGTTGCCGGCCGGATCACGCAGATAGGCGAGGTAAAGCGCGCCCATGCCGCCCTGGCGCACGCCGGGCGGATCTTCGCAGGTGGTGCCGCCATTGGCGACGCCGGCGGCATGCCAGGCATCGGCCATTTCCGGGCCGGCCATGGCAAAGCCGATGGTGCTGCCGTTGCCATTGCAGGCCGGGTTGCCGTCGATCGGCGGGGTGATGGCAAAGATGCCGGTGGGCGTCATCCAGAACACCCGGCCCTTGTCGTCGGCGTGGCCGGGGCCGATGCCCATGGCGGCGAAGGTGGCGTCGTAAAAGGCCTTGGATGTGGCTGTGTCGTTGGCGCCGACCATGATGTGGCTGAACATGGGCATTTCCCCCCGTGGTGTGTGTGTGGACAGACAGGGAAGCAAATTGCCGGCGCTCTGTCGAGATGGCGTGTGCCTCTCCACGGTTAACCGGCGATCAGAACCAGAATGGACCGAGTTGCATCTTGCCGTCCGTTACCAAGCGGTTAACCATATCGGTGCGAGGGTCTGAGTTGGGGAACAATTGTGGAGATAATATCGCCGGCGTCGTCGGAGAGGGCCGACGCATGCTCAAGTCGTTGCATCCGCTTGATGGGGGTGCAGTCGGACGAGGCTGAGAAAATCGGATTGCTGGCGGCGGTCCTGGGGTGGGAGGTTGAGCCTCCTGACGGAACCGGCCGGATTCGCAGCTGGATTGGCGGCTTTCCGGATGCCTTTGGCGCCCGCGATACGGTGCCTTGGACGACAGCGGCCGGGGGCGAAATGGCGTTGGTAAAGGGCGGATCGGCCACTGGTGGTTCGATCAATAACAGGTGTTTGCAAGGCGGTTGGGCACAGTGCGATCCGGGCCGGGACCCCGGTGCCGATCGGCTCGCGCGCTCGCCTCGGCTGGTGCTGCGCCAGACTGACAATGTGATCCTGGTCGACGCCGATGACATCGCCCTGGCAGATCAATTGGCGCGCCTGGGGCTGGATCGCCTGGTGCTGCCAGTTTCGCTACCGGCGCTGGAAGAATTGCTGGCCTTTGCCGGATGACAGTGGCGTGCTGCCTGGCCCCTAACGCCAGTGGCGCCGGGTTTTGCAGTGGTAACCATTTTTCGCGCGCTTTGCCGCTGCAAGCTGATCATTCACCCGCCGTAATCGTCGCAGTGGCGCTGCAGCGCCGGGCGGATGGAGTGATGGCCAGTGACTGTTGCGCAGCGGATCTTCAGTTTCGATCAGGTGGGAAGCGCCGAATGGCCGGGCTGGGCTCAGCCGGACGGCTTTGGCGCCGTGCCGTCTGTGGGGGAGTGGGCGGTGCCGGACCAGCACCCAGCCCGACACCGAGACCCGCAGCCACCGCGCCGGCTGGTGCTGTTCGGATTGCCGCCGGGGCTGGCCGAACCGGTGACGATGCTGGCCGAAATCCTTGGCTGGCAGGTGGAGAGCTTCCCATCTTTTCTGGCCGTGTGTCCGCCGGCGCGCCTGTGTCTGGCCATGTTGCCCGCCAGTCCCGGCGAAGGCGGGCCAATAGCGGCGTGGTCGCCAGAATTAAACCTTAATGAACTCATTTCCCAAGCCGGTTTGTCCATAATGGACCAGCCCCTGTGCATCACCAGAGTGGAGCAAATGTTAGAGACCTTGGTCTGCGAACCATAGTTTGTTCGCAGGCTATGGGGGCGTAGTTTCGATGATAGACGTCGGATACGACACGGGTTTTTCGCGCGACTTCGGCGATTCCGGCTTGTTTGGTGCCGGTCGCCCGACCGCCGGAACCCTATCGGCCCGAACTGCCACAGCTGAGCCCGACAAGGCTCAGGCGGTCCTGGATGGAAATGAACGGGTCCCGCCCGAACCGGCCTTGTCGAACGGGCACGAGGGTGATCGGGCTGTGCCCGCTGCGACGCCGGTACATGACCGGTCGCATGCCGATTTTGCCGGTCTGGATCTGGCAGCCTTGCAGGCGCTGGCCGGTAGTGGTGAACCGTCCGCCGCCATTGCCCGCCAGGTCGCCGATATGGCCCAGGGCCTGGCGGCGCTGGCCGACAAACTGGTGGGCCAGCCGCAAGCCAGCAGCGCCGATGTCGCCGAAGCCGATTGCATCGCCTTTCTGGAAGGCCAGTTCCGCATCCGTCGTTGCGCGTCCGCCATCTGCCCGGCCTGTCGCTGGGTGAACCGGCGTGGGACATCTTGCTCGATCTGGCGGTGGCGCATTATTGGCGCCGCGAAACCTCGGTCACCAGCCTGTGCATCGCCGCCGATGTGCCGAGCACCACGGCGCTGCGCTGGATCAATGGCATGACCAAGGAAGGCCTGATCGTGCGGCGGCCGTGCCAGCGCGATGGCCGCCGCAGTTTTCTGGGCATTTCGCCCGAATCCTATCAGAGGATGCTGGCGCTGGCGGCCGATGCGCTGCGCACCGGGGATCGAGTCCGCGCCCGCTTTCAGCGCAGCGCGGCTGCCTGATCTGAAGCTCTACCCCATTTTTCCCAACTGGGCGGGGCGGCGGCGGGTGGCCCACGCACCCGCCGTCTTCTCCCCAGCCACAAGGCGTCGGGAACATCGCTGCACCAGAGCCGCGCTGATGGCGATATCCCCAATCAGGGGCTGGCAGGCGCTGCAACTGGCCCTATGCTGGACGATGTGACCAGCCCGCCTCTGCGCCCACCGATATTCAACATCGCGTTGCACGTCGCCTTTGCCGATGCGCTGGCGGCCGGGTTGCTGGCGCGCACGGCGGGTGATCCGCTGGCGCTGGCGCGGGCCCTGGTGCTGCTGCCCAACCGCCGTGCGGTGACGGCGCTCACCGAAGCCTTTGTGCGGCAATTACCCAATGCCAAATCAGGTGCCGAATCCGGTGGCGGCCTGCTGCTGCCGCGCATGGTGCCGGTGGGGGATCTGGATGACGGCGGTTTCGATCGGCTGGCGGCGGGCGCGGATGTGCTGCTGCCCGCCGTGGCGCCGCTGCTGCGCCGGCTGGAGCTGGCGCGGCTGGCGGGCGGCCTTCCCGGCAGCGACCGTTCGGCGGTGGAGCGGCTGCGGCTGGGCGATGCGCTGGGTGAGGTTCTGGATGCGCTGCTGGCCGAGGAAATCGAACCCGAAACCCTGCGCGCTGCCGCCGACGGCCAGGATCTGGCCGATCACTGGCAGAAGACGCTGGCCTTCCTTGAACTGATCATCGCCGTCTGGCCGGAAGCGCGCACCGGCCATGGCGGCACTGAAGGCGCATCGCGGTTGGCAGCGCTTATCGATGCCAGCATCGCACGCTGGCAGGTGGCGCCGCCCACCGGCCTGGTGGTTGCGGCTGGCTTGGCCAATCCCACCCCAGCGCTTGTGCGGCTGCTAGCTGCAGTGTTGCACCTGCCGCAGGGGCTGGTGGTTCTGCCAGGGCTTGATGATGACCCATCGGAGGCTGGCACCGCGCGGTGGGACGCGATACCGATCAGCAGCGCCGAGGGCGGCCGTGATGATCCGGGCCACCCGCAATGGGCGCTGAAGAAACTGCTGGCCGCGCTCGGGCTGGAGCGTGCGGACGTTCAACCTTGGCCCGCACACGGCGGCAAACTGGATGGCCCGCCTGAACGCGCTGCGGCGCTGCTGGCGGCGCTGGCCCCGGCGGCCGCCGTGACGGCGCCGCCACCACCGCCGCCCGCCGCCATCGATGGCCTGGCGCTGGCCGAATGTGCCACCGCGGCCGAGGAAGCCCAGGTGGTGGCGCTGGCGTTGCGCGAGGCGCTGGAGCGGCCGGGCGAGCGCGCCGCGCTGATCACGCCCGATCCGCTGCTTGCCCGCCGCGTGGCGGCGCATTGCCGGCGCTGGGGCATTGCCATCGACACGTCGGCGGGCCAACCTTTGCTGCTTACCCCGCCCGGCGCGCTGGTGTTGGCGCTGGTGGAGGCGATGGCCGAGGATTTCGCTCCGGCCCGCCTGCTGGCCGTGCTGAAGCACACGCTGGTGCGGGTCGACGATGCCGCGTTCGAGGCCGGCGTGCGCCTGGCTGATATCGCCTTGCGCGGGGTGCGGCCGGCGCCCGGTCTCGATGGTGCCGGCGCCGGCCTTGATCGCTGGTTGCACGAAAAGGATGGGCGTCACGATCGCCTTGCCACCCGGTTGATGGGCTGGTGGCACGATCTGGCCCCGGCGCTGGAGGCGCTAGATGGCCTGCGCGTGGCGACCGCCATCACATTGCCCAATCTGATGCAGGCGCTGCGCGATGCGCTCAATGCGCTGGCCGGCGATGGCGCCTGGGCCGGGCCTGACGGGCGGCAACTCGCAGCACTGGTGGCCGAAATCGAACTTCATGGCGCCCTGTTCGGCAGCTTGCGCCCCGATGAAGCCCCGGCGCTGCTTGCCACGCTGATGGCTGGCACCAGCGTGCGCGTGCCGGGGCAGGGACACCCGCGCCTCGCCATATTGGGCCCAGTCGAAGCGCAGTTGACCCGCGCCGACACGCTGGTGCTGGCCGGCCTCAATGAAGCCACCTGGCCCGGCCGCCCATCGCCCGATCCATGGCTGGCCCCGGCCATTCGCCGCGCGCTGGGCCTGCCCGGCACGGCGCGGGCGCAGGGCCTCGCCGCGCAGGATTTCCTGCGCGCTGCCAGCGCCAAGCGCGTGCTGATCACCCGTTCACGCCGCGATGCCGGCGGGCCACAAGTGGCATCACGCCTGTGGCTGCGACTGGTGGCGCAGTTTGAACGCGCTGGTGCCGATGTGCTGCCGCGCCGGGACGATCTGCTCCTGATTGCCCGCGCATTGGATGGTGCCAGCGGCGGGCCACGGCCGGCACCGCAGCCGCGGCCCAACCCGGCGCTGTCCCTTCGCCCCCGCCGCATCAGCATCACCGAGATCGACACGCTGATCGCAGATCCCTTCGCCTTCCACGCCAAGCATATCTTGAAACTGCGCAAGCTTGATCCGCTCGATCAGGATCCCACCGCGATGATGCGCGGCAATCTTGCCCACGAGGTGCTCGACAAGTGGGTCGCCGCCCGTCACGGCAGCCTGCCGCAGCTGCAGCAGATCACCGCCGAAGTGCTGAGCAGCGCCACCTCGCATTTCCCGCTGCTGGCCGCCGCTTGGGTGCCGCGCATCCAGCGGGCGCTGGGTTGGGCGGGCCAAGAGATATTGAACGAGGAAGACGCCGGCTGGGCGCAGATGCTGGCCGAAGTGAAGGGCGAGTTGGAGTTGACCGGCGGGGTGATGCTGAGCGGCCGCATCGACCGATTGGACCGCCATGCCGACGGCAATCTGCGCGTGATTGATTACAAGACCGGCACACCGCCATCGGGCACGCGGGTCAAGGCGCTGGAGGCCAACCAATTGGCGCTGGGGCTGGGGATCGCGGTGGCTGGCGGCTTGCGCCATGGTGACAAGCCGGTGCCGGGCGGCAATGCTGGTGCCATCGAGTATTGGCAGCTGAACGGCAGTGGGCGGGAAAAAGGCAAGCGCAGCAATCCGTTGGGCAAGGGCGCCGATGTGCCCGATCATGTGACCCGCGCGCTGATCCGGGCTGAGCAATTGGTGGCGCAGTATCTGCTTTCGCAGACCCCGTTCCCGGCCAAGCTGCAGCCGCAATGGGCCTGGGGTGACTTTGATCATCTCGCCCGCGTCGCCGAATGGATCAACCGGCGGGAGCGCCAATCGTGAGTGGTGGCATGAACCGGGGACGCACCAAGCCGCTGGAACCGCTGAAGCCGGCGCAGGCCGCCGCTGCCGATCCTGAGGTCCATGCCTGGGTCGCGGCATCGGCCGGCACTGGCAAGACGCAGGTGCTCTCCGCGCGTGTGCTGCGCCTGTTGCTGGCCGGGGCGCGGCCGGATGCGATCTTGTGCCTGACCTTCACCAAGCTGGCCGCCGCCGAAATGCAGGACCGGGTGATGGCGCGGCTGGCGCGTTGGGCCGGCTGTGATGAGGCCGGGCTGGCCAGCGATCTTGCCGCCATCAGTGCGCCCACCGATGCGGAAACATTTGCCAACGCGCGCGGGCTGTTTGCCGCCGTGCTGGAGGCGCCGGCCGGTCTGGCCATCCAGACCATTCACAGTTTCGCGCAAGGGCTGATCGCCAGCTTCCCGGTGGAAGCCGGCATCACGCCAGGGTTTCAGACGCTGGATGACCGTGCCGCTGCGCTGCTGCGCCGCCGCGTGCTGACCGACGCACTCACGGATACGTCCAACCCCAAGTTTCTGGCTGATGTGGCCGAAATCGCGATCGATGGCGGCGAGACCAGGCTGCACGCCATCATGGCCGCGCTGTCCCGCCACAGCGCGGCGCTGGCCGAACTGCGCGTGGAAGGGGTGGAACCGCTGCTGCGCCGGGCGCTAGGGCTGGCCGATGGCGACAGCGAGGCGGCGACGCTGGCGGCGGGCATCGCGGCGCTGCCGTTACTGAAATTGCAGCAGTTCGCGCAGGCGCTGGGTCGGCAAAAAGGGGTCAACGCCCAGAAGCTTGCCGGAGCACTCGCCGGTTTTCAGGCAGCCAGCGACAAGGCGAAGCTGTGGCCTGATCTGTGGCGGATGTTCCATTCCACCAAGAATGAGCCGCTCGCGCTGACGACGCTGGTGCCCAAGGCTCTCGATGACGAAGATCTTGAATGGCGGCCTTTCTGTGCCGATCTGCAGACGCAGTTGCTAGGCCTGCGCGCCGATCTGGAACGCTGGCAGATATTGGATTTTGCCGGCCGCCACCTGCGCGTCGCAGTGCGGTTGGCGCAGGATTGGCGGGCGGCCAAGCACCGGGCCGGGGTGATCGATTATGACGACATGATCGCCGCCGCCGCGCGCCTGCTCGGCGAACCCGGCGCGGCGGACTGGGTGCGCTTCAAGCTCGACAGCCGCATCGATCATGTGCTGGTTGATGAGGCGCAGGATACCAACCTGTTGCAATGGCAGGTGATCCGCGCGCTGGTGGAGGAATATTTTTCCGGGCGCGGCCAGCGTGACCAGTTCCGCAGCCTGTTCGTGGTCGGCGATTTCAAACAGTCGATCTTCGGCTTTCAGGGCGCCGATCCGCAGATCTATGCCGATATGAAGGATGATTTCGTCGGCTTGTGTGAAGCCGAACCGGAACGCTGGAAGGAACTGCCGCTCACGGTGAATTTCCGATCGGTGCCGGCGATATTGGATGTGGTGGACCGGGTGATCGACCATGTCGGCCCGCAGCTCTTCGACCCGCAGGGGGTGGAGCCGCATGTCGCCCACAAGCCCGGTGCCGGGCTGGTGATGCTGTGGCCGCCATTGCTGCCCGACGCCGGCAGCGAGGATGAGGACGAGGCGGAGGACGATGAAGCCCCGCCGCTGGCGCAGGACATCGACATGGCGCGCCGCATCGCCGCGACCATCGCTGGCTGGCTGGCGCCGGAAACTGCGCTCATCCTGCCCGCCAGTGGCCGGCGGGCGGCGGCGCAGGACATATTGGTGCTGGTGCGCAAGCGCAGCGGGCTAATGAACGCGCTGGTGACGGCGCTGCACGAAGCCGGCGTGCCGGTGGCCGGCGCCGACCGGCTCAATCTGGCCGAACCGCTGGCCGTGGCCGATCTGCTGGCGCTAGTGCAATTCGCCTGCCAGCCCGATGATGATCTTACGTTGGCGGCGCTGCTGGTCTCGCCCTTCTGCGGCCTTGATCATCATCAGCTCATCGGGCTGGCGGCAGCACGGCCGGGCACCTTGTGGGCCGCTGTGCTGGCCAGTGACGATCCCGTCGTTGCCGCCCCGCGCGCCGTGCTGGTCGAGGTGCTGCGGTTGGCGGCGGACGTGTCGCCTTATCGTTTCCTCGAAACCATCCTCTCCGGGCCGTTGGCCGGCCGTCGCAAGCTGCTGGCGCGGTTGGGCGAGGAAGCCCGCGATGCCATCGACACCGTGCTTGATCAGGCGTTGGCCTGTGAAGCCGCGGGCGCGGCCAGCTTGCAGGCCTTCATCGCCTGGATGGCCGCCGAGGATCTGGAGGTGAAGCGCGATCCCGAAGCCGCCATCGACGCCGTGCGGCTGATGACGGTGCACGGCGCCAAGGGCTTGCAGGCGCCGATCGTGATCATGGCTGATGCCTGCCATGTGCCGCCGACGGAAAAGGGTGCGCTGGTGCTGGCGCTGAACAATGACGCGGAACTGCCGCTGTGGCTGCCGCCCGGACTGGTGGCGCCGCCGGCTTTCCTCACCGACGCGCAGAATGAACGGGTCGCCAGAGCCGCGCGCGAACATCGGCGGCTGCTCTACGTGGCGCTCACCCGTGCCGAGGAAGTGTTGTGCATTGGCGGCGCCACCAAGCCCTGCAAGGAATGGGATGTGCACCCGGAAAGTTGGTACAGCCTTGTCGGTGAGGCGCTCACCGATCGGGAGGCGGTGGACGATCCGTATTGGCCGCAACCGGTGCGGCAGTTCCGCTCTGGCCCGGCGACGGTACTGCGCGATGTCGAGGTGAAACCCGATGCGGCGCTGCTGACCACGGATCGCTGGTGGCAGCGGCAGGCCCCCACCGAAGCCCGCCCGCCGCGCCCGCTGGCGCCATCGAGTCTGGGGCCAGACACGGTGGCCGATCCGCCGCCGGATGCCGCCCGCAAGGCCGCCGCACGGCGTGGCACGGCACTGCACCGATTGTTCGAAACGCTACCGGGGCTGGCGGCTGACGTGCGGCGCAACGTGGCGCTGCAATGGTGCTTGCTGAACGTGCCTGATCTGGAGGCTGAGGAACTTGTGGCGACGGTGCTGGCCGTGCTCGACGATCCGGCCTTTGCAGCGGTGTTCGCGGCTGGTGCGCTCACCGAAGCTCCGGTGGCGGCCGTGGTGAGCGAGGCGGTGATCGCCGGCAGCATCGATCGGCTGCTGGTGAGCGAGACCGAAGTGCTGGCCGTCGATTTCAAGACCGGCAGCCGCGTGCCGGCTGGGCTTGACATGGTGCCGCCATCGCACCTGGCGCAAATGGGCGCCTATGCCGCTGCACTGGCCCGTGTGTTTCCGGGCCGCACGGTGCGCGCCGGGCTGCTCTACACCGCCGGGCCGCGCCTGATCGAGGTGCCCGCCGATGTGCTCAGCGCATGGCAGCCATCAGCCGCATTGCAGCCGGCGGGGCCAGCGCCTATCTATCCGTCGTGAATCTTATTTGCGGAGTCTTCCTATGACCAAAGCCGTGACCGATGCCAGCTTCCATGCCGATGTGATCAGTGCCGACAAGCCGGTGCTGGTCGATTTCTGGGCTGAATGGTGCGGCCCGTGTCGTATGATCGCCCCGGCGCTGGAAGAACTGAACAGCGAGCTGGACGGGGTGGAGATCGTCAAGGTCAACATCGACGAGAACCCGGATGCACCGGGGCGTTATGGCGTGATGTCGATCCCGACCATGATCCTGTTCAAGGACGGCAAGGCGGCGGCCACCATGGTCGGCGCGCGGCCCAAGGGCGAACTGAAGGCGTGGTTGACGGGCGCGCTGGCTTAAGCCGGCGCCACGACCTCCCCCAGGCGCGGGAAGTGGACATGGGCGGTGAGCCCGTCCTCCACTTCACGGGCAATGCTGATTCCGGTTGAACAGCAGCGCAGCAGTCGGCCAACGCTGGGCGCGTCCTTCGTGCCTTCTTGGGCAACGCCCACCATCATGCCGGCCACGTAGGGCGCATCCACTCCGCCGCTGATCGTGGCGGGGGTGGCGGCGCGGGCGGCAGCCAACGCATCATCGGCTGTCATTTCGCGCCGCTCGCCGTGGCCGAATCCGGCCATGCGCGCAAACCAGTCTTCCACGCCCGGCAGCGCCAGCATGGCGGCCGAATTGGCTGCCGCTGTCGGCACGGCCTTCACGAACCAGATGTTGCTGTAGAGCGCCAGATCACCCGCCCCAGGTTCGTCGCCGCCGATGAAGGCGCGGCCATCGGACAGTGTGTCCGAAAGCAATTGGCTCGCCACCAGCGCCTGGCCGGCCAGATGCGGCGCGGCGCGGCCCAGCGCGGCAAGGTCCATGCCAAAGCGGGCCTGGCGATCCTTGATGAAATCCTCGCCCATCATTTCGGGCGTCATGCCGCCCATCGCCGCGCCGACATGGGCAAAGAATTGCGGCCCGTTGGCCCAGCTTGCCACCAGTCTGTGCAGCGGGCCCAATGGCGCGGGATAGAGACTGGGGCCGGGCAGGGATTCGAGTGCCGGCAAAATCGCGCCGGTGTCGCAATAGATGTCGGCACCGATCTGCACGACAGGCGTGCGGCCATAGGCGCCGGTCAGCTGTGTCTGGTCCGGCTTGGGCATGATGCGGGGAACCAGCAGGCTGCCCCATGTGAGGCCTTTCACGCCAAAGGCGGCCCGCACCAGTTCGGCAAAGGGCGAGGCTTCATAATGGTAGAGGATCGGGATCATGGCCGGGATGATGCCCCTCAAACCGGCCTGCCCCCAGTGCCATTATGGGGAGGGGGCCAGCTGCGGTAGTCGGCCCCAGCAGCGTTCAGCTGCGATAATCAGCATTGATGCGGATGTAGCCGTGGGTGAGATCGCAGGTCCACACGCGGGCCCGGCCTTGCCCAAGGCCGAGATCGACGGTGATGCGCACCTCTTGCTCGGCAAGATGCGCCGCCACCGGTGCCTCGTCATAACCGGGCACGACCATGCCCTGTTCGGCCACCAGCGTGTTGCCGAAACGGATCGAAAGCAGGTCGCGCTCGGCGGGTTCGCCGGCCTTGCCGACGGCCATCACCACCCGGCCCCAATTGGCGTCGCCGCCGGCAATCGCGGTTTTCAGCAGGGGCGAATTGGCGATGCTCATGGCGACGCGCTTGGCCGAGCTATCGTCCACCGCGCCGGACACCGTCACCTCGATCAGTTTCTGCGCGCCCTCACCGTCGCGCACCACCAGGATGGCGAGTTGGCGGCACACGTCTGCCAATGCGGCGGCCAGCGCGTCGGCGCCCGCGTCATCCATGCTTGTGAGCACGGGATGGTCGGCGGCGCCGGTGGCGAAGGCCAGCACCGTGTCCGATGTGCTGGTGTCACTGTCCACCGTGATGCTGTTCAACGTGGGGGCGACGGCGGCCTGCAGCATCTGCTGCCACAGGCCTGCGGTGACGGCGGCATCGCTGAAGATGAAGCCGAGCATCGTTGCCATGTCGGGCATGATCATGCCGCTGCCCTTCACGATCCCCACGATGGTCACGCGCGTGCCGGCGACGATGGCGCTGGCCGTGGCGGCCTTGGGGAAGGTGTCGGTGGTGCCGATGGCGTTGGTGGCGGCCAGCCAATCGGCCTGGCCCAGTGCCGCATGGGCCTGTGTTACGCCGGATAGTGCCAGATCGACTGGCAGCGGCACGCCGATCACGCCGGTGGAGGCACTGAACACGTGGTCCGGGTTGCAACCCAGCACTTCGGCCACCCGCGCGGCCTGCGCTCTGGCCGCCTCACGGCCTGACATGCCAGTAAAGGCATTGCTGTTGCCGGCGTTGATGATCAGCCCGCGCGCCTGGCCCTGCGGCAGCTTGGCCCGGCACAACTCCACTTCGGGCGACGGGCATTTCGATTGCGTCGTCACCCCTGCCACCACCGTGCCAGGGGCAAGTTCCACCAGCGTCACGCAGTCTCGCGTCCATTTCTTGTAGGCGACCTTGGCCGTGCCGATGCGCACCCCGGCGATGGAGGCAAGGGCGGGGAAGGGCAGGGCGAGCGGGGAGCGTTCCATGGATTTCGCCTTTGCTGCCAATATGCAGCTTGTCCAGTGACAGTTGTGTTGACTCTGCGGGGCCGGCACATTATCGGCACCATTCTTTCTGGACGCAGGCGACTGCGTCCAGACCGAATCTATTTTTAGGACTGTTTCCCATGAAGCGCACTTATCAGCCGTCCAAGCTCGTCCGCGCCCGCCGTCACGGCTACCGCGCGCGCATGGCCACTGTCGGCGGCCGTAATGTCATCCGCGCCCGTCGCGCCCGCGGCCGCAAGAAGCTTTCGGCCTGACGCTGATGCGCGCGCCGGAGACCATCCGGCAGCGACGGGATTTCCTGGCTGCAAATCAGGGCCGGCGGGTACCATCCGCCGGCTTTGTGCTGCTCGTGCGGCAGCGGGATGATGGCGCGCCCCTGATGCGGGCCGGCTATACCGTCACCAAGAAGATCGGCAACAGCGTGATCCGCAACCGGCTGAAGCGCCGCCTGCGTGAAATCGCGCTCCTCACCCTGCCCACCCACGGCCATCCCGGCGCCGATCATGTGCTGATCGGGCGCGAGGCCGGCCTCACCCGCGATTTCGCCGTGTTGAAGGCCGATCTGGAAAAGGCGCTGGCCAAGGCCCATCTCCCACCCAAGGACACAGAAAAGCCTTGGCAGGGAACCCGGCGATGAAATCACTGCTGATCTGGCCGATCCGCCTGTGGCAGGTGACATTTTCGGCCGTGATGCCACCCTCCTGCCGTTTTTCGCCGAGTTGTTCGGCCTATGCCATCACCGCCATCGAACGCCACGGACCAGTGCGGGGTTTTGGCCTTGCCGTGCGCCGCATTGCCCGCTGCCACCCCTGGGGGGGTTCGGGCTATGACCCGGTGCCCTGAGCGGCTATAGCAGCCGCGATCCCATCCGAATCCTGCCATTCCAGCCAGAGAGACAATCTTGCCTCCTCAGGACAATCAATCGCCCGACGTGAAGAACATCGTGCTCGCCGTGGTGCTTTCCACCATGGTGCTGCTCGGCTGGACTGTTGTTGCCGATCGCTTCTTCCCCACCGAAGCGCCCACCCCGGTTGTCAGTACGGCAGCGCCGGCTGGCGATCCGGCTGTGGCCGCCCTGCCGGGTGCCGCCCCTGCCATTGCCGGGCCGGGCGCCATCCTTGGCCGTGACGCCGCGCTGGCCGCAAGCCCGCGCGTTGCCATCGATACGCCGCGCCTGAAGGGCTCGATCAACCTCATCGGCGCGCGCTTCGATGATCTGGTGTTGCCCAATTATCGCCAGACCAAGGACAAGACGTCGCCGCCCGTCCGCCTTTTCTCGCCAAGCCGCACCGCCGACGCGCAATTCGCCCAATTCGGTTGGGTGGGCACGGTCGCACCGCCGGCCACGGCCGTGTGGACGGCAGATCGCACCACGCTGACACCCGCCACGCCGGTGTCGCTGCGCTGGACCTCGCCGCAGGGCCTCATCTTCCTGCAGAAGATCAGCGTTGACGCCGATTTCATGTTCACCGTCGAACAGAGCATCGCCAATCCCGGCGCGGTGCCGGTGGCGTTGCAGCCGTTCGGCCTCGTGTCGCGGCGCGGTGAACCGGCGGCGGCGGAAGCCAATGTTCATGTCGGGCCGATTGCCATGCTGGATGGCACGCTGAAGGACACCTGCTTTTTCCTTGCTTTCAATTGTACCGACTTGACTTACAAGAAGCTGCTCGATGACGGCCCGCAGAAGTATAGTTTCAAGAGCGGCTGGGTGGGCCTGACAGAAAAATACTGGTTGGCCGCCAGTGTGCCGGATCAGAAGTCCAGCATTGCGGCCACGTTCACGCAGGCTGCCGGCCAATATCAGGCCGATTGGCTGGCCGGGGCGGTCACCGTGCCGGCGGATGGTCGCAATGCCAGCACCGCCAAATTGTTTGCCGGTGCCAAGGAAGTCGACCTGATCGACCGCTACACCGAAGCCGGTATTCCGCGCCTCGACAAATCGGTGAGCTGGGGCTGGTTCGAGATCATCGCCAAGCCGATTTTCTACCTGCTCGATTTCCTGTTCAAGTTCACCGGCAATTTCGGTGTCGCCATCATCGGGCTGACGCTGATCGTGCGCGCCATCATGTTCCCGATTGCCAACAAGCAATATGAATCGATGGCCAAGATGCGCCTGATCGGCCCGCGCATGAAGGCGATCCAGGAGAAGTACGGCGACGACAAGCTGCGCGCGCAGCAGGAAATCATGGCCATCTACAAGACCGAGAAGGTCAATCCGCTCGCTGGCTGCCTGCCGATCGTACTGCAGATTCCGATCTTTTACGCGCTCTACAAGACGCTGCTGATCTCCATCGAAATGCGCCACCAGCCGTTCGTGCTGTGGCTCACCGATCTGTCGGCGCCTGATCCGCTGACGCCCTTGAACCTGTTCGGCCTGATTGCCTGGCAGCCGCCGGCGCTGATTGCGCTGGGCGTGCTGCCGATCCTGCTGGGTGTCACCATGTGGCTGCAGCAGAAGCTTTCCCCGGCGCAGATGGATCCTGTGCAGCAGCAGGTGTTTGCGCTGATGCCATGGCTGTTCATGTTCTTCATGGCGCCGTTTGCGGCCGGCCTGCAGCTGTACTGGACGATCAACAACCTGGTTTCGATCGGGCAGCAGCTTTACATGAACCGCAAATACCCGGCGCCAGCGACCCCGCCATCGGCCGCCTTGATCGACGTGAAGCCGAATCCGCCCAGGCCAGCGCCGAAGCCCGCTGGCCCCAAGCCGGGTGCGCCAAAGCCGACTGCAAGACGCCGCCGCAAGTGACCGAGGAACAGGCAAAAGCCGATCTGATTGAGGCCGCGCGCAAGCGTTTTGCTGGGCCGGTCAGCTTCCTGCTGTCCGCGCCGGAACTGCGGTTCCTGCCGGCGCCGGATGTGCCGGAAATCGCGGTGGCCGGCCGGTCGAACGTGGGCAAATCATCGCTGCTCAATGCCATCACCGGCCGCAATGGCCTGGCGCGCGCATCGGTCACGCCAGGGCGCACGCAGGAACTGAACGTGTTCGAAGTGGGCGAGCCGACGCTGTTTCGCATCATCGACATGCCCGGCTATGGCTTTGCCGAAGCACCCAAGGACGTGGTGCGGCAGTGGAAGCATCTGGTGTTCGATTATCTGCGCGGGCGCACGGTGCTGCGCCGGGTGCTGGTGCTGATCGATTGCCGTCACGGCATCAAGCCGGTGGACCGCGAGATCATGAGCATGCTGGACAAGGCCGCCGTGAGTTTCCAGGTGGTGCTGACCAAGGGCGACAAGATCAAGCCGACCGAGCTGGCCAAAGTGCACGAGGCCGTCTCTGCGGCGGCCCGCATCCACCCCGCTGCTTATCCGGAAGTGATCGCCACCTCTGCCGAAAAGGGCGAGGGCATCCCCGAATTGCGCGCCGCCGTGCTGGCCGCCGCCACGGGCCAATGATGACGACTGTAATGAGCGAGCTGACCATCACCCTGAATGGCGATCCGCGCCGTGTTGCCGCTGGCAGCAGCGTGGCCGATTTGCTGGCGAGCCTCGATCTGCCGGCCGAAAAGGTGGCGGTGGAGCGCAACCTGGCCATCGTGCCGCGTTCGACCTTTGCCGAGGTGGTGCTGGCCGAGGGGGACGCCTTGGAGATCGTGCATTTCGTAGGTGGCGGGCAGGACGACGAAGGCTGGGAAGTGGCCGGCCGCCGCTTCACCTCGCGGCTGATCGTTGGCACCGGCAAGTACAAGGATTATGCCCAGAATGCCGCAGCCGCCGAAGCCAGCGGCGCGGAAATCGTCACCGTGGCGGTGCGGCGCGTGAACGTGACGGATCGCAGTCAGCCGATGCTGACGGAATTTCTTGATCCCAAGCGCTTCACCTATCTGCCCAACACCGCCGGCTGCTTCACCGCCGACGATGCGATCCGCACGCTGCGGCTGGCACGCGAGGCGGGCGGCTGGAACCTGGTGAAGCTGGAAGTGCTGGGCGAAGCACGCACGCTCTATCCCGACATGGCGGAAACGCTGCGGGCGACCGACATCCTCGTGAAGGATGGCTTCGACGTCATGGTCTATTGCGCCGATGATCCGATCGCCGCCAAGAAACTGGAAGAGCTGGGCGCCGCCGCGATCATGCCGCTGGGCAGCCTGATCGGATCGGGCCTCGGCATCCAGAACCCGGTGACGCTGCGGCTGATCATCGAGAATGCCAAGGTGCCGGTGCTGGTTGATGCAGGGGTGGGCACGGCATCCGATGCCGCTGTGGCGATGGAACTGGGCTGCGACGGTGTGCTGATGAACACTGCTATCGCCGAGGCGAAGGACCCGATCCTGATGGCCCGCGCCATGAAACTGGCGGTGGAAAGCGGCCGCCTCGCCTATCGCGCTGGCCGTATGGGCAAGCGCCGCTATGCCGATCCGTCGAGCCCGCTGGCAGGGCTGATCTAGCCCGGATTGCGGGCGAATCCCGGCACGCCGGCGATATCGACCCAATGCTGTTTGCTGTCGGTCCAGAACTGCATCTGCGGCGTGAACTGGCTGGTATCGTCCAGCGTGCCGGCCTTGATGAACACCAGATCGGGTGCCGCCGATACCCGGCTGAACAGCGGCGATCCGCAGGTGGGGCAAAACTGGCGCAGCACGTCGCCGCCGGACTCGCCATGATCCTGGTAGGTCTGCACCTCGCCGGTGATGGCCACAGCCGCCGCCGGCACACCCATGATCATCGACCAGCCACTGCCGGCCTGGCGCTGGCAATTCTTGCAATGGCACACCGCCTGCATCACCGGTTCGGCCGCCACGCTGTAGCGCACCGCCCCGCACAGGCATCCACCGTCCAGCCCCGCCATGGCAATATCCTCCGATTGTGTGCCAAACGCTATCGCACCCGTGGCCCCGGCACAACCAAGACGCCCCCTGCTTGACAGGCCAGCGGCCGCTGCCCACGCTGCGACGGCGGGGGTAACAATGGCACAAGCAAGCGAGCAGCCGAGCGCACAGGCAGGGGCGGTGACGGCGCTGGTCTGGCTGATCGGGCTGGCCGTCTTCATCAATTACATCGATCGCGGCACGCTGGGCATCGCTGCGCCGCGCCTGAAGGACGATCTGGGCCTCACCGCCACCCAATATGGTCTCGCCGCCTCGGCCTTTTTCTGGGTCTATGCGCCGGGGCAGCTGGTGGCGGGCTGGCTGGTGGGCCGCACCAATGCCGGCTGGCTGCTGGCAGCCGGGCTTGGCCTGTGGGGGCTGGCGACGGCGCTGACGGGCCTTGCCAATGGCCTGATTGCGCTGGTGCTGCTGCGGCTGCTGCTGGCGGTGGGCGAGGCGGTGACCTTCCCGGCGCTGTTCAAGCTGATTGTCGATCATGTCGATGCGGCGCGGCAGGGCGCGGCCAATGCCGCCCTGTCCATCGGCCTGGCCCTGGGGCCGGCGTTCGGCACGTTGGCGGGCGGGCTGCTGCTGGCCTCGCTGGGCTGGCGCTGGCTGTTTGGCGTGGTCGGCATCGCCACCTTGTTGTGGCTGCTGCCCTGGATCATCACCATCAAGCGGCTGCCGCCGGCCGCTGTGCATACTGGCGCCACCGGCGATGGGCCCACCTATCTGCAGATCCTTGTCACCCGTGCCGCGCTGTCATTGTCGCTCAGCCAAGTCTGTTGGGGCTTTGGTCTCTATTTCCTCGTCACCTGGCTGCCGTTGTGGCTGGTCGAGGTGCGCCACTACAGCCTGCAGAACATGGCGTGGATCGGCGCGCTGGCCTTTGCCGCGCAGGCGGTGGCGGCGCTGATCGGCGGTCAGGTGAACGATGTGCTGTTGCGGCGCGGCCTGGCCCCCGGCCCGGTGCGGCGCTTCGGTGCCATGGCGGGCACGTTGATGACGGCGTTGGGCCTGGCCGGCATTCCCCTGTCCCAAAGCCAGGGCGCGCTGATCACCGCATTGCTGCTGGCCGGCTTTGGCATCGGCATCATGCATGTGTGCGTGAACATGATAGCTCAGATGTTTGCCGGCCCCACGGCGGTGGGCAAATGGACCGGCATCCAGAACGGTTTCGGCAACATTGCCGGCATCGTGAACCCGCTGATCACCGGCGCCATCATTGATGCCACCGGCAGCTACAACGCCGCCTTCGCGCTTGCTGCCGGTGCGCCGTTGATCGCGCTGTTCAGCCTGGCCGTGCTGGTGCCGAAGGTGGAACCGCTCGACTGGGCGGCTCACAGATAGGGCGAGAGCACCCCGATCACATCGGCATACAGCTCCCGCTTGAACGGCGCCGCCATGTCCACCAGCGTGTCCACCGGGCTCCAGCGCCAGTGGCGGAATTCGGGATGCTCCGTCGCGATATTCACGTCTGCATCGGTGCCGTGGAAGCGCAGCGCATACCATTTCTGGCGCTGGCCGGCATATTTGCCCTTCCAGATGCGGCCGATCAGATCGTCGGGCAGGTCGTAATAATGCCACTCCGGCGTTTCGCCGAGCAAAGAGGTGAGCACCGGATCGACGCCGGTTTCTTCCCACAGTTCGCGCAGCGCGGTTTCATACGGGTCTTCGCCGGGATCGATCCCGCCCTGGGGCATCTGCCAGGCCTCCACCATCTGATCGAGGCGCTGACCAGTGAAGACCAGGCCAGCCGGATTGACCAGCATCACGCCCACGCAGGGGCGATAGGGCAGGCCGGATTTGTGCTCGCGCGGAATGGCGGATGGGGGTGTCATGCCCCGGCCAGAAGCAATTTCAGATCCGTGATGCAGCCGGCCAGATCATCCTGCGCGCTCGGAATGCCTTGCCGAATCGTGAAGCAGCCGTGGATCTGCCCGGCGGCCTCGCGGAAGATCGTGCGCACGCCATGTTCGATCAGCCGGCCGGCATAGGCCCGGCCCTGATCGCGCAGCGGATCCAGTCCACAGGTCATCAGCATCGCCGGCGGCAGGCCGTCCAGCGTTTCGGCGTGCAGCGGGCTGGCCCAGGGGTGGAGCAACTTGTCGGTCGCGCTGCCCATATAGGCGTCGATGAACCAGTCCATGGTGGCCTTGGTCAGCACATAGCCGTCGCCCAGTTCCACCATCGAGCCTTCGGCGGCGGTCATGTCGGTCACCGGATAGATCAGCCATTGCGCCACGATCGGCACCGGCAGATGGCCGTGCAGTTCGCGGGTAACGAGCGCCGCCATATGGCCGCCAGCGCTGTCGCCGGCCGGGATGATGCCGGTGACGGCGCTGCCCAGTTCGGCCGGTGAGCCGGCGAGCCAGCGGGTGGCGGCCAGGCAATCTTCGGCCGCGGCCGGGAACCGGGCTTCGGGGGCCAGGCGATAATCCACCGCCAGCACGCGGCGGCCCAGTGCGCGGGCGATTTCGGCGCATAGCTGATCATGCGTTTCGAGATCGCCGATCACCCAGCCGCCGCCATGATAATAGGCGACGACCGTGCCATTTTCGAGCGATGCCGGCGTGTAGAGTCGGGCCTTGATGCCGCCGGGCAGCGTCAAGTCCGCGCTGCTGATCTCGCCACGCGGCAATTCCAGCATCTGGCCCATGCCTTGGTACATGGCGCGGCCTTCGGCGGGGCTCATGTCGGTGAACGACGGCCCCGGATTGGCGGCCATCATGGCGAGCAGGTTGGCAACGTCGGGGCGGACATAAGGCGTTTTGGTGGGCATGGCAGAAACTCCCAAGGCGGTTTTGTGCTGTTCTAGGCCGGTGCAACCGTTGAGCAACCGGTGAATTTGGTTGGGCTCAGCCCTTCACCCACGCCGCCACTTCGCCGGCGAGGCGGTTGGCGGCACGGTTGAGGGCGGCGGCGACCACCGCAGGCTCCTGGCTCGTCACCTTCTCTTCGGCCACGAAACTGCGCAGCGCCACGGTGCCGGCGCCACGTGGCCCGGCCAGTTGCGCGTCATAACGCACGCGCACCACTGCCTGGCCACGCACATCCAGGCCAAATTCACGCAAGTGGCCGGTGAGCGCGCGGGCGGGCGCAACGCCGCCGCTGCGCGTGTCGAGCACCGCCACGCCGGCGCCGGCCAGCGTATCGGCGAGCAGACGCTGGAACTGGCGATTGGGTTGCTCCGCCCAACTGGCGCCGGCCAGATATTGCACGGTGGCACTGGTCAGTTGCACCGGCAGGCGCAGCGTCTGCAGTTCGGCCGGCACATCGGGAATGGCAACCGCCAGCGTGTCGCCCACTGCGGTCGGTCCAGCCCATTGCGGCGGCGGCGCATCGGCGCGCAGCACCAGCAGCGCATCAGGGGCGGGCGCGTTGCCGCCCACCTGCACCAGCGGGCCGCAGCCGGCCAGAGCCAGGGCAGCGATGATCGGAGCAAATCGCTGCATCATTTCGCGTCTCCCTTGGGCGGTTGATATTCGGGCAGCCGGCGGCCGCCAATCAGGGCACCGGCCGGGTCTTCATCCAGTTTCGCGGCGATCGCACCCAGGCGCGACGTGGTTTCCCTGAGTTCACGGATTAGCTGGGTGGTTTCCGGAATGGTCTGGTTGGCCAGCATCTCCACCCCCGGCTGGGCGCTGCCGGCCAATGCGTCGACCTTGGCCAGCGTCGCGTTGGCGCTGGTGACGGTGCGCCGCAGATCGGCCGCGAGCGGGCGCAGGTCTGAATCCACAAGGCTTTGCCCCGAACCGGCCAGCGCCTCGATGCGCTGCAGGGTGGCGGTGGCGGCGGTCATTGTGGTGCGCGCCTCTGCCAGCGCCGCCTGCAGATCGGGTGCCCCCTTGGCCAGCGCGGCGGTGGCGACATCGGTGTTCTTCAGGATGCCCGACAGCGCTTCGCGATTCTCATCCTTCAGCACGTCATTCAGCCGCTTGGTGAGCAGCGAGACGTTCGACAGCACTTCCGGCGCGGTGGCGAGCAGATCGTTGAGGCCGCCGGTGCGGGGCGGGATCACCGGGGCGCCATCGGGGCCGGGCGTGATGATCGGTTTGCCGCCTTCCATCGCGCCGGCCAGCTGGATCTGCGACACGCCGGTGAAGCCGACACCTTCCACCCCGGCCGTGGTGCCTTCCAGCACCGGCACTTCGCCATCGATGTTGATGCGCACCCGCACATACTCCGGGCGCTGCGGCAGCAAGCGGATCTGGGTGATCTTGCCCACGGTAACGCCGTTGAACTGCACCGGCGATCCCAGTGCCAGGCCTTTGATCGATTGCTTGAAATAAACGTCGTACACCTTGCTGTCGCCGCCGGAAAAGCGCGCCAGCCACAGCACCATCAGGAAGATGCCAACCACCATGGCCAGCGCGATGCTGCCCACGATCACATAGTTGCTGCGGTTCTCCATCAGGCTGAGTCCCCGGTTGCGGCCCGCCCGCGCGGCCCGCCGAAATATTCCTGCACCCACGGATGATCAAACGCGCGCAGTTGATCGACCGTGCCGCAGGCCAGCACCTTGCCGTCGCCCAGCACCGCCACCCGATCACAGATCGCGATCAACGTATCGAGATCATGGGTGATCAGGAACAGCGTGAGCCTCAACGTGTCTTTCAGCAGCTTGATGAGATTGTCAAAAGCCGCCGCCGAAATCGGATCGAGCCCCGCGGTTGGCTCATCCAGAAACAGCAGCGGCGGATCGAGCGCCAGCGCCCGGGCAAGGCCAGCCCGCTTCTTCATGCCGCCTGAAAGTTCAGAAGGGAATTTGGTGCACGAATCCGCCGGCAGGCCAACCTGGCGCAGGCGGGCGGCGGCCAGCGCGTCCATCACCGCATCGGGCAGTTGCAGAAACTCGCGCATCGGCACTTCGATATTCTCGACCACGGTGAGGCCGGAAAACAGCGCACCTTCCTGGAACAACACGCCCCATTGTCGGCGCAGGCGTCGCTGCGCATCCGGATCGGCGGCGAGGGCATCCTGGCCGAAGATGGACACGCTGCCCGCCCGCGCCCGATTGAGCCCGATGATGGTGCGCATCAGCACCGATTTGCCGCTGCCCGAACCGCCAACAAGGCCAAGGATTTCGCCGCGCGCCACATCGAGATCGAGATGATCGTGCAAGACATGATCACCAAAGCCGGTGACCAACCCGCGCACCCGCACCGCCACATCGGCATCATCAGGCAAGGTCGCAGAGAGCGTGGCCATCAATTGTAGCCCAGCGCGCTAAAGAAGAAGGCGAAGAAGGCATCGAACACGATGACGACGAAGATGGCTTCCACCACGGCCTGGGTGGTGCGGCTGCCGACCGTTTCGGCGTTGCCGGTCACCTGAAAGCCGTGGAAACAGCCCATGATGGCGATGATAAAGCCGAACACCGGCGCCTTGATCATGCCAATGACAAAATCGGAAACCAGGATCACTTCCTGCAGGCGGGTGATGTAGGAGGCTGGTGGCATCGCCAGTTCGCTCCAGGCAAACAGGCCGCCGGCGATCAGCGCGCACATCCCGCCATAGAAGGCCAGGCCCAGCAGCATCAGCGAACAGGCGATCATGCGCGGCACCACCAGCACCTCGATCGGATCAAGGCCGATGGTGCGCAGCGCATCGATTTCCTGGTTGAGCTTCATCGATCCGATCTGGGCAGCGAATGCTGAACCCGATCGGCCCGCCACCATGATGGCGGTGAGCAGGATGCCCAGTTCGCGCGTGGTGGCCCGGCCGATCAGGTTGACGGTGAACACCTCTGCCCCGAACTGGCGCAACTGCACGGCGCCCTGCTGTGCCACCACCAGGCCGACCAGGAACAGCAACAGCCCGACAATGCCCAACGCGTTGACGCCAATGGCTTCGCCCTGATGCACCACGGCATGCCAGCGCAAGCGCCGACGGCCGATCAGCGTCAAGGTCAGCACGACCAAAGTCTGTCCCAGAAAGGCGAGGAAGCCGCCGGCATTGTCCGCCTGGTGCACCACGGCCCGGCCGATCTGCTCCAGCCTGGCCAGCACCGGATTGCCCCTATCGGCCCGGCGCTTCACGGGCGGCGGCGGTACGGTGAGGGCGCGGATCAGCCGATCGATATCCGGAGCAGCGCCTTGCACCTCGGCCGTGTGGCCCGCGTCGTTCCAACGGTTGATCAGGCTGTTGATGGCCCAGGCACCCGCGGTATCGATCGCGGTTGCGGCCGAAAGATCGACAGAAAGCCCCGGCGCGCGCGGCGCAACCGTGGCTAGCGCGCCGGCCAGCGTGGCAACATCATCGATGGTCAGCCGGCCCGACAGCACCACGCGGGCGCCGCCGTCGCCTGTCTCCTGCCAGCTGATGCTGCTGCCCATAGCGAGCAAACTGGGCTATGCGGGAGCAAAAGCCAAGGGGAACAATGACCTCCATACCCACCGAAATCGCGGTTTATGATCTGGACCGCACGCTGACCGATACCGGCAGTTGGGCGCCCTTCATCCGTTTCTGGCTGGCGCGCGAGGCGCCGTGGCGGGTGCTGCTGTTGCCGATGGTGGCGCTGGGCGGCGTTGCCTATGAGCTGGGCCTGCTGTCGCGCGGGCAGATCAAGAGCTGGTCACACCGCTGGCTGATCGGTCCGCGCGTGGCGGAAGACCAGTTGCGCGCGGTGGCGGCGGATTTTGCCCTGGGCTTTGTTGCGGATCATGCGCTGGCCCCGGCCCGTGCCGCCATTGCAGCCGATGCGATGGCTGGCCGGCGCGTGGTGATCGCTTCGGCCAGCCATGCCTATTATGTGCGTGCCATTGCGGCGCGCTTTGGCGTGGCCGACGTGGTGGCGACCGAAGCCGTGCGGGTTGGCGGCGATGTCACGCCCGCGCTGGACGGCGCCAATTGCTATGGCTCGGCCAAGCGGGCAGCACTTGAGCGGTGGCTGGCACATGAAGGCCTGGCCGGCGCGGTCGTGCATTTCACCAGTGATCATCACAGCGATGCGCCCTGTTTCGAACTGGCGCTGGAAACGGGCGGCAGCGTATTGTGTGCCAATCCGTCGGCCAAACTGGCAGCGCTGGCGGCGCACCGGGGTTGGCCGGTGGCGCTGTGGGGCCGGATCAGGGGCAGCCTGCTGGAACGGGCATGAAAAGGGCCGGCTCCGGATGATCCGGAGCCGGCCCTTTCAAGCACTGGCCTGGTGTCAGGCAGCAGCCGTCACACTGCGACGGCGGCGCGTGGCGGCACCGGTTAGGCCAAAGCCCATGATCAGCAACGCCCAGCTGGCCGGTTCCGGCACAGCGGTGGTGGCGATGAAATCGGTGTGGATGTAGACCGGAACATAGCCCGAGAATTCACCCCAACCCGCATTCAGGCCGCCACCAAAGTCACCGAAGTTGGGTCCGAAGGTGAGGCCATAGCTGTTGATCGTGGCGAGCTTGCCATCAACAAAGCCGGGGCCGCCCGAATCGCCGCCAGCAATGCCGACTTCACGGGCACCCAGGCCCTGATTGTTGAAGAAGGTGTTGCCGAGCGGGCCAAGGCCGAGCGCGTTGGCGATGCGGCGCGATTGATCCTGGGCCAGCGTGCCGTTGTCGAAATCGGAGATGAAGCTGAACTCATAGTCAGCAACGTTGCCGTTGACGCCAGGATTGAAGAAGAAATTCTCCCCGTTGGCATCCAGCTCGGTGAAGAAATTCTGAAACAGCGAATTGCCCCAGGCATAATCATAGATGTTGTCGCCTTCGCGCAGGAAGCCTGTGCGGGCACCGAACGGTGGCGTGTTGCCGTTGTTTCCGCCCGTGGTCGAGCGCGTGCCGTAGCCGGCAACGTTGAACTCCATGCCGGCCAGATCGCCGTTGGTGAAGAGATCATAGCGCTGGGCCGAAGTCGGCGCTTCCTTGTTGATGCGCAGGATCGCGATATCGTTCTGGTCGATTACCTGGCCCGAATACTCCGGATGCACAAAATAAGCGGTGACGCTGCGGGTTTCGCTGGCGCCCGGATCAACTGCGCGCTGATCGGGATTGCCGTTGTAGAAATGGACTGTGGTCTTCACAGGATTGGCCGTGCCGGCGCCGTCGCTGACGCAGTGGGCGGCTGTGGCGATCGAGCGGCCATCGGCCAGCACGCTGCCCGAGCAGATGAAGCGATCACCGTTGGAATATTCCATGATCAGGGCGACCGTGCCGCTCTTGTTGGCGGACGGCTTATAGATCGGTTTGCCACCGCCGATGGTGTTGCTTGGGGCGAGCACATCCGAAGTCGCCGTCTGGCCGATGACACGGCTGACAGCCGACCAGCTCATGCCATTCTTGCTGCCGCTGGCCATCTTGACTGGCTGGATAGCGCTCAACTGCTTGGCTGCATTGGCCGAAATCCCGGCGACGTTGGGCGCCGGTTCAAAAGCCTCGATGGCAAGCGCTGGCGACGCAACGATCATCGCTGTTGCGATGACGGAAAACTGAAAACGCATCACAAAATACCCCCTTGAGTCAGCACCATCACGGCACAGACTGAGGGATACTAGAGATGTGTTCCCGAAATATCAACGAAAAAATTACCGATAATTAAGTTACTTAACTGCGGCTGCTAGCTGCGCAGTTTCCATAAGGTAAACACCGCTATCCCGCACCAGATGATGTTGAGCACCATCGACGGCATGGCGCCGTGCCAGGCGGTGTTGATCACGAAGCCGGCCGCGCCAACGAGGTTCAGCCACTGGAACAGCGGCGATTTGCCATCAAGGCGGCCAGCGCTGGCCAGCGCGTAGGCCGCCAGCACCAGCACCGCCCCGATCCAGCCTGCCGTCTCGATGGCAACTGTCTGCCAACTCATGCTGCGGCGAGGTTTCGCAACACGTAAGGCAGGATGCCGCCAGCGTAATAATATTCCAGCTCCTGCTCGGTATCGATCCGGCACAGCGCCTGGAACTCGCCGGTGCTGCCATCGGGCCGGGTGAAGCGCACCGCCAGCATCTGGCGCGGTTTCAGGTTGGCCATGCCGGTGATCTCGAACACTTCCTCGCCAGTGAGGCCGATCGACTTGCGATCCGTGCCGGCGGCGAATTCCAGCGCCAGCACGCCCATGCCGACCAGGTTGGAACGGTGGATGCGTTCGAAGCTTTCGGCGATCACGGCGCGCACGCCGAGCAGCGTGGTGCCCTTGGCCGCCCAGTCGCGGCTGGAGCCGGTGCCATATTCCTTGCCGGCGACGACCACCAGCGGCGTGCCATCGGCCTTGTAGACCATGGCAGCATCATAAATGGCGAGCTGCTCGCCCGACGGGAGGTGGCGCGTCACGCCGCCTTCGACGCCCGGCACTATTTCGTTGCGGATGCGGATGTTGGCGAAGGTGCCGCGCATCATCACTTCATGGTTGCCGCGGCGCGCGCCATAGGAGTTGAACTCCGCCTTGGTCACCTGGCGTTCGGTCAGGTAGCGGCCAGCCGGGCTCGATTCCTTGATGCTGCCGGCCGGGCTGATGTGATCGGTGGTGATGCTGTCCCCGAACACGGCCAGGGCGCGGGCGGCGATGATGTCGGCCACCGGGGCGGGCGTCATCGTCATGCCGTCGAAGTAGGGCGGGTTCTGGACGTAGGTGGAGCTGGTGTTCCAGCGATAGGTGGCGCCGCCTTCAACCTTGATCGCCTGCCAGCGCTCATCGCCGTCGAACACGTTGGCATAGCGCGCGGCAAACATCTCGGGCGTCACGTTGGCCATTACCATGCCGGCGACTTCGGCGTTGGTCGGCCAGATGTCCTTGAGGTAAACCGGGCCATTGGTGCCTTGGCCGATCGGTTCCTTGGTCAGATCCTTGCGCATCGTGCCGGCCAGCGCATAGGCAACGACCAACGGCGGCGAGGCGAGATAATTCGCCTTCACGTCCGGCGACACGCGGCCTTCGAAGTTGCGGTTGCCCGACAAGACCGAGCAGGCAACGATGTCGTTGGCGTTGATCGCTTCGGAAATCGGTTCGGGCAGCGGGCCGCTATTGCCGATGCAGGTGGTGCAGCCATAGCCGACCAGGTTGAAGCCGAGCGCGTCCATGTCCGCCGTCAGGCCCGACTTGTCGAAATAATCGGTGACGACCTTGGAGCCGGGGGCAAAACTGGTCTTCACCCACGGCTTGTTCTTCAGGCCGAGCGCGCGCGCCTTGCGGGCCACGAGACCGGCGGCAACCAGCACGGCGGGGTTTGACGTGTTGGTGCAGCTGGTGATGGCGGCGATCACCACGTCACCATGGCCGATGTCGTAATTTGCGCCGGGAACGGGCACGCGCTGGGCCATCTTGTCGGCCTTGCCGTAACCGCCGGCCAGTTCCTTTTCATACGCCGGCTTGGCATCCGACAGCAGCACCTTATCCTGCGGACGGCGCGGACCGGCGAGGCTGGGCATGACGGTGCCGAGATCGAGTTCCAGCGTGTCGGTGAAGACGGGATCGGGCGTATCGGCTTCGCGCCACAGGCCCTGCGCCTTCGCATAAGCCTCGACCAGCGCCACGGTGTCGGCATCGCGGCCGGACAGCACCAGATAATCGATGGTCTTGGTATCGACCGGGAAGAAGCCGCAGGTGGCGCCATATTCCGGCGCCATGTTGGCCAGCGTTGCGCGATCGGCGAGGGTGAGCGCATCGAGGCCTGGGCCATAATATTCGACGAAGCGGCCCACCACGCCCTTCTTGCGCAGCATCTGGGTGGCGGTGAGCACCAGATCGGTGGCGGTCACGCCTTCGGCCAGACTGCCGGTCAGCTTGAAGCCGACGACTTCGGGGATGAGCATGGACACCGGCTGGCCCAGCATCGCGGCTTCGGCTTCGATGCCGCCGACGCCCCAGCCCAGCACGCCAAGACCGTTAATCATCGTGGTGTGGCTGTCGGTGCCCACGCAGGTATCGGGATAGGCGATCATCGCGCCCGAGGAATCTTCGCTGCTCCAGACCGTCTTGGCGAGGTATTCTAGGTTCACCTGGTGGCAGATGCCAGTGCCGGGCGGCACCGCGCGGAAATTCTTCAGCGCGCCGCTGCCCCAGCGCAGGAACTCATAGCGTTCCAGGTTGCGGGCATATTCCAGCGCCATATTGTCTTCAAACGCCTTGGGGTTGCCGAATTCATCGACCATCACGCTGTGATCGATCACCAGATCGACCGGCACCAGTGGGTTGATCTTCATCGGATCGCCGCCGAGCTTGGTGATGGCATCGCGCATGGCAGCGAGATCGACGACGCACGGCACGCCGGTGAAATCCTGCATCAGCACGCGGGCCGGGCGATAGTTGATCTCGTGGTTCGACGTGCGGGTGGCCTGCCAATCGACCACGGCTTTCACGTCGGCGGTGGTCACCGTGCTGCCATCTTCAAAACGCAGCAGGTTCTCCAGCAGCACCTTCATCGAATAGGGCAGGCGCGAGATGTCACCCAGCTGCGCCGCGGCGGCCTCCAGGCTGTAATAGGCATATTCCTTGCCCGCGGCTTTCAGCGTGCGGCGGGTGTTCAGACTGTCCTGGCCGATGGCGGTCACTGCGCCTCTCCCTTTGTATGTGCTTTGACAAGATGTCGCACGGTCTAGCCCATATGGTGCAGCGCGAAAAGCCTGTGCGCCGGGGAATTCGTGTCAAAATCCAGACCGGTTGCGCCGGTAAAAATCTGTCACCATAAGGGGCCATGGCTTCGCCCGAAATCGATGCACTCACCAACGCGCTGGCCCGGCTGCCCGGTCTGGGGCCGCGATCGGCGCGGCGAGCGGTGCTGCACCTCATCAAACGGCGCGAGGTGGCGCTGTTCCCGTTGCTCGAAGCCTTGCAGGCGGTTGCGGCCAATCTGGTGGTGTGCGGGGTGTGCGGCAACGTCGAAACCAGCGATCCGTGTGCCATTTGCCGCGATCCGCGCCGCGATCCGTCGCTGCTCTGCGTGGTGGCGGACGTGGCTGATCTGTGGGCGCTCGATGGCCGCCACCTGTTTTCCGGCCGCTATCATGTGCTGGGCGGGCGCTTGTCCGCGCTCGACGGGGTGAGGCCGGAGGATCTGGCCATCCCCTCCCTTGTGGCGCGTGCCGGTGACGGCGTTGTGAAAGAAGTGGTGCTCGCCCTCTCGGCCACCATGGAGGGGCAGGCGACCATGCACTATGTCGCCGAGGCACTGGCCTCCACCGGCGTCAAGGTCAGCCAGCTGGCGCAGGGCCTGCCGATGGGCGGCGAACTTGATTGGCTGGACGAGGGCACATTGGCCCTCGCCCTCAACGCCCGCCGGCCTGTCGGTTAAGGCTCAGGACCTGCTAGTTCCATGCCCCGGCACGGCCCGCAGCGCCCCGGCAAGAGTGAGTCAGCGCAGCGGCGGTAGCAGAAGCTACCGCCCAAGCGAAACGAGCGCTGGGCTGGGGCGCTACGGGCCGCCCTGCGGGTTGGACGGAGAGGCAAAATGGCGGCGTCGGACGGCCTTGCCGGGGGGCACTGCCCCGCCTTCGACCGCTCTCCTTGCCATTTTGCCTCTCCGTCCAATGACGGGATATAGAATTAGCAGGTCCTGAGCCTACAGTTTCACCAGCATCTTGCCGGTGTTCTTGCCTTCAAACAGGCCGATGAACGCTTCCGGTGCCTTCTCGATGCCTTCCAGCACCGTTTCTTGCCACTTCAGCTTGCCGGCGCGGATCCAGCCGCTCATTTCGGCGATGAATTCGCCGCGCAGGCCCGCAAATTCCATTACGATGAAGCCGCGCATGGTGAGCGATTTGCCAACAATCTGGATGAGGTTGCGCGGGCCGGGCGTCGGCTCGGTGTCGTTGTAGGCGGAAATCATGCCGCATTCGATCAGCCGCGCGAACGGGCGGGCGACTTCGATGGCGACTTCCAGATGCTCGCCGCCAACATTGTCGAAATAGATATCGATGCCCTTCGACGCTGCGGCCTGCACGGCGGCCAGCAGATTGCCGCAGGTGCGATAGTTGATGACATGATCGATGCCGAGGCTCTTCAGCCATTCGCACTTGTCGTCGCTGCCGGCGGTGGCGACCACGGTGCAGCCCTTCAGCTTGGCAACCTGCGCGACGATGCTGCCGACAGCGCCAGCCGCACCGCTCACGAACACCACGTCACCGGGCTTGGGCTTGCCGATTTGCGCCAGGCCGGCCCAGGCAGTGAGGCCGGGCATGCCCAGCACGCCAAGGAAGCTTTCCGTCGGGATGCGTGCCGGAACGTCGAGCTTTTCCAATGCGGCGGCCGGGGCCACAAACGCTTCGCGCCAGCCGAACATGGAAGAGACGATGTCGCCCTTCTTCAGGTCCTCGGCGTTGCTTTCGACCACCACGCCGATGGCGCCGCCCTGCAGCGCCTCGCCGATCTGGAACGGCGGCACATAGCTCGGCCGGTCATACATGCGGCCGCGCATATAGGGATCGACGGAGATGAACTTGTTCTCGACCAGCACTTCACCGGGGCCGGGGGCAGCCAGTTCACGGCTGGCGACGGCAAAGTTTTCGGCGGCGGGCATGCCGACCGGGCGGCTGGCAAGGCAGATTTCGCGAGACGTGGTCATGATGGGATTCTCCTGTGGTTGACCTCACCCTAGCGGCATTGCGCAGCCCCTGCACCTCTTGGGTGCGGGAGGGGAATAAGGCCCTCCACCGGCGATTGCGGGCGGCGCTTCAACAGATTACGTTGTCGTAATGAAACTCACGGCTCCGCTTCTTGTTCTTCTGGCTTTTGCCCTTTCTGGCTGCTCGGCCACCATTGGCAGGGACGGACCTGCGGGGTTGCCGGGGCCAGCAGGGCCACCAGGACTGGCTGGGCCCGCCGGTCCGCCGGGGCCTGTCGGTCCGCCTGGACAGCGCGGCGCGCAACAGGCACGTCCGCTGATCGTGACCGATGCAGACGCCGGCACGATCAGCGTTGGCGACGATGCGGATGTTGTCGTTGCGGTTCGGGTCGAAAAACTGTCCATCCGGCTGCCGCGTGCAGATCAACTGGCAGGCCGGCTGCTGACGGTTCGGGCGGCTGGACGCGGCGGCGTCCGTCTGATGGCGGCGATGGGCGAGACAATCGAACTGGCGCCCGCGTTCGAGGTGCCCAGCGGCGAAATGGTCACCTTGATGGCCGATGACGGCCAGCGCTGGTTCGTGATTTCCACCAGCGATCTAGATTGAGATCTCAGATCTCGACCTGAGAGCCCAGCTCCACCACCCGGTTGGTGGGCAGCTTGAAGAAGTCCATCGCGCTTTCGGCGTTGCGCATCATCCAGCTGAACAGATGCTCGCGCCAGATCGCCATCCCGGGCTTGTCGCTGGCCAGCAGGGTCTGGCGGGAGAGGAAGAAGCTGGTTTCCATCATCTTCAGCTTCGGTCCGCAGTTTTCGACCTTTTTCAACACGGCTGGAATGTCGATTTCCTGCATGAAGCCATAGCGGATGAGGATGCGATAGAAGCCGCCACCCAGATCCTTCACGCCAATGCGATCCTCGTCCGATACATAGGGCACCTCATCGATCACCACGGTCAGGATCATGATGCGTTCGTGCAGGATCTTGTTGTGTTTCAGATTGTGCAGCAGCGCCTGCGGCACGCCCACCGGTGATGTGGTCATGAAGACGGCGGTGCCCGGCACGCGGGTGGCAGCCGCCGCGGCGGACTTGATGAACACCTCCATCGGCATCGAGCTGTCACGCAGCCGTTTCTGCATCAGCGCGCGGCCGCGCGACCAGGTGGTGAGGCCGGTGAAGCCGATGATGCCGATCACCAGCGGGAACCATCCGCCATCAGGCACCTTGGTCAGGTTGGACGCGAAATAGGCGAAATCGACGATGAGGAAGATCGCCAGCAGCGGGGCCGCCCACCACGCCGGCCAGCGCCAGATGGTGAGCACCAGCACGCCGACCAGCAGCGTATCGATCAGCATCGTGCCGGTGACGGCAATGCCATAGGCGGCAGCAAGGTTGGAGGAGGACTGGAAGGCCAGCACCAGGAACATCACCAGCACCAGAAGCGTCCAGTTCACTGCCGGGATGTAGATCTGCCCAAAGGCGGAAGCCGAGGTGTGGACGATCTTCATGCGCGGCAGGAAGCCGAGCTGGATGGCCTGCATCGTGACCGAGAAGGCACCCGAAATCACCGCCTGCGATGCGATGATGGTGGCCAGTGTTGCCAGCACCACCAGCGGCAGCCGCGCCCATTCCGGCGCCATCAGGAAGAAGGGATTGGCCACGGCTTCGGGGTGGGCGGTGAGCAGCGCACCCTGGCCGAGATAGTTGATCATCAGCGCTGGCAGCACGAGGGCGAACCAGGCCAGCCTGATGGGGTTGCGGCCGAAATGGCCCATGTCAGCATAGAGCGCTTCGGCGCCGGTCACCGCCAGCACGACGCTGCCCAGCGCAAGGAAGGCTGCGCCCGGCATGGCGATGATGAACTGCAGCGCATACCATGGGTTCAGCGCCCACAGGATGGCCGGATTGGCAATGATGTTGCTGATCCCCAGCACCGCCAGCGTGGCGAAATAGATCAGCACGATGGGGCCGAAGATGGCGCCCACCTTGGCAGTGCCGCGGCTCTGAAACAGGAACAGGCCGAGCAGGATGGCGATGGCGATGGGCACCACCAGCGGCTGCATCCGTGCTTCAACGACGGTGATACCTTCCACCGCCGACAGCACCGACATCGCCGGCGTGATGATGGCATCGCCGAAGAACAGCGCCGTGGCCATCACGCCCAGCAGCACCAGTTGTGCCGAGCGTGTGTCGCCGGGGGACAGGCGCGAGATGAGGGCGATAAGGGCGAGGCTGCCGCCTTCGCCGCGATTATCGGCCCGCATGATGACGGAGACATATTTCAGCGTCACCACCAGCATCATCGTCCAGAAGATCAGCGAGATGACGCCATAGATGCTGACCGTGGACAACCCCAGCGGATGGTGGCCCGCAAAGGTTTCCTTGAAGGCATAAAGCGGGCTGGTGCCGATATCGCCGAACACCACGCCAACGGCACCAACCGCCAGCTTCAGCAGCGATTGTTGATGCCCGTTGTGGTCAGCGTGAGTGGCCGCATCCGAAGATGCACCCTGGTTCGACATGGAAGATGCCCGACCGTTGAATAGACGCGGCGAGGTAGCACAGGGCCGGCTGTGCTGCAATGCGGCATCGGTGGGGCAGGGCATGCGCCAGACTGGCGGCTGCCCCCCGCACGCGCTATGGCTGGCCGCAGACGGAGTCTGAACCAGGGGAGCCTGAACCATGCGCATCGCCTTTCTGCTCTATGATCAGCTCACCCAGCTCGACATGACCGGCCCGGCCCAGGTGCTGAGCCGCATGCCGGGCGCGCAAGTGGAGTATGTCGCCAAGACCATGGATCCGGTGATGAGCGATTGCCGACTGGCGCTGATGCCAACGCTCACCCTGGCTGAATCGGGCCAGTTCGATCTGCTATGCGTGCCCGGCGGCTATGGCTGTTCGGCTGTAATGAATGACGAGGAGACACTGGGCTGGCTGCGCGTGCAGGCACCGGGGCTAAAATGGCTCACCAGTGTGTGCACGGGATCCCTAATCCTGGCTGCCGCCGGCCTGCTGAAGGGCCGCAAGGCTGCCTGTCACTGGGCCTGGGGCGATTATCTGCCGCTGTTCGACGCCGAATGGGTTGCGGAACGCACCGTTTTTGATGGCAACATCATCACCGCCGGCGGCGTGACCAGCGGCATCGATTTCGCTTTCCGGGTGCTGGATCATCTGCACGGGCCCGACGTGGCCGCCACCATCCGGCTGGCATTGGAATATGATCCGGAAAGCCATGAGGGCGGCACGCCTGCTTCGGCACAAGCCGATATCGTGGCCAATGTGCGGGCCATCACCGCCCAGCGCCTGGGCCACCGCGATGCCGAAATGCGGGCTGCTGCCGCCCGCCTGAAGGGAGAAAATCCATGAACCGCCTTATTCTGATTGCCGCGCTGCTTGGCGCAACCCCGGCGCTGGCCGTGCCGACGCCAGTGACCGTGCGGGTGTTGAGCCAGGGCGCCAAGTTCATTGGCACCGGCATGGGCAGCGTGGATGTCGTCCTGGCCGATGCCGCCACCGGCGCCAAGCTGGCCGAGGGGCATATCGACGGCGGCACCGGTGACACCGCGAAGATCATGCCCGGCAGCCCGCGGGGCACGCCGATGGCGGATGACAAGTCGGCGCACTTCACCACCAGCATCGACATCAGCGAGCCCCGGGAAATCCGGGTGGTGATCATGGGTCCGATGAAGCCGGCCGGCGTGGCGGTGTCCAAGGCCGAAACCCGCTGGCTAATCCCCGGCCAACCGGTGGTGGGCGATGGCTGGGTGGTGGAATTGCCCGGCCTGGCGCTCACGGCGCGGCGCGAGGGCGGCCAAGTGGTGGCTGATGTATCGATGCTGTGCGGCTGCCCGATCGCGCCGGGCACGCTGTGGGATGAGAAGCGGTTCGAGGTGAAGGCCTGGTCAGTCGGCGCTGCGGTGCCGTTGCAGTGGGCCGGGCAGACCGGGCGTTTTGCCGGCGCCGTTCCGGCCGGTGCCGTTTGGGTGACGGCGGTCGACACATTTTCAGGCGCCACCAGCGCCGCGAAAATCACCCCAGCCGCAAAGCCCTGATCGCAACGGGGACGCCGGCCAGTGCAATGGCGGCATCGGCGAAGCGCAGCCGCAACACCTCTCCGGCGAGCGCGGCACCATCTTCGAATGCACTGTCCCAGGGGATGAATGACCACATCGCCAACCCGCCATAGGCAAGGGCCAGCGCCGCCAATGGCCGATCCCGGGTTGTTCGCCAGCGCAGCGCCACCACCACGGCGGCCGGCACGACAACGAACAGAACCATGAACTCGCTGATCTCCAAGGCCTGCAGCGGCTGCGGCGCCGGGAGATCGCCTGGCCATTCGCGCATCCGCCAGCCCAGCCAGCCGTAGAGCCCGGCCATGGCGATTTCCGCCAGCATCCACAGGCGCAACAACGCATCTGCAGGTGAAAGATTGGCAGGCGACATGCCGAGCCCATAGCGCGACGACCCGCGCGGTGCGAGGCTTGCGCGCTGCAACACCGCGCGCCACCTGTGTTATGATGCTGTGATTCAGAAGGAACCGACTCATGGCCAATCCGCTTGCCCGCTTTGCCGTTCGTGCCGTTGCCGCAGCCGCCAGCCGCCAGATTGCGGCGCGCGTATCGGGATCGCACCTCGGTCCAATCGGCAATGTGGCCGCCGTCGCGCTGCCATTCGCGCTGCGCCGCGTCTCGCCGCTGGGCCTCGCCGCCATGGCGGTGGGGGCATGGGGGCTGGGCCAGTTGGCGAAAGCAGCCCCGGTTGAAGCCGCGCCGGAACCGCAACCTGAAGCCCCGCGCGCACCGCTTGTGACTCCGCCGCCGATCGCCTGGAGCCCGCCGTCTGACGCCTTCTGATTGAACTCTCCCCGGCTGCCGGCTATCCGGAGGCTCAAAGGGGAGAAGTTCATGGCTCGTTTCATTTCACTCATTGCGCTGGCTGCTGCGCTGGCCGTACCCGCCTTCGCCCAAACCGCCGACAAGCCGGCTGAAAAGGCTGCCGAAGCCAGCCCAACCCCCAACCGCGTCGTCGCCAAGCGCAGCGGCACCTTTGGCGGTGTGAAGATGAATTATACCGCCGTGGTTGGCGAAACCTTCCTGTAGGACAAGGAGGGCAAGCCCACCGCCGCCATCTTCTCCACCACCTATCTGAAGGACAATCCGGAGCCGAACCGCCCGGTGTTCTTCCTGTTCAACGGCGGGCCTGGTTCTGGCAGCCTGTGGCTGCACATGGGTGCCTTTGGCCCGAAGCGGGTGAACATCCCCGATGCCAAGGACGACGGCGCCCCGCCCTATGACATCAGCGACAACCCCGAATCGTTGCTCGATGTCGCCGATCTGGTGTTCATCGATCCGGTCGGTACCGGCTGGAGCCATGCCCTGGGCAAGACTGATCCCAAGGACTTCTGGGGCGTTAACAGCGATGCCAAGTCCGTCGCAGAGTTCATCCGCCTGTGGCTGAACGAGCACAACCGCTGGAACGCGCCCAAGTTCCTCGGCGGCGAATCCTATGGCACCACCCGCTCGGCCGCCGTGGCCTATGAGTTGAACCGGCAATATAATGATGTCGCGTTCAACGGCGTCATCCTCATTTCCGCCATCCTCGATTTCGGTCTGGAGGCCGAGGATGAAGGCAACGAGATGCAATATATGGGCTTGGCTCCCAGCTATGCTGCCGCCGCCTGGTATCACGACAAGATCCCGAACAAGCCCGCCAGCGTCGAAGCGTGGGTGGCCGAAGCCCGCGCCTTTGCCAGCGGCGCCTACATCACCGCGCTGATCAAGGGGAACAGCCTCCCCGCCGCCGAACGCGCCGCCATCCGCAAGGAACTGGCCCGCTTCACCGGCCTGTCGGAAACCTATCTGGAACAAGCCAATCTGCGTGTCACGCCCGGCCGCTTCTACAAGGAACTGCTGCGCGATCGCGGCCTCACCATCGGCCGCCTCGATGCCCGCTATACCGGCAAGGATTATGACAATGCCGGCGAAGGGCCCGATAACGATCCCAGCTTCTACGGCATTGATGCCTCCTACCCGGCGGCCGTGAACGCCTATCTGCGCGGCGATATCGGTTACAAGACCGATCGCAGCTACGTCTCCATCGGAGGCGTCGGCCCGTGGGACTGGCGCCTGGGCAATGGCCGCGATGCCTATGTCAACGTCGCCCCCGGCCTCGCCCGCACCTTGCGTGAAAACAGCAAGACGAAGGTCTGGGTCGGCCAAGGCTGGTATGATTTCGCCACGCCGTTCCACTTCGCCGAATATTCGATGAACCGACCCGGCTGGCCCGAAGGCCGCACCGAATTCCATTACTATGACGCCGGTCACATGATGTATGTGCGCGGCCAGGATCGACTGAAACTGTCCAATGATCTGAGGGACTTCATCCGCCGTCAGAAGTGAAGCCAAGGCGGAAAGGAATGAGGAGGCCTCCGGCGGGCAGGGGCTGAGCCCCTGCACCCACGTTCGTTTTCGGGTGCGCTGTTTGGCGGGTGCGTCCCATTCGAGGTGCACGGGTTGATTGTGATCGTGCATGGACGCGGATCACTGAGACCAGGGCGAACGATCAGTTTGAGTTGGCTGGCCGAATGATCTTCATGATCTGATCGGCGATTTGCTCGGGCGCCAGGATGAAATCCACGCACCCGCTGGCAATGGCGCTGTCGGGCATGTCGGGCTGTCCCGCTGAGGCCGGCAATTGCGCAATCGTCGTTCCCCCGCAGTTTCGGATGGCGCACAAGGCGTCGGCACCGTCGCCATCGTAACCTGACACGATCACCGCAACCAGCCTGCCATGCCAGTGCTCGGTCAAAGAGCGGAGGAAGACGGTGATGACATCGGGCCATCCTCTCGGCTTGGAGATGGGCTTCAGCCGAAATTCGCCGTTCAGGACATGCAAATCCCGCTGGGATGGGATGATGAACACATGGTTCGGCCGGATATCGAGACCTTCGGTAATCAGCTCGACAGGCATGGCGGTATAGTTCGGCAGAATTTCGTGCAGATGGGTTGAAACCGTCCGCAGGTGGTTCACGATCACAATCGCCGCCCCGAGATCGGGCGGCAGATTCTGGAGCAAGCGTTGATAGGCGTCTTGTCCACCCGCCGACCCCCCCACGCAGATAACTGGCACGTCCTGCGCAATCATTGTGTGTGCGCCCTCCTCTGCATTGCTTGATCTCAGGCTCATCAGATTAGCGACGGGTGCGTTGTCATCGCAGCCGTGGAGTCTACCCATGGCGAAGAGCCCATGGCATAGCAGCCGGATCATGTCCGGGCTGACGTGTGGAAGGTGAGGGGTGCTCGAGAATAAACGGGTGCAGGGACGGGTCCCTGCCCGCCGGAGGCCCTCTTGCTTAGCCCGGATATCGCGTTGCAATCATCGCCCATGATCGCCGAGCCATTTCGGCGAGCACGTCCATATCGATATCGGCCAGTTTCTTGATGTAGAGGCACGACACCCCGGTTGTCGCCTTGCCCAGCCCGGCCAGCAGGTCGGCCTGGCCGTCGAAGCCGTCCATCAGATAGACGACGTGGTTCGCCTTGCGCGGGGAGAAGCCGAGGCGGGGCCAGGTGCCGGTGCGGCCGGAGGCATAGGTGTAATCATAGATGCCATAGCCGATGATGCTGCTGCCCCACAGCACGGGTGGGCAGCCGGCGACTGTTTCGAGCAGGGCGGCCAGGCCCAAGGCTTCTTCGCGGCGGCGGGCGGGTTCAAGGGCGGCGAGGAAGGCCGGAACGCTGGCATCGGTGGGTAATGTCTTTGGTGTGTCGGCCACGGTAACTCCCCCGCTTGCGTTGCGGGAGCTTAGCAAATAGGCGCGCAACCACAACGTGAGGGAATGACGATGGCTGATTCGATCAACAAGGTGGTGCTGGCCTATTCGGGCGGGCTGGATACCAGCGTGATCCTGAAGTGGCTGCAGACGGAATATCAGTGCGAGGTCGTCACCTTCACCGCCGATCTGGGCCAAGGTGAAGAGCTGGAGCCGGCGCGGGCCAAGGCGCTGCTGCTCGGCATCAAGCCGGAGAATATCTTCATCGACGATCTGCGCGAAGAGTTCGTGAAGGATTACGTCTTTCCGATGATGCGCGCCAACGCGCTGTATGAAGGCCTGTATCTGCTCGGCACGTCGATCGCGCGGCCGCTGATTGCCAAGCGCCAGATCGAGATTGCCAAGATGACGGGTGCCGATGCCGTGTCCCACGGGGCGACGGGCAAGGGCAATGACCAGGTGCGGTTTGAGCTGGGCTATTATGCGCTGGCGCCCGATATCCGCATCATCGCGCCGTGGCGGGAATGGAATCTGACCAGCCGTGAAGCGCTGATCGCCTTTGCCGAACAGCACCAGATCCCGGTGGCGAAGGACAAGCGCGGGGAGAGCCCGTTCTCGACCGATGCCAACCTGCTGCACACGTCATCCGAGGGCAAGGTTCTCGAAGATCCATGGGAAGAAGTGCCGGATTATGTCTACAGCCGCACCGATCACCCGGAAGACGCGCCGGATGCGCCGGAGTATATCACCGTCGATTTCCAGAGCGGCGATGCGGTGGCGATCAATGGCGAAGGGCTGAGCCCGGCGACCCTGCTGGCGAAGCTGAACGAGCTGGGCAAGCGCCATGGCATTGGTCGGCTCGATCTGCTGGAAAACCGGTTCGTCGGCATGAAATCGCGCGGCATGTACGAAACGCCGGGCGGCACCATCCTGCACATCGCGCATCGCGGCATCGAACAGATCACGCTCGATCGCGGCGCGGCGCATCTGAAGGATGAGTTGATGCCGAAATATGCTGAGCTGCTGTATAACGGCTTCTGGTTCAGCCCGGAGCGCGAGATGCTGCAGGCCGCCATCGATCACAGCCAGGACAAGGTGACCGGCACGGTGCGGCTGAAGCTGTACAAGGGAAATGTGGGCGTGGTGGGGCGCAAATCGCCCTACAGCCTCTATTCGGCCGGCATCGTCACCTTCGAGGATGACCGCGGCGCTTATGACCAGCGCGATGCGGCCGGCTTCATCAAGCTGAATGCGCTGCGGCTGCGCCTGCTGGGACGGCGCGACGGGCGCTGAGCCCTGCGGTTTTGATTGCTGCTGACTGATTGACGCGTCGCAAAGGGGTGGGGCCATGCGGCGTCTGCGCCGTATGGCGGGCTTTGCCATGCGCTTCAAAGTTCGGATGTGATCAGCAGCCAGTCCTGAAGGGCCCAACCCGGTCATGCCGATTGCCGGCTTCGGGCCGATCGGCTCGGCTTGCTGGCAGGCCGGCGCCGGGTCGGGAATCTTTACACACACGCTGAATGGGATGGGCCACGGCTTCAGGCCAAGCCTGAACGGCGCGCTGTTAACCAATTTATAATTTTCACGTCAGAAGTTTTAAGGCATAATGAATGTGACACGCCATTCTGGTCATTTCGAGGGCCAAAGCGATCAAAATGACCGACTTTCAGGCTCCGACCTGGAAGGACCGGGCGCTGAACCGCAGCGTCCGACTTGTCGGCATAATTTACATCCATTTTGGATTGACCATTTGCGTAATGGTCATAACGTCTTGAAACCCAAACAGAAATCGTGAAACATCCATTTTGGCATGCTGTTTGCATGGCGGGCTGCGTATCAAAGGGAGATTTCGATGCGTATCCTGACTGCTCTTGCTGCTGCCGCCGTGATGGCCATGCCGGCGTCTGCCGTGACCATCTTCAGCCAGAATTTCGATACGGTGCCGCGTGCCAACAACACCACCAACGTGCCCGGCTTCACGGTCACGGGCGGTGTTGATGTCATCAGCAGCGGCACGGCGGGCGTGCTGTGCGTCGGTGCGGCCGGTCGCTGCCTCGATCTCGTCGGTTCGCCGAACGTCGGTTCGATCACGTCCGATCCGATCGCTTTCAACGCTGGTCGCGTGATCACGGTGTCGTTCGCTGTCAGCGGCAACCCGCGCGCTGGCACCCCGGCCGACATCTTCAACTTCGCCCTGGGCTTCACCGATCCCGAAAACATCGCCGTGTTCACGCTGATCTCGGGCTTCCAGGGTTCGTACGGCAGCACTGGCCCGGGCATCTCCACCATGGGCACCTACACTGAGTCGCTGGTCCGCAATCGCCCGTTCGTCAGCTATGCGCTGTCGTTCGTCCCGACCAGCGCCGGTTCGCTGTTCGCTGCTGCTCACCTTTGGCGGTGCTGGCCCGAATGACTCGGCCGGTCCGATCATCGACAACATCCTGGTCGACAGCGCGGTTCCGGAACCGGCCAGCTGGCTGATGCTGATTGCCGGCTTCGGCATGGTCGGCATCGCTGCCCGCCGTCGTCGCAGCAGCGTTGCTGCCTGATCCGGCAAGGGTCGGTTCTTCCGGCCCTGGTCGACAAGAACGGGCGCCGCTCCACCGGAGCGGCGCCCTTTTTCTGTCTGCTGTCTACCAGGGGATGTTGCTGCCCTTGTAGTCGACATAGACCTGACCGGGCGGGTGCGCCGCAGCGATCACATCGGCCAGGCCCTTCACGCTGGTGGCGACATCGATATCGGCATCGGCACCGCCCATGTCGGTCTTCACCCAGCCCGGGTGCAGGTTGAGCACGGCAACGGCGCGGCAGCCGATATCCTGCACGGCAAAGCCCCGGCTCAGGCTGTTGAGCGCCGCCTTCGAGGCGCTGTAGAGTTCGGCATAGCCGTGCGTGCGGCCGCCCACCGAACCCAGGATCGAGGTCATGAAGCCGATTGAGCCGCCTTCCTTCACCAGTGGCAGCAGGATGCGGCCGGCGCGGATCGGGGCGATGGCGTTGGTCCAGAACAACTGCGTCATGGCATCACGGCTCACGGTGCTGGCGGTATCGGCGCGGCCAACGGTGATACCAGCGTTGATCAGCACATGATCGAACGTCCTGCCAGCCAGGTTGGCGGCCAGCGCCGTCACCGTGTCGTTATCGTCGATATCCACGGTTGCCACTTGCGCGCCGGTGGCGGCCAGGGCGAGGGACGGGCTGCGCTGGGTGGCTACTACGTCCCAGCCGCGGCCGATCAGTTCGGCCGTGAGGCCAAGGCCGATGCCGCGCGAGGCACCGATGATGAGGGCTGAGGGCATGGTCGAGTCTCCTGTAGTTGCAGGAGTCAGTCTGGCCCGCGCCGTTTGATCTGTCGAGCAATCCCGGCTGTTACAGCCCAAAGCTCTGCTTGATGCCGTCGATCACGAATTGCGCCGCCAGCGCCGCCAGCACCACGCCCAACAGGCGGGTGAGCGCGCCTTCGAACTTGGCGCCCATCAGCTTCATCATCGGGCCTGCTGCAAGCAGGCAGAGCAGGGTGAGCAGCAGCACGGTAACCAGAGCGCCCAGCACCACGGCTTCCTGGGTGACATCGCCATCGGTGCGCGCCGACAGCAGCATCACCGACGCGATCGATCCCGGCCCGGCCAGCATCGGAATGGCCATTGGAAAGACCGAGATATCTTCTTCCTCCAGCGGCTTGCCAGCGGCATCGGCGGCGGATTTCACCCCTTCGGCACGCGTTTCGCGGCGCTGGGTGCGCTTTTCGAACACCATGTCGATGGCAATCACGAACACCATCAGGCCGCCGGCGATCTTGAAGGCGGGCAGGGTGATGCCCAGCGCCGACAGAAACGCCTCGCCCCCCAACGCAAACGCGATCAGCACGCCCGCCGCGATCAGGCTGGACCGCACCGCCATGTCGCGGCGGTGCTTGGGGGTGGTGCCGGCGGTGAGGCTGGAAAAGATCGGCACGCAGCCCGGCGGATCGATCACCACGAACAGGGTGACAAACGCCGAGATGAACAGCTGGACCAGCGGGCCGTTGAGCGAAAGATCGGTCACGCGCCAGCCCGGGCGCGCGCGGCCTTCAACGTGTTGGCCAGCAGGCAGGCGATGGTCATCGGGCCAACGCCGCCGGGCACCGGAGTGATCCAGCCGGCGCGAGCCATGGCGCCTTCGAAATCGATGTCGCCCACAAGGCGCGTCTTGCCATCGGGCAAGGCGATGCGGTTGATGCCGACATCGATCAGGCAGGCGCCGGGCTTGATCCATTCGCCCTTCACCATGCCGGGGATGCCAACAGCGGCCACGACGATATCGGCGCGCGCCACGTGGCCGGCCAGATCGCGGGTGCGGCTGTGGGCAACGGTAACGGTGGCGCTGGCGTTGGTCAGCAGCGCGGCCATCGGCTTGCCGACCAGGATCGAACGGCCGATCACCACGGCTTCCGCTCCGGTGATGTTGCCCAAGGCTTCCTTGATCAGCAGCATGCAGCCCGACGGCGTGCACGGCACCAACCCGTCGCGGCCACTGACCAGCAGGCCGGTGTTGATCGGGTGCAGGCCATCGACATCCTTGGCCGGATCGATGGCCGCAATCACGCGATCACTGTCGATATGTTTCGGCAGCGGCATCTGGACGAGGATGCCATCCACTGCAGGTTCGGCGTTCAATGTGGCCACCAGGGCGAGCAGATCGGCCTCGCTGGTATCGGCGGGCAGGCGATGTTCGCCCGAGATCATCACGGCCTCGCGCGTGGCCTTGCCCTTGGAGCCGACATAGACCGCGCTGGCCGGATCATCGCCAACCAGCACGACGGTGAGCCCCGGTGCGCGGCCATGGGCGGCCACGAACGCGGCCACCCCAGTCGCCACTTCGGCGCGCAGGGCGGCGGCGCGGGCCTTGCCGTCAATCAGCACAGCACTCATTGCAGCAGCCTTGTCGAATCCAGCACCAGCGCCGGCACAAGGATCTGCAAGCCGCGCAGCAGCAGCCACAGTACCAGCGGTGACAAATCGATGCCGCCGAAATCCGGCAGGATGCGGCGGATCGGGCGCACCATCGGGCCATAGATCTTGTCCAGCGCGTCCAGCACGCCGCTGACAAAGCGGTTGCGGGTGTTGACCACGTTGAAGGCGACCAGCCAGCTGGAGATCGCCCACACGATCAGACCCCAGATCACCACTTCGGTGATCATGGTGAAGATATTCACGAAGGCGACGATGGTATTATCCATGGCCGTGGCCCTTACAGACCGCGACTGCTTCCCGCAATGGAGAGTGGCAAAATCGCGCCCCCTAAGGCAGAAAATCCCCGGGGAGGACCGGCATGGACAGCAATTTCACGACCTTGGCGGCGTTGACCGGGCATCATGCCGCCAGCGCGCCGAATAAGCCGGCCATTCGGGTGGACGGCGCGGTGTGGAGCTATGGCGATCTGCATGAACGTGTGCTGCAAACGGTGGCGGCGCTGCGTAGCGCCGGGGTGGGCAGGGGCGATCGGGTTGGCTGGCTGGCGCTGAACCATCCCGATTATGTCACGCTGATGTGCGCCTGTTTCCGGCTGGGTGCGGTGCTGGTGGCGATCAATGCCCGGCTGGTGGCGCGCGAAATCGCCTATATCCTGTCGGATGCGGGCATCGGCATCATCGTTTCGGAAACCGGTTTCCTGCCGCTGGTGGACGAAGCGCGAGCCACGACCGATCTGAAGACCGTGATCCTGCTCGATGCGTCGTTCGAGCACCGCCCGGCCTTTGCCGAGTGGATTGCGGGCCATGCCGCTGATGATTTCATGCCCGCCATCACCCCGGATGATGTCGCGCTGCAGCTTTACACCAGCGGCACCACCGGCTTTCCCAAGGGCGGGCTGCTCAGCCACCGTCAGCTGCTCGGCACCATCGAAAAGGGCCGGCTGACCGGGGAGGATTGGGGCCGCTGGGACGAACATGACGTGGCGCTGGTCGCCATGCCGCTGTTCCACATCGGTGGCAGCGGCTGGGCGCTGCACGCGCTGGAGGCCGGCGCCACGATGGTGATTTTGCCGCGCCCCGATGTGCCGGGCATGGTGAACGCCATCGCCAGGGAACGCATCACCCGCATGTTTGCCGTTCCGGCCGTGCTGCTGGCCCTCTGCCAGTATCTGGAAGCCGTGCCGGCCGATCTCACCGCCATGACCGAGCTTTACTATGGTGCCTCGCCGATTCCGCTTGATGTGCTGCGCCGGTCGATGGCGGCGTTTCCCAATGCCGGCTTCATCCAGTGCTATGGCGCCACCGAAACCTGCGGCACGGTCGTCTATTTGCCGCCTTATGATCATGATCCCGCCGGCAACGCCCGCATGCGCGGTTGCGGCAAGCCGTTTCCTGGCAACCAAGTGAAGATCATCGACGGCGATGGCCACGAACTGGCGTCGGGGCAGGTAGGCGAGATCTGCATCAAGTCGGTGAGCGTGATGAGCGGTTATCATGGCAAACCCGAAGCCACCGCCAAGGCCGTGGTGGACGGCTGGTATCTGACGGGGGACGCTGGCTACCTGGATGCCGATGGCTATCTTTATATCCACGACCGCGTGAAGGACATGATCGTTTCGGGCGCGGAGAATATCTATCCGGCCGAAGTGGAAAACGCCCTTCACGAGCACCCGGCGGTGGCCGATTGTGCCGTGATCGGCGTGCCGGATGACAAGTGGGGCGAGGCAGTGAAGGCGATCGTGGTGAAGAAGCACGATGTGACGCCGGAGGAGCTGATCGCCTTCGCCCGGGAACGCATAGCCGGGTTCAAGGTCCCAAAATCGGTGGACTTCATTGCTGAACTGCCGCGCAATCCCAGCGGCAAGATCCTGAAGAAGGACCTGCGTGAGCCGTTCTGGGCCGGGCGGGAGCGCAAGGTGAACTGACGCAAAAAGGGGCAGCATGACCGCGTGGCCGGGCTGCCCCCAATTTGTTCAGCAGTTGCCGTTATTTCGGCTGCTGCATGTCCTTGCCAACTTCTTCGATGGCCTCGCCAGTGTTCTGTTTGGCCTCGGCTGCAGATGCAGCGGCCTTGTCGCCCGCCTTCTCCATGGCATCGCTGGCGTTTTCGCCGGCCTTGTCGATGGCAGCGCTGGCATTGTCACCGGCCTTTTCGATCGCGTCACCGGCCTTTTCGGCATTAGCAGCGGTATCATCGGCGGCCGAATTGGCGGCTTCGTTGGTTTCTTCCTTCCTTGGTCGTCTGCGAACAGGCAGCCAAAGCAAGTGATGCAGCACCAAGAATCAAGATGCGGATGAATGTTTTCATGAGCTTTTACTCCTCAGACCGAAGATTGGTCACGTCGGGTGTTGCCCAGTCAAAGCGTAACAAAATGATCATTGTATCATGATTCTGATCTTATACCCCATCAATTCGCTAGGACTGGTCGCGTTCACTCAGGTGATGCGGCCGATCCTGCCAGGATTCCGCCATCAATGTGGAATTCGCTGCCGGTCACATAGGCGCTTTCATCGTTGGCGAGATAGGCGGCCATGGCGGCGACTTCGTCTGCCGTGCCAAAGCGTTTCAGCGGCGTATCGGCGACGAAGGCCTTCATCGTTGCTTCGCGCTCGGCCGGCGTTGTGCCCAGCATCGGTTCCCACATCGGTGTCATGATCGCGGCCGGGTGGATGGAATTGCAGCGGATGGCCAGCCCCTGCTGCGCGCACCACAAGGCCACCGATTTGCTGTGGTTCCTGACTGCCGCCTTGGAACTGGCATAGGCTGCCGCCGCCGGGATACCGACGATCCCGGAGCGTGACGAGATATTGATGCTGCTGCCCTTGCCCGCCGGCCGCATCGCCCGGATCGCGGCGCGGCAGCCGAGGAAGGTGCCATCAAGATTCACGGCGTGGACATGCCGCCAATCGGCCAGGCTGGCATGTTTGGGATCATGCGCGGCCGGCGCGCCTTCGAACCCGGTGATGCCAGCGTTGTTGACGAGGATATCGAGCGGGCCGACGTCAGCCATCACCAAATCCCACGCCGCTTCGTCGGTTACATCGAGTAGGGCAAAGTGCCCGCCGATGCTGTCCGCCACGGCCTTGGCAGCGGGATCGATATCGGTCACCCACACCAACGCCCCTTCCGCGGCAAAGCGGCGGGCGATGGCTTCGCCGATGCCGCGCGCGGCACCGGTGACAAGAGCGGTCTTGCCTTCCAGTCTTCTCATTGCCCTGCTATCGCCCCCGAACAGAAAAACGACAAGATGGAAGAGGGCGACATGCAGACCGTTGGTGTGATTGGCGCAGGCCTGATGGGCAATGGCATCGCCCATGTGGCGGCGCAGGCCGGGTATGATGTCATCCTGTCGGACGTGGCGATGGAGCGCTGCGAAGCGGCCAAGGCGACCATCACGAAGAACATGGCGCGGCAGGTGGGCAAGGGCGTGCTGACGCAGGAACACGCCGATGCGGC
>NZ_CAMCWT010000014.1:0-49411 GCF_945882885.1 Sandarakinorhabdus limnophila DSM 17366
GCGCCGGACGGTGGCTGGGCCGCTGTCCGGGTCGAGGGGCGGCGTATAGCGGAGGGGACGGGGCCTGCCAAGCCCGGCTTTGCGGCATTTTGAACAGGAGTGCGCGACACCACTACCCCTTCACGTCAGCGCGCGACGTCCTATATTGCAGTTGCATGATGCCCGACTGGAAATCGATGATCGCCCGCAACGCCCCCGAAGCCTCCGTTGAAGCGCCAACCCCGGCGACCTTCACCATTGGCGATGTGGTGCAGCACCGGGTGTTCGCCTTCCGCGGTGTGATCTTCGATGTCGATCCGGTGTTCAACAACACCGAGGAATGGTGGCAATCCATCCCCGAGGCAATCCGGCCCCACAAGAACCAGCCGTTCTACCATCTGTTCGCCGAGAACGAGGAATCGGCCTATGTCGCCTATGTCAGCCAGCAAAATCTGCTGCCTGATGGCGAAGGCGATCCGATTGGCCACCCGGGCGTGACGCAGATGTTTATCGGCCGGGTGAACGGCCGCTACCAATTGCGCGATCAGATCCGCAATTAAATCCGCTTCGCCACCGCGATGGCGGTGCGGCAGCCGGCGCGGATGATGGATTCGAGCACCGGAAAGGCTCCGCCACCAGTATGGGCGGCCGCCGCCTCGCGGTGCTCCACTTCGTCGGCGCGATAATCGTCAATCATCGCCTTCAACTCGGGATCGCTGCCATCAGCCAGCGCCTCGATCTGCTCGCCATAATGTTCGTCGATCACGGTTTCGACCGCTTCGGTGCAGGCCATCGCCGCCTTCGGCCCCAGCAGCGCGGTGCCGGCACCCAGCGCAAAGCCGGCGACATGCCAGAACGGCCCGAACACTGTGGGCCGCACGCCGCGCCGCGCCATAACGGTATTCATGCCATCCAGATGCCGTTGCTCCTGGTGCGCCATGTGGCGGATTTCGCCGGCCATGGCATGGCGGCCGCCCATCACCGCCAGTTGCCCGGCATAGATGCGGGCGGCGCCGGTTTCGCCGGCCTGATCGACACGGATCATGGCGCGCGTATCGGGGCGGCGGTCACCGGGCAGGTGACGGCGAGGCTTTAACGGGGTTTCAGCATCAGCCATGTGGCGGCTCCAACCAGGATCAGGGAGACGATGAAATTCCACCCTGCCATGGAAATTCCGAACATTTGCCATGGTATGGCGTCGCAGCGCACCAGCGGCTGGGCCAGGATATCGGCCATCATCGATTTGGCGTCGCCGGCCAACGGTGGTGCCGTGCAGCGGGTGAGGCCCTGCCACCATTTCTGCTCCACCCCGGCATGAAACAGGGCGATGCCGGCGTTGCTGGCAAGGCCGAGGATGGCCACCCAGGCCGTTGCCGTCACCGCCGGGGCCATCGCTGGCTGACGGCGCGCCACCATGCCCAGCAGCAGCGCATCGGCTGCGAAGAAAGCCGTGGCCATCAGTGCCCAGCGTTGCCACCAGCACATCTCGCACGGCACCAGCCCGCCGATCATCTCGAAGCCGTATGCGCCAGCCAGCAACGCCAGGCTGCCAGTCAGCACCAATGCCGGCCCTTCAGAACGCATAGCGGACAACGATAAAACCACCCACAAACAGCGCCGTGGCAGTGATCGCCAGCGCGTTGAAATAGCGATCGATCAGCACCTGCACCTGCGCGCCGAACCGCTTCAACACCAGCGCCACCAGGAAAAACCGCCCCCCGCGGCCCAGGATCGACGCCGCGATCAGCACCGGGATCGACAGCGATACTGAACCGGCGGCAATGGTCGCCACCTTGTAGGGGATCGGCAGAAAGGCAAACGCCAGCATCCACAGGAAGCCATTGGCCTTGATATCGGCGGCAAAGGCCACGAACTTGTCTTCATAGCCATACAAGGACAGCAGCGGCACGCCGATCGTCTGATAGAGTACGGCGCCGATCACATAGCCCAACAGCGCGCCCGCCACCGAAGCGACCGTGGACACCGCCGCATAGCGCAAAGAGCGTTCCGGCCGCGCGATCGACATCGGGATCTGCATGACATCGGGCGGCACCGGAAAGAAGCTGCTGTCTGCAAAGCTGATGCCCGCCAGCCAGCGTTCGGCTCCGGGGCCGGCAGCCTTGGCCAAGGTCCAATCATAAAGGCGGCGCAACACGGGCGGCGAAATCCTTCGCGGATGAAATCTGCCTCAGGGCTTAGCCGGCGTGTGTGACAGGTGCAATCACCGCGAGGCGGTGCGCGGCGCTGCCCCAGCGGCTTGCCCCGGGGCTTGGCCAGCCACCTGCACCGCTGGCAGCGCGGGCGGTGCCAACCGGCCCAAAAGCCGGATGGCATAATCCTGCTGATAATCCAGCACGCCCTTGGCCTTCAGATCCTCGGCCTTGGCCAGGAAGCGCGGATCGGCCTGGCCGTCCTGCTCGACCAGCTTGGCGGTGGCGTCCTTGATCTCGTTGATCAGATGCTTCTTCAAATCGGCTTCGCGCAGCGGCTTGCGTTCGGAAACGCGCGCGTCGGAAAGCTGCGGCACCTGGATATCGGGTTCGATGCCGTTTTCCTGGACGCTGCGGCCCGATGGCGTGAAATAGCGGGCGGTCGTCAGCCGCAACGCGGTTTCGGCAGAAAGCGGATAGACGGTCTGCACGCTGCCCTTGCCGAAGCTGCGCTGGCCCAGCACGATGGCGCGGCGGTGATCCTGCAGCGCGCCGGCCACGATCTCGGCGGCCGAGGCACTGCCTTCATCCACCAGCACCACCACCGGCTTGCCGTCGGTCAGATCACCGGCCTTGGCGAAATAGCGATCAATATCGTTCTTGGCGCGGCGGCGTTCCGAAACCACTTCGCCGGCATCGAGAAACACGTCCGACACTTTGATGGCTTCATCAAGCAGGCCACCGGGGTTGGACCGCAGATCGACGACATAGCCAACCACGCCGGCGCCCAGCTTGGCCTTGATGCCTTCAACAGCGGTACGCGTTGCCTCACCGGTCTTGTTGTTGAACGTGGAAATGCGGATGAGACCAACATTGCCGCGCGTTTCCCACTTCACCGGCTTGATCACCACCACTTCGCGGGTGAGGGTGAATTCCAGCGGCTTGGGCTCGCCCTGGCGCACAATGGTCAGCTTGATCTTGGTGCCGGCGAGCCCACGCATCTTGTCGACCGCTTCGTTCAGCGTGCCGCCATAGATCAGTTCATCATCAAGGTGGGTGACATAGTCCCCGGCCTTGATGCCGGCCTTGGCGGCTGGCGTATCGTCGGTGGGCGTCACCACCTTCACCGCACCGTCTTCGGAGGTGACGGTGAGGCCAAGGCCCGAATATTCGCCATCAGTCGTCTGCTTCAGATTGGCGTAATCGCGGCCATCCAGATAACCTGAGTGCGGATCAAGGCTGGACAGCATGCCATTGATGGCACCGCGGATCAGCGTCTTGTCGTCCACCTTGTCCACATAGGTCACGCGCACCCTCTCGAACACGTCCATCAACGCGTCGAGTTCCTTGTAGGTATCGGTTTCGGCGGCGGCCTGCACGGCGGCATAAGCCGGCACCAGCGCCAAAGCCGCAAGCGGCAGCGCAATCTTCCAGCTCTTGTTCAGGCTCATCGGACAGCAGACTCACGCATGAATAGGATCAGAGGATAACAGAAGTGACACACAGCGCTACTCCCTGCGGCCTTTCGGGCCGCTGAACCGAATTTCACTCGCGGTGATAGGGGTGGCCATCAAGGATGGAGAGCGCGCGATACAGTTGCTCGGCCAGCATGGCACGCACCAGCATGCGCGGCCAGGTCGCCCGGCCAAAGCCCAGCAGCAGATCGGCCTTGTCCCGCGTGGCGGCATCATGGCCATCGGCGGCGCCGATCAGGAAGCGCGTTTCCCGCACCCCATCATCACGCCAGCGCGCCAGCAGGGCGGCCAGATCGGTGGAGGGCAGATCACGGCCGCGTTCATCCAGCGCCACGGTGCGGCCGGGCCCGAGATGAATGCCGAACAGCGGCCACGGCGCGGTGTCGCCAATTTCCGTCACCACCAGCCGGCCGCGCAGCCGCTGCGCATAACGTTCCACCAGCTCAGCTTCCGGCGATTGGCCGATGCGGCCGCGCGCGATGATGTGCAGCTTCACCGCTCAGCGCGGGGTGGCGACCACGGGGCCATCAATCGGCGCGAAAGCCGGCGACGGGTTGGGCGCATCATCCAGGCCCCACATCTTTTCCAGATTGTAGAAGCCGCGCACATCCGGGCGGAACAAGTGAACGATGATGTCCCCGCAATCGATCAGCACCCAGTCCGCCGCCGGCAAACCCTGGACACGGGCGGTGCGGCGGAAATCGGCCTTCATCTTGTCGGCGATCTTCACCGCCATCGATGCCACCTGCCGGCCACTGCGGCCGCTGGCGATCACCATGAAATCGGCAATGCTGGTCTTGCCGGCCAGCGGGATGGAAACGGGATCCACGGCCTGATCATCGTCAAGGCTCTTCATGATCATGGCGTGGAGCTCGTCCACGCGGTCAGTCTTGGTCAAACGAACGTGCCTTTTCATCAAATCGGGCTTCTGTGGCCCAGCCGGGATCGGCGCTGCGGATCTCTGTAGCCGATTCCGGCCGCAAACGGGAGTGCAAGCTGATTATCGCCGGCAGAGCGGCCTGCGTCCAGCGTGAAGGCGTGGCTGGCGACCAGCCGGACCAGCTCAGCGCCGGGGCGCCAAGCAGCGAAACGCCGGGGCGCGGCACGACGGCGAACGGCACAGCACGCAGGAAATGCCGCCAGCGCCGCCAGCGGTGCAGTTCGCCAACGATGTCACTGCCGGCCAGCCAGACGAACTGGTGCTGCGGAAAGCGGCGCTGCAAGGCGGCCACCGTGTCGACGGCAAAGCGCGTGCCAAGCTGTTCTTCCAGCGCGGTGACCTTGATGCGCGGGTGGCGGGCGACGGACTTTGCCCGCGCCACACGGATTGCCAGTGGCGCCATGCCGGCCTCCGATTTCAACGGGTTGAGCGGGGAGACCAGCCACCAGACCTCATCCAGCCGCAACTGCTGCAACGCCACCAGGCTGATATGCCGGTGTGCGCCGTGCGCCGGATTGAAGCTGCCGCCCAGAAGGCCGATGCGGGCCATCAGGGCCTGACCTGGCCCGAACCACGCACGATGGTCTTGAAGATCGTCAAGCCCTCCAGCGCCACCGGGCCGCGGGCGTGCAGGCGGCCCGTCGCGATGCCGATTTCGGCACCAAAGCCGAATTCCCCGCCATCGGCAAACTGGGTGGAGGCATTGTGCAGCACGATGGCCGAATCGACACGGGCAAGGAACCGCTCGGCCACGGCGGCATCTTCGGCCACGATCGAATCGGTGTGCTGGCTACCGTGGGCGGCGATATGGGCGATGGCGCCATCGACGCCGGTGACTTCGGCAACGCTGGCGATGGCGTCGAGATATTCGGTGTCCCAATCCTGCGCCAAGGCCGGCAATACGCGGGTATCGAGCGCCTGCACCGCTGCATCGCCGCGCACTTCGCAGGGCCCCTCCAGCAGCGCCGTCACCAACCGCTGCTTCAGCGCAGCGAGCGCCGCAGCATCGATCAGCAGCGTCTCCATCGATCCGCACACCGCCGTGCGCCGCAGCTTGCTGTTGATCACGATTGCCACGGCCTTTTCGGGATCGGCGCTGGCATCGACATAGACATGGTTGATGCCATCCAGATGCGCCAGTACCGGCACCCGCGCCTCGGCCTGCACCCGCGCGACCAGGCCCTTGCCGCCGCGCGGGATGATCACGTCGATCAGGCCATGCGCGCCGAGCATTTCGCCAACCAGCGCGCGATCTCCAGCGGGAACCATCTGGACCGCCGCGGCCGGCAGGCCGGCTTCGCGCAACCCGTGCGCCATGCAATCGAGCAGCACGGTGTTCGACCGCGCCGCTTCCGAACCCCCGCGCAACAGGCAGGCGTTGCCGGCCATCAGGCACAAGGCGGCGGCATCGGCGGTCACGCCCGGCCGGCTTTCATAAACGATGCCGATGACGCCCAGCGGCACCCGCACGCGTTCGAACTGCAGGCCATTGGGTTGGCTCCAGCGCGCGATGACCGCGCTCACCGGATCTGCAAGGCCGGCAACCACCGCGACACCGCCGGCAACCGCCGTGACACGGCCGGCATCCAGCGCCAGCCGATCGACCAGTGCCGGCGACATTCCGGCCGCTTTTGCCGCCGCCACATCGGCGGCATTGGCGCTGAGCAGCTCTTCACTGCGGGCCCGGATCGCATCGGCCGCCGTGCGAATCGCCAGCGCCTTCTGCGCGGTCGGCGCTGCGGCCAGCGTCGGCAGGGCCAACCGCGCCGCGCGGGCCATATCGGCAATCAGGCTCATATCAGCACCAGGTGATCAGCATGGACAAGAGCCGCACGCGGCGCATAGCCCAACACCAAGCCTTGCGCTTCATTGCGCAAACCCATGATCTTGCAGGCATCTTCTGCATCATAGCCAGCCAGCCCGCGCCCGAGCAGTTCGCCTTCAGAACCCATGATCGCCACCACGTCTCCGCGCTTGAACCGCCCATCCACACCGCGCACACCAGCGGCGAGCAACGAAGCGCCGCGCTTCAGCGCCACAGCAGCGCCGGCATCAACCACCAGCGCACCAGCCACCGTGATTCGCCCGGCCAGCCAGGCCTTGCGGCCCTTGGCCGCGCGCAGCGGCAGGAAAAGCGTTCCACCACAATGGGTTGCAAACTGGGTCAACGGCCGTTCCACCCGGCCATCGCAGATCGCCAGCGCGATGCCGGCAGCCCCGGCCATGCGTGCGGCGAGCAATTTTGCCGCCATGCCGCCCGAACCCATACCCGATCGGGTTTCGCCGGTTGCCATCGCCATGATGTCGGGGGTGAGCGACTTCACCACCGACAGGCGTTGCGCAGTGGGATCGGTGGCCGGATTGGCGGTGTAAAGACCATCAACGTCGGACAGCAGGATCACCCCGCTCGCCCCCGCCGCCTGGGCCGCCCGCGCCGCCAGCCGATCATTGTCGCCAAAGCGGATTTCGGTGGTGGCCACCGTGTCATTCTCGTTCAGCACTGGCACCGCGCCCAGATCGAGCAGGCGGGCAATGGTGGCCGCGACGTTCAAATAGCGCCGCCGGTCTTCCAGATCGCCCAGCGTCAGCAGCACCTGTGCCGCCGTCAGGCCCTGTGCGGCCAGCAAGGCTTCCCATACGCCCGCCAGTGCCACCTGCCCGACGGCGGCAGCGGCCTGCGCGTCTTCAAGGCTGGCGCGGCCGCCCTTTTCCAGGCCCAGCCGACGCGCGCCCAGGGCAATGGCGCCGGACGACACAATGACGATCTGCTGGCCCTGTTGGCGGCGCTCGGCAATATCGGCGACCATGCCGGCCAGCCAATCGCTGCGCACCGCGCCCGCTGCGTCCACAAGCAGGGACGAGCCGATCTTTACCACCAGCCGCGGGCAGCTTGCCGGGTCGAACTGGCGAGCCGGGATGGCGTCTAGAGCGGCGACCACGATTTGTCCGATTCCACCTTCATCGCCTGCGCGCGGCCGGCGATCTCCATCAACTTGTCGAGCACTGGCTCGACGCCCTGCGTGGTGGCGGCGCTGACGGTGTAGACATGCTGACCGCTCGCATTTTCCAGCGCACGCTTCTTGGCGGCCAAAGCCTGCGGCGTGACCAGATCGACCTTGGACAGAGCGAGAATCTCCGGCTTGCTTTCAAGCCCGCCGCCATAGGCCGCGAGTTCTTCGCGTACCACGCGCCATTGGTCGACCGGGCCAGGCTGGCTGGCATCGACCAGGTGCAGCAGCACACGGCAGCGCTCGATATGGCCAAGGAAGCGATCACCGATGCCCACACCATCGGCGGCGCCGGCGATGAGGCCGGGAATATCGGCCATCACCAGTTCCTGGCCCTTGTGGGCCACAACACCAAGCTGCGGCTTCAGCGTCGTGAAGGCATAATTGCCAACCTTGGCCTTGGTGTTGGAAATGGCATTGATCAGGCTGGACTTGCCGGCGTTCGGCTGCCCGACCAGGCCGACATCGGCCAGCAGCTTCAGCCGCAGCCAGATCCACATTTCCTTGCCCGGAAAACCGGCCTGGAACTGGCGCGGAGCGCGGTTGGTACTGGTCTTGTAGTGGTCGTTGCCCTTGCCGCCGTCGCCGCCCTTCATCAGGATGGCGCGCTGGCCAACGCGGGTCATGTCGACGATCAACGTGCGCTCTTCATCATCGGCCAGAATCTGCGTGCCCACTGGCACCTTGATCAAGAGGTCATCGCCGCCCGGACCGGTGCGGTTGCGGCCCATGCCGTGCGCGCCGCGCTTGGCCTTGAAATGCTGGGTGTAGCGGAAATCGATCAGCGTATTGAGGCCATCGACACATTCGAAAATGATGTCACCGCCCTTGCCGCCGTCGCCGCCATCGGGGCCGCCATATTCCACGAACTTCTCGCGCCGGAACGACACGGCCCCATCGCCCCCGGTACCGGAGGCAACGAAAATCTTGGCCTGATCGAGAAAGTGCATGGTTAGGGTCCAAACAAAAAGGGAGCCGGTCGCCCAGCTCCCCTTTTTTCAAGCGGAAAAGAGCCGGGCTTATTCAGCCGCGAGCGGTTCCGCCACCGGGTTGACCGACACATATTTGCGGCCGAGCTTACCGGTGTGGAATTCCACGGTGCCGGTTTCCAGCGCATACAAGGTGTGATCCTTGCCGATGCCGACATTGCGGCCGGCATGCGTGGGGGTGCCACGCTGACGGATGATGATGGTGCCGGCGTTTACCGCCTGGCCGCCGAAGCGCTTCACGCCAAGGCGCTTGCTTTCCGAATCGCGGCCGTTCCGGGACGAGCCGCCTGCTTTCTTGTGAGCCATGGTGGGTTGCTCCCTTTACGCGACGGTCAGGCGACCGAGGTGATCTTGATGACCGTCAGCTGCTGACGGTGGCCATTGCGGCGGCGATAATTGTGGCGACGCTTCTTCTTGAAGATGATGATCTTGTCACTCTTGGTCTGAGCCACGATTTCGGCCTTCACGGCACCACCCATGGTGAGCGCGGCGCCTTCGCCGGTCATCAGGGTTTCGAGGGCGACGGCAGTGCCGGCTTCCCCTTCGATCTTTTCGACGATGATCTTGTCACCATCGGCGACCCGGTATTGCTTACCGCCGGTGCGCACCACTGCGAACATGGTTGGAGCCTTGAGGTTAGAAGTTTCAAACAAGTCGCGGCGCCAGAATCAGGTGATTCCGGCCCCGAACGAAGGCGCGGCACTAGAGGATGGTCCAAATCTTGTCAACGCCGGCATTGCAGGGCCGCTTATGCGTTGCGGCCGGCTTCGGCACGTTTGCCAGCGCGTGCCCTCTTTTGCGGCGCTGCAACTTGATGCACAAGGGCAGGCAGTGACCCGCCGCCGTCTCCTGTTGATCGTCGCTGCCTTCGTAGCCGGCGGCATTGCCATGCTCAGCCTGTATGATCCGGCAATTGATCCGCAAGCGGCCGCAGCGCTGGCCGATCGGCTGGCCACCGAATATCATCGCCAATCCGGCAACCCGCGCGCCGCCTTTGCCGCCCGCGAGGGCCGGCAATGGGCCGATGGTTGGGAATTCCGCTGGCGCTATCGTCCGTGCCCGGAATTCGCCTCGCTGCGCGTGTGGATCAGCCGCAACGGCCGCCGCACCAGCTATGCCGAGTTCCCCGACTGCGCTCCAGTCACCGGCCTGCCGGCCGATCCGCGCAAGACCTGAACGAAAAAGGCCGGCCCGTTCAGGCCGCGCCAATGGCGTGCTGTGCGATCATGCAATAAAGCATGGGGAACGACAGCAGGAAGTTGGTGCGCGAAAAGATCATCGCGGTGGTTCCAGCCTTGGCCTTCTGCTCCGACGTGCCATCCACGATGCCCAGCGCAATTTTTTGGTTCGGCCAGATCAGGAACCACACGTTGAAAGCCATGATCAGGCCCAGCCACATACCCAGACCGATCACGCGCTGGCCTTCCTGGAAGGTGAGGCCCTCAATCAGGTTGGCACCCGAAAGGCCGATACCGGCCACCACGGTGAGCAGCGAGCCGTGGCGGAAATAGAGCAACGCCTTGGGGGCGATATATTTGGTCACGCCTGGCTTCAACTCGGCAGGAACCGACGGCATGGTCGGGATCTGCACAAAGTTGAAATAATAGAGCAGGCCGATCCACAGGATGCCGGCCCAGACGTGGATGACGCGCAGGAAACCAGCCACCCACGAACCGGCGTCTGCCGCGATCAGTCCGCCATGGAACGCGACAATGACGGCAACCATTGCCAGCAGTCCGATCAACAGCGCGTTGGAGAGTTTGCCTAGTATCGCAGCCATGGTTGAATGCCCCGAAAAATTGCAGTTGGGCACCTTATAGGCGACCGGAACGCTCTTGTTAACCCCGATGCGACACCCCTTGCTGCATCTGTGCAACTGGCGTATGACGCCGACCGTTCCTGCATGGCTGTTGGTTTGCAGGCTGCGCCGCTCCGCTGCGCAGCACCCAAACCGCTTGTCCGTGTGTTTGCCCTTGTCACCGGAGTCGCCTTTCCTTGGTCCAGACCGATCTTGATGCCCGCCTCACGGCCATCATCGCCCCCGTTGTGGAGGCGATGGGGCTTGATCTGGTGCGCGTCATGCTGTCGGGCCAGCCGGGCAGCCTCACCCTGCAGGTGATGGCCGAAGACCCGGCCACCGGCCAGTTGACCATCGATCAGTGCGCTCGCCTGTCCCGCGCGCTCGATCAGCCGCTTGATGAAGCGGATCCGATCGCCGGAGAATATGCGCTGGAAGTGTCCTCGCCCGGGATCGACCGCCCGCTCACCCGCGCCAAGGATTGGCAGGACTGGGCCGGCCATGAAGTGCGCCTGAAACTGGAGCCAAAGGTGGACGGCCGCGCCCGCCTGCACGGCGAAATCGTGGGCCTTGATGGCGAGGACGCGCTGGTGAAAATGAAGGGCAGCACCCTGGAAGGCGACAGCGTGCTGCGCTTGCCCCTGTCCCACATCAGCGGCGCCAAGCTCGTGCTGACCGACCGACTGATTGCTACAACCAAACCGCTGGACCCCACCGGGGCCGACGAAATCATCGAAAGCAGCCCCGATGGTGCTGCCGTCAACTACAATGAAATCTCCACGGAGGATTGAGATGGCCACCGCAACTGCCCTCACCGCCAACCGCGCCGAACTGCTGGCTATTGCCGATGCCGTCGCCCGCGAAAAATCAATCGATCGCGCCATCGTGATCGAGGCGATGGAAGACGCCATTCAGCGCGCCGCCCGTGCCCGCTATGGTGCCGAAAACGACATCCGCGCCAAGATCGATCCCAAGTCCGGTGAAACCCGCCTGTGGCGCGTGCTGGAAGTGGTGGAAGAGCCGGAAGATTTCTTCAAGCAGATCAGCCTGAAGGATGCGCTGAAGAAGGACAAGACCGCCGAACTGGGCAGTTTTGTCGTCGATCCGCTGCCGCCCGTCGAATTCGGCCGCATTGCCGCGCAGGGTGCCAAGCAGGTGATCGTGCAGAAGGTGCGCGATGCCGAGCGTGAACGCCAGTATGAAGAATTCAAGGACCGTCAGGGCGAGATCATCACCGGCGTCGTCAAGCGCGCCGAGTTCGGCCACGTGGTGGTCGATCTGGGCAAGGCCGAAGGCGTCATCCGCCGCGACCAGCAGATCCCGCGCGAAGTGCTGAAGCCGGGTGACCGCGTGCGCAGCCTGATCCTGTCCGTCCGCCGCGAACCCCGTGGGCCGCAGATCTTCCTTTCCCGCGCCCACGGCGATTACATGAAGAAGCTGTTCGCCCAGGAAGTGCCAGAAATCTATGACGGCATCATCGAAATCATGGCCGTCGCCCGCGATCCGGGCAGCCGCGCCAAGATCGGCGTGATCAGTCGCGATGGCTCGATCGATCCGGTTGGCGCCTGCGTCGGCATGAAGGGCAGCCGCGTGCAGGCCGTCGTGCAGGAACTGCAGGGCGAAAAGATCGACATCATCCCCTGGTCGCCCGACACTGCCACCTTCGTGGTCAACGCGCTGCAGCCGGCGGAAGTCACCAAGGTCGTGCTTGATGAAGAAGAAGGCCGCATCGATGTGGTTGTGCCCGACGATCAGCTCAGCCTGGCCATCGGCCGCCGCGGCCAGAACGTGCGCCTGGCGTCGGCGCTGACCGGCAAGCAGATCGACATCATGACCGAAGCCGACGAAAGTGAGCGCCGGCAGAAGGAATTCGTCGAGAAATCCGAACTGTTCCAGACCGAGCTGGACGTTGATGAAACGCTGGCCCAGCTGCTGGTTGCCGAAGGCTTCTCCGAACTGGAGGAAGTCGCCTATGTTGATCTGGCCGAAGTCGCCAGCATCGAAGGCTTTGACGACGATCTGGCCACCGAACTGCAGAACCGCGCTGTCGAGGCGCTGGAGCGCCGTGAAGCTGCTGCCCGTGAAGAACGGCGCGGCCTGAGCGTGGAAGACGATGTCGCCGCCATCGAAGGCCTGACCGAAGCCATGCTGGTGGTGCTCGGCAAGAAGGGCATCAAGACGCTTGATGACCTCGGCGATCTGGCCACCGACGAACTGGTCGGCCGTTCGGGATTGCTCAAGGAATTCAGCCTGTCGGATGATGATGGCAATCGCATCATCATGGCCGCCCGCGCCCACTGGTTCGCCGAGGAGGACGCGTCGGCGGATGGAAACCAATGATCGCCTGAATCCGGCATCTCCGGACACGCGTCAGGACAGCGGCAAGGATAGCTCCGAACGCCGCTGCATCCTGTCGGGCGGGTCTGCCCCGCGCACAGGCCTGATCCGGCTGGCGCTGGGGCCGGACGGCCAGGTTGCGGCCGATTGGTCGGAACGGCTGCCCGGCCGCGGCGCGTGGATCACGGCCGACAAGGCGCTGTTTGATTCAGTGGCAGCAAAGGGCCGGCTGCGCGGCGCGCTGGCGCGGGCGTTCAAGGCCAACAGCTTCACTCTGCCCGACGATCTGGCAGACCGCATCACGGCGACCTTGCAGCAACGGATGCTGAACCGGCTGGGGCTGGAAAAGCGCGCCGGTACGTTGATCCTGGGCGGCGACCGGGTGCGTGAGGCGCTGGCCAAGGGCAAGGTATTTGCGGTACTGCACGCTGGCGATGCCCGGCCCGACGGCAGCGATCGGATCGATGGCATGGCCCGCGCTGTTGGTGAATCTTTGGGCGAGGATATTCCGCACCGCCGGGTGCCGATCGCGCGCGACGCGCTGTCGGCTGCGCTGGGGCGGGACAATGTGGTACATATGGCGCTGCTGGATCAGGGCGCTGCCACCCGCGTACTGGCCGATCTGGATCGACTGACGGGATTTTGTGGCCCGCAAACCACAAGTGAAACGGCAAATGAAGTGGTGGCAGATGCAACAGAGGTTGCCCTGAACACCGGCGAAAGGCATTAGGCGGCGGACTATGAGTGACGACAACAAACCCAAGCTTGGCACGCGTGCCCCCCTCGGTCTGAACAAGGCCGTCGCGGTCGGGCAGGTCAAGCAGACCTTCAGCCACGGCCGTTCCAAACAGGTCGTGGTGGAGGTGAAGCGCGCCCGCGTGCTGCACCGTCCGGGCGACGCCGCGCCGGAGCCAACCCCGGCACCCGCCCCCGCTCCCGCTCCTGCCCCGGCTACCGTTACGCCGGCTCCGGCACCGCGCCCGGCTGCCCCGGCCCCCGCCCCAGTTGCCACTGCGCCTGCTGCTGCTACTGAACCGGCCCCTGTCCCGTCGGCGCCACGCCCGCCAACACCGCCGCCGGTGATGTTCCGTCCGGTGGAGCGCGCGCCGCTGCCGCCCAAGCCGGAAGCCAAGGCGCCGGAGCCAACCGCTCCTGCTCCCGAAACCAAGGTCGAGCCGGCACCCGTACCGCAAACCAAGGCGGCTGCACCGCCCGCCCCGGCTGCCCGTCCGGCCGCTGGCGCCGCCCGCCCTGGCCAGCCCGCGCGGCCAGCCCAGGGTCAAGCCGCTGCACCGCAGCGCCCGCGCATGACGCCGGCCGAAATGGCCGCGCTCTATGCGCGCCAGGCTGAAGAAGATCGCCAGCGCCTGCTGGAAGAAGTCCGCATCCGCGAAGATCAGGAACGCGCCGCCCGCGAAGAGGAAGAGCGCCGCCGGATCGAGGAAAAGCGCCACCGCGAGGAAGAACTCGCCACCCGGCCCGATCCGCAACCGGATGCCGATGGCGGCATGGTCATCCCCACCGAAGTCAGCGATGACGATGATGACAGTATGCGCGTGCGCATCATTCCGGGCCGCAAGCCGGAAGCCGCCAAGCCGTCGCGCCCGAAACTGGGCGATGATCGCCGCAAGGCCGGCAAGCTCACCGTTACCCGCGCGCTGGATGATGAAGGCAACACCCGCGTGCGCAGCCTTGCCGCGCTGCGCCGGGCCCGCGAGAAGGAACGCGGCCGCCTTGGCAGCCAGGCCAAGCAGGTGCGCGATGTGACCGTGCCTGACATGATCACCGTGCAGGAACTGGCCAACCGCATGGCCGAACGCACCGGCAATGTGGTGCGCTTGCTCGCTCGCCTTGGCGTGCCGTCAGCCGCCGTTGACGAAATCGATCAGGACACCGCCGAACTGGTGCTGACCGAATTCGGACACAACATCGTGCGCGTTTCGGAAAGCGACGTCGAAAAGGGCATGGTCGGCGAAGTCGATATCGAAAAGGATCTGGCGTTCCGTCCGCCGGTCGTCACCATCATGGGTCATGTCGATCACGGCAAGACCAGCCTGCTCGATTCCTTGCGCGGCACCAACGTGGTGAAGGGCGAGGCCGGTGGCATCACCCAGCATATCGGCGCCTATCAGGTGACCACGAAGGACAAGCAGAAGATCACCTTCCTCGACACGCCCGGTCACGAGGCCTTTACCTCGATGCGCGCGCGGGGCGCCAGCATCACCGATATCGTGGTGCTCGTGGTGGCGTGGGACGACGGCATCATGCCGCAAACCATCGAAGCCATTCAGCACACCAAGGCGGCCGGCGTGCCGATGATCGTGGCCATCAACAAGATGGACAAGCCCGGCGCCGATGCCGCCCGCATCCGCACTGCCCTGCTACAACAGGATGTGCAGGTGGAAGAAATGGGCGGCGACGTAATGGACGTGGAAATCTCCGCCATCAAGAAGACCGGCCTTGATGATCTGCTGGAGAAAATCCTGCTGCTCGCCGAAGTCAGCGAACTGAAGGCCAACCCGGATCGTCCGGCCGAAGGCACCGTGATCGAAGCCAAGCTCGACAAGGGCAAGGGTCCGCTCGCCACCGTTCTGGTGCGGCGCGGCACGCTGAAGCGCGGCGACATCTTCGTGATGGGCCAGGAATGGGGCCGCGTGCGCGCCATGGTCGATGACAAGGGCGAAACGGTGAAGGAAGCCGGTCCGTCGACCGCAGTCGAAGTGCTCGGCCTTGGCGGCGTCCCGCAGGCCGGCGATGTCTTGACCGTGGTGGAGAACGAAGCCCGCGCCCGCGAAGTGGCCGAATATCGTGCCGGCGTTGCCACCGCTGCCCGCACGGCCGGCAACGGCCCGGCCAACCTGGAAGACATGTTCTCGGTGCTGCGCGCCAAGAAGGTCCAGGAATTCCCGCTGGTCATCAAGGCCGATACGCAAGGCTCGGCCGAAGCCATCGCCGGTGCGGTGTCGAAGGTCGGCAATGATCTGATCCGCGCCAAGGTGCTGCTGGCCAGCACTGGCGGCATCACCGAAAGCGACGTGACGTTGGCCAAGGCCAGCGGCGCGCCGGTGATCGGTTTCAACGTGCGTGCCAATGCCAAGGCCCGCGAAATCGCCCAGCGCGATGGCGTGGCGCTGAAATATTACGACGTGATCTATGATCTGATCGATGATGTGAAGGCCGGCATGGCGGGTCAGCTCGGCCCCGAGGCGTTCGAAACAGTCGTGGGCCGCGCCCAGGTGCTGGACGTGTTCCAGGCCGGCAAGATCGGCAAGGCCGCCGGCCTGCGCGTCACCGAAGGCTATATCAAGAAGGCGCTGCGTGCCCGCGTCATGCGCGACGATGTCATCATCTACACCGGTTCCATCGCCTCGCTGCGCCGCTTCAAGGAGGATGTAGCCGAAGTGAAGGTGGGCCTGGAATGCGGTATCACGCTGGCGGATTCGTCGGACGTGAAGGCCGGCGACATCGTCGAAACCTACGAAGTGGAACTGAAGGAACGCAATCTTTAACGGTTGCGCCTTGGGGGCAGGCCCGCCCTGCCCCCGCCACTGCCGCCCTTGATTGGGCCCACCCTTAACCGGGAGGAGTATCGTCTTGGTCCGTTCCACACCCGACGCGCAAGGCCGTCCGATCCGCCTGCAGCGCATCGGCGAGCAGGTGCGCCACGCGCTGGCCGAAATCATCGCGCGCGGGGATCTGCGCGACGAGATCATCACCCGCACCATCATTTCCGTGTCTGAAGTGCGGGTCACGCCCGATCTGCGGCAAGCCACCGTGTTCGTGAAAGCCTCCAACGGTGATGACGAAGCCGTGGTGAAGGCGCTGGGCCAGCATCACGGCTGGCTGCGCGGCGAAGTCGCCAAGCGGCTGGCGACGAAATACACGCCCGACCTCAGCTTCCGTCGCGACGACAGTTATGACGCCGGCGCCCGTATCGACGAAGTGCTGCGCCGTCCCGAAATCGCCCGCGACCTGCCGCCCGCCGGCACAGCCCAGCCGTGGAAGAGCCTGGCCGATTCCATGGATGATGATGTCGGCGACGATTGACGCCGCCGCGATCAACGGCTGGATCATCCTCGACAAGCCGCTCGGCCTGACCAGCGCGCAGGGTGTGGCGGCGGTAAAGCGCATCTTGCGTGCGCATGGCCTGCCCGTCCCACGCATCGGCCATGGCGGCACGCTCGATCCGCTTGCCACCGGCGTGCTGCCGATCGCGTGCGGCGAGGCCACCAAGCTGGCCGGTCGCATGCTCGATGCCGCCAAGGGCTATGAATTCACCGTCAGCTTCGGCAGCCAGACCAGCACGTTGGATGCTGAAGGGGAGGTGGTGGCGTCCAGCGACGTGCGCCCCACGGCGGAACAGATCACGGCCATCTTGGCCGCCTTCACCGGCCCCATCGATCAGGTGCCGCCGGCCTATTCAGCGCTGAAGGTGAACGGCAAGCGTGCCTATGCCCTCGCCCGTGCCGGCGAAGAGGTGGTTCTCGCCACCCGCCACATCACGGTGCACCGCCTTGATCTGGTTGCCACCACGCCGGGAAGTGCGACATTCTCCTGCCGCGTGTCCAAGGGCACCTATATCCGCAGCCTCGCCCGCGACATTGCCATCACACTCGGCTCCGTTGGCCATGTCACCATGCTGCGCCGCACCCAATCAGGGCCATTCAGCCTTCAACAGGCGATATCACTGGACAAACTGGCCCAACTGGTGCAGGGGCGCACGATTGAACAGGCAGTTTTGCCGTTGATGACAGGGCTGGACGACATCCCGGCTCTTGCCATCACGCCAGAGGAGGCGGCGGCGCTCAAACAAGGGCGCAAGCTTCTCGGGCACCCAGCCAGCAACGGCACCCATTTGGCAAGCCTCGGTTCTGTTCCCGTGGCGCTTGTCGAAGCCCAATCGGGCGAGGTGCGGGTGCTGCGCGGGTTCAACCTTGATTGAAGGAGTAACACGATGTCGGTGACCGCCGAAAAGAAAGCCGAAATTATCAGCAGCAATGCTCGGGCCGCCAACGACACCGGTTCGCCGGAAGTTCAGGTGGCGATTTTGACCGAACGCATCACCAATCTGACCGAGCATTTCAAGACCCACGCGAAGGATAATCACTCGCGCCGTGGTCTGCTCGTTCTGGTGAACACGCGCCGTTCGCTGCTGGATTATCTGAAGAAGAAGGATGCAGCGCGTTATACCGCGCTGATCACCAAACTGGGCCTTCGCAAGTAAGCCCAGCCAGTTTTCGAACGGCCCCCAAAGCGGGGCCGTTCGTTTATCTGCCCCGCCGCGAATGAGCGCGCCGGGTGCAGCCGTCGCCACGAAGGGCGGCACACCGCAAGGGGCGTTCGGCAATAGGGCCGCAGCGCTCAGGAAAGAAGACCATGTTTACCATCCACAAAGAAGAACTGAACTGGGGCGGCCGCACGCTGACCCTGGAAACCGGCCGCATTGCCCGTCAGGCCGATGCCGCCGTGGTCGCCACGCTGGGCGAAACCGTTGTCCTGTGCGCCGTCACCGCCGCCAAGAGTGTGAAGGAGGGCCAGGATTTCTTCCCGCTCACCGTCCACTATCAGGAAAAATATTCCGCTGCCGGCCGCATCCCCGGCGGCTTCTTCAAGCGCGAGCGCGGCGCCACTGAGCATGAAACGCTCACCAGCCGCCTGATCGATCGTCCGATTCGCCCGCTGTTTCCGGAAGGTTTCTACAACGAAATCAACGTGATCGCCCATGTGCTGAGCTATGATGGCGAAGCCGAAGGCGATATCCTGGCGCTGATCGCGGCGTCTGCCGCCCTCACCCTGTCCGGCGTGCCGTTCATGGGCCCGATCGCCGGCGCCCGCGTTGGCTACATCGACGGCGAATATGTGCTCAACCCGACCAAGACCCAGGTCAAGGAAGGCGCGCTCGATCTCGTCGTCGCCGGTACCAGCGACGCCGTGATGATGGTCGAATCCGAAGCCAAGGAGCTTTCGGAAGAGGAAATGCTGAACGGCGTGATGTTCGCGCACCGCAGCATCCAGCCGGTGATCGATGCCATCATCCGCCTCGCCGAGAAGGCCGCCAAGGATCCGTGGGATCTGGCCATCACGGACGACAAGGCCATGCTGGCGACGCTCAAGAAGGCCATCGGCAAGGACATCGATGCCGCCTATCGCCTGTCGGGCAAGTCGGCTCGCCAATCGGCGCTGGCCGAAGCCAAGAACAAGGCCAAGGCCGTGTTCGCCGACGGCACCCCGCAGGAGCAGATGAAGGCCGGCAAGCTGTTCAAGAAGCTTGAAGGCAACATCGTGCGCGGCGCGATCCTGAAGGAAGGCCGCCGTATCGATGGCCGCGACACCAAGACGGTGCGCCCGATCGAAGCGATGGTGGGCTTCCTGCCGCGCACCCATGGTTCGGCGCTGTTCACCCGCGGCGAAACCCAATCCATCGTCACCACCACGCTTGGCACTGCCGATGCGGAACAGATGATCGATGGTCTGGATGGCCTGCGGTATGAACGCTTCATGCTGCACTACAACTTCCCCCCCTATTCGGTGGGTGAAGTCGGCCGCTTCGGCGCGCCGGGCCGCCGCGAAATCGGTCACGGCAAGCTGGCATGGCGCGCTCTGCACCCGCTGCTGCCGGCGAAGGAAGAGTTCCCCTACACGATCCGCGTGCTGTCCGACATCACCGAGTCCAATGGCTCGTCGTCGATGGCCACGGTCTGCGGTGGTTCGCTGGCGCTGATGGATGCCGGTGTACCGCTCAAGCGCCCGTGCGCCGGCATCGCCATGGGCCTGATCCTCGAAGGCAAAGACTTCGCCGTTATCAGCGACATCCTGGGTGATGAAGATCACCTGGGTGACATGGACTTCAAGGTGGCCGGTACGTCTGATGGCGTCACGTCGCTGCAGATGGACATCAAGGTCGCCGGCATCACCGAGGAAATCATGCGTGTCGCCCTGGCCCAGGCCAAGGAAGGCCGTGCGCACATCCTCGGCGAAATGGCCAAGGCGCTGGACAGCACCCGCGAAGGTCTGTCGGCCCATGCCCCGCGCATCGAATCGATGAGCGTGCCGAAGGACAAGATCCGCGACATCATCGGCACTGGCGGCAAGGTGATCCGCGAGATCGTCGCCACCACCGGCGCCAAGGTCGACATCGAAGACGATGGCACCGTGAAGATCTCGTCGAGCGATCCGGCCCAGATCGAAGCCGCCCGCAACTGGATCATCGGCATCGTTGCCGAACCGGAAGTTGGCAAGATCTACACCGGCAAGGTCGTCAACATGGCCGATTTCGGTGCGTTCGTGAACTTCATGGGTGCCCGCGATGGCCTGGTGCACATCTCGGAAATCATGAACGACCGCGTGGCCAATGTCCGCGACGTGCTGAGCGAAGGCCAGCAGGTCAAGGTCAAGGTGCTGGGCGTCGATGATCGCGGCAAGGTGCGTCTGTCGATGCGCTTGGTCGATCAGGAAAGCGGCGAAGAACTGCCCGATACGCGCCCGCCGCGTGAAGGTGGCGATGACCGTCCGCCGCGTGGTGACCGTGGTCCGCGCCGTGACGGTGATCGCGATCGCGGCCCGCGCCGCGATGGCGACCGTGGCCCGCGTCGCGATGGTGGTGGTGATCGTGGCCCGCGCCGCGATGACCGCGCCCCGCGCGCTGACCGCGACGGTGGCGACAAGGGCGGTGACGCCGGCGGCCTGCCGAACTTTCTGACCGGCGGCGACGACTGACACCGCTGGCCCGTTGGCCAAACGAAAGGGGCCGCGTTTCACCCGAAGCGCGGCCCTTTTTCGTGGCGCGAAGGATTTACCGCGCCCGCAACGTTGTAGGGTTTGTGGGCGGCAGGGACCGCGCCACCCAAACCCAAGGGAGCGTTGACCATGCGGATCACGATTGCCATTTCGGCCTTGGCATTTCACCTTGCCACCCCGGCCTTCGCCCAGAGTGTTGGCCCGGTTTCCAGCACGACGACCATCACCCGCGATCCTGACGCAGGTACGTTCAACCGCGACACCAGCGTCACGCGCGCGCGGGATGGTGTCGTTGCCACCAGCAGCACTGATCGCACCCGCACCGAAACCGGCTTCACCAGCGACACCAGCCGCACCAGTTTCGCTGGCCGCACCGCCAGCCGCGACTATGAGCGCACCCGCACGGCAAGCGGCTATACCGAAAGCGGCAGCATCACCCGCCCAAACGGCCGCAGCTATGGCCTGAACGGCAGCCTGGTGCGCAGCGATAACGGCTTCACCCGTGATCGCGCCCTCACCAACGCCGACGGCGCCACCGTGGCCAGTCGCAATGTTGCCGTTGCCAGCGCCGATGGCCAGGTGACGCGCACCGCTACCCGCACCGGGCCGCGTTCTGGTGGAAAACACGGCGGTCGCGGTCGGCGCGGCTGATCACGGAACAGGGCCGGGCAGCACGCCCGGCCCCGCTTCACTTCTTGCGGGGAGGCCGGGCCGGCGCTTCGGTCGCGCCGCGCGAACGGCGCTCGCCACGGCGATTGCCGCTCGTCGCGCTGGACAGGCGACGTTTCTTCAGTGGCGGCGGCGGCGGTTCGACGATTTCGATATCGCCCAGCTTTAGATCAAAGCCCAGCATCTGCCAGCTTTCGGCCATGTGCGGCGGCAGTTCGGCCTTCACATCCAGCGTGCCGCCATCGGGCAGCGCGATCTGCAGCCGGCGACTGTGCAGGTGCAGTTTCCGGCTGATCCCGCCGGTGAGATAGCTCTCCTTGCCGCCATATTTGCCGTCGCCCACCAACGAATGGCCGATGGCGGCGGCATGAACACGGATCTGATGGGTACGCCCCGTCAGCGGCAGAAACTCCACCCAGGCCGCCCGGCCGGCCGCGCGCTCGATCACGCGATAGCGGGTCTTGGCCTTCAGCCCGGCTTCGGTATCGACCTGCATCTTCTCGCCGCCGGTGCCAGGCTGCTTGCCGATCGGCGCATCGATGGTGCCGGCCGCAATCTTGGGCACACCCACGGTTAGCGCCCAGTATGATTTCTCCGCCTCGCGGCCGGCGAATTGCTTGCTGAAGAAGGCCGCCGCCTTGGCGCTGCGGGCCAGCAGCAGCACGCCCGATGTGTCCTTGTCCAGCCGGTGCACCAGCCGCGGGCGCGACGGCGCATCGAACTGCAGCGCATCCAGCATGTCATCCACGCTGGTCGGCTGCTTGGTGCCGCCCTGCGTCGCGAGGCCCGGCGGCTTGTTAATGATGATGGCATGCACATCCATATGCAGCACCATGCCGCGCATAAAGTCGATCTGCGCCTCGCTCAGCGGCTCACGCGGCTTTTCGGTGGGGCGGGTGGCTGCCGGCACCGGCAATTCCTCCGGCCAGGTCAGGCTCTGCCCGGCCGCCACCCGGTCACCCGGGCCGGCCTTGGCGCCATCCAGCCGCACCACACCGGATTTGGACCAGCGCGAGACGATGTTGAAGCTGATGTCTTTCGTGTGGCGCTGGAACCAGCGGTCCAGGCGGATGCCGTCGTCATCCTCTTCAATGGTGGCAGTGGGCATCAGGCCATTCCTCGCATCAGCCACACGCCGGCCAGCACGGCCAGCACAGAGCCGGCCACACTGGACACCGCATAGGCCGCCGCCAGCGTAACTTCGGCGCGGGTGATCATGTTGTAGATTTCCAGGCTGAACGCCGAGAAGGTGGTGAAGCCGCCAAGCACACCGACGCCGAGCAACAGGCGCAGTTCCTCAGCGCCCCCCGTGTTTCCCGTGCTCATCCGCGCCAGCCAGCCGGCCAAGAGCCCCATCAGGAAGCCGCCGATGATGTTGACGGCGAACGTTCCGAACGGAAAGCCCGGCCCCAGCGCCACAATCGCCCAGCGGCCAACGCCATAGCGCAGCGCCGTGCCAAGCCCGCCGCCAAGGGCGACCAGCAGCAAATGGGGCATTGTGGGGTTCATCGCCATCCCCTTAGCGGGATTGCGCCGATATTGCCAATGACGGTGGAAGAGAGCAGCATCGCCCGTCTTATCGGGTGGGATTGTTCAATGACCGCGCAACCGCAACTGGCTCATGTCGTGTTCCAGACCCGGCAGTTCGACGCGATGCTGGCTTGGTATGATCAGGTGTTCGGCGCCAAGGTAGTGCACCAGAACCCGGCGATGGCTTTTCTCAGCTTTGACGACGAGCATCACCGTTTTGCCGTGCTCAATCTCGAACTGGTGGCACCGGGCGGGCCGGGGCATCGCGGCGCTGTGGGCGTGAACCACATCGCCTACACATTGCCCAGCGCCGCATCGCTGCTGACCCTGTATCGCCGGCTGAAACAGGCCGGAGTGGAACCGGTGTGGCCGGTGCATCACGGCCTCACCCTGTCGCTCTATTACGACGATCCCGATGGCAACCGCCTGGAATTTCAGGTGGAAGCGCTGCCAGACGGCGAAGCATCACGCTACATCAGCGGGCCGGAGTTTGCCGCCAATCCTGTGGGCGTGTCATTTGATCCCGATGCGCTGCTGGCCCGCTTCGAAGCCGGCGCCAGCGAAGCGGAGCTGCTGGCCTTCGTGGCCGGGCCCATGTCTCCCATCCCGCCGCTGCAGCATTAAACAACGCCGAACGTCCAGCCTTCCGTGGTGGCGATGGCCGCCGTGAGCCCCGCCGGCTGCCACCAGTGCGGCTGATCGGCAATGGCGCGCAGGCCGGCGGCCGTGATCAGCGCATCGCCAACATGATCGGGAAATGTCGCCGGAAAGGCGGCGGGCAAGGGCCCGCTGCCATGGCGGGCCAGCGCGGTATTCAGGCTCTCCAGGTCACGCAGCTTGCCGCGAAAGCCGCCCAGCCGCGCAAAGGCCTGCGCGTAGATTTCAAGAATGACCGGGCCTGAGGCAGGCAGCGGATCAAACGGCCATACCGGCCAATGCAGCCGATGCAGCAGCCGCATCGCGGTGAGCGTCGCCTTGCCCACCTGGGACGCGCCAAGCAGCACGAAATTGGAGGTCGGCACGCCCAGTCCGCTCGCCTTGTAGACCTGTTCCGTCACCCTCAGATGCGCGCGCAGGTGGCGCGGGCCATCGGCAGCACCCAGCCAGAAGGCGTCGCGCCGATGCTGGATGAAGCCATGTCCGCCCAGATCAGCCTCGGCCGCGCACACCGCCTCCACCTCGGCCCACAGGTCGCGCGCTGGCTGGTCAAACGGCGGCACGGCAGCAAAGCCGAAGCCGGCATCCATACCGACCAGCACATCACCAGACAGGCCGCCCAACCAATCGAGCACGCCGGCGCGTGACCACACGCCAGATGGCGGCAACACAAGTTGCGGCGGCGCATCGCCGGCTTCGCACAGCGCCACCTGCACCGAAGGGTGCCGCAGCCCCTTCGCGCCGGACCAGTCGATACCGACGAAGCGGAAAAATCTCACAAGCCCCGCGCCTTGCGCTGGACGGCGGAGGCATGGCCGGCCCAGGCCCGCTCCACCAGCACGACGATGCGTTCCGGATCGGCAGCATCCAGCCGCGCCAGCACGGCAGGCCAGCCGACATAATGCGGGGTCTGGTAGAAACAGGCCGGATCGGTGGCGATCAGCATGTCCACCTCGTCCAGCCCAGCGCGCAGCACGACATGGTCAGGCTCGCGCCCGATGACGACGAACATCTTGCCGCGCACCAGAACAGCATCGCAGCCATAGCTGGTCCCGCGTGTGGCACCGGGCAGCGCCAGCGCCAGTGCCAGCACATCATCCCAGGTCATCGTTGCTCTCTTGCCGCCGCCCGGCGCCGCGCCCATTCGGCCAGACGCTCGGCGATGCGGGCTTCGGTGCCGCGCGGGGACGGGGTGTAGAGCGTCTGCGCGGCCATGCCGTCGGGCCAGTAATCCTGCCCCGAAAAGCCATCTGGCGCGTCATGGTCATAGGCATAGCCCTGACCGTAACCCAGTTCCTTCATCATTTTCGTCGGGGCGTTGAGGATGTGGGCCGGCGGGGTGAGCGAACCGGTGCTGGCAGCAAGCTTCTTGGCCGCCTTTTCCGCCACATAGGCGGCGTTCGATTTGGGCGCGGTAGCGAGATAGAGGCAGGCGTGGACGATGGCCAGTTCGCCTTCAGGTGACCCCAGGAAATCATAGGCGTCCTTGGCATCAAGGCACACCCGCAGCGCATTGCTGTCAGTCAGGCCGATATCCTCGCTGGCAAAGCGCACCAGCCGGCGCAGCAGGTAGAGCGGCTCCTCGCCGGCCACCAGCATCCGCGCCAGCCAGTAGAGCGCTGCATCGGGATCAGACCCGCGCAACGATTTGTGGAGCGCCGAAATCAGCCCGTAATGGCCCTCGCGATCCTTGTCATACACTGGCATGCGGCGGTGCAGAAACGCCGCCAGATCGGCCGGCCCCATCGGCTCCACAGCACCCAATGCGAACAGGCTTTCGGCCTGGCCGATCAGGAAGCGGCCATCACCATCGGCCGACGCGATCAGTGCAGCGCGGGCGTCGTCCGTCACCGGCAGCGCGTGGCCCGTGTGGGTTTCAGCCCGCGCCAGCAGATCGGCCAGCGCCGCCTCGTCCAGCCGCCGCACGATCAGCACGCGGGCGCGGGACAAGATTGCGGCGTTCAGCTCGAAACTGGGATTCTCGGTGGTGGCGCCGACCAGCGTGATGGTGCCATCCTCCATCGGTCCCAGGAAACCATCCTGCTGGGCGCGATTGAAGCGGTGGATTTCGTCCACAAACAACAGGGTGCGCTGGCCCGCCCGCGCCGCCTCGCGCGCCTCGGCAAACAATTTCTTCAGATCGGCCACACCCGCAAACACGGCAGAAATGGCGACAAAGCGCATCCCGCAAGCCGCGGCGAGCAGGCGGGCGATGGTGGTCTTGCCGGAGCCGGGCGGGCCCCAGAAGATCAGGCTCGAAAGGCTGCCGGCGGCCACCATGCGGGTGATGGCGCCATCGGGGCCGGTGAGATGATCCTGCCCCACCACTTCGGCAAGGGTGCGCGGACGCAGCTGCTCGGCCAGCGGCGCGCCGGCCGACGTCACGGCGTTTTCAGCGGCGGGGAACAGATCGGCCATGGCTGCTTGTCGCGCCGAAGTGGCCGGTCATGCAAGCGCTCAGCTCTTGTACCAGGCCTCGATCGTGCCCGACAGCTTGATGGTGAGCGGGTTGCCCTTGCGATCCAGGCTCTTGCCAGCGGCAACGCGGATCCAGCCTTCGGAGATGCAATATTCCTCGACATTGGTGCGCTCGACACCATTGTAGCGGATGCCAACGCCGCGGCGCAGCAGATCCCAATCATGAAACTCGCTGCGCGGGTTCACGCTCAGGCGGTCCGGCGGGCTGTCGGTGATGGGCGCTTCAGCCGGCGTTTCCGGGGCGGTTTCAGGCGTGTCAGTCATGGGCGGATTCCATAGGCGGAAGCGGGCTGGCGGGCAAGAAAAAGGGGCCGCAACCTTGCAGTTGCGACCCCATTTTTCAGTGCATCAGGACGATCAGGCTTCTTCAGCCGGCTCTTCGTCCATCGGCAGGGTGCCGGGTTCGGCGTTCGGATCGAAGGCTTCGGTGAAGCCCGCTTCCTCGCGCTCGGCAGTGGCGGCAATGTCCACACCCTTGGCCTGCAGTTCGGCTTCTTCGGCCGAACGAGCGATGTTCACCTTGACCAGCACCACGACTTCCGGGTGCAGCGCGACCTTCACGTCGTGCACGCCCAGGGTCTTGATCGGCTTGTCCAGCACGATCTGGTTCTTGTTGGCCTTGTGGCCACCGTTGGTCAGCGCTTCGGCCAGATCGCGGGCAGCGACCGAACCGTAAAGCTGGCCGGTGCCCGACGCAGCGCGGATCATCACCACGCTGGCGCCTTCGATCTCGCGCGATTCCGAGCGGGCGATATCGCGGCGCTTGGCGTTGTCGGCTTCGATGCGGGCGCGGTCTTGTTCAAACCGGGCCTTGTTGGCTTCCGTGGCGCGCAGCGCCTTGCCGCGCGGCAGGAGGAAGTTGCGGGCGAAACCCGGCTTCACATTGACGACATCGCCAATGGTGCCGAGCTTTTCCACGCGTTCAAGCAGGATGACATGCATGTGCGTGGCTCCTCACTTCACCAGGTAGGGCAGCAGGCCCAGGTGGCGGGCGCGCTTGATGGCCTTGGCCAGCTCGCGCTGCTTCTTGGCCGAAACCGCAGTGATGCGGGCCGGAACGATCTTGCCACGTTCAGAAACGAAGCCATGCAACAGGCGCACGTCCTTGTAATCGATGGCGGGGGCATTCGGACCCGCGAAGGGGCACGACTTGCGGCGGCGGAAAAACGGACGTCCCATCTGATCCCTCCCTTAAGCGCGCGGTTCGCGGCGCGGGCGTTCGCCGCGGTCACCACGCGGGGCACCGCCGTCACGATCGCCGCGACCTTCACGGTCACCACGGCCTTCACGACCGCCTTCGCGGCCACCTTCACGGTCACCACCGCGGCGGGTCATCGCCGACGGTTCGGCCGACAGCGCGTCGACACGGATGGTCATGGAACGGATGATATCTTCGTTCAGGCCAACCTGGCGCTCCATTTCGGCCACGGCGGAAGCCGGAGCGTCGATGTTGAGCATCACATAATGGGCCTTGCGGTTCTTGGCGATGCGATAGGCCAGCGTGCGCAGGCCCCAATATTCGCTGCCTGCAACCTGGCCCTTGCCTTCGACAAGAACCTTGGTGAAGCCTTCCGTCAGCGTCTCAACCTGCGCAGTGGTCAGGTCCTGACGCGCCAGGAAGACATGCTCGTAAAACGGCATTTCTCTCTCCTCGTGCCGATCGTTGACGGGGCCCAATGCCCACGCCCCTCCGGCTGACGTCTATCGTCGCGCAGGGCAGGCCCGGCACGGCGAAGCGCGGCCTATGGCGGAAGGGGGCAGCGATTGCAAGTGATTCTGGCCTGTGGGAAAAGGGTTTCATGCCCCTTCTTCCCCTGCTTGGCCTGCTGCTGGCCGCAGCCCAGCCTGCACCGCAATCCGATGCGGGCATCACCGTGGAAGCCAGCCGGATCACGCCCGAACAGGCGCGCATTGCCAGCACGGCCTATGCCCGCGCCGGGCTGCCGCCCAATCCCAATTACGGCCAATATGCCCGCTGGCAGGGGCCGATCTGTGCCAGTGTGCGCGGCATCCCCGATCCGGCGGTGGCGGGGCTGGTGTTGGCGCGGATCAAGGCGGCAGTCGCCGAAACCGGGCTGAAAACGGCAGAATCCGGCTGCAAGCCCAACCTCACCGTGGCGTTTACCGATGATGCGCGCGGCCTGGTGGGCTTGGTCAAAGCCAAGCGGCGCTCAGCCCGGCCACGCTTTGATCCCGTGCTGTTTTCACAGCTGGATAGCGCGACCCTGCCAGTACGCTGGTGGCATGTTCTAACGCCGGCCGACCCCGGTGGCAGTGCCGCGACTGTCGATTCCGGGGCGCTGGCAAGTGCCAGTTCCAACGCGATGCCGCTGGGCAATGTGCTGCCCGCTGGCCCCGATGCCATCGGCACCAACAGCTGGAACAGCAGCCTTGTCGATACCAATCTGTCGGTCTGGGCCAAAGCCGGCGTGGCGGTGGTTGACGTGAACCTGGCCACCGGCGTGTCGCTGGAAGCGCTGGCCGATTATATCGCGCTGGTGATGCTGGCGCCGATGCGCTTGCCGCCCGATGCGCCGGGCGTGCCCAGCGTGTTGAGCCTTTTTGACGGCAGCACACGGCCAACCGGGCTGAGCATATGGGATCGTGCCTTTCTGAAGGGCCCTTATGCCATGCAGATGAACCGCAGCGCCCAGCGCCAGCGCCAGCAATTGATCAGCGCCATGGCCCGCGAACTGGTCGCCGACGTGCCGCCGCAATGACAGCGCCACTGATTGTTGTCGGTGGTGTCGCTGGTTGCGGCAAGACCACGCTGGCCGCCGCACTGGCCCAGGCGCTGGGCCTCCGTTTTCGCGACGGGGATGATCTGCACCCCGAGGCCAACAAGGCCAAGATGGCTGCCGGTGAGCCGCTCACCGATGCCGACCGCGGGCCCTGGCTGGCCGCCTGCGCGGCGCAACTGGCGGCATGGGGCGATGCCGGCGGCGTGATCAGCGCATCGGCCCTCAAGCGCGCCTATCGCAACACGCTCTACGCCGCTCACCCTGCCGTGCGCTATGTGCTGATCCACATCACCCCGGAGCTGGCCACCGCCCGCGCCCAGGCCCGCCCCGGCCATTTCTGGCCCGCCAGCTTGACGCTGAGCCAGTTCGCCATCCTGGAGGAACCCGGCGCCGACGAACCAGCCATGCATGTGGACGCGCAATGGCCCACAGATCAGCAGGTAGCCGCGGTGCAGGGGTTTCTGCGGTAACAGCTAGTCCCTGCGTGGATTCCGGCGCTGCTGCACGCCGTGGCCAGCGCGTAGCCTTGGGTTTCCCTTGTTAGCGCCCGCCCAACTTGCGGGCGGGGCCGGAGTTGAAACCCATGTTCCTTCTTCCCCCACTGCCCTATCCCCATGATGCGCTGGCCCCTGTGATCTCGGCGCGCACGCTGCACCATCACCATGAAAAACATCACGGCGGCTATGTGAAGGCGCTGAACGCCCTGCTGGAGAACGTGGAAATCGTGCCCGACACGTTGGATGCGGTGATCGCGGCGGCCGGCAAATCCCGCAACCGCGTGCTGTTGAACAATGCCGCCCAGGCCCGCAATCACAGTTTCTTCTGGGATGCCACGACCGACACGCCGGCACCGCCCACCGGTGATCTGGCGGCGGCAGTCACGGCCCAGATGGGCGGAATGGCCGAACTGAAAGCGGAGTTCGTGGCCGCCGGGGTGGCACAGTTCGGATCAGGCTGGGTGTGGCTGGTGTCTGATGCCAGCGGTGGCCTGGCCATCACGGTGAGCCACGATGCCGAAGACTGGCGCGGCGAAACCGCGTCCACCCCACTGATCGTCTGCGATGTGTGGGAACACGCCTATTATCTGGATCATCAGGAAGACCGGAAGGGCTTTCTGGAAGCCTGGTTCGATGCGTTGCCCAACTGGGCCTTCGCCGGTCAGCAATATGCTGCCGCCCAAGGCAAGGGGGAAAAATGGAAGCATCCGCCCAGTGTGCCGGCGCGCGAGGACGCCTGAACGCCGCCTTCAGGCCAAACGGGCGGCGCCCGGCAACCGCCGGGCGACCTCTGCCATCAACTGCGACAGATCGGCGATTCCGTCGAACTCTTCGGCACTGATCAGCGCGTCCAATTGCCCATCCTGTTCCACCGCGATCAGCGGCAGGGGCCAATCGGCGGCGGCCGGAAATGCCGTGCGGAAATCGGGGCGGTGGTGGAAGATCGTTTCCACCCCCACCCCGTCCAGAAAGCGCCGCCATTCGCCACGCATGCTAAGCAGCCCATATGTAAGCGCGCACAGCTTGCAGGGATAGCTGGCGGGCGCGAACAGCTTGTGCAGGCTGTCCATCGCGCCCGCCAGCAGCCCGGCGTTGGCGTTGTAAACGACGACGAGGCGGCTCACCCCGCCGCGCTGAGCGCCGACTTGCCGCGCTTCACGATCAGCTTGTTGAGCGCGTTCACATAGGCGCGGGCGCTTGCCACCAGCGTATCGGTGTGGGCGCCGGTGCCGCGCACGGTGCGGCCATGTTCGGCCAGCACCACGCTCACTTCGGCCTGAGCGTCGGTCCCGGAGGTGACAGCGTGCACCTGATAGAGGTTCAGCACGGCATCATCATGCGGCACCAGCTTGCGGATGGCGTTGAACAGCGCATCCACCGGGCCGTTGCCGCGCGTTGCCGCCGTCACTTCCTCGCCGTCGATGCTGAGCGTCAGGATCGCCCTTTGTGGCCCGTTGGAACCGCAATAAACCTCGACCTCGACCACCTGGATGCGGTCGTGCCCGCGCAGCACTTCATCGTCCACCAGCGCGACGATATCTTCGTCGAACACCTGCTTCTTGGCGTCGGCCAGATCCTTGAAGCGCTTGAAGGCATCGCCGAACTCGTTGTCCGACAGGTCGTAGCCCATTTCGGCCAGTTTCGACCGGAAGGCGGCGCGGCCGCTGTGCTTGCCCAACACCAGGTTGGTGGCGCCCTGGCCCACGCTGTCCGGCGTCATGATCTCGTAGGTGGACGAATCCTTCAGCATGCCATCCTGGTGGATGCCGCTTTCATGCGCGAAGGCGTTGGCGCCTACGATCGCCTTGTTGGCCTGCACCTGCATGCCGGTGACGCCGCTCACCAGCCGGCTGGCGCGGGTGATCTCGGTGCTCACGATGCCGGTCTGATAGGGCATCACGTCCTGCCGCACCTTCAGCGCCATGGCGATTTCTTCCACAGCGGCATTACCGGCTCGTTCGCCGATGCCGTTCACCGTGGCTTCCACCTGCCGGGCACCGGCCATGATGGCGCTCAGCGTGTTGGCAACAGCCAGGCCCAGATCATTGTGGCAGTGTGTGGAAAAGATCGCCTGATCGGCATTGGGCACTCGGGTGATGACATCGCGGAACATGGCGCCATAGGTGGCCGGCGTCGCATAGCCCACCGTGTCGGGCAGGTTGATCGTCGTCGCACCGGCATTGATCGCGGTTTCCACCGCCCGGCACAGGTAATCCGGATCTGACCGCGTCGCATCTTCGGCCGACCATTCGACATCGCCGCACAGGTTGCGGGCATGGCTGACCGAGAAGCGGATGGCTTCGAGTACCTCTTCCGGCGTCTTGTTCAGCTTCACCTTCATGTGCAGCGGCGAGGTGGCGATGAAGGTGTGGATGCGCGGGTTGCGCGCGCCCTTCAGCGCCGCCCAGGCCCGTTCAATATCGGGCGCGGCGGCGCGGGCCAGGCTGGCGACGATGGCGGTGTCGCACATGTTGGCGACGGCCTGCACGGCTTCGAAATCGCCTTCGCTGGCGATGGCGAAACCGGCTTCGATGATGTCCACGCCCAGCGCTTCCAATTGCGCTGCGACTTTCAGTTTTTCCTCGAGATTCATCGAGCAGCCGGGGGATTGTTCCCCGTCGCGCAAGGTGGTGTCGAAGATGCGGATACGATTATTGGTCATGGCTCTGCCTGTCTGAACGCTGTGATCTGAAGTTTCAGGTTCATCCCCTCAAGGCGCGTAGCCGAGGGAACATGCCCAGCAGCCAGCATCACGCCCGAGGGCGTGTAAGTCGCAGACGAAGAAGGGCCGATTGAAAAGCCATCATCTGTTCATAGCGTGAAGCGGGGGCGCTGTGCAAGATGGGGCGCAAGATGCCGCCTTGCTCTTGCGGCCATTGCGGGCATGAAGACATCATGGACCAGATTTTTTCCGCCGCCGATATCGGTTCGGCCATCCAGAGCGCCCTAGCGCCGGTGTTCCTGCTCACCGCCATCGCCGGGCTGCTCAACGTGCTGGTTCACCGCCTGTCGCGGGTGGTGGACCGGGCGCGCCACCTTGAAGCCAATGCGGCCGGCTTTGCCGCCGACAAGCGCCGCATCGCCATCGATGATCTGGCGGTGCTGGCCAAACGCATGGCCGCCGCCAACTGGGCGATCGCGCTGTGCACCATGGCCGCCCTGCTGGTGTGCCTGGTGGTGGCGCTGCTGTTCCTTGAACAATTGGTCGGCGGCCGGCTCGATGTGGTGGTGGCCTTGATGTTCATCGCCGCCACCATGCTGCTCACCGGCGGGCTGATGCTGTTCCTGTGGGCAGTGCAACTGGCGCTGCGCAGTGTGCGGGTCAGGGCTGCGTTGCTGCTGGAAGAGCGAATCTAAGCCACTTATATTAACAAAACAATAATTAAAGTTTAACTATCGGCATATCTGGTTTGTGGCACCATCTCGGTGATGCTGGTTTTTGCCCGACTCGCGGGGATGTAGGGCGCCCAGTCGATCAAGGAGGGCAAGATGCTGCGCAAACTTGTTATCGCCGGGATCATCGGCGCGTGCGCCATGCCGGCCATGGCGGCCAATCTGCTGACCAATGGCGGCTTCGAAAGCGGCAGCCTTGCCGGCTGGACGCAAACCATCGCTCCGTCATCCAACGGCACCAGCGGCGTTTTCGCCAATGGATCGAACGCGCCGAATTCGGGTCAGAGCACGACCGTGAATGCCAATGGCGGGAATTTCGTCTATCTCACGGGCCAAGGCGGCCCGGGCGCCTACGAAATTCGCCAATCGTTCACGCTGGCCAGCGCACAGACCGTAACCGTCAAGTTCGATCACTTCGCCAACAATTACGGTGGCGAGGTGTTCTCCGGCAACGGCCTTGATCCGTTTGCCAACATGCCAGTGCAGTTTGCGTTGGTTGACCTGATCCCCGGTGCCACCGGGGCGTTCAGCACCGCCGGCCAGATCCAGAGCTTCTACAGCGGGGCCGATGGCGGCGCCAATCCGAATCCGTGGACCAGCTACAGCTTCAACGTCAATCTGGGCGCTGGCACCTATGCAATCCGTTTCGCCCAAGCCGATAACCAGCTGTTCTTCACGCAAGGCGTGGACAATGTCTCGGTGAGTGGGGCCATCCCGGAACCGGCCAGCTGGGCGATGCTGATTGCCGGCTTTGGCCTGGTTGGTGCCGCCGGGCGCCGTCGCCGGGCAACAGTCGCCGCCTGAACAGCAAGGCCAACATGAAAAGGGGCCTGCCGGTGTGCACCGGCAGGCCCCTTTTTCTGTCCTGCGCAGTCGCTCAGTTGCGCGCCTTGTCCACCAGCTGGTTCTTGGCGATCCACGGCATCATCGCCCGCAGCCGCGCGCCGGTTTCCTCGATCGGGTGGGCCGCCGCCGCCTTGCGGGCGGCCTTCAGTTCCGGCTGGCCGGCGCGGTTGTCGAGGATGAAGTTCTTCACGAAGCGACCGCCCTGGATATCGGCCAGCACGCGCTTCATCTCGGCCTTGGTTTCATCGGTGATGATACGCGGGCCGGTGGTGATGTCACCATATTCGGCGGTGTTGCTGATCGAATAACGCATGTTGGCGATGCCGCCTTCATACATCAGGTCCACGATCAGTTTGACTTCGTGCAGGCACTCGAAATAGGCCATTTCCGGCGCATAGCCGGCCTCGACCAGCGTTTCGAAACCGGCCTGGATCAGGTGCGAAAGCCCGCCGCAAAGCACGGCCTGTTCGCCGAACAGATCGGTCTCGCACTCTTCGCGGAACGTGGTCTCGATCACGCCGGAACGGCCGCCGCCAATGGCTGAGGCATAGCTCAGCGCCACTTCGTGGGCGTTGCCGCTGGCATCCTGGTGGATGGCGATCAGGCACGGCACGCCGCCGCCCTTCTGATATTCGCTGCGCACCGTGTGGCCGGGGCCCTTGGGCGCGATCATGAACACATCAATATCGGCGCGCGGCTCGATCAGGCCGAAATGCACGTTAAGGCCGTGGGCGAACGCCAGCGCCGCGCCGGGCTTCATATTGGGAGCCAGATCATCGGCATAGATGCCAGCCTGATGCTCATCGGGCGCCAGCACCATGATCACGTCGGCCCAGGCCGCGGCTTCGGCGTTGCTCAACACCTTGAAACCGGCGCCTTCCGCCTTCTTGGCGGTTGCCGAACCGGCGCGCAGCGCGATGGCGACATTGGTAACGCCGGAATCCCGCAGATTCTGGGCATGGGCATGGCCCTGGCTGCCATAACCGACGATGGCGATCTTCTTGCCCTTGATCAGGCCGACATCAGCATCGGCATCATAATAAACGCGCATGGGAAGGACTTTCCTGAAGTGAGTTTGAAAATTGAGTGGGCGTTAAACCGCCTCCGCCCCGCGGGCGATGGCCACAACCCCGGTTCGGGCGACCTCGACAAGGCCAACCTCCCGCATCAGGGCGATGAACTGGTTCACCTTTTCAGATGAGCCCGACACTTCGAACACGAAGCTGGCCGTGCTGGTATCCACCGGGCGGGCGCGGAAAATATCGGAAAGGCGCAGCGCCTCGACACGCTTGTCACCGGTACCGGCCACCTTCACCAACGCCATCTCGCGCTCCACGTGCGGGCCCCAATCGGTCAGGTCCACCACCTTGTGCACCGGCACCAGCCGATCGAGTTGCGCCATGATCTGGTCGATCACCGGCGGCGGGCCGTTGGTGACAACAGTGATCCGGCTGACGGCATGATCATCCGAAACATCGGCTACCGTCAGGCTCTCGATATTATAGCCACGCGCCGAGAACAGGCCAACGATGCGGGCCAGCACGCCGGCTTCGTTATCAACCATGATCGACAGCGTGTGCCGTTCGGAAGGAAGATGCTTCATCAGACCAGTGCCTTCGCATCATCATCGGCCTCGCCGCGCTCATCGGCGGCCGAAAGAATCATGTCGGTATGCGACGCGCCCGACGGGATCATCGGGAAGCAGTTGGCGAGTTTTGCCACCCTGCAGTCGACCATCACCGGGCCGGGGTGATCGATCATGTCCTGGATGCCAGCGTCCAGATCATCCGGCCCTTCAATGGTGATGCCCTTCCAGCCATAGGCTTCGGCCAGCTTCACGAAGTCCGGCAGGCTGTCGCTATAGCTTTCACTGTAGCGGCCGCCGTGGTTCAACTCCTGCCACTGGCGGACCATGCCCATATATTCATTGTTAATGATGAATATCTTCACCGGCAGGCGATATTGCGTCGCCGTGCCCAGTTCCTGGATGTTCATCTGGATGCTGGCTTCGCCGGCAATATCGATCACCAGTGCGCCCGGATAGGCCAGTTGCGCACCGATGGCGGCCGGCAGACCATAACCCATGGTGCCAAGCCCGCCGCTGGTCAGCCACTTGTTGGGTTCATGGAACCCGAAATGCTGCGCCGCCCACATCTGGTGCTGGCCAACTTCGGTGGAGATGATCGGCTTCCTGGCCTTGGTCATCTCGTACAGCCGCTGGATCGCCTTCTGCGGCAGCAAGGCCTCGCCCTTCTGCTCAAAGCCAAAGCTGTTGCGGCTGCGCCAGCCCTTGATCTGTTCCCACCATGCCTTTTGGTCGGCCGCCCGGTGCCCGCGCGCACGCCACACTTTCAGCATGTCTTCCATCACGCTGCCAACGTCGCCCTGGATGGCCAGATCAACCCGCACCGTCTTGTTGAAGCTGGAACGATCAATATCGACATGGATCTTGCGGCTGGTCGGGCTGAACGCATCCAGCCGGCCCGTCACGCGATCGTCAAAACGCGCACCCAGGCACAGCATCAGGTCGCACTTGTTCATTGCCATATTGGCTTCGTAACTGCCGTGCATGCCCAGCATGCCAAGGAATTGCGGGTGATCATCGGGCACACTGCCCAACCCCATCAGTGTGGAGGTGACCGGCGCACCGGTCGCCTTGGCCAGTTCACGCAGCAACTGGCTGGCCACAGGCCCCGAATTGATGACGCCGCCGCCGGTATAAAGAATGGGCCGCTCGGCCGCCGCCAACATGTCCACAGCGGCTTCGATGGCAGCGAGATCGCCCTTCACCTGCGGCTTGTAGGTCTTGTGGCTGATCACGCCGGGCTTGGTATAGCGGGCCTTCATGATCTGCACGTCCTTGGGGATATCGATCACCACCGGGCCGGGGCGACCGGAGCGCGCGATATAGAAGGCCTCGTGCAGAACCGGGCCGAGCCTTGCTGTCTCCTGCACCAGATAATTATGCTTGGAACAGTGGCGCGTGATGCCCACCGTGTCGCATTCCTGGAAGGCATCGGTGCCGATGAGATGCGTCGGCACCTGGCCGGTGAGCACCACCAGCGGGATCGAATCCATCAGCGCATCGGTGATGCCGGTGACGGCATTGGTGGCGCCGGGGCCGGAGGTGACGAGCACCACGCCCACCTTGCCGCTGCTGCGCGCATAGCCTTCAGCGGCATGCACGGCGGCCTGTTCATGGCGGACGAGAATATGGCGGATGCGATTCTGCTGGAACAGCGCATCATAAATCGGCAACACGGCGCCGCCGGGATAGCCAAAGACCACCTCTACCCCCAGATCGGTGAGGGCCTGCACAACAATGTCGGCGCCGGTCATTTCCGTGCCCATGATCTCTATCCCACGTAAGAACGGCCGCAGATCGGCGACCGCATGCTGTTATGGGAAGGAAAATGGCAGGTCAACCGCTTTTTGCGTAATTAAAATACGAAAGGATGCCAATTGACGCAATTCTTGAATTATCGACGGCGTCTGGAGCCTTCTGAAACAAAAAATCGGGCCCGGCGTGCGCCATGCCCCATCTTCTGTGCCGGAATGCCAGTCCGCTGGCAGCAGTCAGGCAGCAACGACGGTCTTGCGACGGCGCGCGGCCAAACCGACGAAGCCAAAGCCGAGCAGCAGCAGGGCCCAGCTCGACGGTTCGGGAACAACCGTCGGCGTCGGCGGAATGATGATGGTTGCCGGATCGGTGGTCTGGACCGCAAAAGCGCGATCGATCACGATGTCCTTTGATGCGCCGCCAAGGTTCGAATTGAACACGAAGGCCGTGGTGTAATAGCCGGCCTGCGTGATCTGGCCAACGCCCGAAACATTCTGCCTGACACGGCCGGGCGCGCCCGAAATGATCGCGGTGGCAGCAACCGGGGCGCCAATGATCGTGGCGCGGAAACTGGAATTGCCCGGATTGGCGCGGCCGTTGGCGGTCAGGAAATAGCTGGAGCCCAGCCGGTAGTTACCGACACGCAGATAGGTGAGCTGCGAGATGGTTTCGTTGACCGACAAATCACCAACGAAATAAGCGGCCTTTCCGCCAACCGCATCGGGGCTGGCCGAAACACTATTGTCAGCAAACACGCTCTCGCCGAACGCGCCATTGGGGTAGCTCGCCAGGCTGTTGTAGTTGATGACGCTGGCCGGCGCGTTGCTTGGCACATTGGACTTGGTCCACTGCAGAAAGCCGCCCGTGCCAACCGCACCCGCTTCGAAACTGCCGTTCTTGATGAGGTTGGTCACCGCTGCAGCGGGAGCAGCGAACGAGGCCGCAGCCAGTACCACCGCAGTGATGGCAAGATCCTTGAAGTGCATCTGAAAAAAGCTCCTGGAAATCATGATCCGGCGACCATCAATGCGTGCAGCCACACACTGAAAGACGACGTTGATCCAGTCGAGTGCAACGACCGTGCCAAGAGCTTCAATCATTCAATATCAAGGAGTTAAATGGTAAACGTTTAGTTAACTGTAAAGTCTACCGACAGTCCCAGACGCAACCGACAATCAGGAGACGACTTCCGGCAACCCGTTCTTGCGGCGGCCAAACACGGCGCCCAGCACCACAAGGCCCAGCAGCCCGGCGATGATCGGCCCGGTGTCGCCGCTTTCCATGGCGCTGGCGGCTTGGGCCCCCGCGATACCATCCGTCTTACAGGCGGGATCCTCGGCCGGGCAACTTGCTGGCGCTGCCACGCGCTCGCTGTTTGCCAGGTTCACCATCTGGGTTGCGGCCGCCGGCTGCGCCAGCATCATCAGCATCACCAGGAAAAACCCACGCTTCAGCAACACTGTCCCCACCGCAAAAACAACGCGCAATCACTTCATCGCACCGCAACATGTCCGTCACATGACATGGCGAACCCTGATAGCGGCGAAATGTCCACTATTGGTTGCAGCCAGTTACGGCGCGCGCCCGGCGGTGGTTGCAGCGCGTTCAATCGGGGCAGACGCGGCTCCAGTCCGGGAACTGGTTGCGGGCCCAGGTCTGCTGCCGCTTCTGATATTGGCGGGTGACGATGAGCGCCTGCGCCATCGCCTCGTCGATGCTGCAGCGCCCGGCCAGATGCGCGGCCAGTTGCGGCACCGCCAATGCCTTCACCACAGGCACCTCGGCGGGCAGCCCCAATGCCAGCAGCGCCGCCACCTCTTCGCGCGCACCCGCCGCCAACATGGCTGCCAGCCGGCGCTCAGCCCGTGCATTCAGTTCGGCGCGCGGGCGATCGACGATGAAGCCCTGCACCGCTGCCACCCCCAGGCCGCCGTCACGGCGCTGCTGCCAATCGGCCAGTGTGCGCCCACTCGACCGCACCACCTCCAGCGCGCGCAGGGTGCGCTGCCGATCGGCAGGCATCAGCCGGGCGGCGGCACCGGGGTCTTCCCGTTCCAGCGCGGCGCGCGCGCTGGCGGTATCGAGCGCCCGCACCGCGGCGCGCACCTGTTCGTCAATCGCTGGTACCGGTGCTAGGCCGTGCACCAGCGCTGTGAGATACATGCCAGTGCCGCCGACGATGATCGGCTCCCGGCCTGAGGCCCGCGCCGCGGCGATCTCGGCCTTGGCCAGTTCCACCCAGCGCGCCACGCTGCACACATCAGCGCCGGCGAGAACGCCATAGAGACGATGGGGCACGGCGGATTCCTCCGCCGCCGTCGGCCGTGCCGAAACGATGGCCAGATCGCGATACAGCTGGCTGGCATCGGCATTGATGATCACGCCGCCCACAGCACCACAACCATGGGCCGCCAGTTCAAGCGCCAGCCCAGACTTGCCCCCGGCCGTTGGCCCTGTCAGGACGGTGACCCGTTCAGGATCGAGAGAAATGGCAGACGCGCTCATCATCACCCTGGTTGCCGAAGGCGCCTTGTCGCCCGGCGACGCTTCTGCGGCAAGCGATGTCGTGCGCGGCATTGGCGCCGAAATCGTGGCGCAAAGCTGGCTGGAGGCGGGCGACGCCTACGACATCCTGGCTCGCGGCGATGCCCCCAACATCCGCGCTGCGCTGGAAGACGCCCTGCCTGCCGTGGACGTGGTGGTGCAATCCGGTGCCACGCCGCGCCGCAAGAAGCTGATCGTGGCTGACATGGATTCAACCATGATCGCCTGCGAATGCATCGATGAACTGGCCGATTATGCCGGCCTCAAGGCCGAAGTCGCCGCCATCACCGAAGCCGCGATGCGCGGCGAGCTGGATTTTGCCGGCGCCCTGAAGGCCCGCGTGGCGCTGCTGAAGGGCCTGCCTGTCGCCACGCTCGACCAGTGCCGCGAGGAGCGCGTGCGCCTCAACCCCGGTGCGCGACAGTTGGTGCAGACAATGACAGCCAACGGCGCGCGTTCGCTGCTGGTGTCGGGCGGCTTCATGCCGTTTGCCGTGCCGGTGGCGCGGGAAATCGGCTTTGCCCGCGTGCTGGCCAACCGGCTGGATGTCGCCAAGGATGGTGATGTCGACGTGCTGGCCGGCACCGTGCCTGAACCCATCGTCGACGCCGCCGCCAAGAAGGCGCTGCTGGAAGCCGACGGCACGCCGATGAGCGCCGCGCTGGCGGTGGGCGACGGCGCCAACGACATTCCGATGATCCAGGCGGCGATGGCCGGCGGCGGGCTGGGCATCGCCTATCAGGCCAAGCCGAAGGCCGCTGCCGCTGCCCAGGCCCATGTCCGTCACGGCGATCTCACCGTGCTGCTGCGGGCGCAGGGCTATCGCCGCGCCGAATGGGTGGATTAGGCCGGGAAGAGCTTTGAAGTGAGCCACGTGCCGGCCGCTGCCGTGCCGCCGGTCAGCACCGTGCCCCACATCAGATCAAGCACGGTCACCTTCAGGCTCCACACTTTCAGCGTGGCATAGTTGGTGAGATCATAAGTGGCATAGCAGATGAACCCCAGCACCGCGCCCTGCAGCGCCGCCTTGGCCACGCCTTCGGTCAGTCCCGGCCACACGGCGAAATAGACGATGCCGCCAATATAGATGGCATAAAAGATCATCGCCGGTGTGAGGCGGAAGCCATTCTCCATCATCACTTCGCCGATTTCCGGCTTGTACAGGCGCGGCGCCATGTTGATCAGCCACACCGCATCAATGGCGGCAAAGGCAACAAGTGTAAGGCCATATGCGGCAACCATCTTGATCATGGGGCCCGCCATAGCCGCGCGGCGCCAAATTGACACCCCATTTGACAGCATCCCCCCCCATCCGCGATGCTGTGTCGCTGCCAATGCAGCAAAAGAGCGGCAAGCCGGGTCAACGGCTGTCCAATCCGGGGGAGCAACATGCACGGCGAGACGAAGAGCGGACTGTCGCGGGTGCTGGAATGGCTGATCGTGCGCTTCTATCTCGCCATGGGCTGGAAATCCGTCGCCATCCGGCCAATCCCGCGCAAGGCGGTGATCATCGCAGCGCCGCACACGTCCAACTGGGATTTCATCTATTATATCGGCCTCACCCGCGATCTGGGCATTGAAACCAGCTTCATGGCCAAACGCCAGCTGTTCCGCTGGCCGCTGGGCCGCTTCATGCGGGAAGTGGGCGGGGTGGAAGTGAACCGCGAAAAGGGCGGAAATTATGTCCAGTCGATGATCGACGAATTCAACCGGCGGGATGATTTTCTGCTCACCATCGCGCCCGAAGGCACGCGCAAATCGGTGGGCCAGTGGAAAACCGGCTTCTATCATATCGCGGTGGGCGCGCAGGTGCCGCTGATCGTGGGCATGATGGATTATGCCAAGAAAACCGGCGGGTTGGCTCTGGCCTTCATGCCGACCGGCGATTATGCCGCCGACATGGCGCGCGTGGAGGAATTCTGCCGCTCCACCACCCCCAAGCATCCTGGCAAGGCAATGAAATCGATCATGGCCGCCAGTGTGCAATCCGCCGAACCTTCCACCATCGACAAGGCTGCCTGAGTAACTCCCATGCTGATCAATCTTGGTATTACCCTCGCCGCTGTCGTTGGCCTGATGGTCCTTTGCTGGCGCTACAGCGTTTCCATCCGCGATGTGTCCTTCATCGATGCCATCTGGGCCTATGGCATGGTGTTTGCCGTGACGGTTGCGGCAATCCTGAACGGCGGCCCGGCTGGGCCGGCTGGCTGGGCGCTGATCGTGCTGGTCGGCTTGTGGGGGCTGCGGCTGGGCACCCATCTCATCACCCGCTGGCGCCGGCTGGGCCGCGATCCGCGTTATGAGAAGATCCTGGGCCACGCCATCGAGAAACAGGGCATGAGCTTTGCCAAGGCGGCCTGGTTCCGCGCATTCGGGATGCAGGGGCCACTGCTGTGGGGCGTGTCCCTGCCCGCCCAGGCCGGCGTGCTGGCCGATGGCGGCGCGCCGCTGCCGCTGTGGGGCGTGGCCGGCGCTGCTATCGCGCTGTTCGGCATCGCCTTTGAAAGCATCGGCGACGCCCAGCTGGAAGCCTTCCGCGCCGATCCGGCCAGCAAGGGCCAGGTGATGGACAAAGGCCTGTGGCGCTATACCCGCCACCCCAATTATTTCGGCGATTTCACCGCCTGGTGGGGCATCTTCATCGTCGGCCTCGCCGCCGGTGCGCCGTGGTGGACCATATTGGGCCCGCTGTTCCTCAGCTTCACCCTCACCCGCTGGTCGGGCGCGCCGTTGCTGGAACACAGCCTGAAAAAGCGCCGGCCGGGCTATGAAGACTATATCCGCCGCACGTCGGGCTTCTTCCCGCTGCCGCCGAAGAAGGACTGAAGCTCAGGGCCGACCGATCGCCCGTTCGAACAGCCAGACCCGTACCGCGCTCGACAGATTGGTGGTGCGCGCTTCGTCGATTTCGGCAACGAGTGCGGCCAGCGATTTGCCGTCCAATGCTGCCGCCTCGTTCAACGCCTGCCAGAAGACCGGCTCCAGCGTCAGGCTGGTCGAATGGCCCTGGATGGTGAGGCTGTATTTCTTCGGGCTCATGGCTACTCACGGCAGGCGCCGCAGGCAAAGCCCGCGACTGACGTCAAAGCGGTTCGGCTGGCCTGAGCGCCAGCCGCCCGCCCGGCCGCACTTGCACCCGTCTGTGCGCGGCCCACGTGCCAGAAACAGGCAAACGTGGGCGCCGCGCCTCAATACATGTGCTGCCCGCCGTTGACCGACATGGTGGAGCCGGTGATGAACCCCGCCTCCTCGCTCACCAGAAACGCCACGGCCCGCGCGATCTCGCTGGCCTGGCCCAACCGGCCGACCGGGATCTTGGCAACGATCTTGGCCAGCGCCTCCGGCGGCACCGCGGAGACCATGTCGGTATCGATATAGCCCGGCGCAATCGCGTTGGCGGTGATGCCGAACTTGGCACCTTCCTGCGCCAGCGCCTTGGTAAAGCCGTGGATGCCGGATTTTGCCGCGGCATAATTGACCTGGCCATATTGCCCGGCCTGGCCGTTGATCGAACCGATCTGCACGAACCGGCCGAAACCGCGCTCCTTCATGCCGGCAAACGTTGCCTTGGCCATGTTGAAACAGCCGCCCAGATTGACGCGGATCACCTCGTCCCACGCGTCCCAGCTCATCTTCATCAGCGTGCCGTCGCGGGTGATGCCGGCATTGTTCACCACCACATCGATGGGGCCCAGCTCGGCCGCCACGGCAGCGCAACCCTGAAGGCAGGCCTCGTGATCGGCAACATTCCATTTGTAGCTCTTGATGCCGGTCTTTTCGGTGAAAGCGCGCGCCTTGTCGTCGCTGCCGCCATAATTGGCCCCCACCGTGAAGCCCTGGTCGCGCAGCGCAATGCTGATCGCCGCGCCAATGCCGCGCGTGCCGCCCGTAACCACTGCTACCCTTGCCATATCCCGCCCATCCCTTCGTTCCCAAGACACCAACCGACGCCTGTTCAATTTGCAGGCTTGGCCAGCATCTTGGGCTGGATTGGCGGCCGGTTCAATGGGGCTTTACAGCCACCCGGCCAGTTCGCGGCGCACAATGTTTTCCAGCATGGCCATGCCGGTGTCGCTGTCGTTCAGGCAGGGGATATAGGCGAAATGCGTGCCGCCGGCCTCGATGAACTCGTCGCGGCCTTCCATTGCCACTTCTTCCAGCGTTTCAAGGCAATCGGCGGCAAAGCCGGGGGACACGACAGCGATTTTCTGCACGCCATCCTTCGGCAAGTTCAGCAGCGTATCGTCGGTATAGGGCTTCAACCATTCGGCACGGCCAAAGCGCGACTGGAAGGTCACCTTGACCTTCATGCCCAGCGCTTCACCCAGCAGACGGCCGGTTTTCATGCACTGGCAATGATAGGGGTCGCCCGCTTCCAACGTGCGCAGCGGCATGCCGTGGAAACTGGTGAGGATCAGATCAGGCACGAAATCCAGCTTGGCAACACCATCGCGGATCGATTGCGCCAGCGCGGCGATATGATCGGGATTGTCGAAATAGGGCGCCATGGTGCGCAGCGTTGGCTGCCAGCGCACGGCCATCAGCGCGCGGGCGGCATCATCCACCACCGTGGCATTGGTGGCCGCCGAATATTGCGGATACATCGGCGCCAGCAGAATGCGATCGCAGCCGGACTGCATCAGCGCCGCCAGCCGCTCGGCGATGCTGCGCGTGCCGTAACGCATGGCCCAATCCACCTGCACGGCTGCTCCCAGCCGCACCTGCAGCGCGGCGGCCTGGCGCTTGGTATACACCGTGATGGGGGAGCCTTCGTCCATCCACACCTTGGCATAATTGGCCGCGGTGGTGCGCGGGCGGATGTTCAATATCAGCAGGTTGAGGATCGGCCGCCACAGGATCTGCGGGATCTCGATCACACGGCTGTCCGACAGGAACTCGCGCAGGAAGCGCTTCACCGCCGGCACATCAGGTGCATCGGGCGAGCCGAGGTTGACCAGCAGCACGCCGATCCGTCCGGCTTTCACCGGCTTGTGATCGGCCGGCAGCGCGACCGGCGGCAGGATCAGCGGCGGCAAGCCGTGAGGCGCGGTCACAGAAAATTCCTCATGCGGCGAAGAAGGGCAGATTGCGCCAGCGCTTGGCTGTCGCTGCAAACAGCGCATTGGCGACAGCCGGCGCGATCGGCGGCGTGCCGGGCTCGCCAATGCCGCCGGGATCAGCATCAGACGCGATGATGCGCGTTTCGATTTCAGGACAAACAGCCATGGTGACAAGCGGATAGTCGTGAAAGTTGGTCTGCACCACCTTGCCGGCGTCAAAATCGATGCGGCCAAAAAGCGCGGCAGACAGGCCATAGATGATGCCGCTTTCGATCTGCGCCACCACCGTATCGGGATTGATCACCCGCCCGCAATCCACCGCCGCCCACACGCGTGTCACCCGCGGACGCTGACCGGGAATGGCTTCCACCTCGGCAATCTGCGCGACGATGCTGCCGAAACTTTCCACCAGCGCGATGCCGCGGCCCACTGCCGGATCGGTCGGGCCATCACCGCCGTCGCGGCCGAGCGGACCGCCCATTTCCAGCACCGCCTGCAACACGGCAGCGTGGCGCGGCTTGTCCTTCAGCATGGCAAGGCGGAAGGCGGCGGGATCAACGGCAGCCGCGATCGCCAGTTCATCCACGAACGATTCGACAATGAAGCCGGTGAAACTGTGGCCCACGCTGCGCCAGAACCCCAGCGGCGCGGCGCAATCAGCGAGGCAATGCTGAACGCGGATATTGGGGATGGCATAGGGCAGTTCCACCGCGCCTTCGATGGCGCCGGCGCCGGCCGAAGGGCTGCCCATCATGCTGCCAATATTACGCCCCGAGAACGCCGCGCCAACATCCGGCACGGCAATCGCCGCGTTCCAGCCGGTGATGCCGCCGGGCGCCGCCTTGCCATGCAAGCGCGCCGCCACGGCCGGGCGGAACATGTCGTGGGCGAAATCCTCTTCGCGGCTCCAGATCAGTTGCACCGGGCGCCCTGCGGCGCGGGCGATCAGCGCAGCCTGGGCGCAGGCATCGCCTTCCACCTTGCGGCCAAAACCGCCGCCGATCAGCGTTGGGTGCACCACCACATCGTCGCTGCCGATATCGAGCGCACGGGCCACGGCACGGGCAGCGAGGCTGGCGCTTTGCGTGGGCGCCCAGATTTCGGCGCGATCATCCACCACGCGCGCGGTGGCCGTCATCGGTTCCAGACAGGCATGAGCAAGGAAGGGCAGGCTGTATTGCGCCGTGAGCACGCCGCGCTGCAGCGCCGCCGCCACATCGCCTTCGTCGCGCACCACTTCGCCCACCGTGCCCTGCGGCCCGAACGGCTTGCCATCCGCGGCCAGCGCACCGCGCACCGCCGCGATCTGCCAGGGGCCTGGCGGGTCCTCACCCTTCTGCCATTTGATCGGCAGCGCCGTCACCGCCTTGTGCGCGGCAAACCAATTGTCGGCCACGCAGGCGACAAAGTCGGCCACTTCCACCAACTTCACACCCGGCGGCAGAGCAATCTTGCCAAGCGGCGCCGGCGTGGCGCCCAGCGGCCCCTGCGCGATGGCGGCAAAGCCCATGCCGGGCAGCCGCACATCGATGCCGAATCGTGCCGATCCATCCACCTTGGCCGGAATGTCGAGCCGCAACACAGGCTGCCCGGCAAGCTTGCGAACGGTGCGCAGCGTCGGCTCCTCCGGCGCATCGTCGGGATCAAGATCGGCGATGACATCGTGGAACGGCAGGCGGTTGGCCTTGTAGATCACGAACCCACCGGCGGTATCCACCTCGGTCCAATCCACCTGCCAGCGCCGGGCGGCGGCCTTCACCAGCATTTCGCGCGCTGTCGCCCCGGCGGCGCGCAGCGGCATTTCCCAGGCGCGCACGCTGTTGGAACCGCCGGTGATCTGGAAATCAAGGAAACGCGCGACGCGCTGGCCGGCGCCCATGATCAGGCTGCGCATCGGTTCCGATTGGCCGGCCGCGGCACCCAGCGCCAGGCCGGGATTGGCATAATCCGGGCCCAGCGGCGCCGGCTCCACACCCACCGTCTGCCAATCGGCGCCCAGTTCATCGGCGATGATCTGCGCGAGTGCGGACCAGATGCCCTGGCCCATCTCCGCCTGCGCCACCGCCACGGTGATGCGGCCATCGGCGCCGATCTTCAGATAGGCATTGATCAGGGTTTCGTCCGGCCCCGCCGCCCAGTTCAGCCGGGCCGCACGCGGCCACACCGCCCAGCCGATGGCCAGGCCAGTGCCGGCCACCGCCGCAATCAGCAGATTGCGACGGGTAAGGTCGTTCCTGCGCGGGGCGGGCTTCAGGCTCAGGCCAATTGCCCAAGCAGATGTTCGGCTGACGACACACCGAACGCGCCGGGCGGTTCGATGTTGAGCTCGGCCACCTTGCCGTCACGCACGATCATCGAAAAGCGCTGGCCGCGGATGCCCATGCCATAGGCACTGCCATCGAAGGTGAGGCCCAGCGCCTTCGAAAAATCGCCATTGCCATCGGCAATCATCGTCACCTTGCCGTCGGCGTGGGCCGATTTGCCCCAGGCTGCCATCACGAAGGCATCGTTGACCGACACGCAGACGACTTCATCGACGCCATTGCGCAGAAAGGTTTCGGCATGTTCGACATAGCCAGGCAGGTGGCGGGCAGAGCAGGTGGGGGTGAAGGCGCCGGGCACCGAGAACAGCGCCACGGAACGGCCGCCGAACAGTTCGGCCGTCGTTACCGGGGCCGGGCCATCGGCGGTGGCCTTCACAAGGGTCATCGCCGGAATCGAATCACCAACCTTGATCGTCATGGGGGTTTCTCCGTTGGAGCGCAAAACTGCTCCGCTGTCCTAGCCTTGGCCCCCTCACACGTCCAGCGTATGTGCTTGCGAGCCCAGCGCGCGTGCTTGCTACATTGTCGGGCGTCCGGCGCCGGCCTATGGTGGCGGGCGTGGAAACCCCGCCCTTTCTTTCTGGCCAGCTGCTGCTGTCGATGCCCGGCATTGGCGATGACCGGTTTGACCGCACGGCAATCGCCATGTGCCTGCACGATGAAGGCGGCGCTCTGGGCCTAGTGATCAACCGGCCGCACCCGGATCTGCGGCTGCACGCGCTGTTGGCCCAGCTCGACATCGATACCAGCGTGGTGCCCGATGCCCCGGTGCTGGAAGGCGGCCCGGTCGAACCCGGCCACGGTTTCGTGCTGCACGAGGCGGACTATTCTGCAGCCGGCACGATCAGGGTTGGCAATGCCTGGGCCTTCACCTCCACGCTCGACGTGCTGCAGGCAATCGCGCGCGGTGATGGCCCAAAACGCTGGCACATGGTGATGGGCTATGCCGGTTGGGGCGCCGGCCAGCTCGACATGGAAATGCGCCAGCACGGCTGGCACCTTGCCCCCGGTGACGCCACGATCGTGTGGGACACGCCGATCGAGAAACGCTGGGAACGCGCCTTTGCGCTGACCGGGGTGGCGGTGGCCAACCTGTCGGCAACACCGGGCAGAGCCTAGCCCATCACGCGCCGCGCCGAAACGCGGCTCACCCCATCACGAACGCGTTCAGCTTGTTGCCGTCCGGATCGCGGAAATAGCCGGCGTAAAAGCCGGAATCGCCGCGCGGACCGGGTGGGCCTTCATCGGTGCCGCCATGGGCCAGGGCGATGGCGTACAGCCGGTCCACCTGGGCCTGGTCATTCGCTTCAAATGCCACCATCACGCCATTGCCGACGCTGGCCGCATTGCCGTCGAACGGCTTCGTCGCGGCGATACCGGCCGCGCCGCCGGGCGTGCCCCAGGCGATGAAATTGTCGAACTCCATCATTCGGCCCACGCCCATCTCGGCGGCGATCGCATCATAGAATCGGGCAGCAACACCCAAATCATTGGTGCCCACGGTTACATAGCCAATCATGTTCATGCTCCCTTTGCTGCGGAACGCTCAGAACGTAACAAGAACAGATCCGAGTCGGCAAGCAGATTCCGCCCGCAGGGTTGCGTGCCTCAGGCCAACAAGCTATGGCGCGCCCTTCGCATGAACCGAACGGCCTGGCTGAAGGGCTGCCATGGCCGTTTTTGATGCGTCTTTAAAAGGAGACCGAAATGCCCAAGATGAAGACCAAGAGCGGGGTCAAGAAGCGCTTCAAGATCACCGCCACCGGCAAGGTGAAGCATGGCGTGGCCGGCAAGCGCCACCGCCTGATCAGCCACAACGCCAAATATATCCGTCAGAATCGCGGCACCGATGTGCTCGCCAAGTCCGATACCGCCCGGGTGCATGCCTGGGCGCCGTACGGCCTGAAGTAAGGGAGGACACCGATGCGTATCAAACGTGGTGTAACCACCCGCGCCAAGCACAAGCGCATTCTCGACGCCGCCAAGGGCTTTTACGGCCGCCGCAAGAACACCATCCGCATCGCGCGGCAGGCGGTGGAAAAGGCTGGCCAGTATGCCTATCGCGATCGCAAGGTAAACAAGCGCAATTTCCGCGCCCTGTGGATCCAGCGCATCAACGCCGCCGTGCGTGAAGAAGGCCTGACCTACTCGCAGTTCATGAACGGCGTGAAGATCGTTGGCCTGCAGATCGATCGCAAGGTGATGGCCGATCTGGCCATGAACCAGCCGGAAAGCTTTACCGCCATCATCGGCCAGGTGAAGGCGGCGCTGGAAGCCAAGGCCGCCTAACCCGCGCCTGCGACAGCACCGAAATGGAAGGGGCGCTCCGGCATCGGCCGGGGCGCCCTTTTTTTTGGTTTTCGATTCAACCATTTGTTAACGTTAATCAGTTAACGCTATCCCCGAACGGCCTTACTATTGGGGTGGGCCGCTGCCAATTTGGGGAATTTAATCATGATCACCACGCGCCTGCTGCCACTTGCCGCCCTTGTCGCCACTTTCGCCGCACCGGCCGCGGCCGTCACGCTGTCGACGCCGCTGCTGGCCGGCAACGGCCAGGCCGGCATCATGTTCGATCTGGTCGCCGGCGGCCAGACCCTCACCGTCACCGGCGGCGCCCTCAGCCTTGATGCCGGCAGCCACTCGGTTGAAGTTTACACCCGTTCCGGAACGGTCGTGGGCAACCTCGGGCCGACGGGCTGGACTCTGATCAGCACCATCAACGGCGTTGCCGGCGGCGGTGAAGGCACCCAGACCTTCTTCGATTTCGCCGATTTCGCCATGGCCGCCGGCTCGACCACCGGCATCTACATCACGGCGGTTGTTGATTTCCCGCTCAACTATACCAACGGCACCGTTGTTGGTGGCGTGGTGGCGTCTGATGCCAACCTGTCCATCCGTTCGGGCTTCGGCCGCTCC
>NZ_CAMCWT010000015.1:0-48885 GCF_945882885.1 Sandarakinorhabdus limnophila DSM 17366
AGCGGCCACACCAGCGCCAGATTGGCCACCAGATTGACCAGCATCGCCGCAATGGCCACGCGCACCGGCGTGGTGGTATCACTGCGGGCGTGGAAGCCGGGGGTGAGCACCTTGATCAGCACGTAAGCGGGAAGTCCCAAGGCAAAACCCGACAGCGCTGCGGCCGTGGCCAGACTGTCGGCCGCGGTGAACTCGCCGTGCTGGAACAGCAGCGCCACGATGGGCTGGGCCGCCACCACCAGGCCAGCGGCGGCCGGCAGGGTGAGGATCAGCACCAGTTCCATGGCGCGGTTCTGCTGCGAAATTGCACCAGGCACATCATCGGCGCCGATCAGGCCCGACATGGTGGGCAACAGTGCGGTACCAACGCCGATGCCAATGATGCCAAGCGGCAACTGGTTGAGGCGATCGGCGAAATAGAGCCAGCTGACCGCGCCATCGCCCAGGAAGCGCGCGGCCAACGCCGTGGAGATGAGCAGATTGATCTGCACCGCGCCGGCACCAAAGGCAGCCGGGACGATCAGCTTCAACAGTGTCCTCACCTGCGGCGTGAGGCGGGGCATGCGCAACTTGAGATTGATCCCGGCGCGGGCACACCACCACAACAGCCAGACCAGTTGCGCAATGCCGCCCAGCGTCACGCACACCGCCTGCACGCGTGCGGCGGCCACATCATCGCCGCTGCCCGACCACAACAGGCCCGAAATCAGCACGATGTTGAGCAGGATGGGTGCGGCGGCATTGGCCGCGAACCGCCCGACCGAGTTGAGCAAGCCACCGAGCAGCGAAGTCAGGCTGATCAGCATCAGATAAGGGAAGGTGAGCCGGGTGAAATCAACGGTGAGCGCGACTTTCGTGGGCGCCGCATCCGGGAAACCGCCGGTGAGCGCCCACACCACTGGCACCGCGCCCGCCACCATCACAACCGTGAACAGCAGCAGGATCGGCAGCAACACTGCCAGCACATCCTCGGCAAAGCGCTGCGCACCATCGATCTGGCCACCATCAGCGCCAACCTGGCGATTGAACATCGGCACGAAGGCCGAAGCAAAAGCGCCCTCGGCAAACAGCGCGCGGAACAGATTGGGCAGGCGCTGGGCGATCAGAAAGGCATCGGCGGCCATGCCGGCACCCATCAACGATGCCTGCAGCACATCGCGGGCAAAGCCACCGATGCGGGACAGGAGCGTGAGGCTGCCGATGGTGGCGGTGGCACGGACGAGATTCATTGCGCCACCGGATTAGGCAATGCCCCGGAAAGTGCAAGGCGACAGTGCCTCAAACGAAAACGGGCGACCCGAGGGCCGCCCGTTTCGTTGTGATTGTGATGTTGGCTTACGCGTTGCCGACCTGGCCCTGCTGGGACATATACAGCGCGCTGAAATCGATCGGATCGAGCATCAGCGGCGGGAAGCCGCCGTCGCGCACGGCGTCCGCGATAATGCGACGGGCGAACGGGAACAGGATCCGCGGGCCTTCGATGATGCAGAAAGGCTCGATGGCTTCTTCCGGCACATTCTTGAGGCCAAACAGGCCGGCATAGAGCAGCTCGACCATGAAGGCAGCGCCGGCATCAACTTCAGCCTTGGCGCTGATCTTCAGTTCGACTTCGTACACGTCATCGGCGGCTTTGCGGGCGTTGACACCCACATTGACGTCGATACGCGGCTGGCTCTGCACCTGCAGGCTGCCCGGCGCGTTCGGATTCTCGAACGAGAGATCCTTCACATACTGGGTAATGATCGCCACCTGCGGCATCGGCTCATCGCCAAAGCCATTTTCGGGATTGGCGCCCAGATCGATTTCATCGGCCATGATGGCGATCCTTCCGGTTAAGGCTTATTCGTCGTCACCGAAGGTTTCGACCGGGCCCGAATCCTTGCCCTTGGCATCCACGTCGCGATCAACGAACTCAATAATCGCCATCGCGGTGGCATCGGAGCGACGGAAGCCGGCCTTGACGACGCGGGTGTAACCACCCTGGCGGTCGGCATAGCGGGCGGCCAAAGTTTCGAACAGCTTGATGAGCTGGGTGTCGTCACCCAGGCGGGCGTCGGCGAGGCGGCGGTTGGACAGGCCGCCGGTCTTGGCCAGCGTCACCAGCTTTTCGACGTAGGGGCGCAGTTCCTTGGCCTTGGGCAAGGTGGTCTTGATCTGCTCGTGCTTGATCAGGGCGGCGGCCATGTTGTGCAGCATCGCGATGCGATGGCTGCTGGTGCGGCCGAGTTTGCGGTGGGCAACGCCGTGGCGCATGATGTCTTACTCCGTTCGTTCAGGGGCCGTCTCAGGTACCCCGGACCAGGCTGATGTTGGGGTCAGCCAGATACCCCGTGACATGATTTTGGCCGCAAGCCGCCGAGCGGCCAAAGATCAAAATTCCTGTTCGAGCTTCTTGGCCATCTCTTCGATGTTTTCCGGCGGCCACCCGGCAATTTCCATACCAAGGCGCAGACCCATCTGGGACAGCACTTCCTTGATCTCATTCAGCGACTTGCGGCCGAAGTTCGGGGTGCGAAGCATTTCGCTCTCCGTCTTCTGCACCAGATCACCGATGTAGATGATGTTGTCGTTCTTCAGGCAGTTGGCCGAACGCACCGACAGTTCCAGCTCGTCCACCTTCTTGAGCAAGTAACGGTTGATGCTGGCACTGTCGTCCAGTTCCACAACGCTGGTGGCGGTGGTGCTGGCAACCGGAGCCGCCGCAGTGGCGTCTTCGAAGTTCACAAACAGCTGGAGCTGGTCCTGCAGGATCTTGGCGCCATAGGCGAGCGCGTCTTCCGGCGACAGGCTGCCATCGGTTTCCACCGAGATCGTCAGCTTGTCATAGTCCAGTTCCTGGCCAACGCGGGTCGGATCGACCTTGTAGCTGACCTGGCGCACCGGCGAGTAGAGCGCATCAACCGGCACCAGGCCGATCGGCGCATCGGCCGGGCGGTTGGCGCTGGCCGGCACATAGCCCTTGCCGGTTTCCACCGTCAGTTCCATGTTCAGCGTCGCGCCCTCGTCCAGCGTGCAGATCACCAGATCCTTGTTCATCACTTCCATGTCGCCGGAAACTGCGATCTGGCCAGCAGCGACCGGCCCGGGGCCGGTGGCGTTCAGATAGACGCGCTTGGCGGTATCACCAGCCATGCGGATCGCCACCTGCTTGATGTTCAGCACGATGTCGGTCACGTCTTCACGCACGCCAGCTAGGCTGGAGAATTCGTGCAGCACGCCATCGATCTTGATGGCAGTGACAGCCGCACCCTGCAGCGACGACAGCAGCACCCGGCGCAGGGCATTGCCCAGCGTCAGGCCAAAGCCACGCTCCAGGGGTTCAGCGACAAAGGCCGCCTTCTGCTTGGCGTCACCGCCGGGGCGCTGCTCCAGGCGGTTGGGCTTCTTGAGTTCGGTCCAGTTCTTGGCGATGACTGCCACGGGGTTCACCTTGGTCTGGAGTGTGGGGGTCTCGGGAGAAGCGGATCGTCACCCGCCGGTCCCGTTGGCCCCTGGATAGGAAACGCTGGGCGCCGCAACGGAGCCCGGCGCCAGGCAAACGGTCAGACGCGGCGGCGCTTGGGGGGGCGCACGCCGTTGTGCGGGATCGGCGTCACATCGCGGATTGCGGTGATGACGAAACCCACGGCCTGCAGGGCACGCAGCGCCGATTCACGGCCCGAACCCGGGCCACGCACTTCGACTTCGAGCGTGCGCACACCATGTTCGGCGGCCTTCTTGCCGGCGTCTTCGGCAGCCATCTGCGCCGCGAACGGCGTTGATTTGCGGCTGCCCTTGAAACCACAGGTGCCAGCCGACGACCAGGCAATCGCATTGCCCTGCGCGTCGGTGATGGTGATCATGGTGTTGTTGAAGCTGGCGTTGACATGGGCAACACCGCTGGTGATGTTCTTGCGCTCCCTGCGCTTGATGCGAGCAACTTCGCGAGCCATTTGATTAATCCTTGCCTGATGAGAAGAAGATGATGAGCGGCGCGAACGCGCTTACTTCTTCTTGCCGGCGATCGGCTTGGCCTTGCCCTTGCGGGTGCGGGCGTTGGTGTGGGTGCGCTGGCCGCGGACCGGCAGGCCCTTGCGGTGACGCAGGCCGCGATAGCAGGCCAGGTCCATCAGGCGCTTGATGTTCATCGCGTTCTGGCGACGAAGATCACCTTCCACGGTGAGTTCACGATCGATCTTTTCACGGATCAACAGGATCTCGGCGTCGGACAGTTCCTGCACGCGGCGTTCCCGCGGGAAGCCGAGTTCATTCGCCAGACGGGTCGCAGTGGTGCGACCGATGCCGTGGATGTAGGTGAGCGCAATCTCAACGCGCTTGTTGGTCGGGATGTTCACACCCGCAATACGTGCCACAGTCGATTTCCTTTCATGCTCCACGGCGACCCTGGGCAGATGTCGCCATCTCAAAGCAATATGCCGGCCGCCCAACGGACAGCCGGTTCCTAAATCCGATCAAACGGAACAAATGCTGATATACGTGAGTCGCCGAAAAGTCAAGCTACTGACAGGGCAGCGCCCTCAGGCATCGACAGTCTTGTCGATGGAGGCGGCGACTGCATCCATATCGGCCATCCCGTCCACACGCGCAACAATACCACGGCCTTCATAATGCGGAATGATCGGCGCGGTCTTGGCGCGATATTCCATCATGCGCTGGCGCACGGTATCGGCATTGTCATCGGCGCGGCGCTTGAAGTTGCTGGCGCCACACACATCACACGTGTCGGCAACCTTTGGCTGCTTGTAGCGGTCATGATAGCCTTCGCCGCAGCTGCCGCAGGTGAACCGGCCGGTGATGCGATCGACCAGCGCGTCTTCATCCACCACCAGTTCGATCACATGATCCAGCGCCAGGCCCTTTTCGGCCAGCATGGCATCGAGCGAATCCGCCTGCACATCGGTGCGCGGATAGCCATCCAGGATGAAGCCGGCGCGGGCATCGGGCTGGTCCAGCCTTTCGGACAGGATGCCCGACACGATCTCGTCAGAAACAAGACCGCCGGATTCCATCACCGCCTTGGCCGCAAGGCCCACCGGCGTGCTGGCCGCGACAGCGGCGCGAAGCATGTCGCCTGTGGAAAGTTGGACCATGCCGCGTTCCTTCACGAGGCGGCTGGCCTGGGTGCCCTTGCCCGCTCCCGGCGGGCCCAGCAGGATGAGATTCAACGACGATTCCCCCCAAGTTTGGACTTCTTGATGAGTCCCTCGTACTGATGCGCCAACAGATGGCTCTGGATCTGCGCAACCGTGTCCATTGTGACATTGACGACGATCAGAAGGCTAGTCCCCCCAAAGTAGAAGGGTACCTTCAGCTCGCTGATCAGGAATTCCGGCAACAGACAGATCAGCGTGAGGTACGCCGCACCAATCACCGTCAGGCGGGTAAGCACGAAATCGAGATATTCCGACGTGCGCGTGCCGGGGCGGATGCCGGGCACGAAACCGCCGTACTTCTTCAGATTCTCGGCCGTCTCGTCCGGGTTGAACACCACGGCGGTGTAGAAGAAGCTGAAGAAGATGATGCCGGCGGCATAGAGGAACATGTAGAGCGGTGCGCCGTGCTGCAGCGCGGTCGTCACCGTCGTCATCCATTCCGGCATGGTGCCCTGCTGGCTGAAGAACTGCGCCACAGTTAGCGGCATCAGCAGCAGCGAGCTGGCAAAGATCGGCGGGATCACGCCCGCGGTATTGATCTTCAGCGGCAGGAAGCTGCTATCGCCCTGGAACATGCGACTGCCCATCTGGCGCTTGGGATACTGGATCAGGATCTTGCGCTGCGCGCGTTCCATCAGGCAGATGAAGGCGATGGTGCCCAGCGCCACCACGGCCACCAGCAGCACGAACCCCGCCGACAGCGCGCCAGTGCGGCCCTGTTCGAACAGGGTGCCCAGCGCCGAAGGCAGCTGCGCCACGATGCCGGCCATGATGATCAGCGAAATGCCGTTGCCGATGCCACGGCTGGTGATCTGTTCACCCAGCCACATCAGGAACATAGTGCCGCCCAGCAGCGAGATCACCGTGGAAATGCGGAAGAACCAACCCGGATCGATCACGGCAGACACGCCCTGGCCGGCGCCCCAGCCTTCGAGGCCAACGGCGATGCCATAGCCCTGAACGATGGTGAGTAACACGGTGCCATAGCGCGTGTACTGGTTCAGCGTCTTGCGGCCGGCCTCGCCTTCCTTCTTCAGCGCCATGAAGCTGGGAACGAGGCTGGTGAGCAGCTGCACCACGATCGAAGCGGTGATATAAGGGGTGACGCCCAGCGCGATCAGGCTCATGCGCTCCAGCGCACCGCCGGAGAACATGTTGAAGAAATCCAGCACGCCGCCGCGAGTCTGCTCGAACAGGCTGGACAGCGCCAGCGGATCGATGCCGGGCAGCGGCACGAACGAGATAAGACGGAACACCACCAGCGCGCCGAGCGTGAACCAGATTCGGCTCTTCAGCTCGGTGGCCTTTGAGAAGTTGGCGAACGACAGGTTCGCGGCCATTTGTTCGGCGGCAGACGCCATGAAACCCTACCTGATCAAGCGTGTCTGAAACGGCAAAGCGCCGCATGTCCGTCCCATGTAGGCGACACGCGGCGCAATTGCCATGGGGTCGTTTGACCCGGTTGATTCTTTACTTGGCGGCCTTGACGGCCTTGGCGGCACGGGCAACAGCGCGGGCGGCCTTCTGCTCGTCCTTGGTCAGCGGCGCCGGGGCCGGGGCCGGCAGTTCGACCGAGCCGCCAGCGGCTTCCACCGCCGCCTTGGCCGAGGCCGAGGCACCGGCGAGCTTGAGCGACACCTTGGCGGTGAGCGCACCCACGCCGAGCAGGCGCACGCCATCACGCGCCGTGGTCAGCACCTTGGCGGCAACCAGCACATCGGCGTCGATCAGCGTCTTGGCGTCCAGCTTGTCGGCGTCGATGGCGGCCTGCAGCGTGCCGAGGTTCAGCACGGCATAATCCTTGCGGAAGATGTTGTTGAAGCCGCGCTTCGGGATGCGCATGTGCAGCGGCATCTGGCCGCCTTCGAAGCCGTTGATCGACACGCCCGAACGGCTGGTCTGGCCCTTCTGGCCGCGACCGCCGGTCTTGCCGACACCGGAGCCGATGCCGCGACCGACGCGCACGCGCTTCTTGCGGGCACCGGGATTGTCGTGAAGGTCGTTGAGCTTGGTGGTCATGAGTTGCACTCGCTTTCGCTTACGCGCTGGATGTTGGTCTTTAAACGGCTGGGCACCCCAGGGTGAACCTGCGGTGCCCGGCGCTTGTTCTGGCTCCCGGCCGGAGCCGGGAAGAGGGGTCAGGCGACCTCTTCAACCTTGAGAAGATGCGCCACCTTCTTGATCATGCCCCGGATTTCCGGTGTATCGACATGCTCGCGGCTGCGGTTCATCTTGTTGAGGCCGAGGCCAATCAGGTTCTTTTCCTGGATCGGCGTGCGGCGGATCGGCGAACCGATCTGGGTGACTTTGACTTTGGCCATCATGCCTCTCCTCAGGCCACCGCTTCGGCGTCGGCTTCAGCCAGCTTGGCAGAAGTGTCACCGCGGCGCGACAGCAGATCCACAACCTTCTTGCCGCGACGCTGGGCGACGCTCTTCGGGCTGACCTGGCCAACCAGGGCTGCGAAGGTGGCACGGATCATGTTGTAGGGGTTGTTGGTGCCCACCGATTTGGTGACCACGTCGGCAACGCCCAGCGATTCGAACACGGCGCGCATCGGACCACCGGCAATGATGCCGGTACCCTGCGTGGCGGAACGCACATAGACCTTGCCGGCGCCGAAATGGCCGTAGCCATCATGGTGCAAGGTGCGGCCATCGCGCAGCGGCACACGCACCATCGCCTTCTTGGCGGCGGCAGTGGCCTTGGCGATGGCTTCCGGCACTTCGCGGGCCTTGCCGTGGCCGAAGCCGACGCGACCCTTGCCATCACCCACCACGACCAGCGCAGCAAAGCCGAAGCGCTTGCCGCCCTTCACGGTCTTGGAGACGCGGTTGATGTGGACGAGCTTTTCGATCAGCTCTTCGCCAGCGGGTTCGCCGCTGTTGTCACGTCCACGCTTGTTGCGGTCACCGTCACGACGGTTGCCGCCGGGGCCACCACGGCGATCACCACCGGGGCCACCACGACCACGACCACGACCAGGCCCGCGGGCGTCGGCTTCCGGCGCAGCGGCGCCGGTCACTTCGATTTCATCACTCATCTCAGAACTCCAACCCGCCTTCGCGGGCTCCCTCGGCCAGCGCCTTCACGCGGCCATGGAAGAGAAAACCGCCACGGTCGAACACAACAGCCGAAACACCGGCCGCCTTGGCCCGCTCGGCCAGGCGCTTGCCAACGGCAGCAGCGGCACCGGTGGTGGCACCGGTGGTCGCACGCACGTCCTTCTCCAAGGTAGAGGCGGCCGCCAGCGTGACACCATTGGTGTCGTCGATGATCTGCGCATAGATATGCTGCGACGAACGATGCACCGACAGGCGCGGGCGACCGCCGCTGTTGCGGGCGATGGCCGTACGCACGCGGCGACGACGCTGGTCGAAATGGGTAAGCCTGCTCATTTCTTCTTCCCTTCCTTCCGGAAGATGACTTCGCCGCGGTACTTGATGCCCTTGCCCTTGTAAGGCTCGGGCTTGCGCCAGCGGCGGATCTCGGCGGCCACCTGGCCAACGCGCTGCTTGTCGGAACCAGTGATTTCCACCGTCGTCGGATCAGGCGTCTTGATGGTGATACCGTCGGGGATGGCAAAATCCACGTCGTGGCTGTAGCCGAGCTGCAGCTTCAGGTTGGCGCCCTGCACCGAGGCACGATAGCCCACGCCGGTGATCAGAAGCACTTTGGTGAAGCCATCGGACACGCCGGTGATGAGATTGCTGACCAACGTGCGCTGCATGCCCCAGAACGAGCGGGCCCGCTTGGTGTCAGACGCGGGGAGAACCGCGATCTCGGCACCTTCGATGGTGTAGCTGATGTCGTCCACCAGCGGCATGGACAGTTCACCCTTGGGCCCTTTGACCACAAGAATGCGGTCATTGATGGCGGCGGTGACGCCGGCCGGAATGGCAACTGCTTTTTTACCGATGCGCGACATGGTCAGAACACCTGGCAGAGGATTTCGCCGCCGACATTCTTTTCGCGCGCTTCCGCGTCGGAAAGAACACCCTGAGGCGTCGAAACAATGGTGATACCCAGGCCGTTGCGAACGCGCGGCAGCTCGGTGGAGCCGCTGTAAACGCGGCGGCCGGGCTTGGACACGCGGGCAAGGTGCTGGATGGCGGGACGACCTTCGAAATACTTCAGGTCGATCCGCAGGTTCTGGTGGGCGCCATCAAGCACCGGGACGTAGCCCCGGATATAGCCTTCGCGCTGCAGAACATCCAGCACACGGGCGCGCAGCCTGGAAGCGGGGGTGACGATCGAATCCTTGCGGGCCTGTTGGCCGTTCCGGATCCGGGTGAGCATATCGCCCAAGGGGTCAGACATTGACATCGGGCTATCCTTACCAGCTCGACTTGGTCACGCCGGGGATCAGGCCCTTGTTGGCCAGTTCCCGCAGCATGATGCGCGAAAGCTTGAACTTGCGGTAATAGGCACGCGGACGGCCGGTCAGCTCGCAGCGGTTGCGCACCCGGGTCGGGTTCGCATTGCGCGGCAGCTCGGCCATCTTCAGGCGGGCCATCAGACGCTCCTCATCGGAACGGCTTTCATCGTTGGCGATCGCCTTGAGCACGGCATATTTGCCGGCGTACTTCACCACCAGCGCCTTGCGGCGCTCGTTCTTGTTGATCATCGAAAGCTTCGCCATGGTTCAGGCCGCCTTCTGTTCGAGGGTGTAGCCAACGAATGGGAAGCCGAACAGCGCCAGGAGCGCGCGGGCTTCTTCGTCGGTCTTGGCCGTGGTGGCCACGATGATGTCCATGCCGCGGATCTGATCGACCCGGTCATAGTTGATTTCCGGGAAGATCAGCTGTTCCTTGATACCGCAGGCATAATTGCCGCGACCATCAAAGGACTTGGCCGACAGGCCGCGGAAATCACGAACGCGCGGCAGCGCGATCGTGACGAAGCGGTCAAGGAATTCATACATGCGCTCGCGGCGCAACGTGACCTTGCAGCCGATCGGCATGCCTTCACGCAGTTTGAACTGCGCGACCGACTTCTTGGCCTTGCAGATCACCGGCTTCTGGCCAGCGATCAAGGCCATTTCACCGGCAGCCTGATCGACCTTCTTCTTGTCCTGAGTCGCATCACCGACGCCCATGTTGAGCACGATCTTGTCGATCTTCGGCACTTCCATCATGTTCTTGTAGTCGAACATTTCCACCATCTTCGGGCGGATCGTTTCAGCATACAGAACCTGCATGCGGGGGTTGAGCTTCTCAGCCATTGATCACGGCTCCCGACTTCTTGGCGACGCGCACCTTTTTGCCATCCACCACAGCAAAACCGACGCGGGTTGGCTGGCCAGTGGTCGGATCTTTCAGCGCCACCTTCGAAACCGCCATCGGCGCTTCAACGCGCTCGATGCCACCTTCTGGGTTGGACTGGTTCGGCTTGTTGTGACGGGTGATCAGATTCACACCGGCCACCACGACCTTGCCGTCACGCGGCAGGTTGCGGGTCACGGTGCCTTCCTTGCCCTTGTCCTTGCCGGACAGGACGATCACGGTGTCACCCTTCTTGATCTTCGCAGCGCTCATTACAGCACCTCGGGGGCAAGGCTGATGATCTTCATGTGACCCGTGGCGCGCAGTTCACGCACCACTGGCCCGAAGATACGGGTACCGATCGGCTCTTCATTCTTGTTGATCAGCACGGCAGCATTGCTGTCGAAACGGATCACCGAGCCGTCGGGACGACGGATATCCTTGGCGGTGCGCACCACAACAGCGCGGTGCACATCACCCTTCTTCACCTTGCCCTTGGGCTGCGCTTCCTTCACCGACACCACGATGATGTCGCCGACGCCGGCAAACCGGCGCTTGGAGCCGCCCAGGACCTTGATGCACATCACCCGCTTGGCGCCACTGTTGTCCGCCACGTCGAGGTTCGTCTGCATCTGGATCATGCGTTCGATCCTTCCATTATGTCTGCCGATTCCGACCGGCAGACGGCTTCAATAACCACTCAAAACGCCGGCTCAGCCGACCTTTTCGAGCACTTTCCACGTTTTCAGCTTGGACAATGGGGCGCACTCTTCGATGCGCACCGTGTCGCCAGCCTTGATCACATTGCCCTCGTCATGGGCGTGATACTTCTTCGAGCGACGGATGATCTTGCCGTAGACCGGGTGAGCGACCTTGCGCTCCACCAGCACGACCACCGTCTTGTCGCCCTTGTCGGACACCACGGTGCCCTGCAATACGCGCTTCGGCATGTCTTATGCTCCCAGCTGCTGGACGGCCTTGCGGGCCGATTGCAGCGTCTTGATGCGAGCAATGGTGCGGCGCACGACGCGCACCCGGCCCGGCTTTTCCAGCTGGCCGGTGGCCGCCTGGAACCGCAGGTTGAACTGCTCGCGCTTAAGCTCGGAAAGCTGGTTGGCGAGTTGATCGTCGGTCGCAACCTTCAGATCAGCGAAAATCTTGTCGGCCATGGGTCTCAGTCCTGTGTGGTCGGTTCGCCGAGGCGGACCACCATCTTGGTCTTGATCGGCAGCTTGGCAGCGGCACGTTCGAAAGCGCCGGCGGCCACGTCGTAGGGCACGCCATCAAGTTCGAACATGATGCGGCCGGGCTTGACGCGGGCCACCCAATATTCCGGCGAACCCTTGCCCGAGCCCATGCGGACTTCGGCAGGCTTGGACGACACCGGCAGATCGGGGAAAATCCGGATCCACAAACGGCCCTGACGCTTCATGTGACGCGAGATCGCGCGGCGGGCCGCTTCAATCTGGCGGGCGGTGATCCGCTCCGGTTCCATGGCCTTGAGGCCAAAGGCGCCGAAGTTCAGCGCCGAACCACCCTTGGCATCGCCATGGATACGGCCCTTGAACGCCTTGCGGAACTTGGTGCGCTTAGGTGACAGCATTTCTTTCTACTCCTCAGCGCGCCGGACGGACGCCAGAGGTCTGGGCTTCCATCATCAGGCGATCCTGGGCCATCGGGTCGTGGCCAAGAATTTCACCCTTGAAGATCCAGACCTTCACGCCACACACGCCATAAGCAGTGTGGGCCTGATGTTCGGCGTAATCGACGTTGCCGCGCAGAGTGTGCAACGGCACACGGCCTTCGCGATACCATTCGGTGCGGGCAATTTCAGCGCCTCCCAAACGGCCGGAACAAGTGATCTTGATGCCTTCAGCACCCAGACGCAGCGCCGATTGCACGGCACGCTTCATGGCGCGACGGAACGCGATGCGGCGCTCAAGCTGATCGCACACACCGGCGGCCACCAGCTTGGCATCGATTTCCGGCTTGCGGATTTCAACGATGTTCAGGCTCACGTCGCTGCGGGTCATCTGGGCGATCTGCTTGCGCAGCTTCTCGATGTCCGCGCCCTTCTTGCCGATGATCACGCCGGGGCGTGCAGCAAAGATGGACACGCGGCAGAGCTTGGCCGGACGCTCGATCACCACCTTGGAGATGGCGGCCTGGCCATGGTGCTTGATGATGAACTCGCGGATGCGAAGATCTTCCAGCAGCAGGTTGCCATACTCGTCGCCCTTGGCGAACCAGCGGCTGTCCCAGGTACGGTTGATCTGCAGGCGCAGACCGATGGGGGACGTCTTGTGACCCATTAGTTTGCTCCCTCTTCATCGGCTTCGCGCACGACAACGCGCAGGCGGCTGAACGGCTTGGTGATGGCGGAGGCACGACCACGCGCACGCGGCGTGAAGCGCTTCATGGTGATCGCCTTGCCAACGCTGGCTTCCTTCACGACCAGCGCGTCAACATCCAGGTTGTGGTTGTTTTCGGCGTTGGCCACGGCAGAGGCGAGAACCTTGCGGACATCCACGGCCATCGCCTTGCGGCTGAACAGCAGGATGTTGAGCGCGTCCGACGCCTTGCGGCCACGGATCAGGCCAGCAACCAGGTTCAGCTTGTAAGCCGAGCCGCGGATGGTGGTGGCAATAGCCAGCGCCTCACGGTCGCCAACCTTGCGGGGGGATTTGGGCTTGGACATCAGCGCTTGCCCTTCTTGTCGGCGGCGTGGCCGGGGAAGAAGCGCGTCGGCGCGAATTCACCCAGCTTCATGCCGACCATGTCCTCATTGACCATGACCGGGATGTGCTTCTTGCCATTATAAACGCTGAAGGTGAGACCAACGAACTGCGGCAGGATGGTGGAACGGCGCGACCAGGTCTTGATCGGCGCACGCGCACCGGAGCCCTGTGCGGCTTCGACCTTCTTCAGCAGCGAGAGATCCACAAAGGGACCCTTCCAGACGGAGCGGCTCATGCGCGCTTACCTCTTCTTCTTGGCGTGGCGCGAACGGATGATCATGTGATCCGTCGCCTTGTTCGAACGGGTCTTGGCACCCTTGGTCGGCTTGCCCCATGGGGTCACCGGGTGACGACCGCCCGAGGTGCGGCCTTCACCACCGCCGTGCGGGTGATCGACCGGGTTCTTGGCGACGCCGCGGGTGAGCGGACGATAGCCGAGCCAGCGGTTGCGGCCGGCCTTGCCCAGGTTCTGGTTGCTGTTGTCCGGGTTGGACACGGCACCAACGGTGGCCATGCACTCGGCACGGACGTAACGCTGCTCGCCCGAGTTCAGGCGAACCATCACCATGCCCTTGTCGCGGCCGACAACCTGCACGAAGGTGCCGGCGGCGCGGGCCATTTGGCCACCCTTGCCGGGCTTCAGCTCGACGTTGTGGACAATGGTGCCAACCGGCATCTGGCCGATTTCCATCGCATTGCCCGGCTTCACGTCGACCTTCTTGCCGGCGATCACGCTGTCACCAACGTTCAGGCGCTGCGGCGCGATGATGTAGGCAACGGTGCCGTCCTTGTCGGCATACTTCACCAGAGCGATGAATGCCGACCGATTGGGGTCATACTCGATGCGTTCGACGGTCGCAGCGACGTCCCACATGCGGCGCTTGAAATCGACGATGCGATACAGGCGTTTGTGACCGCCACCAATGCCGCGCGCGGTGGCGTGGCCCTTGTTGTTGCGGCCGCCGGTCTTCTTCAGACCTTCGGTGAGCATCTTGACCGGGCGACCCTTGTGCAGGGACGAACGATCGATCAGCACCAGGCCGCGCTGGCCGGGGCTGGTCGGATTGAATTTCTTGAGTGCCATTGTCCCTGCCCTCAGATGCTGGTGGTCACGTCGATGCGATCGCCATCGGCAACCGTCACCACGGCCTTCTTCACATCAGACCGGCGATATTCCTCGCCACGCCAGCGCTTGGTCTTGCCCTTGGCCACCATGGTGTTCACGGCCAGCACCTTCACGCCGTACAGCGCTTCGATGGCAGCCTTGATCTGCGGCTTGGTGCTGTCCTTGGCGACCTGAAAGACGACCTGGTTGTACTCAGACACCAGGGTCGACTTTTCGGTGATCACCGGCTTCACGACCACGTCGTAATGCTTGATGTCGATGTTAGCCATTGACCCGGGCCTCCAGAGCCGAAACGGCAGCGCGGGTCAGAACCAGCGTGTCGTGCTTGAGAATGTCATAGACGTTGGCGCCGATGGCCGGCAGCACGACGATGTGGGGCACGTTAGCCGAAGCGCGGGCAAAACCCACATCAACCGCAGCGCCATCAATGAACAGGCCGGACGTGATGCCAAGCGCGCCCATCGAAGCCAGGAACGCCTTGGTCTTGGCTTCGCCAAGGTTCAGGTCTTCCACCACGATCAGCTTGCCTTCCTGGGCCTTCACGCTGAGCGCGGTGGCCAGGCCGAGACGGCGGATCTTCTTGTTCAGCGACGGATCGAAATCACGCACGCGCGGACCGTGGGCCTTGCCACCGCCGATGAATTGCGGCGCAGCGCGGTTGCCGTGACGGGCACGACCGCCGCCCTTCTGGTTGCCCAGCTTCTTGCCGGTGCGGGCGACTTCGCTGCGTTCACGCGCCTTGCGGGCGGTGCCGCGACGCTTTTCCAGCTGCCAGGTCACAACGCGGTGCAGGATGTCGAGGCGCGGTTCCTTGCCGAACACGGCGTCCGACAGTTCCAGCTCGCCGGCATCAGCCGCGGTCAGGGTCTTCACCTGAATCTTCATGATCAGGCCTCCGTGGTTTCGTCAGCAACGGCCGGTGCGGCATCAACCACATCCGCAGTCACGACGTTAGTGTTGGCAGCCACCTTGAGAGCGGCCGGGTACGGGGCGTCAGCGTAACGGGCGACCTTGACGGCGTCCTTGATGAGCAGCCAGCCGCCCTTCGAGCCGGGCACTGAGCCCATCACGAAGATCAGACCGCGCTCGACATCGGTCGACACGATTTCAAGATTCTGCTGGGTGCGCTGCTTGGCGCCCATGTGCCCGGCCATCTTCTTGCCCTTGAACACCTTGCCCGGATCCTGGCGCTGGCCAGTCGAACCGTGTGAGCGGTGCGAGACCGAGACGCCGTGGGTGGCGCGCAGACCGCCGAAGTTCCAGCGCTTCATGACGCCGGCAAAGCCCTTGCCCTGGGTGATGCCGGTGACATCAACCATCTGGCCCGGGATGAAATGATCTGCGGAAATGGTGGCGCCGGGTTCCAGCACAGCATCTGCTGCCACGCGGAACTCCGCCACCTTGGCCTTGGGCTCCACTTCGGCTTTGCCGAAATGGCCGCGTTCCGGCTTTGTGGTGTTCTTGGCTTTCTTCGCGCCAGCGCCAAGCTGGACAGCGGTGTAGCCATCGGTCTCGTCGGTCTTCACCGCGATGACCTGGTTGTTCTCGAGGGCAAGAACGGTGACCGGAACATGCCGGCCGTCGTCGCGGAAAATCCGCGTCATCCCCATTTTCTTCGCGATCACGCCTGTGCGCATGATCTGCTCCTTTCATCAGAGGCCCCATCCGGTGTTCCCGGCGGAGGGGCGTGACCCTTCCAAATTCGCTCCGCGTATTTGGTCGGGACGGTTACTTGCCGAGTTTGATTTCCACGTCCACGCCTGCGGCCAGATCGAGCTTCATAAGCGCGTCCACCGTCTGCGGGGTCGGATCAACAATGTCGAGGAGGCGCTTGTAGGTGCGCACTTCGAACTGTTCACGGCTCTTCTTGTCGACGTGCGGCGAGCGGTTCACGGTGAACTTCTCGAAGCGCGTCGGCAGCGGAATCGGACCACGGATGGCCGCACCAGTCCGCTTGGCGGTGTCGGCGATCTCACCGGTGGCCAGGTCGAGCACACGATGGTCAAAAGCCTTCAGGCGAATGCGGATGTTCTGAGCGTCCATGGCACCAATCTTGTCAAACAGCGTTCATTCAAAAAAAGCGGACCGACACATCCCCGCCAGCTCATCACTGGATGTGAGGTCGGGGTTGCACCGGCCGCTTCAGAATAACTGCCCCTGGGTTTCAAGCCGCGGGGCCCGGCTTTTCTCATCCGCGCTGTGTTTCCACGCGCTAACGAATCAAGGCCGCTTCCCTAGGGAAAAGGGCCTTTACACTCACTTGATGACGGTTGCAACCACGCCGGCGCCAACCGTACGGCCGCCTTCGCGAATGGCGAAGCGCAGACCCGGATCCATGGCGATCGGAGCGATCAGCTTGACGGTCAGCTGCACGTTGTCGCCCGGCATCACCATTTCGGTGCCAGCCGGCAGTTCAACGGTGCCGGTGACGTCGGTGGTGCGGAAGTAGAACTGCGGGCGGTAGTTGGCGAAGAACGGCGTGTGACGGCCGCCTTCGTCCTTCGACAGCACGTAGACTTCGGCTGTGAACTCGGTGTGCGGCTTGATCGAGCCGGGCTTGCAGAGCACCTGGCCACGTTCCACGTCTTCACGGCCAACGCCGCGCAGCAGGGCGCCGATGTTGTCGCCAGCCTGGCCCTGATCGAGCAGCTTGCGGAACATTTCGACGCCAGTGCACACGGACTTGCGGGTGTCGTGGATGCCGACGATTTCGATTTCTTCGCCAACCTTGACGATGCCGGTTTCAACGCGGCCGGTCACCACGGTGCCGCGACCCGAAATCGAGAACACGTCTTCGATCGGCATCAGGAACGGCTTGTCCAGCGGACGCTCCGGCTGCGGGATGTAGCTGTCGACAGCGGCCATGAGCGCGAGGATGGCTTCACGGCCCAGCTTGTCGTTGGTGCCGTTCAGCGCGCAGACGGCCGAACCACGGACGATCGGAATGTTGTCGCCATCGAAATCGCGCTTGGACAGCTCTTCGCGGATTTCCATTTCGACCAGCTCGAGGATTTCCTCGTCGTCGACCAGATCGCACTTGTTCATGAACACGACCATCGACGGCACGCCGACCTGCTTGGCGAGCAGGATGTGCTCCTTGGTCTGCGGCATCGGGCCATCGGTGGCGGACACGACCAGGATCGCGCCGTCCATCTGCGCGGCACCGGTGATCATGTTCTTCACATAATCGGCGTGGCCGGGGCAATCGACGTGGGCATAGTGGCGGTTGACGGTTTCATACTCGACGTGGGCGGTCGAGATGGTGATGCCGCGCTCACGCTCTTCCGGGGCCTTGTCGATGTTGTCGTACGACGTGAAGGTGGCGCCACCGGTTTCGGCCAGGATCTTGGTGATCGCGGCGGTCAGCGAGGTCTTGCCATGGTCGACGTGACCGATGGTCCCGATGTTGCAGTGCGGCTTGTTCCGCTCGAATTTTGCTTTGGCCATGGCCTTGAACCTTCTTCCTTGCTCAACGTGTGAGGCGTTCAACGATTATGGCGGGTCCACAACGGAACCGCCCTGGCGGTGGTGTCAGCGGAGAACCGGCCGAATCATCGTGCCCAGAGGCGCGCTGACTAGCCGGCTTTCGCGAAAAATCAAGCCAGCTTGAGCTTGATTTCCTCAGCCACGTTCGACGGCACTTCGTCGTAGTGGCTGAACTGCATGGAGTACTGGGCACGACCCTGCGACATCGAGCGCAGATTGTTCACGTACCCGAACATGTTGGCCAGCGGCACCATGGCATCAATCACCTGCGCATTGCCGCGGGTATCGGTGCCCTGGATCTGGCCACGACGGCTGTTCAAGTCGCCGATCACGTCACCCAGATAATCTTCCGGGGTCACCACCTCGACCTTCATGATCGGCTCGAGGATCTTGATGCCGGCCTTGTCGGCGGCTTCACGCATGCCGCCACGCCCGGTGATTTCAAACGCCAGGGCCGAGGAATCGACGTCGTGATAAGCGCCGTCATACAGCGTGGCGGTGAAGTCGATCAGCGGGAAGCCGATCAGGTGGCCCGACGAAGCAACTTCGCGGATACCCTTTTCGACGGCCGGGATATATTCCTTGGGCACGTTGCCGCCCTTGACCTCATCCTTGAAGATAACGCCCGAACCGCGCTCGCCCGGTTCGACAGTGAACTTGATCCGCCCGAACTGGCCGGAACCGCCGGACTGTTTCTTGTGGGTGTAATCCACGTCCACCTTGCGGGCCAGCGACTCGCGATAGGCCACCTGCGGCGCACCGACGTTGGCTTCCACCTTGAATTCGCGGCGCATGCGATCCACCAGGATTTCCAGGTGAAGTTCGCCCATGCCCTTGATGATGGTCTGGCCGCTTTCATTGTCCGACGACACGCGGAAAGACGGATCTTCCTGCGCCAGGCGGTTGAGGGCGATGCCCATCTTTTCTTGGTCGGCCTTCGTCTTGGGTTCCACGGCCACTTCGATCACGGGCTCGGGGAATTCCATGCGCTCCAGGATGATCGGCTTCAGCGGCGCACAAAGCGTGTCACCCGTGGTCACATCCTTCAGGCCAACCAGCGCGATGATGTCGCCGGCAAAGGCTTCCTTGATGTCTTCACGGTTGTTGGCGTGCATCAGCAGCATGCGGCCGATCTTTTCGCGCTTGTCCTTGACGGAGTTGAGCACGGTGGAGGCGGCTTCCATCTTGCCCGAATAAATACGGGCAAAGGTCAGCGTGCCAACGAACGGATCGGTCATGATCTTGAAGGCCAATGCCGAGAACGGCGCATCATCCGATGCTTCGCGGATTTCGTCCTCATCCTTCAGGTTGATGCCGTGCATCGGGGGAATGTCGAGCGGGCTCGGCAGATAATCGACCACGGCATCGAGCAGCGGCTGCACGCCCTTGTTCTTGAACGCCGAACCGCACAGCACCGGCACGAAATCGAAGTTCAGCGTACCCTTTCGTATTAGCGCCTTGAGCTGGGCAGTCGTCGGCTCGGTGCCTTCGAGATAGGCCTCCATCAGCGCGTCGTCCTGCTCGACGGCCATTTCGATCAGTTCGGAACGGGCGACAGCGGCGGCTTCCGCCATGTCAGCCGGAATGGCCTTGTATTCGAACTTGGCGCCCAGGCTTTCTTCGAGCCATACGATGGCGCGGTTCTGCACGAGATCGACCAGACCGATGAAATCGCTCTCAAGGCCAATCGGCAGATACAGCACCGCCGGACGCGCGCCGAGGCGATCCTTGATCATCTGCACGCAGCGATCGAAGTTGGCACCGGTGCGATCGAGCTTGTTGACGAAGCACATGCGCGGCACTTTGTACTTGTCGGCCTGGCGCCACACGGTTTCGGACTGGGGCTCAACGCCGGCCACGCCGTCAAAGCAGGCCACGGCACCATCGAGCACGCGCAAGCTGCGCTCCACTTCGATGGTGAAATCGACGTGCCCGGGGGTGTCGATGATGTTGATGCGGTGCTCGGGGCCATTACCTTCATCAGCCGACCACAAGCAGGTGGTCGCCGCACTGGTGATGGTGATGCCGCGCTCTTGCTCCTGCTCCATCCAGTCCATGGTGGCGGTACCTTCGTGCACTTCACCAATCTTGTAGGACTTGCCGGTGTAATACAGGATGCGCTCGGTCGTGGTCGTCTTGCCGGCGTCAATGTGGGCCATGATGCCGATGTTGCGATAACGCTCAAGTGGGTGAGTGCGGGGCATGGGAAAAGGGCCTCGGGCTTAGAAGAACAGGATTAGTGGCCGGCACTGCACGCAGCGCCGGCCAAAACGATTTACCAGCGATAGTGCGAGAAGGCGCGGTTGGCTTCCGCCATCCGGTGCGTGTCTTCACGCTTCTTCACGGCCGAACCACGGTTGGCAGCGGCGTCCATCAGCTCTGCTGAAAGGCGGGCCGCCATGGTGTGCTCAGCGCGCTTGCGGGCGGCCGAGATGATCCAGCGGATGGCCAGGGCCTGGCCACGTTCCGGACGCACTTCCACCGGCACCTGGTAGGTGGCACCACCGACGCGGCGGCTGCGCACTTCGATACCCGGGCGCACGTTGGCGAGCGCATCGTGGAACACGCCCAGCGGTTCGCGGCGGCTCTTGGTCTCGATCACTTCCAGGGCGGAATAGACGATTGATTCGGCGACCGACTTCTTGCCCTGCAGCATGACGAGGTTCATGAATTTGGAAAGCACCTGATCGCCGAATTTGGGATCCGGCAGGATGACGCGCTTTTCGGGGCGACGACGACGTGACATGATCTATATCCCCCTTACTTCGGACGCTTCGCGCCGTACTTCGAACGGCTCTGCTTCCGGTTCTTCACACCCTGCGTGTCGAGCACACCGCGAACGATGTGATAGCGCACGCCGGGAAGATCCTTCACGCGGCCGCCGCGAATCAGCACGACCGAGTGTTCCTGCAGGTTGTGGCCTTCACCCGGGATATAACCGATGACTTCAAAGCCATTGGTCAGACGGATCTTGGCCACCTTGCGGAGCGCCGAGTTCGGCTTCTTGGGGGTGGTGGTATAAACGCGGGTGCAAACACCACGCTTCTGCGGGTTGGCCTCCATGGCCGGCACCTTGTTGCGCGCCTTTTGCGGCGTGCGACCCTTGCGGATCAACTGGTTGATCGTTGGCATCGTCTCTCTTCTCGCTTCGGCAAATGGCCACCATGGCCAAACGCCTACTCCAGACCTGCCCCGTTGATGAATTCACATCACATAAGTGCGAAAGGCCCCCCGGAGTTCGGAAGGCCGTTCGCACACGGTGCCGTCTGTCGTATCCCCCACCCAGCGTTGCCGCCGATCAGGGATGCGCGCACTTAGCCGCAATGCCCCCCCCAGGTCAACGGGTGGCGATGGCCTCAAGCCTCGGCCCGATCGATGCCGGGCTTGAGCACGCGTGGCAGGCCGGCGCCCAGTACGCCCAGCAATTCGGGGCCATAGGCCTGGGAATTGGCTTCAAGTTCGGCCTGGGCGATGCGCTCCCGGCCCTGCGCGCCGAACAATACCACCTCGTCGCCCAGCCGCACCGTGTCGCGGGCATCGGTCACATCAACCATCAGCGTGTTCATCGTCACCCGGCCCACCACCGGGAAACGCCGGCCACCGATCAGCACCTGGGTGCGGTTGCGGGTTTCGGCGGGGAATTCAGGCCTGTTGCTGCGGCTGAGGCTGCGCCGCACACCATCGGAATAGCCGAGCGGGATATTCGCCAGCCAGGATTCGCGCTCCAGCCGCCAGGTGCGATCGTAATTCACCGTCTGCCCAGCCGGATAGTGATTGACCGCCGCCACCCGCGACTTGATCGCCATGGTTGGCACGAACCGATCGGTCTTCACCGAACCGGGATCGCCATAGAGCAGCCCGCCAACCCGCACCATGTCGAGCCGGGTTTCGGGATGCTGCAGCGTGGTGAAGCTGTTGGCGCTGTGGCGCACCAGGCCCGGTGTTGCCAGCCCGGCAGCCGCAAGCCAGGCCATGTCTGCTTCGAAACGGGCGAGCTGGCTCAGGATGTCACCCGCCTCCTCGCTGGGATAATGGGTCATGACGCCCCGGATCTTCAGCCCGTCCAGCGCCAGCAGCGCGCGGACATCGGCCTTGCCATAGTCGGTCGAAAGCTCGACGCCATTGCGCGACATGCCACCGGCATTGAGCGCGAGGTGGACGGGCAGCCGCTGGCGGCGATGGCTCTTGCGCCACAGCATCTGCAAGCGGGTGGCGGCTTCCGGGTTGCCGATCAGTTCCTCGACGCCGAGCGGGAACGCGTCCTCCATCTCCTCTGGCGTGGTCGCCCGGATGCGGATCAGGCGGCCGCGATAGCCGAGCTTGCGGGCCACCCGCGCTTCGTCATTGGCGGTGAAGGCGACATCGGTGATGCGTTTGGCAATGATCGACGGGATCAACAGGGCGATACCATTGCCGTAAGCGTCCGCCTTCATCACCGCGCACAGGCTGGCGCTGCCGATGAGGCCGCGCACCTTATCGATATTGGTTTCGAAGGCGGCGGCATCCACCTCGATCCAGCCGTTGCGCCGGGCCGCCCTCGCCGGCGTCAGGCCGTAATTCTTGGCATTCAGCACAGGTGCTGCGGTCGCACTTGTGGCAGCCAGCGCCGCCACGCCGGAGAGGAACGCCCGGCGGTGCATCAATCCTGCCCGCGCTTCAGGAACTGGCCCGGATAGGCGCCGGTGGGCTTGCCGCCTTGAAAGACGATCTCGCCGCCGATGATGACCTTGCTCATGCCGACCGCCAACGCGTTGGGCGACTGCACCGTGGCCTTGTCAGCAAAGCGGTCTGGATCGAACAGTACGAGATCGGCCTTCATGCCGGGGCGAATGAGCCCACGGGTTTTCAGGCCAAGATGCTCGGCGGAAAGCCCGGTCATCTTGTGGATGGCTTCAGCCAGGGTGAGCCGGCCCGTCTCGCGTACATGGACGCGCACCATGCGGCCAAAGGCGCCATAGCCGCGCGGGTGCAGCCCGCCTATGCCGCCATCGGAACACAGGTTGCTGTGCTTCCAGGCCAGGAAATCGGCGATGTCGGCCGGCGCCATCGCGGTGCCGATAACCGATTCCACCCGCGTCGCTTCCGGATGGGCGGCCTTCCAGGCCTGGGCATTGTTGATCAGCCACAGATAGGTGACTGCCGGTTCCTCCCCGCGCAGCGCGGCAATGTCGGCGATAGTCTTGCCCACATACGATGGTTCGGGCGCATAAAAGCCGATCAACATGCCAGCCGGCGTGGTGAGATGGGTGAGCGCAAAGCGGCTGGCGGCCAGATCAGTGAAATCGCGCTTCGGAAACAGCACGCTCAGCGTCGATTGCCAATATTCATACGGGTAAACGTCGGCCGTCACCTTGATGCCGCGGGCGCGGGCGGCGTCAAGCTTGGCCAGCACCTGCTTGGCCTGGCCCCATCGATCGACAATGCCAAGCTTGAGGTGGGAGATCTGCACCGGGATGCCGGTTTTGGCGCCGATCTCGAGGATCTCGTCGATCGCGTCGTCGAAGGCGACATCTTCGGATCGGATATGGCTCATGTAGGTGCCGCCGCCGGCCTTGGCGGTGCCGGCCAGCGCCAGCACTTCATCACGGGCAGAATAGATGCCGGGATCATATTCAAGCCCGGTCGAGAACCCCAGCGAGCCGGCCTTCAGGTCAGCCGTAAGCAACGCCTGCATGGCCTGCACTTCGGCCGGAGTGGCAACGCGCTTGTAGTTTGCGCCCATCACCCGATCGCGCAGGAAACCGTGGCCGGTGTACGATGCGACATTGATGGCGGCGGGCCGCGCGGCGAATTTGGCGGCGACTTCGGCCAGCGGCGCATCGCCGTCGCCATCCTGGCCAACGACAATCGTCGTCACCCCCTGGGCCAGCAGCGGCTCCATGGCACGTTCGGCATAATCGGTGCGATCATGGTGGCTGTGACTGTCGATGAAGCCGGGGGCCAGCACCAGCCCCTTGGCGTCGATCACCTGCTCGCCGGCAAGCGGCTGCAAGGCGCCGACCGCGACAATGCGATCCTTGTCGATGCGCACGGCGACCTGCTGGGCCGGCGCGCCCGTCCCGTCATGGACGCTGGCCCCGGTGATCAAGGTGGACGCCGCAGCAAGACTGTGCAGGCAGACCCCCAGCAACAGCATCATTTTTTGCGCCAAACGCCTGTTGCCCATGTTGCACCTGTTCAGCGCCAAGATGGCTGCCCCTGCCCTAGTGCTACAAAGCCGACACCGGGCTCGCAAGCGATTTCGGGCCCAGCAGTCCTCTCCATGACGAAGGGTGGACTCCCTGCGTTCACGGCCTAACATCCCGGTCACCGGCACTTCGGGAGACAGATCATGGCGTACGACGGCTACACCCTCATCGATGTGCAACGCGATGGCCCGCTGGTCACGGCGACAGTCAACAATCCGCCGATCAACCTGATCACCATGGCGCTGTTCGGGGAACTGGCGCGGCTGGCGGAAGAACTGGAAGCCGATCCGGCGGCACTGGTGTTCGTGCTGAAAAGCGCGGACCCGGATTTCTTTCTGGCCCATTTCGATGTCGCCGCGCTGATCGCCATGGCTGATGCACCGGCGCCGCCAACCGACAATGCCAACGCCTATCACGCCATGTGCCAGCGGTTCCGCACCATGGACAAGGTAACGATTGCGCAGATCGAAGGCCGCGTCGGCGGCGGCGGCGCCGAACTGTCGATGAATTTCGACATGCGCTTCGGCGTCCTTGGCAAGACCGTCATCAACCAGATGGAAGTGCCCATCGGCATCTTGCCCGGCGGCACCGGCACCCAGAATCTGCCGCGCCTCGTAGGCCGCGCACGGGCCATGGAGATCATCCTGGGCGGCATCGACGTGGATGCCGAAACAGCGGAACGTTGGGGCTGGCTCAACCGCGCCCTGCCCGCCAACGCGATCGACGCGCATGTGAACGCGCTGGCCCGCCGCATCGCCAGCTTCCCGGCGGACGCGGTGCGCCTGGCCAAGCAGTCGGTGGACAGCGCGACGCTGCCGATGGCGGAGGGGTGCCAGCAGGAAGCCGACTTGTTCCAGACGCTGCTGTTCAGCAATCCGGCCCGGCACGCCATGCGCCGCTTCCTGGAACTGGGCGGCCAGACGCGGGACGGCGAACTGCGGGTGGCCGAGATCAGTGGAGCGGTCGCCGGGCCCTAACGGCAGCAGCAACCGACGCCGCTGCGCTGCCTTACAGCGCCCCGTGGCAGTGCTTGAACTTTTGGCCGGAACCGCATGGGCATTCGGCGTTGCGGCTGATGGTCTGGCGCCATTCCTCCAGATCGGCCGGATCGATGTCGATCATTTCGGCGGCACTCTGCGCGGCGGAGAGCATGCCGGCGGGCAGGGCCGAGCCGAAGGCATCGAAGTTCAGCGTCGGGCCGGCTTCGTTCTGGCCGGTGGCCGGATCGACGTGGGTGGTGATGAACGACGGCAATTCCTGCGGCGGTTCGTCAGCCTGCAGCGCGAACTGTGCATTGGCCAGCATGCGCGTCACGTCTTCGCGCACATTCTGCAGCATGCGTTCGAACAGGGCGAAGGCTTCGCGCTTATATTCGTTGATCGGCGTCTTCTGGGCATAGGCGCGCAAGTGGATGACCGAACGCAGCGAATCCAGCGTGGCCAGATGCTCCTTCCAGTGATGGTCCAGCGCCTGCAGCAGGAAGCTCTTTTCGATGCTGATCCAGGTTTCGGACGGCAGTTCGGCGGCCTTGGCAGCCACCAGCGCATCGGATTGTTCGATCAGGCGATCGACGACGATTTCGGGATCAATGCCCTCTTCCTTGGCCCAGGCCGAAACATCCACCGACAGGCCGAGCGTGCCCGTCACATCTTCCTGCAGCCCGGCCACATCCCATTGTTCGGGATAGCTGCCCATCGGGCAGCGGGCGCCGACGATGGCGTTCACACTTTCGTGGCGCATGTCGATCACGACATCGCCCACGGTTTCGCTGTCCATCACGTCGGCGCGCTGTTCATAGACCACCTTGCGCTGGTCGTTCATCACGTCGTCGTATTGCAGCAGCTGCTTGCGCACGTCGTAGTTGCGGGCTTCCACCTTTTTCTGGGCGGTTTCGATGGCTTTCGAAATCCATGGGTGGATGATCGCCTCGCCCTCTTCCAGGCCAGAGTTCATCAGGCGGGTCAGCATGTTCTGCTGGCCGAAAATGCGCAGCAGATCATCGTCGAGCGACAGGTAGAAACGTGACAGGCCGGGATCGCCCTGGCGGCCGGAACGGCCACGCAGCTGGTTGTCGATGCGGCGGCTTTCGTGACGCTCGGTGCCGAGCACGAACAGGCCGCCATTGGCCTTCACCTGCTCGCGTTCGGCCAGCACTTCGGCCTTGATCCGGGCTTCGGCGGCCTCGCGCTCCGGCCCCTCCGGCATGCCGGCCAGTTCGCGAGCGACGCGGGCTTCCTCGTTGCCGCCCAATTTGATGTCAGTCCCACGGCCGGCCATGTTGGTGGCGATGGTGACGGCGCCGATGCGGCCAGCGTCTTCCACGATCACGGCTTCCTGCTCGTGATAGCGGGCGTTCAAGACCACGTGCTTGACGTCCTGCTCCTTCAGATAGTCCGACAGCATCTCGCTCTTTTCGATCGAGACGGTGCCAACCAGCACCGGCTGGCCGCGTTCCTGGGCACCGCGGACGGCCTTCACGATCGCCTTGAACTTGTCTTCGGCGTTCTTGTAGAATTCGTCGTCCACATCCTTGCGGAGCACCGGCACATTGGTGGGAATTTCCACCACGTTCAGCTTGTAGATGTCGAAGAATTCCGCGGCTTCGGTGGCCGCCGTGCCGGTCATGCCGCCCAGCTTGGGATACATGCGGAAATAATTCTGGAAGGTGATGCTGGCCAGCGTCTGGTTTTCCGGCATGATCTGCACGCCTTCCTTGGCCTCCACCGCCTGGTGCAGACCTTCGGACCAGCGGCGGCCATCCATCATGCGGCCGGTGAATTCATCGATGATGATCACCTTGCCATCGCGCACGATATAATCCGTGTCGCGGCGGAAGATGACGATGGCGCGCAGCGCCTGGTTCAGGTGGTGCACCACCTGCGTATTCTCGAAATCATAGAGATTCTCGCCTACCAGCAGCCCGGCGGCGGATAGCATGCTCTCCACCTTCTCGGTGCCGGCTTCGGTGAGAATAACGGACTTCTGCTTCTCATCGACCTCGACATCCTCGCGCACCAGTTCCTTCACCACGGCGTTGACCTGGGTGTAGAGCTGCGACTTGTCGTCGGTGGGGCCGGAAATGATCAGCGGGGTACGGGCTTCATCGACCAGCACGCTATCGACTTCATCGACCACGGCGAAATTGAACGGCCGCTGCACCATCTGCTCGCGCGTGTATTTCATGTTGTCGCGCAGATAATCGAAGCCGAATTCATTGTTGGTGCCGTAGGTGATATCGCACGCATAGGCGGCGCGGCGCGTCTGATCGTCGAGGTTGGGGACGATGGTGCCAACCGTGAGCCCGAGGAAGCGATAGATCTCGCCCATCCACTGCGCATCGCGGGTGGCGAGATAATCATTCACCGTCACCACGTGCACGCCCTTGCCGGACAAGGCATTCAGATAGACCGCCAGCGTCGCCACCAGCGTCTTGCCTTCGCCGGTGCGCATTTCGGCGATTTCGCCGCGATGCAGCACGATGCCGCCGATCATCTGCACATCGAAATGCCGCATGCCCAGCACGCGCTTGGAGGCTTCGCGCACGGTGGCAAAGGCTTCGGGCAGAATATCATCCAACGACTTGCCGGCTTCGAGCTCAGCCTTCAGCTTGGGCGTCTGCGCCTGCAGTTGGTCATCGGTCAGCGCACTGATCTGGTCTTCCAGACCAGAAATGCGCATGATGATCGGCCGCAGCGACTTCAGATAGCGATCATTCGACGACCCGAAAATCGCCTTCGCGACCTTGTTCAACCCGAGCATGAAAATCCTGACTTGGCGAAACCTTGGCGTGCCGCGCGTAACAGGGTGGCCCGTTACACCGGCGGCATGGTGGGCGATGTAGGGTCAGTCACCCTTTTCGTCAATGAAGCCGCAGCCTCCTGCCCGCGCTTGGCGCGCCGCTTGTCGCGCCGCAAGCCAAAGTCCACGGCGCGACGCACCCGCGGATATTGGCGAGTGTAGAACAGATAATGCCGGCGCGCCCAGCGCGAGTTGCGGAACACCAGCGCCACCCCGGCCCCAAGGATGACGATACCGATCGGCGCCGGCGACAGCAGCCCGACGATGCCGGCAGCCGCCATCAGCAGGAGCCCCAGCAAGATCTGGAACACCCGGAACGGTTCGGACCGAACCAGCAGGTCAAGAAAGTCGGGACGGCTCACGATTGGATCCCGATACGGCCCAGCTGTGGCAATCTTAAGGCGGCAATTGCACCGCAAGGCCAAAAACTCTACGAATTGTGATCAGGGTCAAATGCTTCCTTTCTTTTGGGGAAAAGGTTGATGGTGGCCCATGTCGGCACGGTGGCGTTTCTGGGGCTGGAGGCCCGCAGTGTTGATGTGCAGGTGCAGATCTCGGCCGGGCCCGTCACCTTCGTTACCGTGGGCCTGCCCGACAAGGCGGTGAAGGAAAGCCGCGAGCGCGTCGCCGCCGCGCTGCACGCCATCGGGCTTTCGCTACCGCCGCGCCGGGTGGTGGTGAACCTGTCGCCAGCCGATCTGCCCAAGGAAGGATCGCATTATGATCTGCCGATCGCGCTGGGGCTGCTCAGCGCGATGGGGGTGATTCCCCAGGATGCGCTTGATGAATTTGTCGCGGTCGGCGAGCTGGGGCTTGATGGCGCCATCCAGAAGGTGCCGGGCGTGCTGCTCGCGGCCCTGCATGCCGCATCCTGCGAGCAGGGACTGATTTGCCCTGCAGTGCAAGGACCCGAAGCGGCCTGGGCCGGCGAGGTGAATGTGCTGGCCGCGCCCGACCTGCTGGCGCTGATCAACCATCTGAAGGGCCAGATCATCCTGCCTCCGCCGCGGCGGGCCGAAGCCGAACCGCAGCGCCGTGGCCCGGATTTCGCGGCCATCAAGGGCCAGGAAACCCCCAAACGCGTTGCCGAAATCGCTGCGGCCGGCGGCCATAATCTGCTGATGAGTGGCCCGCCCGGTTCCGGTAGATCGCTGATCGCCGCCGCGCTGGCCGGCATATTGCCCGATCTCACGCCGGCCGAAGCGCTGGAAGTCTCGATGGTGGCTTCCATCGCCGGCGAGTTGGAGGGCGGCAAGCTGAAGCGCACCCGGCCGTTCCGATCGCCGCACCACAGCGCTTCGATGGCGGCGCTGGTCGGCGGCGGGACAAAGGCGCGGCCGGGCGAAGTCTCCCTCGCGCATCTCGGCGTGCTGTTACTCGACGAACTGCCGGAATTCCAGCGCGGCGTGCTCGATTCGCTGCGCCAGCCGCTGGAAACCGGCCAGGTGCAGGTGGCGCGCGCCGCCGCCCACGTCACCTATCCGGCGCGCGTGCAGTTGATCGCCGCCATGAACCCGTGCCGCTGCGGGCATCTGGCTGATCCCGGCCTCGCCTGCGCCCGCGCCCCGCGCTGTGCGGCCGATTACCAGAGCAAGCTCTCCGGGCCATTGCTCGATCGCATCGATCTGCATGTCGAGGTGCCGGCGCTTTCGGCCGCCGATCTCACACTTCCGCCACCGGCTGAAGGCAGCGCGCAGGTCGCTGCCCGTGTCGCCGCCGCGCGGGCCCGGCAGACAGCCCGCTATGCCGGCACTGCCACTCGCATGAATGCCGAAGCCGATGGCGAAGCGCTCACCGCCCATTCCACGCCGGATGCCGAAGGCCAGCGCCTGCTCACCCAGGCTGCTGACACGTTGCGCCTGTCGGCGCGCGGCTATGCGCGGGTGCTGCGGGTGTCGCGCACGATTGCGGATCTGGCCGGCAGCGGCGGCGTGGCGCGTATGCACGTTGCAGAAGCATTGTCTTACCGGCGCCGCCCGCCAGTGAATTGAACGCGCCTATTCGGCAGGTTTCGCCGCCGTCACTTCGCCCGCATCCCATTTCGCGATCACCGCTGTGGCAACCGCGTTGCCGATCACGTTGGTGGCGCTGCGGCCCATGTCGAGGAAATGATCCACCGCCAGGATCAGCAGCAGGCCGGCTTCCGGGATGTTGAAATAGGGCAGCGTGGCCGCGATCACCACCAGCGACGCGCGCGGCACGCCGGCGATGCCTTTCGACGTGATCATCAGCAGGCCCAGCATGGCGATTTCCTGGCCTAATGACAGATCGATGCCATAGGCCTGCGCAATAAAGATACTGGCAAAGGCGCAGTACATCATCGAGCCATCAAGATTGAAGCTGTAGCCCAGCGGCAGCACGAACGAGGCGATGCGGCCGGGCACGCCATAACGCTCCAGCGAGGCCAGCAGCTTGGGATAGGCGGCTTCCGACGACGCGGTGGCGAAGGTGATCAGAAACGGCTCCCGGATTTCAGGGATCAGGCGACGCACCTCGCCAAAGCCCAGCACGAACGCGCCGGCGCCCAGCAGGAAGGCCCACAACACGGCCAGCGCCAGGTAAAATCCGCCGACGAACTTGCCGAAGGTAACGAGGATGCCCAGCCCTTCCACCGCGATGGAACTGGCAATGGCGGCAAACACCGCAAACGGCGCCACCTTCATCACATAGCCGGTGATCACCAGCATCATGTGCATGATGGCATCGAGGCCCTTGTTGATCGGTTCGGCCTTATCACCCATCTGGATCAGCGCCACGCCGGCAAACAGGCTGAAGATGACGATCTGCAGCACTTCGTTGGTGGCCATGGCTTCGATAATGGACTTCGGGAAGATATGCCCGATGAATTCCTTCAGGTTGAAGGCCTTGCTGGCAACACCCGATGCCGCATCAATTGCCGGCAGCGGCAAACCGACGCCAACACCGGGCGCCAGCAGATTAACCATCAGGATGCCCAACCCCAGGCTGAAGATCGACGCCGCGATGAACCAGGCCAGCGTGCGCACAAAGGTGCGGCCCACCGCTCCGCCCGAGCCCATGTGGGCGATGCCCACGGTAAGCGTCGCCAGCACCAAGGGAGCGATGATCATCTTTATCAGTCGCAGAAACACATCGGTGATGACCGACAGATAACCGGCGATCTCCTTGGCCTGCTCCGCCGCCATGCTGGCATTGATCGCCCAGCCGACGCCAAGCCCGGCCACAAGGCCGATCAGGATCCAGCGGGTAAGCGAGTTTGTGGGCTTCATGGCCGCCTGACTTCGGGCAGCGCCTTGGCGCCGTCAAGCCGGAAACCGCGCGCCAAGGCTTGCAGCCGGCGCGCGCGCGGCGCAGTCTCGGTTCATGATCCGCACCCTCGCCGCTATCCTCGCCCTGTCCTGCACTGCCTTGCCCGCGCATGCCGCCCCCGGCGACGCTGCGGAGGCCAAGCGGCTGTTGATGGACAGTGTTGGCATCGCCAGCGTCAAGGGCAGCGGCCAGACCCCGGCGCTGGCGCGTTTCTATCGCGCTGCACTGGTGCAGGCCGGCTTCAACGCCGCCGACATCCAGATCGACGAACTGGCCGGCACCGCCAATTTCCATTTCGTCTGGCGCGCAGCCTCAGCCAAGGCCAAACCCATGGCACTGACTGGCCATCTGGACGTGGTGGAAGCCAAACCGGCCGATTGGGAACGGCCGCCGTTCACTGCAGTCGCCGAAAACGGCTACATCTTCGGCCGCGGCGTGCAGGACAACAAGTTCGATGTCGCCATGATGATCGCCACGCTGGCCCAGCTGAAGGCCAGTGGCTGGACGCCGAAACGCGACATCCACTTCTTCCTGTCAGGCGACGAGGAAACCGACGGCATCGCCAGCGCCGCACAGGCCAAGCAGGCCGGCGCGCTGGGCATCGAGGTTATGCTGAACAGCGATGGCGGCGGCGGTGGGCTGGACGCGCAGGGCAAACCCTTTTTCTACAAGCTACAGGCGGCCGAGAAATCCTATGCCGATTTCCAGCTGACCATCACCGACCCGGGCGGCCACAGTTCCACCCCCACCGCCAGCAACGCCATTGCCCGCGTGGGCCTGGTGGCCGCACGCATCGCCGGACACCGCTGGCCGGCACAGGTGAACGACATCACTCGGGCGTCGCTGGCCGAAGCAGGCCGCGCGCGGAGCGACGCACTGGGCGACGCCATGCGCCGCTTTGCCGCCAATACTGATGATGCCGAGGCCATCACGGCCCTGCGCGCCAATCCCGGCACCATCGGCCAGATTGGCACCACTTGCGTGCCCAGCATGATAAATGGCGGCCATGCGCCCAATGCCTTGCCGCAGCGCGTCACCCTCACCGTCAACTGCCGCATCTTCCCCGGCACCAGCATTGCTGCCGTGCAGGAGGAATTGGCGCGGGTGGCCGAGGACCCCGGGGTGAGTTTTGCCACCGGCATCGATTGGCCGGTCACCCCGGCATCGCCGCTGCGGCCTGACGTGACAGCGGCCGTGCAGGCGGCGGTTTCGGCAAGGTCACCCGGCCTTGCCGCTACCCCCGGCATGGACGCCGGCGCCACCGACAGCGTGTTCTGGCGCGCGCTGGGCATCCCGTCCTACGGCGTCTCTGGCCTGTTCATGCGCCAGGAAGACAGTTTCGCCCACGGCCTGAACGAACGTGTGCCGGAAACCGCCATCGCGCCGGCCCTGCGCCATTGGGAGATCATCCTGCGCCGCCTCGCCGGTTAGACCCTGCCCACATCACGACTGCCCACCCGGCCACACGGCTAGGGTTTCAGCGAAGGCGCCCGGGTGGCTACGCTCTTCCCGCGCCGCAAAAACACACAGATCAGCACAGCGATCCGCGCCAACAGCTTTGGCCTGGGCAGCGTGATGACAGCGCCAACCATCACCCCAGGTGCCGCCAATGACCAGGATTTCGTGGACATCACGGTCACGGTGGACCCGCAGTTCGATCTGTTCTTCATCGAAGTGGAACCGATCACGCTGTCCGAAACCCGCCGGGTTTATCGCCCCGCCTGATCGCTGCACCTCCGCGCATTGCCCGTTTTGCGCGGCTACTCCGCGCGGGGATGCGCCGCCGCCCACGCATCGAGCAATTGCGCCGCATCGACCTTGGTATATATCTGCGTTGACGACAGGCTGGCATGGCCGAGCAGTTCCTGCAGCTGCCGCAAATCAGCGCCCCTTGCCAGCAAGTGGGTCGCGAAACTGTGGCGCAGCGCGTGCGGCGTGGCGCTGGCAGGCAGGCCCATCGCTGTCCGTGCAGCCTGCACAGCGCGGCGCACCGTGCCGGGATCGAGCGCGCCGCCTTTCACTCCGCGGAACAGTGGGGAATCGTGGGCCAAGTCGAACGGGCATTTTTCGACATAATCCATGATCGCGGCCTGCACCTGGGACAGCAGTGGCACCTGGCGGGTCTTGGCGCGCTTACCGGTCACCGCGATCACGTCGCCCAAGGGCAGAGCGGCTCCGGTGAGCCACAGCGCCTCGCCAATGCGCAGGCCGGCACCATAAAGCAGCAGCAAAACCGCCATGTCGCGCGCCGCCAGCCAGGGCTGTGCCGCTGCATCGCCCACCACCGCCACCAGTTGCCGCACATCGCCCGGCGAAACGGCACGTGGCAGGCGGCGCGGCTGTTTCGGGACCTTCAGCGCGGCAATGGCATCGCAGGCCAGCCCCTCGTTGCGCCGCGCCCACGCGAAAAAGCCTTTCAACGCCGATACATCGCGCGCCAGTGATGGCGCCGCCAGCCCCTCACCGCGCCGCAGCGCAAGAAAGGCCCGCAGTTCGGCGGCAGCCAACGTGGCCAGCCGCCCACCGGTCACGGCGCCGCCCAGATGGGTGCTCAGGAAATCGTCGAACCGTTCCAGCGTCAGGCCATAGGCCCTGAGCGTGTGGACAGACAATCGCCGCTGGTCGCCCGAATAGGCGAGGAAGCGGCCGATCAGACCGGCCAGAGGCTCTGCCGCCGCGCTCAGAGGATGCTCTGACCCGTCTTGGCCCAATCGGCCTCGAACGCGGCCAAGCCCTTGTCGGTGAGCGCGTGGCCCGCCAGCTGGCGGATCACCGAAGGCGGCATGGTGGCGACATCGGCGCCGATGCGCGCCGCGGCCAGCACATGGACCGGACTACGCACGCTGGCGACGAGGATTTCCGTCTTGAAATCATAATTGTCGTAGATGGTGCGGATGTCCTGGATCAGTTCCATCCCGTCATGGCCGATATCATCCAGCCGGCCAACGAACGGCGAAATATACGTCGCGCCGGCCTTGGCCGCGAGCAGCGCCTGGTTGGCGGAGAAGCACAGCGTCACGTTGGTCTTCACGCCTTCGGCGGTGAGCGCCTTGCAGCTTTTCAGGCCATCCAGGGTGAGCGGCAGCTTGATGCAGATATTGGGCGCCAGCGCGCGCAGCACGGCGGCTTCGCGCATCATCGTGGCATGATCGGGGGCGACCACTTCAGCCGAAACCGGGCCATCGACGATCCCGCAGATTTCCTTGACGACTTCGAGGAAATTGCGGCCCGATTTGGCAATCAGGCTGGGATTGGTGGTGACGCCATCCAGCAGGCCGGTGGCGGCCAGATCGGCGATTTCGGCAACGTCGGCGGTATCGGCAAAGAATTTCATGGCGGCAGCCCAGCAGTGGAAGGGAAGATTCGGGCTGCTTTAACCGATGCAGACGGGCTTTCCTACCATCGCTTTTGGTCCCCGCACGCACCGGCTGTCCTACGCTGCGCCGCTATGGTATTTTTCAATCAGGGTCGAAGGCAACATTCATCGGGGGACTTCCGATATGACCACGCTCGAGCTCCAGAAAGCCTTAAAAGCCAGAGGCTTCGACCCAGGAGACATCGATGGTGCGATGGGGCGCAACACCATCGCTGCAATCCGTGCCTTCCAGGCGGCCAATGGCCTGGATGTGGATGGTGTGGCGAGGCCCGATACGCTTGCCAAGCTTGCGGCATCCGCAGTGCAGACTGCGCCTGACCCGATCCACAGCCTGTCGATGCCATGGTTCATCGAAGCGCAGCGCGCCATTGGCGTGAAGGAAGACACCGGCCCCGGTTCCAACCCGCTGATCACCGGCTGGGCGCGCCGGTTGCGCATTGATTATGCCAAGGATGAAATCGCCTGGTGCGGGCTGTTCGTCGCCCATTGCATCGGCCTCACCCTGCCCGGCGAAGTGCTGACGTCCAATCCGCTGGGCGCGCGCACCTGGACCAGGTTTGGTGTGCCCTGCCCTGTGCCGCAGCCGGGCGCCGTGATGACCTTCTGGCGCGGCAGCCGCGATGGCTGGCAGGGCCATGTCGGCTTTTATGTCGGCGAAGATGCCTCGGCCTATCATATCCTGGGCGGCAACCAAGGCGATGCCGTGAACGTGAAGCGCTTTGCCCGCGACCGTTTCCTCACCGCCCGCTGGCCGAAAACTGCCCCAGCCCCCACCGGCGGCCCGCGCATCCTGCGTGCCGACGGCAGCTTCTCGAACAACGAGCAATAAGGCCGACTGGACTGGGACTGAAGCTCAGCCCCCGGCCACCAGCTTCTTGAGCTCGGTCTTCAATATCTTGCCATTGGCGTTCCGTGGCAGCGGTTCGCGACTGAAATGCACCGCAACCGGCACCTTGAAGGCCGCCTGCCGCGCCGCCACGAAAGCGCGCAGTTCCTCTTCGCTGGCGTCGACGCCCTCTTTCAGCGTCACGAACGCCACCGGCTCCTCGCCCAACTGCTTGTGCGGGCGGCCGACCAGCGCGGCGTCCATCACCGCCGGATGCTCGTACAACGCGTTTTCCACCTCGACGCAGTAGATATTCTCGCCGCCGCGGATCAGCATGTCCTTGGCGCGGTCGATGATGAAGCAGAAGCCCTCTTCATCGATGCGCCCCAGATCGCCGGTGCGCACCCAGCCGTCGATGAAGGTGGCCGCCGTGGCTTCGGGCTTGTTCCAATAGAGCCGCACCACGTTGGGGCCGAAGCCGTAGATTTCGCCCACCTCGTTCGGCCCCAACACCTTGCCGTCCGGGTCGCGCACCTGCAGATCACACACCGGCACCGGCGGGCCGCAGCTGTCGGGCCGGTGCTCATAATCTTCCGCCATGTGGTGGGTGAAGGTGGCGCTGGTTTCGGTCATGCCCCAGCCGTTGCCGGGCTTGGCCTTGAACTCCTTGGCGATCTGGCGAACCAGTTCGGGCGCTGATGGTGCGCCGCCGTAGCTGACGGCCTCCAGGCTCGACAGGTCATATTTGGCGCGGTCGGGATGTTCCAGGATCTGCCAGGCGATGGTGGGCACGCCGCCGGCCGAGCTGATCTTCTCACGTTCGATCAGCGTCATGGCTTCCACCACATCCCATTTCTTCATCAGCACCAGCTTCACGCCGCCCACCAGCGCGGGATTGAGCACGGCATGGCAACCGGTGGCGTGGAAGAAGGGCACCGATAGCAGGGTCGCCTTCTGCGGGGCGTTGGGGTCAGCCGCCGGCGGCTGCTCGCCGCGCCGCAGGAAACTGCGCGCCGCGCTGCTGGCACTGGCCATGATGTTGGAACAGATGTTGCGGTGGCTGCCCAGCGCGCCCTTGGGCTTGCCGGTGGTGCCGCTGGTGTAGAAAATCGTCGCGTCATCTTCGGGCTGAAGCGCCAAGGCATCGGCCGGGATGGCACGGTCCTTCAGCGACGCCCAGTCCATCGGCCAGCCGATTACCTCTTCCAGCCGGCGCGCACGCGGATCACCAAGTTCCAGTTCGCTGGCGCGGGTAACGTAGATCTGCTCCAGGTCCGGGCAGTTGGGCAGATGTTCAGCGATGCGGTTGTAGCGCTCGGCATCGATCAGCAGGATCTTGGTGCCGCTGTCGGTCAGGCCATATTCCAGCTCGCCGCCCGTCCACCAGGCATTCAAGGGCGTGACGATCGCCCCGCACAGGCTGGCGGCATAAAAGGCGACCGGCCATTCCGGCAGGTTGCGCATTACCACCGCCACGCGGTCGCCCTTCGCCAGGCCATCGGCCTTCAACCGCTCGGCCAGCGCCAGCGTGGCGCGGGCAAAGGCTTCGAACGTCACCCGTTCCTCGTCCAGCACCATGAAAATCTTGTCGCCATGAGCGCGGCCGGCAGCGAAACAATGGGCCAACGATGCCGGCGCATTCTTCCAGACCCTTGTGGGCCGGCCCTGGATGGCAACCGTTTCCATCTCCAGCGGCTGCCCCGGCGCGGTGAGCAGCGCATGGGCTTCGGCAATCGACATGGCGGGCCAGTTGCTCATTCATCATTTCCCCAAGGCGTTTTTATTGCGGCCACGATGCCGCAAAGCGCAGCGCCCCGCCAGTCTGTCAGAACGGCGCAGTTCCCCTTCAATGTGGGCGGCTTGGCAACAGCGGATAACCCGCCTAGGCTGCGCCCAAACAAACAAGAGAGATGAGCCATGGCCACGATCGCCAAAACCGCTGAATGGGATGCCCGCGATGCCGCGAACATGCGGGGCGTGCTTGATGCGCAGCGCGCCAGCTTCACCGCCGAACTGCCGGTGACGGCCGCCGCCCGTCGCGACCGGTTGAACCGCGCGCTCGATGTGGTGCTGGCCAACAAGGACCGCTTTGCCGCTGCGATGAGCGAGGATTTCGGCCACCGTTCGACCGAACTCAGCCTGGTCACCGACATTATGGCGTCGATCAAGCCGCTCAAGCATGCGCTGAAGCATCTCGATGCCTGGATGAAGCCGGAAAAGCGCAAGCTGGATTTCCCCATGGGCCTGCTTGGTGCGAAAGCGCGGGTGGAATGGCAGCCCAAGGGCGTCGTCGGGATCCTGTCCCCGTGGAATTTCCCGGTGAACCTCACCTTCGCGCCGCTGGCTGGTGTGCTGGCTGCCGGCAACCGGGCGATGATCAAGCCTTCGGAATATACGCCGGTCACTTCGGCGTTGATGAAGGAAGTGCTGGAAGCGGCGTTTGACCAGACCGAAATCGCGGTGATCACCGGCGGGCCGGAAGTGGGCAAGGCGTTCACCGAACTGCCCTTTGATCACATCATCTTCACCGGTGCCACCAGCGTGGCCCGCCACGTGATGGCCGCCGCCGCCAAGAATCTGGTGCCGCTGACGCTCGAACTCGGTGGCAAGTCGCCCACAATCATCTCGCGCTCCGCCGATGTGGCGTCGGCCACCGAGCGCGTGGCGATGGGCAAATTGATGAACGCCGGCCAGATCTGCCTGGCGCCGGATTATCTGCTGGTGCCCGAGGAGAACGAAGGTGAGATCATCGAGGGGCTGAAGGCCGCCACCGCCAAAATGTATCCCACCATGCTGGCCAACCCGGACTACACCAGCGTGCTGGGCGCTCGTCACCGGGAGCGCCTGGAAGCCCATGTGGAAGACGCCCGCGCCAAGGGCGCAGACGTGGTGGTGGTCAATCCGGCGAACGAGGATTTCAGCAAGCAGAACACCAACAAGATGCCGCTGCACATCATCCGCGGCGCCACCGACGAGATGACGGTGATGCAGGAGGAAATCTTCGGGCCGCTACTCCCCGTGCGCACCTACAAGTCTGTGGACGGCGCCATCGACGAGATCAACCGCCGCGACCGGCCGCTGGGCCTATATTGGTTCGGCCAGGACGAACTGGAACAGCGCCGCGTGCTCGACCGCACCATTTCGGGCGGCGTGACGGTGAACGACGTGATCTTCCACGTCTCTGCCGAAGACCTGCCGTTCGGCGGCATCGGCCCGGCCGGCATGGGCAATTACCACGGCCACGATGGCTTCAAGGAATTCAGCCATCCCAAGGCGATCTACAGCCAGCCCAAAATCGATCTCGCCGGCCTGGCCGGGTTCAAGCCGCCCTATGGCGCCAAGACCGCCAAGGCACTGGCGCGGGAACTGAAGAAGTGAGGCTCAGGCCGGCGGTCGTGTTGCAGCGAACGCCGGCGTGGCCAGCAGCCTATACGTCAATTCTGCCAGCGCCGCGTTATGCTCACGCCAGTGCAGATCGGGGAAACGGAAGCTGAGATAGTCGCAGGCGACCGCGATGCAGATGTCGCCAAAGTCGCTGCCGCCAACGCGGGTGTTCATCACGCTCAGCGCACGTTCGATGGCGCGATATTGCCGGTCCACCCACGGGCCACTGGTGATACCCTGCGTCATATTGAACCTGAGGATGATCGCGGCATCGAGCACGCCGTCGGCCAGCGCCTCGGTGGTGCGCGCCTGCCAGTGGGCGTGGCCGCTTTGCGCCATCAACTGCTGCCCCGGCACGCTGGCGAGAAGGAAGGCGGCGATCACCGGTGAATCGATCATGGCGCTGCCATCGTCCAGCACCAGCGCCGGCACTTTGCCGAGCGGATTGGCGGCCAGCAGCGCGGCTGGATCGGTCATTGGCGCGGTGTCTTCCACCGGCAGGGCAAGGCCCAGTTCATGCGCAACCACCCGCAATTTGCGGGCATAGGGCGACGTAGGAGAGGCGAGGAGTTTCACTTTTCCACCTTCAGTTGTTCCAGCAGAAAGGCTTCGACCTGGCTCCACACCGGGCTGCCCGGTGCGATCACTTCGAAATGGCCGGTGCCGCCGAGGATGAGGGCGCTGGATTTGCCCTTACCTTTCCGTGCTTCTGTCACCCACTTGGCGGCGGCGGTGGGGGAGAGGAACAGGCTGGCAGAGACCAGGCCGGATTTCACGTCCAGCGGCAATTGCGCCTGCGGGCTGCCTTCGGCCCAGCGCTTGGGCTGCTCAGCCGGCGTGCCGCCAAACATCGCCTTGCCGGCCGGGACACCACAGCCCTTCTCGAACGTCTCGATCTCACTGGACGGATCGGCCGGGCCGTCAATGGCGACCACGGCCCCGATCTTCAGCGGATCAGGCGAGGCGATGTCGCTGTCCTTCGGCAGTTTGTGACGGCTCGCCACCCATAGCGCGGCATGGGCGCCGGCACTGTGGCCGGTGACGGCAAGCCGCGCCAGATCGATCGGATAGCGTTTGGCGAGGTCGCGCAGATGATCGGTGGCCGCCGCCCAATCGTTAAAGGTGCCCGGCCAGCCAGCGCCAGCATCTCCGCTGTATTTGCCGTCCTTGTCCTTCTCACCAGCCTGGCGATATTCGATATTCCAGGTGGCAAAGCCCTTTTCCGTCAATCGGCTGGCCAGCGCCGCGGTGTTCTGGCGGGTGGCAAAGCCCTTCCACCAGCAGCCACCGTGGATGACGATCACCACCGGGTGCGGGCCGGGACCCGCCGGCAGGCGCAGATCGCCGACTTGGGTTGGTTCCTTGCCATAGGCCTCGGTCAGCGCCGGGGCGGAGGACGGCAATTTATCGACATCCGCCGGCCGCATCCGCTGTGCCAGCGCCGGCGTGGCGGCCAGCAAGGCCAGAACGAGGGCAGCGCACTTCACTTGAGCAACCCCGCCGCCTCATTCAAGCGATCTGCATAATCACCCAGCGCCTTCGCCGCGATCCCGGCTTCGCGGGTCGCATCGTCAAAGCGCCGCTCTTCCACCGCTTCGCGCAGGCCCGGCAGCGTCTTGGAGCCATAGCCGGTGAAGCGGCCCGGTGCGTAGAGGATGTTGCGGAACCACGGCCGGAACGGCAGGCCGCTGGGGCTGAGCAACGTCTGTTCGATGTCGCGCAGCTTGCCGTTGAACGCTGTCGTTTGCGCCGGGGTCAGGCTGCCTTCCTTTGCAGCAATGGCGGCATCGAAAGCCTTGGCGGCACCATCCAGCCGGGTGATCGCCGCATCCAGCACGGCCAGATCGAGCGCCGGGGTCGGCGTCTTCGGCAGCGGCGGCCCGAGCGGATCGCGCGGATCGCTGCCCAGCCGGTAGATGTCGGCGCTCAGCGCAGCGCGCTTGTCATCCTCGCGGCGGCGGTTGTCGATCAGCGTCTTGATCTCACCGAAATAACTGCGGGCCGCGCCGGCCACCGGGCCAAAACGCACCGGCAGCGCATCGGCATCGGCCAGCCGCATCACCATCCGGCCCGCCACCTTGGACAGCACCGCGCCATAGACGAGACCCGGATCATCCCAGCGCACGAAATGATCATAGCTGTCGTAGATCGAGTGATAGGAACCGGCGCTCTCGCCCTCGCCGCCAAAGCCGATGTTGATCGACGACACGCCGGCATGGTGGATGAAGGCGGTGTAATCACTGCCCGAACCCAGCGCATCCATCGGCTGATCGGCGGCCAGTTCGGCGGCCGCCAGCGCCGCCGGATTGCCGCGCAGGCCGTCGAACGCTTTGGCGCGCACGCCCGCCCGCCAGCGGTCGGCCACGCTGGCGCCGGTCTGCGGATCCTTCACGTCAGCAGCGGCCTTGCCTATCAACGCGGTGAACTGCCCGCTGCCATCGACGCCCAGAAAGCCGCGGCCATTGCTGTCGCTGTTGATGTACACCACCGCCTTCTGGCGCAGTTCGGCGATATGCTCTTCCACCCACTCGGTTGAGCCCAACAGGCCCGGCTCCTCGCCGTCCCAGCTGGCGTAAACTATGCTGCGCTTTGGCCGCCAGCCGGATTTCCACAGCGCGCCCAATCCCTTGGCTTCGCTCATCATCGCGACTTCGCCCGACAGTGGATCGGAGGCGCCGAACACCCAGCCATCATAATGGTTGCCGCGCACGATCCATTCGTCCTTCTTCGACGATCCCGGCAGCGTGGCGATCACGTTGGAAATGGTCTTCAGCGACCATTCGGATTGCACCTTCAAATGCACCTGCACGCTGTCGTCGCCGCCGAAACGATAATGGAACGGCAGGCCGCCGCGCCAATCGTTGGGCACGGGCGCACCCTTCAGACGGGAGAGGATCTCGGTCGCATCCGCATAGGAAATCGGCATTGTCGGGATTTTCAGCACCGTCGGCGCCGTCTCGCGGGTCAGGCGCTTGGCGTCCTTGGTGGCACCCACACCGGGGGTGAGCGGATCGCCGGGATAGGTGATCATATCCAGCACGCTGCCGCGCTGCACCCCGGCCGGCGGGCGGCCGCCGCCGTTGGGATAGGTATCGGCGCTGCCATAACCATCCTGCTGCGGATCGGAATAGATCAGGCAGCCGATGGCGCCCTGTTCCTGCGCCAGCTTCGGCTTCAGGCCGCGCCAGCCGGCGCCGTACCGTGCGATGACGATCTTGCCTTTCACCGAAATGCCGCGCCGCGCCAGCGCCTCATAATCGGCGGGCAGGCCATAGTTCACATACACCACCGGCGCCGTGACATCGCCATCACCCTGAAAGGCGACATAGGGCGGCAGCGCGCCTGCAAGGCTGTTGGAGGTGGCGTCCTGCGGGATGCCCGGCTCCTGCCCGCCCAGCGTCTTTGCCACCGGGCCCACGAGAGCCAGCGCCGTGGAAACCGGCGTGGGATAGAGCACCTGATAATCGGCGCGCTTCACCTGCCAGCCCCATTCACGGAACATCTTCTCGATCAGCGCTGCATTGGCCTGGTTGTGCGGGCTGCCCATATGATTGGGGCCGGCGGCCATGGTCTTCAGCCACGCCATCTGATCGGCGCTGCTGATTTGGGCGTCGTACGCCGCTTCGCGATTGGCGGCAGGTTGCGCAGCAGCAGCGGTACCCAGCAGAAGCGCCGCCAGAATCAATGATCGCATGTTCGTTCCCCTCATGTGTTGCCTATGGTCTATCCAGCCGGCGGGGCGGTGACGAGGGGGAAAAACATCGCTACACCCATGGCCATGCCCGGTCCCCTCTCCGATCTCACCGTCATCGATCTGTCGCGCGTGCTCGCCGGCCCCTATGCCACCATGGTGCTGGCCGATCTGGGCGCCCGGGTGATCAAGGTGGAACGGCCCGATGGCGGCGATGATGCCCGCGCCTATGGCCCATTCATCAACGGCCACAGCGCCTATTTCGCCAGCATCAACCGCGGCAAGCAATCGATCGCGCTCGATCTGAAATCTCCGCAAGATCGCGTCATCTTCGAAGCGCTGCTGGAAAAGGCCGATGTGCTGATCGACAATTATCGCCCCGGCGTGATGGCGCGATTGGGTTATGGCTGGGAGGGTCTGGCCGCACGCTATCCGCGCCTGATCCACGCCGCCACCTCTGGCTTCGGCCAGACCGGGCCCGACAGCCAAAAAGCTGCCTATGACATGGTGGTGCAGGCCATGGGCGGCATCATGAGTGTCACCGGCCACCCCGGCGGTCCGCCCACACGCGTTGGCACCAGTGTGGGTGACATCACCGCCGGGCTGTTCACCGTAATCGGCATCATGGCGGCGCTGCATGACCGGGACCGGACGGGGAAGGGCCAGTTCGTCGATGTCGCGATGCTCGATGGCCAGATCGCCATCCTCGAAAACGCCATCGCGCGCTATGCCGCCACCGGCCAGTCGCCGGGCCCGCTGGGCGCGCGCCACCCGTCGATCACGCCCTTTGCCGCTTACAGTTGCGCCGATGCACCAATCGTGATCGCGGCTGGCAACGACCAGTTGTTCACCGCGCTATGCAAGGCGCTGGGCCTGCCAGAAGATGATCCGCGCTTTGCCGATAACAACGCGCGCACCACCCATGCCGAGGAACTGGCCGCTGTTCTGGAGGACGTGCTGCTCACCCAACCGGTGGCGCACTGGCTGCCGAAGCTGGAGGCGGCCGGTGTGCCGTGCGGGCCACTGAACACTATCGGCCAGGCGCTGGCCAACCCGCAGGTGAAGGCGCGGAACATGGTGGTGCACACCGCCCTGCCCGACGGCACACCGCTGATCGCCGCCGGCAATCCGATCAAGCTTTCGGCTCATGCCGATCCCGCCACCCGCGCCCCAGCCCCCGACCTGGATGCAGATCGCGCTGCTATCCTGAAGGAACTCGGCCTGTGACGATCAGCGATCTCGCCCTTGCCGAAATGCTCGCCGAAGCGGCCGGCCAGGCCATCCGCCCATGGTTCCGGCGACCTTTCCTGGTGGAGACCAAGGAAGATTTCTCCCCCGTCACTGCCGCCGACAAGGAAGCCGAAGCCGCCATCCGCCGCCTGCTGGCGCAGTATCGCCCCGATGACGGGGTGATTGGCGAGGAATATGGCGATGATCGCCCCGATGCCGAGCGGGTGTGGGTGCTCGATCCCATCGACGGCACGCGGGCCTTTGTCGCCGGCCGGCCGCTGTTCGGCACGCTGATCGGGCTGTTGGAGCAGGGCAAGCCGGTGCTGGGCATCATCGATCAATGCATCATCCGCGATCGCTGGATGGCGGCACCCGGCCAGCACACCACGCTGAACGGCGCGCGGGTGCATGTGCGGCACTGCACCGATCTTGCCCAGGCGCGCATCGGCACCACCAGCCCGCAGGCTTTTGAGTCGGAAGATTTCACGTGTTTCGAACGCGTGCGGACCGCCGCGCATGACACGCTGTATGGCGGCGATTGTCACAATTATGGCCTGGTCGCCGCGGGGCATCTTGATGCCGTGGTCGAATCCGGGCTGAAACTGCATGATTGGGCTGCGCTGGTGCCGATCATCACCGGCGCCGGCGGTGTGATCACCGACTGGGAAGGGCAGCCGCTCACCACCGCCAGTCGCGGCGCCGTCATCGCCGCCGGCGATCCGGCGCTCGCCGCCGCCATTGCCGAGGCGTTGTCCTGCCCGGATTGATAAGTGCTGGTGCCAGAACAGCGCCCTGCTAACGTGACCCGATGTTCCGCACCCTCTGGCTCATCATCGGGCTGACCAGCCTTGCGCTCGGCATTGCCGGCGTGGTGCTGCCATTGCTGCCCACCACGCCGTTCGTGCTGCTTTCGGCCTATTGCTTCGCCCGCTCCAGCCCCCGCCTGCACGACTGGCTGCTGGGCCACAAGATTTTCGGGCCCCTGATCCACAATTGGGAACAACATCGCGCCATCTCGCAACGCGCCAAGGTGCTGGCGGTGCTGTCGATGGCGGGGGTGGTGGGGATTTCGGTGCTGGTCGGCGCGCCGCAGCGGGTGATCATCATCCAGGCGGTGATCCTGCCGATCACCTGCCTGTTCATCATCACCCGCCCGAACGGACCTATTTCGTAAGACCAGTCCAATATCCGGCAAAGGCCCACAGATCGGCCGCTTCCGCGATGATCTTGTCGGTCGGCTTGCCGCTACCGTGGCCGGCGCGGGTTTCGATGCGGATCAGATGCGGCTTGTCGCCGATCGGCGCCGCCTGCAGGGCCGCTGCATATTTGAAGCTGTGGCTCGGCACGACCCGATCATCGGTGTCGGCGGTGGTGACGAGAATGGCCGGATACGCCTTGCCACCCTTCACATTGTGATACGGGCTGAAGCCGAGATTGTAGCGGAACATCTCCGGCTTGTTCATGTCGCCATAGTCATCGACCCAATATCGGCCGGCGGTCCAATTGGCATAGCGCAGCATGTCCATCACGCCGACGGCCGGCAGCGCGGCAGCGAACAGATCAGGCCGCTGGTTGGTGACAGCGCCCACTAGGAGGCCGCCGTTGGAACCGCCCTGGATGGCCAGTTGGCCCTTCGTCGTCAGCCCGCGCTGGATCAGCGCTTCACCAGCCGCGATGAAATCGTCGAACACATTCTGCTTGTTTAGCAACCGGCCGCCATCGTGCCAGGCTGCGCCATATTCGCCGCCGCCGCGGATATTGGCCACAGCGAAGACACCGCCCATTTCCATCCACACCAGCCGCGACACGCTGAAGCCCGGCGTGCTGCTGATATTGAAGCCACCATAGGCATAAAGCAGGGTTGGGTGCGGCTTGCTGACGTCCACATCCTTGCGGTGGGCGACGAACATCGGAACCTTCGTGCCGTCCTTCGACGGGTAGAAGACCTGGCTCACCGTGTAATCTGCCGGGTTGAACGCCACCTTGGCCTGGCGCACGACCTCTGCCGTGTTGGTGGCCGCATCATAGCGCCAGATCGACCCAGGGGTGGCAAAGCTGGAGAAGGCAAACCAAGTCTTACCGTCATCCGATGATTGAAAACCACCGGCCGTGCCGATGCCGGGCAGCGGCACCACGCCCACGGGCTTGCCGTCCGTTTCATACAACCGCACGACTGATTTGGCGTCCTCAAGCGTCTCCACCACCAGCCGCTTGCCGACCACGGCGCCGCCGGTCAGCGTGGCCGCGCCTTCGGGGACAACCGGCTTGCCAAAGCCGCTCGCGCCATCAACCGCGAGCAGCTGGTAACGCGGCGCATCCTTGTTGGTGACAAAATACAGCGTGCCGCCCTGGCTGCCGGCGAAGCCCCACTCCTTGTCGAGGGCGCTGACAAACGCACGCGGCGTCTCACCCTTGGACAGATCGGCGATGAAGACAGCGTTGCCGCCGGAGCTTTCACTGCTCGACACCACCATCCAGCGGCCATCTTCGCTCAGCTGGGCGTGGTGGCCCAGCTTGGGACGATCGGGGGTCGCAAACACCTTGGTATCAGCGCTTTGCGGCGTACCCAGCTTGTGGAACCAGATCGCCTCATTAAGCGTGGCGGACTGATATTTCTGGCCCGCCGGCGGCGCCGGGAAGCGCGAATAGTAAAAGCCGCTGCCATCGGGCCGCCAGGCCACCTCGCCAGTGTATTTCACCCCTTCGAGGCTGTCGGCCAGATCGATGCCGGTGGCGACATTCATCACCTTGATGGAGCGCCAATCGGTACCGCCGTCCTGCACGGCATAGGCGAGATGCTTGCCATCCTTCGACGGCGTCCATTCGGCCAGCGCCGTGGCGCCATCCTTGGCCCAAGGGTTGGGATCAATCAACACGCGCGGCGCGGCGCCATCTGCCTGCACATACAGAACAGACTGGTTCTGCAAACCGGAGTTGCGAGCATAGAATTGCAGCCCGCCACGAACCCGCGGGATGCCGAAGCGTTCGTAATTATACAGCGCGGTTAGCCGCTGGCGGATCGGTTCCCGCTTGGGCAGGCCAGCGAGATAACCCATCGTAACCGTGTTTTGCGCGTCCACCCACTTGGCCACATTGGCATCGGTGCGCACATCGGCTTCCAGCCAGCGATATGGGTCGGGCACCGAAAGGCCATGACGCGCTTCCACCTCGAACCCGCGCTTGGTTTCGGGATAGGCGATCGGGGCGGCAACAACAGAGGCAGCGGTGGACATCATCATCACAATCGCAAGAGGCAAGCGCAGGGCCGGTTTCTCCCTTTTGGGCAATGGCGCACACCATGGCCGCTTGCGCCCGGCATTTCCAGCAATTGCCACAATCCGGTCGCCTGCGACATCATATAAAGCTATCTTTATACTTGCGCGCAAAGGCCATGACCGATAGGGGAACGCCAACTCTAGCTTTCATCATCAGGAATCGCACCATGGCCGATTATGCCATCAAGGACTTGAGCCTCGCCGAATTCGGCCGTCGCGAAATCGCCATCGCCGAAACCGAAATGCCCGGCCTGATGGCGCTGCGCGCCGAATTTGGTGCGTCGAAGCCGCTGAAGGGCGCGCGCATCACCGGCTCGCTGCACATGACGATCCAGACCGCGGTGCTGATGGAAACTTTGGTGGCACTGGGCGCCGAACTGCGCTGGGCCACCTGCAACATCTTCTCCACCCAGGATCATGCTGCTGCGGCTATGGCGGCGGCCGGCATCCCGACCTATGCCATCAAGGGCGAGAGCCTGGCGGATTACTGGGATTATGTTGGCCACATTTTCAATTGGGGCGATGTTACCTCCAACATCATCCTCGATGATGGCGGCGATGCCACCATGTTCGCGCTGTGGGGCGCCCGCCTTGAAGCCGGCGAAACCATGGGCGAGCCGGAAAACGAGGAAGAAGTCGAGTTCCAGCGCGCGCTCAAAGCCTATATCAAGGCCCGCCCCGGCTATCTGACCGAGACGGTGAAAAACCTGAAGGGCGTTTCGGAAGAAACCACCACGGGTGTGCACCGCCTGTATGAACTGGCCAAGCAGGGCCGCCTGCCGTTCCCGGCGATCAACGTCAACGACAGCGTGACCAAGTCGAAGTTCGACAATTTGTACGGCTGCAAGGAATCGCTGGTCGATGCCATCCGCCGCGCCACCGATGTGATGCTGGCCGGCAAGGTTGCCGTGGTTGCCGGCTTTGGCGACGTCGGCAAGGGCTCGGCGCAGAGCCTGCGCAACGGCGGTGCCCGCGTGATGGTGACGGAAATCGATCCGATCTGCGCCCTGCAGGCCGCGATGGAAGGCTTTGAAGTCGTCACCATGGAAGACGCCGTCAAGCGGGCTGACATCTTTGTCACCGCCACCGGCAACATGGATGTGATCACCGCTGAACACATGAAGGCGATGCGCCCCAACAGCATCGTCTGCAACATCGGTCACTTCGACAGCGAGATCCAGATCTCGGCCCTGTCCAACTACAAGTGGACCGAAGTGAAGCCGGGCACCGACATTGTCGAATTCCCTGATGGCAATCAGATCATCGTGCTGGCCAAGGGCCGCCTGGTGAACCTGGGCTGCGCCACCGGCCACCCCAGCTTCGTGATGTCGGCCAGCTTCACCAACCAAGTGCTGGCCCAGATCGAATTGTGGACCAAGGCCAACGCCTATGAGAACCGCGTCTATGTGCTGCCCAAGCATCTCGACGAAAAGGTCGCCCGCCTGCACCTCGAAAAGCTGGGCGTGAAGCTCACCACCCTGTCGGACAAGCAGGCCAGCTACATCGGCGTCGGCGAAACCGGCCCGTTCAAGCCGGATCATTATCGTTATTGATGCGGCCCGCCCGTTGGGCAGGCATGATGGCGGCGATGGGGCAACACCCCATTGCCGCCATCGTCGTTTCGGGCCCGGCGCACCCCACCGCCCGAACCGCGCCGCCCGCACCGCGCCCTGCGCATTTTGGCGCTGGACTTGGGCCCAAGCGGCGGCCAAGAGCCGGGCATGACAGGGGCAAACTCAGCGGGCCGCGCGCTGACCATGATCGGCGCTTGGCTGCTCGCCGCGCCGATATTGGCGGCGCAGCCAGTCCTGCAGCCGATCCCGGCGCCACAACCAAACGACAGCACGCCGCCGCCCGCCGAATTGCCGGTGACCGACGAGCCTGATGCCGTCGCAGCATCTGTCGCCGCCACTGGCAGCCGATCGGCGGAAAACGCCGTGCGTCAGGCCGGCGATGCCTTCGGCACTTCGATCGGCCGCGAGGTCTCCGGCCTCTACAGCCGCGAACGCGTGCGCGGTTTCTCGCCGGTGGTGGCCGGCAATGTCCGCATCGATGGCCTCTA
>NZ_CAMCWT010000016.1:0-48561 GCF_945882885.1 Sandarakinorhabdus limnophila DSM 17366
AAATCGGCTGGATGTCGGGTTCGCCGGCGGGGGGTTTAGTGGTTGATACCATTGGGCTTTTCTTGGCTCTTTCAGGCGCACTTCAGATGCCCATTCGGATTAGGGGAAACGGTGCGAAAAGGCCAGTGGAAAGGGCAGGAATTCAGGGCGTGGGCAACGACTGGGTTGCAACCGCCCGGAACAGGGCAAAGCCCAGCCCGGCCCGGCCCGCAACAACGGCCCGTTAATCGACAGGTTCGGCCAAGGCGCAATGCAGCCAGAAGCGATGGGGTCGATCGCGGCAAAAGCCTCCCGTTCTTCGGGCAATCCCGATATCGGCTCGGCAAACCGTCGCGCCGCGGCCGGGTTCGCAGTCACGATGCACGCAGAAACACTGGCCACAATGGCAAAATCGCTGGTGGGCGGCACCGGCAGCGGCGGCACCACCAAGACGTCAGGCAGGCGCTCTGGATGGCGCACGAAGCCCATGCCGAAAAGGCCACGCGAAACACTGGCCTGCATACGGATCAAGGAGCTGCGCTGGTTGACAGATAGACAGGCTTGCAGCGCCTTCATAACCGGCTTTGGCCATTCTGTCGGCCCGTCAATCGCCAATACCCACGTAGCCACATTCTGCGCCCTGCTGCGAACCGCGCAGTCAATCATCTTGTTCACTGACTCCGCATCGGCCCGGCGCCGCGCCACAGCATCATCGGCAAAATTCTTCGATTGCGCGGCGCTTGGCACAGCAAGGCCGGCGAAAGCCAAAGCAACGGCCACGATGGTAACGCGATGCATCAAGCGAGCCTCCAGATCCACCAAGCGAAGGCTCGAACGGCCACAGACAGGAGTCAATACCCCGCAGACGGCTTGCCACTGGTAGCAAGTAACAATGGCTGGCAGCGTACGCCCGTGGCGACTGAGGCCTGACGGATAATAGCTGCTACTCCGCCGCGATCCCCATGTTCGGCACCTGGATGAAGCCCTTGCGCTTCGCAATCCGCGCTTCGATCTCCGGGCGGAAATGCCGGATCAGGCCCTGGATCGGCCAAGCCGCGGCGTCACCCAGCGCGCAGATGGTGTGGCCTTCAACCTGCGTGGTCACTTCCAGCAGCATGTCGATCTCGTGCGGTTCGGCATCACCCGTCACCAGCCGTTCCATCACGCGCCACATCCAGCCGGTGCCTTCGCGGCACGGCGTGCACTGGCCGCAGCTTTCATGCTTGTAGAAGTACGACAGGCGGGCAATGGCGCGCACGATGTCGGTGGACTTGTCCATCACGATCACCGCTGCGGTGCCCAAGCCGGATTTCAGATCGCGCAGGCCGTCGAAATCCATCGGCGCTTCCATGATCTGGTGCGCCGGCACCAGCGGCACCGAAGAACCACCAGGGATCACCGCCAGCAGATTGTCCCACCCGCCGCGGATGCCGCCGCAGTGCGTGTCGATCAGTTCACGGAACGGCAGGCCCATGGCTTCTTCCACCACGCAGGGCCGGTTCACATGGCCACTGATCTGGAAAAGCTTGGTGCCTTCATTCTTGGGCCGGCCGATGGCGGCGAACCATTCCGGGCCACGGCGCAGGATGGTCGGCACGACGGCGATGGATTCGACATTGTTCACCGTTGTCGGGTTGCCATAAAGGCCAGCGCCGGCCGGGAACGGCGGCTTCAGGCGCGGCTGGCCCTTCTTGCCTTCCAGGCTTTCGATCATCGCGGTTTCTTCGCCGCAGATATACGCCCCGCCGCCGCGATGGACGACGACATCCAAATCATAACCGGTGCCGCAGGCGTTCTTGCCGATCAGGCCGGCGGCATAGGCCTCCTGCACGGCGGTCATCAGCACCTTGGCTTCGGCGATATATTCGCCGCGGATATAGATGAAGGCCGCACGCGCGCGCATGGCAAAGCCGGCGATCAGCGCGCCTTCGATCAGCTTGTGCGGATCATGGCGAATGATCTCGCGATCCTTGCAGCTGCCGGGTTCGGATTCATCGGCGTTGATGACCAGATAGCTCGGCCGGTCCGGGTTCGGCGTCTTGGGCATGAAGCTCCACTTCATGCCGGTCGGGAACCCAGCGCCGCCGCGCCCGCGCAGGCCGCTGGCCTTCACCGAGTCGATTAGCGCATCGGGGCCAACGCTCATCAGATCCTTGGTATCGGCCCAATCGCCGCGCGTGCGCGCCGCCTCAAGGTTCCACGGCTGGAAGCCATAGAGGTTGGTGAAGATGCGATCCTTGTCGGCCAGCATCACACCATCTCCTGCAACGTTGTTGGACCAGCTTCGGGGCACGAAGCGGTGCGGCCGATCTGGCTGCCAACCTTGGGCTCCTCCCCGCGCGCCAGCATGTCCAGGATGGCGGTCATGCTATCGTAGGTCAGGTCTTCGTAGTTGTGATCGTTGATCTGCACCATCGGCGCATTGGCGCAGGCGCCCAGGCACTCGACCTCGGTAAGCGTGAACAGGCCATCCGCCGTCGTGGCGCCCTTGGCCATCCCCTTGTCCTTGCAGGCCTTCATGATGTCGTCCGAACCGCGCAACATGCAGGGCGTGGTGCCACACACCTGCACGTGGAAGCGGCCGACGGGCTTCAGATTGTACATAGTGTAGAAGCTGACGACCTCATAGGCGCGGATATAGGGCATGCCGATCTGGTTTGCGACAAACTCGATCACCGGCACCGGCAGCCAGGCCACACCCGTCTCGTCGCGCACCTGATATTGCGCCAGCCACAACAAGGGCATGATGGCGCTGGCCTGACGGCCGGGCGGATAGAGGCCGATCAGGCGCTGCGCTTCGGCGGCGTTCTCGGCGGTCCAGTTGAAATCGGAAAAATCGCTCACCGGATGAACTCCACGCGGCTGCACTTGTCGCCGTCGAAACTATAGACGCTCATCACCTCGAACGGCTCACCCGCATTCGTGCGCCACACCTTCTCGTGCAGCACAGCGAACGGGCCAAGCTCGTAACCCTTGATGATCTCGGCGCGGTTTTCGGGGAACTGGGCGAACATCGCCTTCAGGCCGGAATGCACGCCTTCCTTGCCTTCACGCAGCGCCGCGCCGCGATAGCCGGCTTCCACCGCATCATCGCTCATCAGCGCCACATAGGCATCAGCATCCTGCGCGTTGTAATGCGCGATCATGGCCTTGGCGATGGCAAGCTTATTCATGAGTGGCGCCGCCTGGCCGACCAGCGCACGAACGCCGCCGTCCACAAGGTCGCGCCAAGCGCCACGATCGGCATGCCGGCGCCTTCGCCCCACAGCTGCGCCGCCGCAAAGCCGGTGGCTGCGATCACCGCAGCGCCCAGGGCCGCCACGGCCAGAAGCTTGCCCTTCTCGTTCACCGGTCAACCTCGCCAAACACGATATCCAGGCTGCCCAGCACCGCCGGCGCGTCGGCCAGCATGTGGCCCTTGCACAGGAAATCAATCGCCTGAAGGTGGGCCATGCCGGTGGCGCGGATGTGGCAGCGCCACGGCTTGTTGGTGCCATCGGCGACCATGTAGATGCCGAATTCGCCCTTGGGGCTTTCGGTCGCCACATAGGCATCGCCGGCCGGCACGTGCAGGCCTTCGGTGTAGAGCTTGAAATGGTGGATGAGCGCTTCCATCGAGCGCTTCATCTCTCCCCGTGACGGCGGCGCCACCTTGCGGTTGTCGGTGATGTGGCTGCCCGCCGGCATCTCCTTCGCGCACTGCTTGATGATCTTCAGGCTCTCGCGCATTTCCTGCATGCGCACCATGAAGCGGGCATAGCAGTCGCCATCGTTCGACACCGGCACGTCGAAATCCATCAGGTGATAGGCGTCGTACGGCTGGCTCTTGCGGATATCCCAGGCCACGCCGCTGGCGCGGATGCACGGGCCCGTGAAGCCCCAGGCAATCGCGTCTTCCTTGGAAATCACGCCAATATCGACAAGGCGCTGCTTGAAGATGCGATTGTCGGCCACCAGGCCCTGCATCTCGTCGAGTACCTTGGGAAAATGGTCACACCAGGCCAGCACATCGTCCAGCAGGCCCGCCGGCAGATCCTGGTGCACGCCGCCAGGGCGGAACCAGGCCGCGTGGAAGCGCGCACCGGAAACGCGCTCGTAAAACTCCATCAGCTTTTCGCGCTCTTCGAACAGCCACAGGATCGGCGTCATCGCGCCCACGTCCATGGCGTGTGCGGTCGTGTTGAGGATGTGATTGAGAATGCGCGTGATTTCCGCAAACATCGTGCGGATATATTTCGCGCGCAGAGGCACCTCGATGCCCGCCAATTTCTCGATGGCCAGCACATAGCTGTGCTCCATGCACATCGGGGAGACATAATCGAGGCGGTCCATATAGGGCAGCGCCTGCAGATAGGTCTTGTACTCGATCAGCTTTTCGGTGCCGCGATGCAGCAGGCCGATGTGCGGATCGCAGCGCTCAATGATCTCGCCGTCCAGCTCCATCACCAGCCGCAACACGCCATGGGCCGCTGGGTGCTGCGGCCCGAAATTGATCATGTAGTTCTGGATTTCGTTGCCGTCCTTGGCGGGCAGCACGTCGGTGGTGTCGTCAGCCGTCCACGCGGCACCAGCAGAACCCAGGCTGCTCATTTGCCAGTCGCCTTTTCATCGCCCGGCAGCACATAATCCGTGCCTTCCCAGGGGCTGAGGAAATCAAAGCTGCGGAAATCCTGCGCCAGTTTCACCGGCTCATACACCACGCGCTTATGCTCTTCCGACCAGCGCAATTCGACATGCCCGGTCAGCGGAAAATCCTTGCGGAACGGATGGCCTTCAAAGCCATAGTCCGTCAGGATGCGCCGCATGTCCGGATTGCCGGTGAACATCACGCCGTAACAATCCCAGGTCTCGCGCTCATACCAGCCTGCGTTGGGATAAAGCCCAGTCAGCGACGGCACCGGCGCGCGGCCATCGGTAGAAAGCTTCACGCGCAGCCGCAGATTGTGCGTCATCGACAACAAGTGGATCACGATCTCGAAGCGTTCAGCCCGGTCCGGATAATCGGCGCCACATATGTCGGTGAGCTGGTTGAACTTGAGGTCAGCCGCATCGCGCAGCGCCGTGATCGCCGGCACCAGCGCCTCGCGCTGCACCACCGCCGTGGTCTCGCCGGCATGTTCAATCACGTCGATCAGGGCACCGCCCAGCAACTCGCCCAGCCGCGCGCTGAGCGCATCATGGGTGGCCATCACCGGCCAGCTGTGCCGGCCCAATTCAGGAGCAACAATTGCCATGTCGCTTACCGTTCAAACACGCCCACGCGGCGGATCTTCCGCTGCAGGGCCAGGATGCCATAAAGCAAAGCCTCGGCCGTGGGCGGGCAACCGGGCACATAGATATCCACCGGCACGATGCGATCGCAGCCGCGCACCACCGAATAGCTGTAGTGGTAATAGCCGCCGCCATTGGCGCAGCTGCCCATCGAGATGACATAGCGAGGCTCGGCCATCTGGTCGTACACACGGCGTAGCGCCGGGGCCATCTTGTTGCACAGCGTGCCGGCCACGATCATCACGTCCGACTGGCGGGGCGATGCGCGCGGCGCGATCCCGAACCGTTCCAGATCATAACGCGGCATGCTGCTATGCATCATCTCGACCGCGCAGCAGGCGAGGCCAAAGGTCATCCACCACAGGCTGCCGGTGCGGGCCCAGTGGAACAGATCTTCGGTCGATGTGACAAGGAAGCCCTTGTCCGCCACTTCCTGGGACACGTCGCCCAGGAATTGATCGCGGTTGTTGGCCGGCAGCAGAATGCCGCCATTGGTGACCATCAGGTCATCGCCGGGCTGGTTCACTCCCACTCCAACGCTCCCACTTTCCAGGCGTAAATCAGACCGATGCCGAGTTCGCCGAGGAATTCCATCATTGCCCACCAGGCACTTTCGCCGCCCCAATGCAGGCTCACCGCCCACGGAAACAGGAAGGCCGCTTCCAGATCGAACACGATAAACAGGATGGCGACGAGGTAGAATTGCACATCGAACTTGGTGCGCGCGTCGGAGAAAGCGGGGAAACCGCTTTCATATTCCGACAATTTCACCGCTTCCGGCTTGGACGTGCCGATCAGGCCGGACACGGCAATGGGCGCACTGACGAAGATCAGCGCGAAGGCGATACCCACTGCGAAGAACAGCAGCACCGGCAGATATTCAGAGGCAATGGCCGACATGGCCTGGGGGTTTCCAACAGCTGTTGCAATGTAGCGTGATTAGCCGTCCTGCCCCGGCAGGGCAACCTCTTCGAGCCGATAATTGCGACATTTTGTCAGGTGCGCGGCACTGGCAACCCTTGGCGCCCAGCGCTACCGCAACGCGCCCGCGATCAGCTTGTGGAGGCGCGACTGGATGGATTGGTTGCCCACGATGATCTCGCGCCGGCCGACCATGCCATCACTGCCCCGGAAATCGCTGACAAAGCCGCCGGCTTCCTTGATGATCAATATGCCCGCCGCGATGTCCCAATAGGAAAGCCCGGTTTCCCAGAAGCCATCAAACCGCCCGGCCGCCACCCAGGCCATATCAAGGCTGGCCGCACCGAAACGGCGCACACCGGCCACTTCCGGCATCACAGCATTCAGGATCGAGTTGAACTTGGCACGATCGCCATGGCCCAGATAAGGGATGCCGGTGGCGATCAGGCAATCATTCAGATCACGCCGGCCCGAAACGCGCAGGCGCTGTGTCTGCAGCCAGGCGCCACGGCCCTTTTCCGCCCAATAGCTTTCCCCGGTGAGCGGCTGGTGGATCAGGCCGGCTGTCACTTCGCCATCGATTTCGGCGGCGATGGAAATGGCGAAATGCGGGATGCCGTGGAGGAAGTTGGACGTGCCATCCAGCGGATCGACGATCCAGCGGCAGCGTTCATCCTCGCCCTTGATCTCGCCGCCTTCTTCCAGCAGCAGACCCCAATCGGGGCGCGCATGGCGCAGCACTTCCACCACCGCATCTTCGGCGGCCCGATCGGCATTGGAAACGAAATCAGCCGGGCCCTTGCGGGACACCTGCAGCGCATCCACTTCTCCGAAATCGCGGCGCAGCTTGGGCGCGGCCTTGCGCGCGGCCTTTTCCATGACGGTGATGAGCGAGCTATGGGCGACCATGGCGAAATCCTTGCAGCCGGCGTGAATGCGCGGGCGGCGATTGGGGAATGGGAATGCGAAAGAGCAATTAGAGAACGGGGCGCGCCTTAGCGGATGCGGGGCGCGATTACCAGCCCAGCACGTCCCCGAAAGCGGCAACCCCCGCCCCCGGCCCGCCCTCGTGATCCCACACCGCCCGTACCACGGCGATGAAATCCGCCCCGGCCTCGACCAGCGGCGCAGCGTTGTGCGGGAAGATGCCGCCGATGGCGACGCAGGGCAATTGGCTCAGCGTGATCCACCAGCTCAGTATTTCCGGCTGCGGGCGATAATGACTGGGCTTGGTGGTGGTGTCGTAAAACGCCCCGAACGCCACATAATCCGCGCCCTGCTCGCCGGCTTCCATCGCCAGGTGCCGGCTGTCGTGGCAGGTGCGGCCGATCTGGGCCTCGCGACCAAGCAGCGCACGGGCATCCGCAATCGAACCATCGCCCTGCCCCAGATGGACGCCGTCAGCGGCGGCCTGTTTGGCCAGATCGGCACGGTCGTTCAGGATGAAGGCCACGTCAGCCACATTGCACACCGGCAGCAACGCCTCGCAGGCGCGCAGCACGTCGGCATCGCTCACATCCTTCAGCCGAAGCTGGAACGCCGCCACCGGGCCGCCATCGAGCGCGGCCTTCAGGCTTTCAGTGAAGGCGGGGATCTCGATGCGCGGCGGCGAGACGACATAAAGCTGGCAGGCCGGCCGCTCATCCTGTTCGAAGCGGTCGGCAAAGTCGGCCGGCAGGGGAACCAGTTCGTTGTCCGTGCTGCTCAAGGTCAGGCCTTGCCGAGGTAAATGTCGACGATCTTGTCCAGCATGGCCATCGCTTCGGCGCGCGGGCGCTGGAAGGTGTTGCGGCCGATGATGCTGCCGTTGCCGCCGCCATCACGGATGGCAACCGCATCGCAGAACACCGCATCGGTGCCCTTGGTCGCGCCGCCGGAGAAGACCACCAGCCGGCGGCCATTGAGGCAGGATTTCACCACGTGCGCCACGCGCTTGTCCTGGCCGGACCAGTCGCCGCCTTCATAGGCCTTGTGCGCATCCTTCTGTTCGATATGCGCACTCGGCAGCTTCACCTTGATGATATGCGCGCCCAGCAGCGCCGCCATGTGGGCCGCATAGGCCCCAACATCCAGCGCCAGTTCGCCGTCCTTGCTGAGCAAGCCGCCACGCGGATAGCTCCACAGCACGGTGGCGAGGCCAACCGACTTGGCTTCGGCGGCCAGTTCGCGGAATTCCTCCATCATGTCGAACACGTCGTCCGCACCCGGATAGATGGTGAAGCCGATAGCGGCGCAACCCAGGCGCAGCGCGTCGTCCACGCCGCCGGTCACGGCCTGGTTGATGCCGGTGGCCCAGCTGTTGCTGCTGTTCACCTTCAGGATGGTCGGGACCTGGCCGGCGAACGTGTCCGCACCCGCTTCCAGCATGCCCAGCGGCGCGGCATAGGCCGACAGGCCGGCATCGATTGCCAGCTGGAAATGATAATGCGGATCATAGGCTTCGGGATTGGGCGCAAAGCTGCGCGCCGGGCCATGCTCGAAACCCTGATCGACCGGCAGGATCACCATCTTGCCGGTGCCGCCCAGCCGGCCCTGCATCAGCATGCGGGCGATGTTGCCCTTGGTGCCGGGATTGTCGCTCTCGTAATTGGCAAGGATCGCCTTGACGGTGGGCGTGATCGACATGCTGCGTCCCCTTTTCAAGCCTGTTGAAGCGCAACCACGCCCGGCAGCGGTTTGCCTTCCATCCATTCCAGGAAGGCGCCGCCGGCGGTGGAAATGAAACTGAAATCCTGGGTGACGCCGGCATGCGCCAGCGCCGCCACGGTATCGCCGCCGCCCGCCACGGTGAGCAGTGTGCCCCCTTGCGTGAGCGCTGCCGCCGTGCGGGCCAGCGCCACGGTGGCGGCATCGAAGGGCGGAATTTCGAACGCGCCCAGCGGCCCGTTCCACAGGGCGGTGGCGCAGGTTTTCAGCGCATCGGCCAGCGCCTCGACCGCGGCCGGGCCGATATCGAGCACCATTTCATCGGCCTCGATATCGTGGATATTGGCGACACGGTTGGCGGCGTGGGCCTTGAACTCCTTGGCCACCACCACGTCGTACGGCAGGTGGACGGTGCAGCCGGCAGCATCCGCCCGCGCCATGATGTCGAGCGCGGTTTCCTTCAGATCATGCTCGCACAGCGATTTGCCGACATCGATGCCGCGCGCCGCCAGGAAGGTGTTGGCCATGCCGCCGCCGATCATCAGGTGATCAACCTTTTCCACCAGATGTGTGAGCACGTCGATCTTGCTCGACACTTTGGCGCCGCCCACGATCGCCGCCACCGGCCGTTTCGGCGTGCCGAGCGCGGCTTCCAGCGCCTTCAATTCGGCTTCCATCGTCCGCCCCGCAAAGGCCGGCAACACATGCGCCAGGCCTTCGGTGCTGGCATGGGCGCGGTGCGCGGCCGAAAAGGCGTCGTTCACGTAAAAATCGCCGGCCGCGGCCAGTTCGGCGACGAACGCCGGATCATTGGCTTCCTCGCCGGCATGGAAGCGCGTGTTCTCCAATACCGCGACGCTTGCCTGCGGCAGCGCCCGTACAGCGTCCGTCACCGGCCGGCCAACGCAATCCGCCACAAAGGACACCGGCCGGCCCAGAACGGCAGCAAGTGCCAGCGCAATCGGCTTCAGGCTGTTCTTTTCATCGCGGCCCTTGGGCCGGCCGAAGTGCGACAGCACCAGCACCTTGGCGCCGCCGTCAGCCAGCGCCGCGATGGTCGCCACCGCAGCGCGCAGGCGGGTGTCATCACTCACATGGCCATCGGCCATCGGCACGTTCAGATCGGCGCGGACCAGCACGGTCTTGCCGGCAAGCGCCGGCATGTCATCGATAGTGCAGAACGAAGCCATTGTTCTTACAGGAACTTGCCCATGGCCACAGCGGTATCAGCCATGCGGTTGGAGAAACCCCATTCATTGTCATACCAGGTCAGCACACGCACCATGTTGCCGCCGATCACGGCGGTTTCCAGACTGTCCACGGTAGACGAAGCCGGGCTGTGGTTGAAGTCGATGGAAACCAGCGGCTCCACGGTGAAATCGAGCACGCCCTTCAGTTCACCCGCAGAAGCCTTCGCAAGCGCCTGATTCACTTCATCTTTCGTCGTCGGACGAGCAGATTCGAAGGTGAGATCGACCACCGACACATTCGGCGTCGGCACCCGGATCGCCGAACCGTCGAGCTTGCCCTTCAACTGCGGCAGCACCTCACCCACCGCGCGGGCGGCACCGGTGGTGGTGGGGATCATCGAAAGTGCCGCAGCACGGGCGCGGCGCGGATCGTCATGAATTTGATCAAGAATTTTCTGATCGTTGGTATAGGCGTGCACCGTCGTCATCAGGCCCTTCACGATGCCGAACTCGCGGTCCAGCACCATGGCGACCGGCGCCAGGCAGTTGGTGGTGCAAGAGGCGTTGGAAACGATGTTGTGATCGGCCGTCAGTTTGTCGTGGTTCACGCCGTAAACCACTGTCAGATCAACATTCTTGCCCGGTGCGGAGATCAGCACCTTCTTGGCACCGGCCGTAATGTGGGCACCGGCCTTGGCGGCATCGGTGAAGAAACCGGTGCATTCCAAGGCAATATCCACGCCCATGGCGGCATGGGGCAGGTTGGCCGGGTCACGCTCGGCGGTGACCGCAATGCGCTTGCCGTTCACAACGATGGCATCATCATCCACGCTCACCGTGCCGGGAAAGGCGCCATGCACGCTGTCGCGCGCCAGCAGGCGGGCGTTGGCCTCAGGGCTCGCCAGATCGTTGATCGCCACCACTTCGATATCGGTGCGGCCGGATTCGATGATGGCGCGCAGCACGTTGCGGCCGATGCGCCCGAAACCGTTGATTGCAACTTTCACAGCCATGTCATTGATCCTTCTTGAATTTCAGCCCAACCGGGCCTTGACGCGCGCAGTAATCGCCGGCGCGGTCAAACCATATTCGGCATAGAGCCGTTCCGCCGGCGCCGAAGCCCCGAAATGATCAAGGCCGATATTCAGACCGTCGCTGCCCGTCCAGCGTTCCCAGCCCATGGTCACGCCGGCTTCCACCGAGACCTTCAGCGCATCGCCCGGCAGCACATCGGTGCGGTAGCCTGCGTCCTGCGCCGCAAACACTTCCCAGCACGGCATCGATACCACGTCGCAGCCAATGCCATCGGCTTCAAGCAGCGCCGCAGCTTCGGCAGCAATATGCACTTCTGAACCGGTCGCGACCAGCACGACCTGGCGCGGCGCGGTGGCAGCCTTCAGGCGATAAGCGCCTCGCGCCGAACGATTTTCGGTGACGTCATCCCGCAGCGGCGGCAAGTTCTGCCGCGACAGCGCCAAGATGGAGGGGCGCTTTTCGTCCTTCAGGGCAAAGGACCAGGCTTCCGCTGTCTCGATGGCATCGGCCGGCCGCCACACCGCCAGATTAGGCATGGCGCGCAGGGAGGCCAGATGCTCGATCGGCTGGTGGGTCGGGCCGTCCTCGCCCAGGCCGATGCTGTCGTGCGTGCCAACGTGGATCACGCGGATCTGCTGGATCGCCGCCAGGCGGATGGCGTTGCGCATGTAGTCGGTGAACACCAGGAAAGTGCCGCCATAGGGGATGATGCCGCCGTGCAGCGCCATGCCGTTCATCGCGGCGGCCATACCGAATTCGCGAATGCCGTAATGAACATAGCGGCCACTGTAATCAGCCGCCGTGAACAGCGGCTGGACCTTGGCCTTGGTGTTGTTGGAGCCGGTCAAATCCGCCGAACCTCCCAGCAGTTCAGGCAACGCCGGCACCAATGCGTCAAGCGCCATTTCGCTGGACTTGCGGGTCGCAACCTTGGGCGGCGTCACCACCAGGCTGGCCAGATATTCTGGCATCGGATCGGCGGCGGGAAGCTCGCCTGCCATGCGCCGGTTGAACTCGCCGGCTTGGCTGTCGGCAGCGAGACGCGCTTCCCAAGCTGCGCGCGCCGACTTGCCGCGGGCGCCCAACCCTTCCCACCAGGCCTTGATGTCAGCCGGGATCTCGAACGGGCCATATTCCCAGCCCAGCGCGGCGCGGGCGCCTTCGATTTCCTTGGCGCCCAGAGGCGAGCCATGGCTGCCGCTGGTGCCGGCCTTGGTCGGCGCGCCCTTGCCGATGGTGGTACGCGCGGCGATCAAGCTGGGGCGCGGATCGGCCTTGGCCGCGGCCAGCGCCGCATCGATGCTGGTGAAATCGTGGCCGTCGCAGGCCACGACATGCCAACCGGCGGCAGCGAAGCGCCCGGCCATGTCTTCACTGGACGACAGGCTCACCGGGCCATCGATGGAAATCTTGTTGTCGTCCCAGATCACGTTGAGGCGGCCCAGCTTCAAATGGCCGGCCAGCGAAATCGCTTCCTGGCTGATGCCTTCCATCAGGCAGCCATCGCCGGCAACCACCCAGGTGTGGTGATCCACCAGCGCATCGCCGAACACGCCATTCAGGTGCCGCTCCGCCATCGCCATGCCCACCGACATCGCCAAACCCTGCCCCAACGGCCCGGTGGTGCATTCCACGCCCGGAAGCTCGGTGTTTTCCGGATGACCGGCGCATGGGGAATGCCATTGGCGGAAGCGCTTGATGTCATCCAGCGACGGCTTCTCATAGCCGGTCAGGTGCAACAGCGCATAGATCAGCATCGAACCATGGCCGGCCGACAGCACAAAACGATCCCGATCCGGCCAGCGCGGCGCCTTGGGATCGAACTTCAGATGGTTGGCGAACAGCACGGTCGCGACATCGGCCATGCCCATCGGCATTCCAGGGTGGCCGCTGTTGGCAGCTTCCACCGCATCCATGGCCAGCGCCCGGATGGCATTGGCGCAGCGTGCGAGCTCGGTCATGAGGCCGTTCCTGTAAACCATCCGCACTGGCGCTGTGGCCGGTACGGGCGGGAGCGATTCCCGATGGTGACTGTTTGTTGCGGGCGGCTTTGGCCTACCCTTCGCGCACGCGTCAACCTTCCAGTTGCGGTTCACCGTGATTGCCGCACGCAGCCGGCTTGACCCGGGCTGATATCCCGTCTTATAAACACGCCGCAAGCCCTTGAGCTGGCTGGGGAGCAGGTCGATTTCGGAGTTGATGAGCCTGTTGGTGCGACTCGAAACGGCGTTGGCCGCGATCGAGGCTCGCCGAAGCGCCGAAGCGGCCACCGCTGCTGGTGACCGCGCACGCCTGCAGCGGATCGAAGCCGCCGCCGCCGAAGCTGTGCGCGCCCTCGACACCCTAATCGGGCAGGAGTGACGAAAATGGGCCAGGCACTGCTCACCATCACCGGTCGCACCTATCGCATCAGCTGCCGCGACGGCGATGAGGAACGCATTTCCCGCCTGGGTGACGAAATCGCCGCCCGCGCTGAACGCATCACCGGATCGCTGGGCAGCGTGCCCGAAGGCCAATTGCTGGTAATGACCGCGTTGATGGTGGCCGATGAGCTGGCCGATGCCCGCGCCGGCATTGCGCCGCCAATCGCTGCTGCGCCCATGGTGGACATCACCCGCCTTGCCCGCATCGTCGGACGGATGGAACAGCTCGCCCGCGCCTGAGGCGCGGTAACGCGCTGAACAATACCACCCATGGCGAGGCTTTGCTTGAGCTTCCGGGCCTTCTACCCTATATAAACAGGTGGCGGGCACTGCCCGGTACGAGCGAGCAAGCATCCCTGAGGCGATAATCATCCTATCGGGGGCTGGCACTGGGTGAACCCTGGTTCACCACAACTGGTTCCCACCTGACGTTCTGGCGTCAGAGGATCTTCAAGGCCAACGGCCCATGGTGGTCCCGCCACACTATCCCGAGAGTGTTACTGCGTGAATAAGACCGACCTGCGCCGCCAGTATCGCGCTGCCCGCAAGGCCTTTGTCGCGGCTCTGCCCAAAGGGGAACGCGAGGCATTGGAGCGCAACCTGGCCGAAGTTGTCGCGCCTGCACTCACCCTTGTGCACATGGCCGGCAGCTATGCCGCGGTGGGTGACGAGATCAATCCCATGTGGATCGAAAAACGCATCGGCCCGCACGCCTTCCCGCGCATCGCCGGGCCAGACATCGTCTTTCACCAAGCCGAATGGAGCGAACTGAAGCCCGGCTTCCAGAACATCCCCGAACCGCCAGCCACGGCGCCGGTGGTGCATCCCAATGTGCTGCTGGTGCCGCTGCTGGCCGTCACCCTCTCCGGCGTGCGGCTGGGCCAGGGCCGCGGCTATTATGATCGCGCGCTGGCCGCCCTGCGCCGCCGGCAACCCGTGCTGGCCATCGGGCTGGCATGGGAATGCCAGATTGCGCCGGCGCTCGTGGCCGAGCCATGGGACATGCCGCTGGACATGATTGCGACGCCGCAGCGTCTGGTCGATTGCCGCAAATCGCGTTAAGGGCCGCTCATGGACCTCGCTCCCCATCGCATCCCGCCCGAACCAAGCTGGCGCAAGCCTGTCGGCATGTTCGGATTGATCGCCTATATCGCGATCTACGCCCTCATCGTCTCGGTGCTGGCCGATCAACTCATTGGCCTGCCGCGCTGGATGGAAACCCTGGCCTATGGGGTGGCCGGCATCGCCTGGGTGGCGCCGCTGAAGCCCTTGTTCCTGTGGATGAACACCGGCCGCTGGAGGCAGAAATGACCGTGTTGCCGCCTGAAGGCTGCCAGACAATGGTGGAGGTGCGCACTGGGGTGGATGCGCTTGATCAGGAACTGGTGGCGCTGCTCGCCCGCCGTTTCGGCTACATGGACGCCGCCGCCCGCATCAAGCCCAGCCGCAGCGATGTGCGCGACGAAGCCCGCAAGGCCCAGGTGATCGCCAACGCCAGCGCGGCTGCTGCCGCTGCCGGCTTGCCGGAAGGTCTGGCCGAAACCCTGTGGGAAGCACTGGTGGAAGCCTCCATTGCCCATGAACTCGATCGCTGGGATTCGCTGCGCACCCAAGTCGCCTGATGCTGGAAAACGAGCCTGCAATCCGCTTGGCTGCCTTTGTCGGCGTGCTGGCGGTGATGCTGCTGTGGGAACAACTGGCGCCCCGCCGCGCTCCGGCCGTTGGCAACGCGACACGCCGCCTCAACAATCTGGCGCTCGTCGGTCTCGATACACTGCTGGTTCGACTGCTGTTCCCGGTGCTGGCAGTGGGCTTTGCCAGCGAGATGGAACAGCGCGGCATCGGTCTGTTCAATTTCATTGCCCTGCCCCACTGGCTGGTGGTGCTGCTCGCCATCATCCTGCTCGATCTCGCCATCTACTGGCAGCACCGCTTGTTCCACGTGGTGCCGTTGTTCTGGCGGATGCATCGGGTCCACCATGCCGATCCAGCCTTCGACACCACCACGGCGCTGCGCTTTCACCCGCTCGAAATCATGGTCTCGATGCTCATCAAGCTGGCCGTGGTGGCCGCATTGGGCGCGCCGCCGCTGGCCGTGCTGCTGTTCGAGGTGATCCTGAACGCCACCGCCATGTTCAATCATGGCAATGTCAGCCTGCCGCCTGCACTGGAGCAGCGGCTGCGTTGGCTGCTGGTGACGCCCGATCTGCATCGGGTGCATCACAGCATCCACGGCGATGAGATGAACCGCAATTTCGGCTTCAACCTGTCGTTGTGGGACCGCCTGTTCGGCTCACTGGCGGCCCAGCCACGTGATGGCCACAGCAACATGATGATCGGCCTCAAGGATTCTCGCGCACCACGCGCGCAATGGCTCGATCGGCTGCTGCTGCAACCGTTCAGATCATCGGGCAATTGATCGGATTTCCACGGCGCCAGCGGCTTTGATGGCCACGTCCTGGTGGGGACAGTGGCGCGAGTGACGGGGCTCGAACCCGCGACCTTCGGCGTGACAGGCCGACGCTCTAACCAACTGAGCTACACCCGCAAGCGCTGTGGAGCCGCGCTGATATGGACGGTGCGCCGCCCTGTCAAGCAGAGTTATGCTTGGATGTTGTGGACAAGCGGAAATCGGCTAGGGAGAGCGCATGGACATCGAAGCCCCCACTCCTGATCCACAACGCGCGGTTACCCGTCTGCTCGGCCTGCTCAATCTGGAGGAGGTCGAAACCGATCTGTTCCGCAGCCAATCCACCGATGAGGGATGGATCAGAGTTTATGGCGGCCAGGTGGTTGCGCAGGCGCTGATGGCCGCCAGCCGCACTGTGGAACAAGGCCGTCTGTGCCACAGCCTGCACAGCTATTTCATCCGGCCCGGCGATCCGAAACTGCCCATCGTCTACAAGGTGGAGCGCGATCGCGATGGTGCCAGCTTCACCACAAGGCGGATCGTCGCCATCCAGAAAGGCCGGCCGATCTTCAACATGGCCGCCAGTTTCCAGGTGCCGGAAGACGGCCTGGAACACGCCATCACCCCGCCATCCGACGTGCCGCACCCCGACGGACTGGAAAGCGATCCGGTATGGGCCCGCCGCAACGCACCAAACGCGCCCGAACCCTGGCGCACCATCTGGCTGACCCGCGAGCGGCCACTTGATGTGCGCGCGGTGGAGAGTGACGATGATTTCTTCAATCCGCAGAAACGCCCGCCGCAACAGCGGCACTGGGTGCGGCTGGCCGCGCCACTCACGCCCGAACAGGCCGGCGATCCGGTGCTGCAACGCTGCCTGTTCGCCTATGCCAGCGACATGACCCTGCTCGATACCTGCCTTGCCCCGCACGGCATCAGCTGGGCCAATCCGGCGCTGCAATCGGCTAGCCTCGATCACGCCATCTGGTTCAATCAGACGCCCGACATGAACGATTGGCACCTGTTCGATCAGGATTCCCCCATGGCTGGGGGCGGTCGCGGCATCAATCGGGCGATCGTGCACGATATCAATGGCCGCCCCGTCGCCACGCTGATGCAGGAAGGGCTGATCCGGCATCGGCCATCACCCAGCGGCGCCCACCCCTGACCCACCGGCTGAAGAAGCCGGCCTATCATTCGGCACTGGGGCCGGGGCTGGTGACAGGCGCCGCCGATGATGATCCTTCCGGCATCGCCACTTATTCGCAGGCCGGCGCCGCCTATGGCTTTGCGCTGTTGTGGCCAGTGGTTCTGGCCTGGCCGTTCCTCACCGCCTTCCAGTTCACCTGCGCTAAAATCGCCCGCGTCACCGGCAAGGGCCTCGCCGCCAATCTGGCCACCCATCTGTCGCGCGCCGCCGTGTGGGCGGTGGTGTTGATGCTGCTGGGCGCCAATATCTTCAACATCGCCGCCGACATCGCCGCCATGGGTGAAGCGGCCCGGCTGGTCACCGGCATCCCGCGCCTGCCGCTGATGGTAGGATTTGCCGTGCTGTCGCTGGGGCTGCAGATCTTCGTGCCCTATCACCGCTATGTTGGCATCCTGAAATGGCTCACCCTTTCTCTGTTTGCCTATGTGCTGGTGGTGCTGGCGGTGGGCGTGGACTGGCGCGCAGCCATGGCCGGGCTGTGGCCCAGCCTGCCGGCCGGCAGTGCCACCACCGTCGTCGCCATCCTCGGCACCACGATCAGCCCCTATCTCTTCTTCTGGCAGAGCGCACAGGAACTGGAGGAGATGAACCTCGAACATGCCCGCCCGCTACTGCAACGCCCGCGCGCCGCGCCGCACGAACTGACCCGCCTGATGAAAGACAGCGCCGGCGGTTTCCTTGTGACCATGATCATTTCGCTGTGCATCATCGCTGCCACCGCCGACACGCTGCATGGCGCCGGCACCACCACCATCGCCACAGCCGCCGATGCTGCTGCTGCCTTGCGGCCCATCGCCGGCGATTTCGCCTTCGCGCTGTTTGCGGTCGGCATCATCGGCGCCGGCCTGCCGGCGGTGCCGGTGCTGGCGGGCTCGGCCGCTTATGCGCTTTCCGAAGTGATGGGCTGGCGCGCCGGACTGGAGCTGAAACCCCGCGAAGCCGGCGGCTTCTATGGCGTCATCTTCCTCGCCGTCACCGCCGCGCTTGGTCTTGATCTGATCGGCATCGATCCAATCAAGGCGCTATTCTGGTCGGCGGTGGTCAACGGGCTGGTGGCCGTGCCGGTGATGCTGGCGATCATGGCGCCGGCCAGCCGTTCCGACGTGATGGGCAAGTTCCGGGCCCGCGGGGCGCAGGGCTGGCTGGGCTGGGGCGCCCTGCTGCTGATGGCGCTATCGGCCGCCGGGATGTTCCTGCTCTGAACGGCGGCAAACCAGCCCGCATCAGCGCGGCGGAAAACGGTCCGCCGCCAGATTCTCCGCAATGGTGCGTTCCAGATCGGCAACTTCGGCCATCAGCCGGCGGTGGCTCTCGGCGGCCTTGGCATGGGCGGCGGCCAGCGCCAGATGCCGGCTCTTGTCGTCGTTGCCATGGCCATTGGCAATGATGTGGCGTTCGTGGTCACGCAGTTCGCTGCCATGCCGATCGAAGCTGGTGTCGTGCCGGCGCAGCGCGGCCGCAACGGTCTCCAGCCGGCGCGCCGCTGCCATGTGCTGGGCATTCCAGCGCGCCTGATCATCAATCCAGCCACGGTGCTGCGTCACCATCGCCGCATCAATAGGGGCGGGTTTACCCTGGCTCACAGCAGCCGGAGCAGCGGCCAAGACAAGCGAGACAAGCGGGATCAGCATGGTGGCACCTTTGCAGCCAAGATTGCCATAATGTAATCTTCTTTGGAGCGACCGCAAGGCCCGCTTGCTTGCAAGGAGCCGGCCAGCGCTTATCCTGCCCGACAGCATCAGCAAGAAACCGCACCATGGCAACGCTCACCCGTCCCGAAGGCACCGAACCCGATGATCTGGCGCTTTCGCGCCGCGCCGTGCTGACCGCTGCCGGCTATGCCGTGTTCGATATCGCCGCCCAGGCCGAACCGATCACCACGCCCACCGATGGCCTGGTGACCGGCTGGGAAACCCTGCCCGGCGGCCTGCCCGCCTTCGTCGCCCGCCCGGCCAGCAAGGGCAAACACCCAGCCGTGATCGTGGTGAACGAGATCTTCGGCGTGCACGAATGGATCAAGGATGTCTGCCGCCGCTTTGCCAAGGCCGGCTATGTCGCTGTCGCTCCGGAATATTTCTTCCGCGGCGATCCGGACAAGACATTGCCGACGCTTAAGGACTTCCCCGCCATACGCGCCATCGTCGCGAAGGCCGGGCTGGAACAGGTGATGGGCGATACCAAGACGACGCTGGACTGGCTGGGCACGCAGAAGTTCGTTTCGCCAAAGAAGATAGCCATCACCGGCTTCTGCTGGGGCGGCGGCATCACCTGGATGGCCGCGGCGCGCTTCCCCGAACTCAAGGCCGGCGGTGCCTGGTATGGCGGCCTGAAAGGCAACCCCGGCCCCGAAAACCGCCGCTTCCCGATGGACGTAGTTGACGATCTGAGGGCCCCGGTGCTCGGCCTCTATGGCGCACTGGACAAGGGCATCCCAGTGGCCGACGTGGAGGCGATGCAGGCCAAGCTGAAGGGCAGCAAGAGCAGCATCGTGCTGTACCCTGACGCCGATCATGGCTTCCTCGCCGATTACCGCCCCAGCTACAACGCCGCAGCCGGCAAAGACGCGTGGGCGAAGCTACTGGCGCATTTCAAGGCGAATGGAGTCTAACCATCCACCTGCGTCGCCCCGAATTTGATGCGGGGCTTGGCTTTCCCCCCTTCAGAACCCCACGAAACGCGCCGCCTCGTCCACGCTCTTGCGTTCCGAAACCACCGCGTTGGCCGGGAAGCTGTCATCCTGCCAGCCGATGGCGATAGCCTTCATGATCACCTGATCATCGGCAATGCCGGCATGTTCGCGCACCACCGGCGATTGCATTATGCCCTGGCTGTTGATCACCGCGCCCAGACCCCGCGACCAGGCGGCGTTGACCAGCGCGGTCGAAACCGCGCCGCAATCGAATGGCGTGTCGTCGCTGCCCGACAGTTTCTTGTCATAGGTGATGATCACGCACACCGGCGCGTCGAACTGGCGGAAACCGCGCAGCACCCAGTCCATCCGGGCCGGCGCGTCGTCGCGGGCGATGCCCATGGCGCTGAACAATTGCTTGGCCACGCCGATCTGGCGTTCGCGGTGAACGCCTTCGAACGCCGTGCCGGTGCGGAATTCGCGGCTGTGCGGGACGCCGGCCATGTTGCGTTCGGTGTTGCCGGCGCGGATGAGATTGAGCGGTTCACCGGTGACCACGGTAAAATTCCACGGCTGCGTGTTCATCGACGACGGCGAGCGCATCGCCATAGTGAGAATTTCCTTGATCAGCTCCAGCGGCACCGGATCGGGCTTGAAACCGCGAATGGAACGGCGGCCCATCACCACTTCGTCATAGCTCATCATGAATGCACTCTCTCCGCGATTGCCGTCCCGGCGGCGTGTCCGCTGGCCCAGGCCCACTGGAAGTTATAGCCCCCCAGCCAGCCGGTAACGTCTACGGCCTCTCCGATGGCGAACAGCCCTTCAATGTGATTGGCCGCCATGCTGCGGGAAGAAAGCCCGGCGGTGTCGATGCCGCCCGCGGTCACTTCGGCCTTGGCAAAGCCTTCGGTGCCATCAGGGCGGAAGGCCCATCCCTTGAGGCGCTGCATTGCGGCGGTGAGCGCCGCATCCTTCTGGCTGGCCATGTCGCCGCCGAGCCCCAGCGTGTCGGCGAGTGCCGTGGCCAGCCGCTCCGGCAAAGCGCTGCCCAGCACGGATTTCAACCCCGCCTTGGGGCGTTGCCGCTTGGCGCTGATCAACCAATCAGTCGGCGCATCGGGCAGGAAATCCACCGCAATCGCTTCGCCGTGCCGCCAGTAGCTGGACACCTGCAGCATTGCCGGGCCGGAAAGCCCCTTGTGCGTGAACAAGGCTGCTTCGCGGAAGGCAGACTTGCCCGCTTTCGCCACCACTTCGGCCGCCACGCCGGCCAGTTCACGGAACAGATTCTCTGTCTGCGGCAGGGTGAAGGGCACCAGCGCCGGGCGCGGCGGGATGATCTTCAACCCGAACTGCTTGCCCAATTGGTAGGCAAAGCCCGTTGCGCCAAGCTTGGGAATCGCCGGCCCGCCGGTGGCGATCACCAGGTTCGGCGAGCTGTAAATGCCGGCACTGGTGGTGACGGTGAAGCGGCCATCAGCATGGCTCACATCGCTGATCGCCGCACCAAAGGCGAAATCCACACGGCCAGCGGCGCATTCGTCCATCAGCATGGCAACAATCTGTTTCGCCGAACCATCGCAGAACAATTGCCCCAGCGTCTTTTCGTGGAAGGCGATATTGTATCGGCGCACCAGATCGACGAAATCGGCCGGCGTGTAACGCGACAGCGCGGAGCGGGCGAAGTGCTTGTTCTCGCTCAGATACCGATCCGGCACTGCACCAATATTGGTGAAATTGCAGCGGCCGCCGCCGGAAATCAGGATCTTCTTGCCCGGTTCCTGGTTGTGATCGATCACCAGCACCCGCGCGCCCATCTGCCCGGCGGTTAGCGCACAGAACAGGCCGGCACCGCCGGCGCCCAGGATGATTGCGTCATGCTGCATCACCTGCGCCTAGCGTGTGGCGCTGCCCAAGGGAAGGCGCTAGCCTTGCGGGATGATCGACTGGACACACCCCGCACAAGCTGCCCTGCCCGGCATGACCGCGCTGCGCCGCGCCATTCATGCCGAACCGGAACTGGGCCTGCACAACCCTCGCACGGCTGAAAAGATCATGGCCGCGCTCGCCGGCCTGCCGCTCGAATTCCGCACTGGCCCTTCCACCACCGGCATCATCGCCACCCTCAAGGGCCCCGCGAACGGCCGCACCGTGCTGCTGCGCGGTGATACCGATGCGCTGCCGATGCCAGAGGAAACCGGTCTCAATTTCGCCAGCACCATTCCTGGCGCCATGCACGCCTGCGGCCATGATGCCCATGTCGCGATGCTGGCCGGTGCTGCGCGCATGCTGTGCGAACGGCGCGAGAGTCTTGCCGGCAGCGTGATGTTCATGTTCCAGCCCGGCGAGGAAGGCCATCACGGCGCCCGCTACATGCTGGATGATGGCCTGATCGATCCGCTCCCTGATGCGGCGTTCGCGCTGCACATTATGCCCAATGCGCCGTGGGGCGTTGTGGGTGGCCGCACTGGCGCGCTTCTGGCCAGCAACGACAAGCTCCGCATCGTTATCACCGGCCGCGGCGGTCATGCCTCCATGCCGCACGATGCGCTCGATCCCGTCCCCATCGCCTGCGAGATCGCGCTGGCGCTGCAGACGTTCGTGACCCGCCAGATCAGCGTGTTCGATCCCGCCGTCATCACCATCGGCCAGATCAGCGCCGGCACCACCGACAATGTGATCCCCGAAACCGCGCTGCTGTTCGGTACCATGCGCACGCTCTCGGCGGCCACGCGCCTGAAACTCCACGATGGCCTGCCGCGCCTCGCACAGGGCATCGCGGCGGCCCACGGCGCCAGTGCCACGGTGGAGATCATCCCCGGCTTCCCGGTCACCAACTGCGACGGCCGCGCCGTGGCATTGGGCGAAGCGGTGACGAAACGCCTGTTCGGCGAGGACGCCTGGCAAACGCTGGCCAATCCCATCATGGGCGCCGAAGATTTCGCCTATGTGCTGGAAAAAGTGCCGGGCGCGATGTTCTTCCTCGGCGTGGCCGAACAGGGCACGGACTGGCGCGCCTGCTGCGGTCTCCACAGCACCCACATGCACCTTGATGAAAGCGCCATGGCCCGCGGCGCCGCCCTGCACGCGGCGATTGCCGAGCAGTATCTGGCGCACGGGTTCGACTGATTTCTCCGTTGCAAAGTGCCGCCGCCGCGCTATATCGGCGGCCCTCCCGAACGGGGGATCAGGATTTGGTGCGGGGCAGTAGCTCAGATGGGAGAGCGCAGCAATCGCACTGCTGAGGTCAGGGGTTCGATCCCCCTCTGCTCCACCATTTCCTTCCCGCGCTGATCGATCCCGAAGCCCGGTTCAGCCCCCCGCGTAGATACCCCCATGCCAATGGCCGAGCTGTGCAACCGTAGAAGCCACAACGCGCAGTTCCCGCACAAAGCCCTATCCTGTCTCGTATCCACTGTTCGCGAGGCAACACATGCTTATTCAGACCATCATCGTTCTCATCGTCGTTGGCGTCCTGCTCTGGCTGGTCAACAACAAGATCCCGATGGACGGCACCATCAAGTCGATCATCAACATCGTCGTGATCATCGCCGTCATCGTCTGGCTGCTGCGCATCTTCGGCATCGTGAGCTTCTGATCCGCCCCAACGCCCGCGACGTGCTGCCGCTTGGCGGTTTGATGCCCGCGCGCTACACCCGCCGGCGTGAACACCGCCGCGACCCTCGTTCTTGCCGTCGTCTCGATGGCCGCCATCATCGCCGTCCGTTACCTCGCGGTTTCGGGCGGCTTTGCCTGGCTCACACAGCGGCGTGGCGTTCAGGCCGGGCCAGCCGATCCGGCCAAGCGCCAGCGCCAGATCAGTGCCGAAATCCGCTGGTCGCTGATCTCCGCCATCATCTATGCCATCCCCGCCGGCCTTGCCATCGAAGCCTGGCGCGGCTGGGGCCTCACGCAGATCATGGTGAGCGTGGATGGCCCCCTGCAGGCCGCCTGGATACCCGTCTCAATCCTCGTCTATCTTTTCCTGCACGACAGCTGGTTCTATTGGGCGCACCGCTGGATGCACCGCCCAAGCCTGTTCAAGGCCGCCCACGCCGTCCACCACGCCAGCCGGCCGCCCACCGCCTGGGCCGCGATGAGCTTCCACCCGTGGGAAGCCATTTCCGGCGCCATCCTCATCCCCGCGCTGATGTTCATCATCCCGATCCACATCGGCGCGCTGGGCATCGTGATGCTGATCGCCACCATCATGGGCGTCACCAACCACATGGGCTGGGAAATGTTCCCGCGCTCGTGGATCAATGGCTGGTTCGGCCGCCACATCATCTCGGCCAGCCATCACGAGGCCCATCACCGCCACTACAACTGCAATTACGGCCTCTATTTCCGCTTCTGGGACAGGCTGTGCGGCACCGATCGCGGCCTTGCCAACTGGACCACACAGGCCTAGTCCAGACTCATTCCCCGGGGTGCCGCATTAGCGGCTGAGAGCGCAAAGGCGCAACCCGCTGAACCTGATCCGGTTGACCCCGGCGGAGGGAGGGAGCGCCCGAAGTTCTGGCAATTGCCAGATGCGCACCATCCATTCCGACTATTGGAAGGATGCACGACCATGGCCGATATCAACTCCAAGCTGGAAATGCCGGTCACCACCGGGCCGCTGCCGGGCAGCCGCAAGATCCATGTCGCCGGCACCATCCACCCGGATATCCGCGTCGCCATGCGCGAAGTCGCGCTCGATCCCTCGGCCACGGAGCCGCCGGTGCGCATCTATGACGCGTCCGGCCCCTACACCGATGCCACCACCACCATCGATATCGCCGCTGGCCTGCCCCCCTTGCGCACCGCCTGGGTGGAAGCCCGCGGCGACCTGGAACGCTATCCCGGCCGCGAAGTGAAACCCGAAGACAATGGCGTCGCCAACGTGCCCGGCGGCAAGGCCGACGTCGCCGAATTCCCCAACGTCGTGAAGAACCCGCTGCGCGCCAAAGCCGGCCAGGCCGTCACCCAGATCGCTTATGCCCGCCGCGGCATCATCACGCCGGAAATGGAATATGTCGCCATCCGCGAAAACATCGGCCGCGCCCAGCGTGATGGCCTGATCCGCGACGGTGAATCCTTCGGCGCCGAAATCCCCGATTACGTCACGCCGGAATTCGTGCGCAGCGAAATCGCCCGCGGCCGTGCCATCATCCCGGCCAACATCAACCACCCGGAAGCCGAACCGATGATCATCGGCCGCAATTTCCTGGTGAAGATCAACGCCAACATCGGCAACTCCGCCGTCGCGTCCTCCGTGGCGGAAGAAGTCGAAAAGATGGTCTGGGCCGCCCGCTGGGGTGCGGACAACATCATGGACCTGTCCACCGGCCGCAACATCCACAACACCCGCGAATGGATCCTGCGCAACAGCCCCGTACCGATCGGCACCGTGCCGATCTACCAGGCGCTGGAAAAGGTGAACGGCGTCGCCGAAGATCTCACCTGGGAAGTCTATCGCGACACGCTGATCGAACAGGCCGAACAGGGCGTCGATTATTTCACCATCCACGCCGGCGTGCGCCTGGCCTATGTGCCGCTCACGGCCAAGCGTGTCACCGGCATCGTTTCACGCGGCGGCTCGATCATGGCGAAATGGTGCCTGTCGCACCACAAGGAAAACTTCCTCTACACCCACTTCCGCGAGATCTGCGAGATCATGCGAGCCTATGATGTGAGCTTCTCGCTGGGTGACGGCCTGCGCCCCGGCTCCATTGCGGACGCGAACGATCGCGCCCAGTTTGCCGAACTCGAGACCCTGGGCGAACTCACCCAGATCGCCTGGGAACATGATTGCCAGGTGATGATCGAAGGCCCCGGCCACGTGCCGATGCACAAGATCAAGGTGAACATGGAAAAGCAGTTGGAAGAATGCGGCGAAGCCCCCTTCTACACGCTGGGGCCGCTCACCACCGACATCGCCCCCGGTTACGATCATATCACCAGCGGCATCGGCGCCGCCATGATCGGCTGGTTCGGCTGCGCGATGCTCTGCTACGTCACGCCCAAGGAACATCTCGGCCTGCCCGATCGGGACGACGTGAAAGTCGGCGTCATTACCTACAAACTCGCCGCCCACGCAGCTGACCTGGCCAAGGGCCACCCGGCCGCCCAACTGCGCGACGACGCGCTGAGCCGCGCCCGCTTCGATTTCCGCTGGCGCGACCAGTTCAACCTGAGTTTGGACCCGGAAACCGCTCTGGCCTATCACGACGAGACGCTTCCGGCCGAAGGCGCCAAAGTGGCGCACTTCTGCTCCATGTGCGGGCCGAAGTTCTGTTCGATGAAGATCACGCAGGACGTGCGCGACTACGCCGCCAAACAGAACAGCGCCGAAATGCTGGAAGCCGGCATGGCGGAAAAGAGCGCCGAGTTCAGGGCCAAGGGCGGGGAGATTTATCTCCCGGCGGCGGAGTAAAAGGAGACCTCCGGCCAGCAGGAGTGCCCCCTGCCCTGCAGTGAATGCTGGCCTGCGCCAGCATGACAGGGCTTTTTGGAGGCCAAGGGCTGCCCGAAAACAAACGGGTGCAGTGGTCACCCCTGCCTGCCGCGAAGAACGAAGTTGACGCCCGCGCTGGCGGCGGTGATGCAGCGATAGCGGCCGTGCGTTCGGCATTTTCAGCGCAGTGGTGATTTGGGCAGGGGAGTGTGCGCGGTGGGCGAGAAGTTCGAGCGGCACAAGCAGGCGTGGACGAGCGATGAAGTGCAGAAACTGCACACGCTGGCGAAGAAGGGCATGCCGCTGCGGGCCATCGCCAAGGCGCTGACCCGCAGTGAGGAATCGGTGAAGGCGCGGGCGAAGGAAGACAAATTGGGCATTGTCAGCCTGCGGTAACCGCACGGCAGCAAGGCGGCGCGCTTTCAGTCTGGTGCGCCGCCGATCAGTTTCATCACCGCGCCGAAACCACCGACAGACCAATCAGCAGTGAAGGGGAAATTCACTTGGTCGAAGGGTTGGCCTGGATCACCTTCTTGGGGGCTTCCTTCTTGGGCTTGCGGACTTCCTTGTTGGATTTTGCCTGACCCTTGGCCATCGTCTGTCTCCTGAACGGACCCATGCCGTCGGCTGACTATGCGACCTTCCCGGCCCGGCGTCACCGGTCAATTGTTGATATGGGCGTGGTGAAACCGGCGAAATGCGTCAAAACTGTCAAATAAAATGCACAAAGTGAAATGGCCCGCACGTGTGGCGAGGTCTTGTTGGCTCTTTCAAAACAGGATGGCAGGCGCACACTGCAGGGGCCGCCCAAAAACAAACGGGTGCAGGGGCGAGTCCGACACGCCATTCCTGCAGATTGGCGAGACCAAATATGGCAAGCCGGTGCTCGATCGCATGCTCACCTATGAAACACCGATGGCGGAAGCCCTGAAGATCGCGCTGATCAGCTTCTCTGCCACCATGCGATCAAACCTGGCCGTGGGCCTGCCCGTCGATATCGCCACCATCCGCAGCGGCGTTTCCGATCTGGAGCTGATCCACCCGATCGAGGTGGATGATGAATATTACAGCGAACTCAACAACCGCTGGAGCAACGCCCTGCGCGCTGCTGCCGCCGCCATTCCGCTGCCGCAATATGCCAGCCAGCCGGAACAGGAATTGCGCAGTTAGGCAGGCGCCAGTTGTGCGTTCGGCTTCGCCCGCGTCACCCACAACATCAGCGCCAGCACCAGCCCCAAGACACTCACCCCGGTCATCGCCAGATAGCCCAGCGCGGCATCGCCATCGGCCACCAGCGCATCATAAAGATAACCGGAAACGAAGGTGGTAAAGGCCTGCGCCGGGGCCGAGGCAAGCGCCATGTAGATCATCTGCGCCGTCGCCGTCTGTTCGTCGCCCATCATCTGGTTGACCAGCCGCATCGCGCCCAGGAACACCGCCGCAAAGGTGCCGGCGTGCAGCACCTGCAGCGGCCACAGCGCCCATTCCGGCGGCAGGAAGGCCATCGCCGTCCAGCGGATGATGCAGGCGACGGCGCCCACCAGGATCAGGGTTTCCGAAGCAAATTTGCTCGACCAGCCGCCAAGGAACATCAGGAACAGCACTTCCACCGCCACCCCGACCGACCAGAGATTACCCGCCACCGTCTGTGAAATCGCCTGATCCTTGGTCCAGATCAGCACGCCAAAGCCGTAGAAATAGCCGTGCGTGGCCTGCAAGATGCCGGCGGCGAAGATCAGCAGCGCAAAGCGGCGGTTCTTTAGAAGGCCCACGCCTTCCTTCAGGCGGCCAAGGAAATCGCCTTCCTCATTGCCCCGCACGGGCTCCTTCTGCATCACGAACGCCGCACCGATCAGCGCAATCGACACGCCCAGCAGCCATGCCCAGATCGCCCACGGCCCGAAATCCGTCACCAGCGCGCCCACACTGGACGAACCGACAATGAACGCTGCCGACGCCAGGCCACGCGCGAAGCCGTAGTGCGGCAGCCCCGATTTCGTCAGCCGGATCAAGGCTGCCTCCACGGCCGGCAGCAGGCCCCAGAAGCCGACATCCATCAGCAGGATGATGACAAACACCGGCCAGAAGCCTTCAACGAACCAGAGCGCACCAAAACCAGCGCTAAGCAGGAAGGCGAACAGAAACAGCGGCGCGCGCTTGTCGCTTTGGCCTGCGGCCCAGGCGGCAGTGAGCGGCCCGACCACAATTCGCGACAAGCCACCAACCGTGAGCACCAGGCTGATCTGCACGCCGGTGAAGCCCTGCACCGCATCCAGCCAGGTCGGCAGATGCGGGATCAAAGCGCCAAAGCCGGCAAAAAACAGGCACGACAGGATGGTGGCGCGCACGCCGTTGGAGCTCAGCTTTGCGGGAGATGATTCGGTCATGGCGTTTGATGGCAGGCTGTCACCACCCTGTCACTCTTAGCGCGTGGACAGATGGTGCAGCAGCGGCCTAGATTGCGTCAAACAACCACTGGGGAGACTTCGCCATGGCCCTTCCGGCACTTTTTGATCTGACCGGGCAGACCGCCCTCATCACCGGTTCCAGCCGCGGCATCGGCAAGGCCATTGCCCACCGCATGGCCGAACATGGCGCCTACGTGGTGATCTCCAGCCGCAAGGCGGATGCCTGCGAAGCCGCACGGGACGAGATCAACGCCGCCGTCGGCCGCGAAGCCGCCATCAGCGTGCCGGCCAATATTGCCAGTAAGGAAAGCCTGCAGGCGCTGGTTGATGCCACCGTCGCCAAATGGGGCCAGATCGATCACCTGGTCTGCAACGCCGCCAGCAACCCCTATTATGGCCCGCAGGGCGGCATTTCTGATGAAGCCTTCACCAAGATCCTGCAGAACAACATCGTTTCGAACCACTGGCTGATCAGCATGGTGGCCCCGGCGATGCGTGCCCGCAGGGATGGCACCATCACCATCGTCAGCAGCATCGGCGGCCTGCGCGGCAGCACCATCATCGGTGCCTATTGCATCTCGAAGGCGGCCGACATGCAGCTCGCCCGCAACCTCGCCTGTGAATATGGTCCCGACAATGTGCGCGTGAACTGCATCGCGCCCGGCCTGATCAAGACCGATTTTGCCAAGGCGTTGTGGGATGATGCCGAAACCCTGAAGCGCTCCACCGCCACCGCGCCGCTGAAGCGCATCGGCGTGCCGGATGAAATTGCCGGCATGGCCGTGTTTCTGGCTGGCAAGGCCGGAGCCTTCACGACGGGGCAGAATTTCGTGATCGATGGCGGGGTGACGGCTGCCTGATCGCAGCGCCTACCGCCTGTCGTAGTAGATCTGCCCCATCAGCCCGAACAGGCGGATGGCATCGGGCGGCGTCGGGTCGTTGTTATACTCGCGATACAGCGTGTCGACATTGACCGCGATGCGTTCGGCGTCCTTCCACGTCGCATAACGGCCCAGCCCGATGTCGCGCGCGGCGTCCTCGGCCGACAGGCCGGCGGCGTGACGGGTGCGGGCTTCGCTGTCGATATAGGCGAGATAATCCGCCACCTCGCGCACACCAGCCTTGTCGGTGAGGGGGCCGTGACCCGGCACGATGACATCCACATCCATGGCAATGATGCGGTTGCAGGCGGCGATCCAGTTCGATACCGGCCCGGCCCACATGATCGGCGTGCCTTCGATGAACAATATGTCGCCGGTGAACACCGCCTTGGCTTGCGGCACATGCACCAGCACATCGCCGGCGGTGTGCGCAGGGCCAACTTCAATCAGGTCAACCGCACGGCCGCCCACGTCCAGTTGGGTCTGGCCACAGAAGGTGCGGGTCGGCGTGCGTTCCTGCACGCCGGCAAAATCGAACGGCGCAAACACCTCGGCGAAATAGCGACCGGCCACCCCCATCTGCCCGGCCGCGCCTGCCGCCTTCAACTGCGCTAGCAATGCCGGTGAAAACGCCTCCATCTCGCGCGCCGACGCTTCCGACGCGATGATGTCCGCCTTTTCCAGCAGATGATTGCCGTGGGTGTGATCGCCATTGGCATGGGTGTTGACCACCTGGCCGATGCTCGCCGCGCCAAAGCCCGTCGCGCGCTCCATGCCGGCCAGCATCTCGGCAGTCAGCTGGGTGTCGAACAATGTGTCCACCAGCGCCGCCGCGCCGTCACCGGGCCGCCCTTCCACGATCAGCCCGGCGTTGGACCAGCCCCAGCCGCCATCGGGCTGCAGCCAGGCGAACAGGCCGTCGCCGATTTCGTGCAAGCCCCGGGTGAAGCTGGGCGTGAAGGCCGTCATGGCTGGCCTTCCAGCTCAAAGCTGATCGTCACCTGCGCGGACAATGACAATTCACCCGGCTGCACCGTCGGCGCGGCGCCGACTTCGGCCATCGCCATGCGCATCATCGGCCGCGGGCCGGGTTCCGGAGCGCCGGCGCCTTCGCTGATGCTGGCAATGCGCTTCACTCTCAGGCCGGCAGCCTTGGCATAAAGCTCCGCCCGGGCCCGGGCCTTGGCAACCGCCGCGGTGCGCGCATCATCCAGCGCGGCGTCCGGATTGGCCAAGGTGAACTCCGGCCCCTGCACCTCGTTGGCGCCGGCTTTGATCGCCACGTCGATCAGCTTGCCGGCATCGCCCAACTTCAGGGTGCGCAGGCTGATGCTGTTGCGGGCCTGGTAACCAGTGAGGATCGGCGACTGGTTCGGTTCGTAACGATATTGCGGATTGAGGCTGAGCCCGGTGGTCTGCACGTCGCGATCGGCGACGCCGGCGGCTTTCAGAGCCGCCAGCACATCGTTCATGCGGGCCGCGTTGGCGGCCATCGCCTCGGCCGCCGTGGCCGAAGTGGTGAGCACGCCGGCCGTCATCCGCAGCTGGTCCGGCGCCCGGGCCACATCGGCACTGGCGTTGACGGTGAGCATGGCTGGCATCGGGGCGGTGCGTTGCAGCATCAAGCGCATGGGGCCGTCAGCGGGCAATGGCGGCAGACCAGGTGGCGGCACTTGCGTCCGATCCTGAGCAGCGACGGGAGCGGAGACAGCCAGCAAGAGCAGCAGAACGGCAGACAAGCGCATGGATCAGCTCCTGGTTCGCGGTGCCGGCATGATGCCGCGACTGGCCGTCGCCGTCACCCCTGCTATTTTTTGCCCCCATTCCGTGCGGCGAAATAGCGTCGAGTAGCACTCAAATTTGTCTTTTTGCTGCCATAGACTTGCTCTATGAAAGCATCTTGCATGCGGTGATGTATTTCGATAATACACCAACGCAGAGGAACTATGTTCATGAACGCCCACCAGTCCGTCCCCTCGCCAGCTGCGGCTGAGGTCTATTCCTTTCCGCCGACCGAAGGCGACACGCCGTCAAAGCGCAACCGCTGGCTGAAGCCGGGCCTGATCGCGCTGGCTGTCGCGCTGGCTGGGGCGGCTGCGTGGCAGGCGTTCGGCCCCGCTGCGGCACCGCCGGCCGCGCCCGCAAGCAACCTGCCGGAAGTGACCGTGCTGGTGCCGGGCACGACCATGCTTGCTGATGCGATCACCGCGCCTGGCAGCATTGCCGCCAAGCGCGATGCCGCCGTGGGTGTGCAGGGCGAAGGTGGTCGCGTGGTGCGCGTGACGGTGGAACCCGGCCAGCGCGTTGGCGCCGGCCAGGTGCTGGCCCAGATCGATCGCCAGGTGCAAACCCAGGAAATCGCCCAGCTTTCTGCCAGCGTTCGCCAGGCCGAAGCCGAAGCCCGGCTGGCGCAGGCCAATCTGGCCCGCGCCGAAAGCCTGGTGGCCAAGGGCTTCATCAGCCGTGCCGACATCGATCAACGCCTTGCCACCCGCGATGGCGCACAGGCCCGCGTTGGCGTGGCCCGCGCCCAGTTGGGTGCGGCCCGCGAACGGGCTGACCGACTTGACGTGCGGTCGCCGGCTGCTGGCCTGATCCTGTCGCGCAATGTCGAAACCGGCCAGGTGGTCGGCCCCGGCACCGGCGCACTGTTCCGCTTGGCCGAAGGCAATGCGCTGGAAATGCGCGCCCAGGTCGCCGAACAGGATCTCGCCCGGCTGAAGGTAGGCATGTCTGCTGTCGTCACTCCGGTGGGCGCGACCGAAGGCTTCAAGGGCAAGGTGTGGCTGATCGATCCGGTGATCGATCCGGCCAATCGCCAGGGCATCGTGCGCATCCAACTTGAACATACGCCCGGCCTGCGGGTTGGCGCCTTTGCCCGCGCCCGCATCGAAGGCGGCGAAACCACGCGGCCGCTGCTGCCGCAATCCGCGGTACTGGCAGATGCGAACGGCAATTTCGTCTATGTACTGGGCAAAGACAACAAGGTGGAGCGCCGCAGCATCGAAGTGGGCGCGATCAGCGATGCCGGCGTCGGTGTTGCTTCGGGCCTCACCGGCGCGGAACGGGTGGTGGCCAGTGCCGGCGCCTTCCTGAAGCCGGGCGATACGATCAAGCCGGTGCTGGCCGCACCCGCCACGCGCTGATTTCGACAGGACACGCCCACAATGCGCAATATTTCCGCCTGGTCGATCAAGAACCCGGTACCGCCGCTGGTGCTGTTCGCACTGCTGATGCTGGCCGGCATCCTTTCGTTCCGGGCGATGGACATCAACAACCAGCCCGATATCGAATTCCCGGGCGCGATGATCATGGTGGCGCAGCCGGGCGCTGCCCCGGAAGAGCTGGAAAACCAGGTCACGCAGCGGGTTGAAGCGGCGGTGCGCAACATCACCGGTGTCGATGAAGTGAACAGCACGGTTTCCGAAGGCAGCAGCCGCACCATGGTGCAGTTTGCCATCGGCACGCCGATTGATCGCGCCGTTAACGATGTGCGCGACGCTATTGCCAATATCCGTTCCGATCTGCCGCAGGGCATCCTGCAGCCGCAGGTGAGCCGGCTCGACATTGCCGGCGGGCCGATTGCCTATTTCGCGGTTGAATCCACGGCGATGACCCTGGAAGAACTCAGCTGGTTCGTCGACAACACCGTGGCCAAGCGCCTGCTGGGCATCCCCGGCATGGCTCAGGTGCGCCGTTCGGGTGGGGTCAGCCGCGAAATCCGGGTGATCCTCGATCCCGATCGCATGCAGGCCTATGGCGTCACGGCAAGCCAGGTGAACGCCCAGCTGCGTCAGGTGAACCTGAATGCCGCCGGTGGCCGCGCCGAAATCGCCGGCGCCGAACAATCGGTTCGCGTGATGGGCAATGCCCGCAACGCCGTGGGCCTCGGCGAAACCCAGATCAATCTTGGCCAGGGGCGCAGCATCCGACTTGCCGATATCGCCGATGTACGCGACGGCTATGCAGAGCAGCGCAGCATTTCCAAGCTTAATGGCCGCCAGGTGCTCAGCTTCTCGATGGCCAAGGCCAAGGGCTCGTCCGACGTCACGGTGTATGATGCGGCGGTGAAGGAAATCGATGCCCTGCGCACGCAGTATCCCAAGGTTTCGTTCAAGCTGGAATTCACCTCGGTGGAATATACCAAGAACCAGTATCACGGCGCTATCGACGCGATGATCGAAGGCGCGATCCTCGCCGTGCTGGTGGTGTGGCTGTTCCTGCGCGATTGGCGCGCCACAGTGATCTCGGCACTGGCCATCCCTCTTTCTGCCATTCCCACCTTCTGGTTCCTCGATGTCTGGCTGGGCTTCAGCCTCAACCAGCTTTCGCTGCTCGCGCTCAGCCTGGTGGCGGGCGTGCTGGTTGACGATGCCATTGTGGAGATCGAAAACATCGTGCGCCACATGCGCATGGGCAAATCCGCCTGGCAGGCCAGCATGGACGCGGCCGACGAGATCGGCCTGGCCGTCGTTGCCACCACCATGTCGATTGTCGCGGTGTTCCTGCCGGTGGCGCTGATGCCCGGCATTTCTGGCCAGTTCTTCAAGAATTTCGGCGCAACCGTTGCGGTCTCCGTCCTGATCAGCCTTGCCGTCGCCCGCCTCATCACGCCGATGCTCGCCGCCTTCTTCCTGAAGAGCGAGGGCCAGGCCGAACATGGCACCGGCAAGTGGGTCGATGTCTATATGGGTATCCTGAACTGGGCGCTGGCCAACCGCATGAAGACCGTGTTCGGCATTGGCGGCGTCGCGCTGGGGCTGACGATCGTGTTGTTTGCCACCCTGCCGATGACCTTCCAGCCCGACGTCGACAATGACGACGCTCAAGTGACCATCTCCCTTCCGCCTGGCGTCACGCTGCCACAAACCGAAGCCATCGTTGAAAAGGCTGTGGCCGTGCTGGAAAGCTCGCCCGATCTGGCGCTGGCCTTTGCCGATGTCGATGTCGGCGGCGGCAACATCTATCTCACGCTGAAGAAAAGCCGGACGATGCACCGCATCGATTGGGAACGTGCAATGGCGCCCAAGCTGGCCGCCATTCCCGATGCCCGAATCGGCTTTTCAGCCCAGGGCGATGGCCCGCCCGGCGGCCGCCCGATCAGTGTCACACTCACCGGCAATGATCCCATCCTGCTCGAAAGCACCGCCCGCAAGGTGGTGGAAGAAATGCGCGCGATGCCAGAACTGCGCCAGGCCCGGATCGATGGCGGCCTGCAACGGCCGGAAATCACCATCAAGCCGCGGCTTGATCTTGCCGCCGAACTGGGTGTGACCACGGCTGCGCTGTCGGAAACCATCCGCATCGCCACGCTGGGCGATATCGATCAGAATGTCGCCAAGTTCAGCGTCGCGGATCGCCAGATCCCGATCCGTGTCGCACTGGCCGAATCCTCGCGGCGCAATCTTTCCACGATCGAAAACCTGCCGGTGCCCACCGCGCGCGGCGGCACCGTGCCACTGAAGGTGGTCGCCGAAATCAGCTTTGGAACCGGCCCCACCGAAATCCGCCGCTTCAACCAGCAGCGCCGCATCCTGATGGGTGCCGATCTTGCCCCAGGCCTGCTGTCTGGCGATGTGCAGACCAAAGTGAACCTGCTGCCCAGCCTGAAGAACCTGCCGCCTGGCGTCGAAAAGGTGCAGCTGGGCATGCAGAAGTGGTTGGGCGAACTCGTGTCAAACTTCATCCTGGCGGTGATCGCCGGTGTGGTGATGGTGTTTGCCGTGCTGGTGTTGCTGTACAAGCGGGTGTTGCCGCCGTTCGTCAACATGATGTCGCTGTTGCTGGCGCCGCTGGGTGGCCTGATCGCCCTTGGGCTCACCGGCAATGCCATCTCCATGCCGGTGTTTATCGGCCTGCTGATGCTGCTCGGCATTGTCGCCAAGAACTCCATCCTTCTGGTCGACATGGCCATCGAAGAAATGGAGAAGGGCGTTCCAAAACTGGAAGCGATCCTTGAGGCCGGCCACAGGCGCGTGCAGCCGATCGTGATGACCACGGTCGCCATGGTAGCGGGCATGATGCCGGTGGCGCTGGCGCTGGGTGGTGACGGTTCCTGGCGCGCACCGATGGGCATCGTGGTGATCGGCGGCCTGATTGTTTCGACCGCTCTCACCCTGATCATCGTGCCCGCCGGCTTCTCCATCGCCGTTTCGGTGGAAGAATGGCTGGCGCCGCGCATGAAGCGGTGGTTCACCAACAACGAAGGGGCTGCTAAGCTTCCCGGCGCAACGCCTGCGGAGTGATCACGCCCTGAACAGCCTGCTGCCGGAATCGCCCTTTCACCGGATGCGCCTGATGGCGACGCTGCTGCTGGCAGCGATGGCCGTGATTTTCATCGTCTGCCTGATGTTTTCCAAGGCGCATCCGTCTGTGCCGTGGGTGATGGCGTTCAGTGAAGCGGCGATGGTGGGCGGCCTTGCCGACTGGTTCGCCGTCACCGCGCTGTTCCGTCATCCGCTGGGTCTGCCGATCCCGCACACCGCCATCATCCCGCAACAGAAGGACCGGCTGGGCGGAACCCTGGCCCAGTTCCTGAAAGACAATTTCCTGAAACCCCAGGTCGTTGCCCGCCGGCTGGATGATGCCGATCTGGCCGGCGTGCTGGCGCGCTGGCTGGCGGCACCGCCTGCGGAAGGCCCGAACCGCAAGAAGGGCCTTGCGCCACTGGTTGGCCAGTTGATCGACGGGCTGGATGATCCCTCAATCGCCAAGGCGGTGGAAGATCTGGCCCGCGGCCGGCTGCAATCGATGCAGCTGTCACCCATCGTTGCCGATGCGGTGGACACGCTGGTGGCGGGTGGCCGCCACGAACTGCTGATCGATGCCGCTGTCGAATGGGGGCTGGCGACCATCGTTGACGAAGCCCCCAATATTCGCGGCAAGGTGACAGAGCGCACCAACTGGCTGCTGCGCCTCGCCGGCGCCGATGAAAGCCTGTCGGACACGATGATCAGTTCGGTGCAGCGGCTGCTGGTGGAGATCAAGCATGATCCCTGGCACACGGTGCGCCAGCGTCTGGTGGAGGCGTTCAAGCAATGGACGTTCGATTTGCGCCACTTCCCCGAATCCCAGGCGCGCGTCGAAGGCTTCAAGGATGATCTACTCGCCAATCAGGCGATGGGCAGTTGGGTGCAGGGCCTGTGGGATGCCGCGCGCGGCGCGCTGGCCAGCAGCCTGAAACAACCCGGCGAGAACCGGCTGGGCGATGCGCTGATGGCGCTTGGCAACCGCATCGAAGGTGACGACGCGTTGAAGGCGGGGCTGAACACCGCCCTGCGCCGCGCGGTTGCCGGGCTGGCCAAGACCCATGGCGACGAGATCGTGAAGCTGGTTTCCGAAACCGTGCGCAGCTGGGATGCCGATACCGTCACCGACAAGGTGGAACAGGCGGTTGGCCGCGATCTGCAGTTCATCCGCATCAACGGCACGCTGATCGGGGGTTGCATCGGCGTGGTCATCTATGCCAGCGCGCGCTTTGTCCTCCTGCCACACTGAGGCTCCCATGCTGAACCGCCAGCCCACCCTCACCCATCCCGCCGTCACGTTGCGCCCCGCCACCGCAGACGACTGGCCGGCGCTGTTTGCCGCCGCCCATGATCCCGGCATCTGGGAAGGCCACCCGGCGCATGATCGCTGGCAGGAACCGGTGTTCCGCGCCTTCTTCGACGATGGCCTGGCCAGCGGCGGCATGCTGGTCGCCGCAGAACCGGCAACCGGCGTCCTCATCGGTTCCTCGCGCTTTGACTTGGGCCGAGCCGAAGCCGGTGAAGTGGAAGTGGGCTGGACCTTCCTGGTGCGCCGCCACTGGGGCAGCCGCACCAATCACATCATGAAGGCACTCATGGTCGGCCACGCGCTGCAGAGCGTGGAACGGGTGATCTTCCTGATCGGCGAAACCAACATTCGCAGTCGCACCGCCATTGAACGGATCGGTGCGACGCTGACCGACCGGCAGACGACCGCCCAACTGTCCACCGGGCCGGTCATCCACCTCTTCTACAGCATCGACCGCGCGGGCTTCGGCACCGGGCCGCTCTTCCCACTATGGGAACAACGGATCAGCTGACATCCACCAGATTGTCGTCCGAATTGCGGTCGACATATTTGTTGTAGGGATCGATCCCGGCAAAGGCCGGCTTGGCCTTGCTGATCAGCACCAGCACCTGTTTGCCCGATTGCACCGGCAGCAGCGTCATCGCCAGCACATCGGTCCGGCTGAACGCCCCCTGCCCCGGCTTGGCGGTGAAAAGGCCAACGTCGATCGTGTCGGCCAGCGGCGCCGCCTTTTCCACGCCCTTGCCATCGGCATAGAGCTTGGCGGCGTCCACCGTCAGCCGCGTTTCCCAGCGGCCATCGGCCAGTTTCCGGGTCGTCGCCGCCGTCGCCTTCAGATCATACAGGGTGATGCGCTCGAACAGGTCGCTCACCAGCTGCCGTTCGGCGTCATTTCGGGCCAGCGACTTGTAGCCATCCACCAGCGTGGTGGAGGTGAGATAGGGCGCGCCCTTGAACTTGTGGGCCGCAAGGATGCCAGCCAGCATGGCGTTGACCCGATCCTCGCCCAGCCGGTCAGCCAGAAGATACATCACCAGGCTACCCTTGCGGTAATGGATATAGCCCTGGTTCTCGACCCGGTTCAGCGGCAGTTCCTCGATGATCTCGCCGCCGCGGTTGCGCAGATAATTGTCCAGCTCGTACTTCAAGAAGCGGCGGATCTTGTCCTCGCCATAGAGCTGTTTCATCACCATCAGCGCCGAATAATGCGCCATGGTCTCCACGAACAACGTGCCGCCCTGCATCTCCGCGCTGATGATCTGGTGGCCCCAATATTGGTGGGCGACCTCGTGCGCGGTGACATAGGTGACGTAATCGATCTTTTCGGGATCGTCATTGGCGGGCAGGGACTCAGTCCCTGCACCCGCGTTGCGGCCAGCCTTCTTGAGCGGCAAATCATCGACCGCGCCTACTTCGAGGAGCTAGAGCGAATAAGGCTCAACGACCAGTTCATATCAGTCGCAAGCTTGCAGCGTTACATCCACTCGCCGGACTTCGCGCCGATGGAAAATGAGCTACGGACTTATTGGGTGAGGTTGGGACGCTTTCTTGTGCCGACCCTTAACCGCTGATTCCACCGACTGGGGGCACGGTCCCGCCGTCCAGCGAACGCGAAAACATACGGGTGCAGGGACTGCGTCCCTGCCCGCCGGAGGCCCCTTTCTCCTACCCCGGCAGCCCGCCCGTCTGCCGCAGGGCCTCCCCCACCGCCAGCCCGGCCGACATGGCGAGGTTCAGCGAGCGCACGTCGCGTTTCATCGGCAGGCGGATGCGGCCCTCGCAGGCGGCGTGGACATGCGGTGGCGCACCGGCGCTTTCCTTGCCGAACAGCAGCACGTCGTCGGGGCGGAAGACGAAATCATAGGCCGAAACGCTGCCCTTGGTAGTAAGCAGCACCAACCGCGCGGCACCAATGCTGGCGTGAAAGGCGGGCCAGTCGGCGTGGCGGGTGATCGCGACGTGATCGATATAGTCCATCGCCGTGCGGCGGACGCGGGCATCGTCCCACAGGAAACCGAGCGGTTCGATCAGATCGACGGGCACGTCCAGGCAGGCGCCGAGGCGCAGGACGGCGCCGACATTGCCGGCAATTTCCGGCTCAAACAGCGCGATGCGCATTCTCAGCGCAGATTGCCCACCGCGCGCTGGATGCGCTTGCAGGCTTCTTCCAGCACCGCGTCTGACGTCGCATAGCTGATGCGGAAGGCCGGCGAGCCGCCGAACGCCGCGCCATGGACAACGGCAACACCTTCGGTTTCGAGGAAGTAGGCCGCGACTTCTTCATCGTTGATCAGCACGGTGCCGGTGGGCGTCGTCTTGCCGATCAGCCCCGAGCAATCAGGATAGACGTAGAAGGCGCCTTCCGGGCGCGGGCAGATCAGGCCGGGCGTCTGGTTCAGCATGGACACCACCAGATCGCGGCGGCGCTGGAAGGCGGCGTTGCGCTCGGCAAGGAAGCTCTGATCACCGTTCAGCGCCGCCACCGTGGCGGCCATGGAGATGGAGCAGGGGTTGGAGGTGCTCTGCGATTGCAGCTTGGCCATCGCCTTGATGATCCACGCCGGACCGCCGGCAAAGCCGATGCGCCAGCCGGTCATGGCATAGGCCTTGGAGGCGCCATTGACGGTGAGCGTGCGGTCGTACAGGCCGGGTTCGATCTCGGCCAGGGTGCCGAAATCGAAATCGTCATAGACGATATGTTCGTACATGTCGTCGGCCAGCACCAGCACCTGCGGATGGCGCATCAGCACGTCGGCCAGCGCCTTCAGTTCCGTGCGGGTGTACGCCGCGCCGGTGGGGTTGGACGGGGAGTTGAAGATGAACCAGCGGGTTTTGGGCGTGATCGCCGCTTCCAGCTGTGCGGGGGAGAGCTTGAAGCCCTGCTCGACGCCGCACTGGATCACCACCGGGGTGGCACCGGCGAGCAGCACGATATCGGGATAAGACACCCAATACGGCGCCGGAATCACCACTTCATCGCCCGGATCGAGCGTGGCCAGCAAGGCGTTGAAAATCGTGTGCTTGCCGCCGGAATTGATGCTGATCTGGTCAAGTCCGTAATCGAGGTTGTTGTCGCGCTTGAACTTGGCCTGCACCGCGGCCTTGCATTCGGGCGTGCCATCCACCCCCGTATATTTGGTCTGGTTGGCGTGGATAGCAGCGATAGCTGCCTCCTTGACGAAATCCGGCGTGTCGAAATCCGGCTCGCCAGCGCCCAGCCCGATGATGTCGCGGCCCTGACGCTTTAACTCGGCCGCCTTGTTGGTCACCGCGATGGTGGGCGATGGCTGGATGCGGTTGATGGCGGCAGAGGTGCGGTTCATGGGTAGATCCTTTCGCGCCGCAGGGCATAGGTTGGCATTTGTTACGGTGCAACCCGCGATTGCCTTCATCCACCCATACGGCGGATATGATGCCACAACCGTTCCACCAGCCGATCGTGCGGATCCCAACCCAGCACATCCATCGGATTTTCCACGAAGGGCGACAGGCCGTTGATATCGTGGAAGCGCGGTGTGCCGCACACATCGTCAATCATATATTCGATGCTGCACACCTCCATGCCGGCCTCACGCGCCAGCATTTCGGCCGCGGCAGTCAGATTGGGCGGGGGTTCGGCACGACGGCGGCGGCGCTGGGCCAGGCGCTGCAGCCGGTCATCAGGGCTGGCGAGCATCAGCGCATCCTCGGCAGCGGCAACATCGACCCCATAAAGGTAGCGGCCACCCAGAACCTCGATCCGAGTGGTGGTGCCATCGCGCGGTTTGACCAGCGCCTGGCACAGCCACACACCGTTGGCCGATGGCGGCAACAGGCCAGCTTCGGCGGCATGCGCCAATGCAGCACGATCATCGAAGCGGGTGACGCCCGATCCGGCACCGCTCACATCCGCTTTCACCACCACCGGAAAGCCGATAGTCGTGGCCGCCGCCAGCAGCGCCGCTGTGTCGTGCACCACGCGCGTTGCCGGCGCCGCCAGCCCCAGCCGGTTGATCAGCGCCAGCTGCCGCGCCTTGCTGGCATCGATCGCCATGGCATCGGCGCCGTTCAGCACCAGCGCCCCCTGCCCGGCCCAATGATCGAGCAGCGCCATGGCGTAATAGACCGGGTGATGCACGCCGTGGCGGGCCGAGCTCATGGCGATGCGGTTGAAGATCACCGGCGCCGGCGGCTGGCCACCAATGGGATCAAAGCCGTGGCCGGCGGTGTGCACCGGCAGATAATCGATCCCGGCCCGGGACAGCGCGGCAAACAGCGGCTGAAACCCATCCGGATGGTCATGAACAATTGCCAGTTGATGCATGTACGCCCCCGGCCTGCTGCACTGCACAGGCCTTTTGTTGTTCTGCTGCCAGACTGGGAAAAAACGCCCTCCGTTGCAATACCTAATAGGGCTTGCCCGTATTTTCGCAGCGCAACACGGCGCGCCAAAAGGGCCAAAGCTGCAATAACCATTAGGGGGCAACACCATGCCGGCGACCCTGGCAAAATCAGGCGGCCTGTTTCTGGCCATGATCATCGCGCTGTTTGGCATGGCCCAAGCGCAAGACACCGCCTTTGCGGTGCACATGGCCTCGCCGTGCCTGCCGCCCATATTGTCGCCACCGGCGCGCTGATGAAGGCCGGCGTGCTGGTGAAGGACGGCAGCGCGCTCGAACGGCTCGCCGAAGCGGACGCCGCCGTATTCGACAAGACCGGCACCCTCACGCTTGGGTCGCCCGAACCCGTTGACCTGTCGATGCTGGACGCAACACAAGCCGGCATCGCGCTGGCTCTCGCCCAGTGCAGCCGCCACTCACTCTCTGAAGCCCTGCGCACCGCCCTCACCGGCGCCGGCACCGTGCCGCAACGGGTGACACTGGTCACGGAAACGCCCGGTGAAGGCCTAAGCGGCCAATGGCATGGCAAGTCGTGCGGCTTGGCCGCCCCGCCAGCGATGACGGTGACATGATGGCTGCCGCTCTCTCGATCGGCGCGGCGCCGGAAATCCTGCTGCGCTTTGCCGATCCGCTGCGCCCGGCCGCCGCTGCCACCATCGCCGAACTGGCCCATCTGGGCCTGCCCGCCCGTATCCTCTCCGGCGATCGCCCCGAACCGGTCGCGGCGGTCGCGCGGGCGCTGGGTGTCACCGGCGAAGGTGGCCTCAACCCCGCTGATAAGCTAGCGGCGATCAAGTCGCTCGCCGCCAACGGCCGCCGCGTACTGATGGTTGGCGACGGCCTCAACGACGGCCCGGCGCTGGCGGCCGGCCATGTCTCGATGGCGCCAGGTTCGGCGGCCGATGCCAGCCAGAATGCCGCCGATGCCCTTTTTACGCCGCTGCCCGGTCCAAGGCTTTACGCATGATTCCGGAGTGAGCCGGTTCCGAGGGGCTTTTCGCCAACCAATGAACGGCGTAACAGGCGGCGCATGACAGCATCGCTCACCCTGCGCCGCCCCGATGATTGGCATGTTCACCTGCGTGATGGCCAGATGCTGGCCGCCGTGGCCGATGCCACCGCGCGCCAGTTCGCCCGTGCCATCGTGATGCCAAATCTGAAACCGCCGGTGACGACCGCTGCCGCTGCCGCTGCCTATCGGGACCGCATTCGCGCCGCCGTTTCGCCGGGCCTGAAATTCGAGCCGCTGATGACCTGCTATCTGGTCGATGGCATCGATTCGGACGAACTGGTGCGCGGCCATGCGCAAGGCATCTTCACCGCCGCCAAGCTTTATCCGGCCCACGCCACCACCAACAGCGCCCATGGCGTCACCGATGTGCGCCACATCTATCCGGCCCTGGAAGCGATGCAGCGCATCGGCATGCCGCTGCTCATCCACGGCGAGATGACCGATCACACAGTCGACATCTTCGACCGCGAGGCGGTGTTCATCGATCGCATCCTGAAAGGCGTCGTCGCCGATTTCCCGGCGCTGAAGATCGTGTTCGAACATATCACCACCAAGGATGCGGTGGATTTCGTGCGCGATTCCGGCCCCAACATCGCCGCCACCATCACGCCGCACCACCTGGCCATCAACCGCAACGCCATGTTTGAAGGCGGCATGCGCCCGCATTTCTATTGCCTGCCGGTGGCCAAGCGCGAAGTGCATCGTCAGGCGCTGCGCCAGGCGGCCACCGGCGGCGATCCGAAATTCTTCCTCGGGACCGATAGCGCACCGCACGCCGTGGAGACCAAGGAGAGCGATTGCGGCTGTGCCGGCATCTACTGCGCACCCTTCGCCATCGAATCCTATGCGCGCGTGTTCGAGGAAGAAGGCGCGCTGGACCGGCTGGAAGGCTTTGCCAGCGAGCATGGCCCGCGCTTCTATGGCCTGCCGCTGAATCAGGATTTCATCACGCTGGAAAGGGTCGCAACGCCCGTGCCACCCCGCATCCCGGCTGCTGGCACCGAAATCGTGCCCTTCCACGCCGGCGAGGTGCTGGACTGGCGCTTCGTTGCCTGAGCATCCTTACGAAGGCCGTCGCGTCGTGCTGGCCACACAGCACGGAAAGCTGCGCGCGCTGGCGCCACCATTGGCGCGCCGGCTGGGACTGATTATTGAACCTGCCGCCATCGATACCGATGCGTTCGGCACCTTCACCGGCACCACCTCGCGCACCGGCACCGCAGCCGAAGCGGCATTGGCGAAGGCGCGGGCCGGGATGGCCGCCGCCGGGCTTGATCTGGGCTTGGCCAGCGAAGGCAGTTTCGGCCCGCACCCATGGCTGCCGTTCGGCGCCGGCGGCGTGGAGACCCTGGCCTTCATCGACGCACCGCGCGGCCTCGAACTCACCCTTTCCGCTGTCTCGCGCCGCACCAATTTCGCCCAGCATGAGGTGAGCGCCGGCACCGATATCGCCGCCTTCCTCACGCGCGTCGGCTTTCCGTACCACGCGCTGGTGGTGAAGGGGCCCGATGGCGACGTACTAGCCACCGGCGTGCAGGACATGGCCACGCTTTCGCCCTTGGCCTGGCCCGGCAACCGGCTGGAAACCGACATGCGCGCCCACATGAACCCCACCCGCATGGCAGCGATCCGCAGCCTTGCCGGCCGGCTGGCGGCGCGACTGGCCGCCCTGTGCCCGGATTGCGGCGCCCCCGGCTGGGGCCAGGTCGATCTGCTGCGCGGCCTGCCCTGCTCCTCGTGCAATCAACCCACGCAGGGCGTGATGGCCATCATCGATGGCTGCACCGTCTGCCACCACCGCGAAACCCGCCCGCGCCCCGATGGCGTGACAGCCGCCAGCCCCGCCAGCTGCGATTGGTGTAACCCTTAACCCAGCCCCATCTGCCGCCCGGCCAGATCGAGCATGATCTCTTCCGAACCGCCGCCGATCGCGTTCACCCGCACCTCGCGATAGATGCGCTCGATCTTGGATCCCGTGATGTAACTGGCGCCGCCCAGCACTTGCGCGGCCTCGCGCACGACATGTTCCAGCATGCGCGTCGCCTGCACCTTCAGCATGGCGTAATCGGCCGGCACACCCGTCCCCGAACGATGCTGATGCGCACACAGATCGACCCAGGCCTGCGTTGCCTGAATCTGGCGGGCGCAATCGGCCAGCTTGATGCGGATCGATTGATGCGCGCCCAGTTTCTTGCCGAACGTCTCGCGCTGCTGGGCCCAATCCATCGCCTCTTTCAGCGCCACCCGCGCCATCGAACAGCAGCCATGCGCCATGCCCAGCCGTTCACTGTTGAAATTGCGCATGATGCCGATGAAGCCGCCATTTTCCGGCCCGATCATGTTTTCCGGCGGCACTTCGACATTGTCGAAATAAACGGCGGCGGTGTCCGAACAGCGCCAGCCCATCTTGTCGAGCCTTGTGCGGCTCACGCCCGGCCGATCGGTTTCGATCAGCATCAGCGAAATGCCCTTCATCCCCGGCCCGCCGGTGCGCACCGCCACCGTCATGTAATCGGCGCGCATGCCGGTGGTGATGAACATCTTCTGCCCATTCACCACATATTTGTTGCCCACTTTCTCGGCGCGGGTCTTCAGTTGCGCCACGTCTGAGCCCCCGGAGGGCTCCGTTATGGCCAGGCTGATCAATTTCTCGCCAGCCAGCACGGGCGGCGCGATGCGGCGCTTCATCTCGTCCGAACCCAGCGCCAGGATCGGCGGCAGGCCGATCCCGTGCGTCATCAGGCTGGCGCCCAGCCCGCCAGCGCCGGCCGCAGACATTTCTTCCGTCTGGGTGAGCCCGTGGAAAACATCGAAGCCTTCGCTATGGCCGCCATATTCTTCCGGATAGTTCAAGCCCAAGATGCCGGCCTGCGCCGCCTTCTTGTGCAGTTCGCGCGGCAGTTCGCCATCGGCTTCCCACTTGTCGATGTTGGGCAGCACTTCGGCGGCCATGAACTTGCGCACCGATTGCGCCACGGCCTCGTGGGTTTCATCATAGAACGGCGAGCGTGCGCGCCATTCATCAAAGCTGATAGTCATGTCTGCTTCCTCACTGTTCAGGCCAGTGTGCCCTTGCTAGCGTCCGCAATCTGCCTTGGGAAAACGACAGGACACACATGAAAATCGCTCTGCTTGCTGCCTGCCTGCTGGCCTCGACTGCCGCCATTGCCGCGCCTTCTTTGGCCGATGAAGTGTTGTGGGACAGTTACGGCGTTCCCCACATCTATGCCGATAGCGAAGCCGGCGCCTTCAAGGGCTTCGGCTGGGCGCAGGCGGCCAGCCACGGCAATATCCTGCTCAGGATGTACGGCGAAAGCCGGGCGCGGGCGGCGGAATATTGGGGAGCGGAACACGCCCCGCTCGATCGCTACCTGATCGCCCATGACGCGCCGGAACGCAGCAAGGCGTGGTACAAGGCGCAAACGCCCCAGATGCGCGCCAATCTCGATGGCTTCGCTGCCGGCATCAACGCCTATCTCGCCGCCCACCCGGATCATGTGCCGGCCGAACTCAAACGCGTGCTGCCCATCACCGGTGTCGATGTGATGGCCCATGCCCATCGGCTGATGCAGTTTCTCTATGTCGCCCCGATGGGCCGCATGCTCACGCCGCCTGCCGCCTTCAAGCCAACCGGTATTGGCGATGACGGGAACGGTGATGCCGGCGGTTCCAACGGTTGGGCCGTCGCGCCGCAGCGCACGAGCGATGGCGCAGCAATGCTGCTGGCCAATCCACACCTGCCGTGGGCGCCGTCGCTGCTCACCTACTACGAGGCGCAGATCACCGCGCCGGGCTACAGCGTCTATGGCGCAACGCAGGTCGGTCTGCCGGTGCTGCGCTTTGCCTTCAACAACAACCTGGGCTTCACCAACACCGTCAACAACATGCTGGGTGCGACGCGCTTTGCGCTGGAGGAAGCGCCCGGCGGCTATCGCCTTGACGGCAAGGTGATGGCCTATCGCCGCGTCACCAAATCGCTGCTGATCCGCCAGAGCGACGGCAGCCTGAAGCGCGAGAGCTTCATCCAGCGCCACAGCGTGCACGGCCCGGTGTTCGATGTGGACGGCAAGCCGATTGCCGTGCGCATCGCCGGCCTCGATCGCCCCGGCGTGCTGCAGGCCTATCTCGACATGGGCAAGGCGCAGGATTTCGCCGGCTTTGAATCAGCCCTGAAACGGGTGCAGATCCCCAGCTTCAACATCGTCTATGCTGATCGCGCCGGCCATGTGTTCCACATTTCGAACGGCATCCTGCCCCACCACAAGACGGGCGGGACGCACGCCTTCTGGGCGGGCATCGTCCCCGGCAACCGCGGCGACCTGATCTCCACCGAGATCGAGCCCTATGAAAGCCTGCCTAAGGCGCTCGATCCGCCGGGTGGTTTCGTCCAGAACGCCAACGACACGCCATGGGTGAACAGCCTGCCGCGCGTGATCGATCCCAGGAACTATCCTGCGTACGTCGCCCCGCCCCAGCCGACCAGCCTGCGTGCGCAAATGTCGGCCCGGCTGCTGGCTGGTACAGACAAATTGTCCTTCGCCGAGTTCCAGCGCCGTAAGCTCACCACCACCAGCCTGATGGCGGAACGCATGAAACCAGCCCTTCTGGCTGCCGCCGCCAACAGCCCGGACCCGGACATTGCCGCCGCGCGCGACCTGCTGACAGGATGGGACAATCGGTTTGAACCAGACAGCCGCTCCGCCATCCTGTTCGAGGAATGGGCCACGCGCTTCGCCGGGCCCAATTTGAACGATCAGGCCAACTATGCTCACCGCTGGACCCTGGACGATCCGGTGAACACGCCATCTGGCATCAAGGACAATGCGGCCGCCACCGCCATGCTGAAAGCGGCCGCACAGGCCGTGACAGCCCGCCACGGCCGCCTTGATCCCCGCTATGGCGACGTTTCGCGTTTCAGCGCGGGGGAAAACATCACCTTCCCTGGCCACGGCGGCGAAGGCGGCCTTGGCCTCTTCCGCACCATCAGTTGGTGGCCCTGGAAGGACGGGAGCCGCACGCCCGAAGCCGGCGAAACCTGGGTCAACCTCATCCAGTTCACCACGCCGATGAAGGCCATCGCCACCATGAGCTATGGCAACAGCAGCCAGCCCGGCACGGCGCACCGCAGCGATCAATTAAACCTGCTCAGCGAAAAGCGGTTCCGGTCACTGTGGCTGACACGGGCAGACGTGGAACGGAATCTGGAGAAGCGGGAAGGATATTAAGGCACGCGGGCGGCGGCGCTGAAGGCAAGAAGAAGAAAGAGCGCGGCAAAGCCGCGCCGTCAGACGAACAGAAAAAGGGCGGCCCGTCGGGGCCGCCCTTTCTCTTTCGCTGGCCGATCTTGCCGGAGTCGGTGGATAGCTGCGCTATCCACCCGCCCCGCTGCGATCAGAACTTCACGCGGGCACCCAGACGCAGCGCCCACAGCGAACCGTTGAGGTTCACACCCTGTACCGGCGCCGTCACGGTGGTCCCGCTCCGGTTGGCGAACTGATACGCCGTGCAAGCCGGGGTGGAGCAGGTCACGTTGACCAGCGTGCCGTAGCCCGGGAAGGCCACCTGGCGGATGGTGCCCCAATCCTTGTTCAGCAGGTTCAGGAAGTTCTCGATGTCGGCGCTCAGCTCGATCTTGCCGCCAAACACGAACGGCACTTCCTGGCGGAAGGCGAGGTCGAGACGGTTGTAGCGCGGCGTCTTGCCGATGTTCTTCGGCGCGATCCCACCCTGATAGCGGTTGAGTTCCGAGTTCTGCACGACGTTCTGGAAGCCGGCAAAATCGAAGCCCGTCGCATACACAACACGCGGATCAGCCGTGGCCGAGCTGACGTTCGGCACATACATCAGATAGCGGTTGTTGGTGCCGGTGACACCGAACACGGCCGAGCGGTTGCTGCCCGACGCCTGATCCGCCATCGTGTAGCTGAAGCGCTGACCAGCCTGGCTGTTGAAGAACAGCTCGATCCGGGTGTTGTTGTCCCCGAACATGTTGAAGTCATAGCTGGCCATCAGGCGATAGGCATCATCACGCTGATAGCTGGAGATGCCATAAGCGGCATTGTTGGGATCGATGCCGGCAGCGGCGTTGACGTAGTTGGAGAAGGCCACCGACGAAGTGCCGCTGTTGGCATCACGCGCACGCTGGAAGGTGTAGCTGCCGCCCAGGCG
>NZ_CAMCWT010000017.1:0-47921 GCF_945882885.1 Sandarakinorhabdus limnophila DSM 17366
CCGCATCAATCGCCGCAAGAAGCCGGACACGCAAATCCAACGATAAAGGCTGACCCATCCATGCTGGCCTCCTTCACCAGCACGGATTCTGAGTCAGAAAATCCGCCCCTTGGGAATCCCTTACGATTCAGAGCGGTCGAAAACCGCTCTAAGGGCTCAATCGGGCGGGATGAGGCCACCACGACAGGCTTTGCCGGTCATGCGCCGATGTCCAGACACCTGAGCGCGTATAGCGAACCGCCCCGCTGCCGGTGACGGCGCCAAGGCGAGCGCGGATGGCCAGTGTTGCCGCATCAATCACCACCAGCGACTGCCCGGCCGTGGTTCTGAGCCAGATCTTGCCACCGCCCGTATCAATGTCACCATAGTTGAGACTGGTATCGACCTTGATCCTGCCGCTGACCGTTACGCGGGCCGGATCGATGCGGGCGACGGTGCCATCGGCTTGTTCTTGCACCCACACAGCGCCTTCACCAGCCACCAGAAAACCGGGTTGGCGGCCCAGCCGTGTGTGGCCAATCACGCGATTGGTGGCCGGATCAATCTTCTGGATGAGATTCTTCGAGCCACTGACCGCCCAGAGCGCCCCATGGCCAAAGGCGAGATAATTGCTGCCAGGTGCCACGGTGATCCGCGCGTTCACCCGGCCCAGCGCCGGATCGATACGTGAAATCACACCACTGGCGGCGCTGGCCAGCCACACTGACCCTGCCCCTGCTACCACGTTCATCTCACCATCGGCCGCGGCAATCCCGGTGGCGATGATGGTGATGATGCGAGCCGTGCGCCGGTCGATGCGGCTCAGTGTCTTGTCGTCACAATCGGCCACCCACAGGGCGTCAGTTGTCATGGCCATGGTGCCGCACGGGTGGTGCATCGATACCGTCGCCAGCTTGCCGCGGCGCGACCAGCGCTCAACCCGGCCCTTGTTGGTCACCCACACGGTGTTGCCATCAACGGTCAGGAAATCGGCGAAGCCGGGAACCGGGATGATCCGTTCGGCCGGGGTAGCCGCCTGCAGGGCAAATGCAGCCGGGATCAACAGGGCAAGACGCAAGTGGGGCACGGCAGTGATCAGGCGCCTTTGGCCTTCCAGCGGCTGATCAGCGGCCGGAAGGGGAACAGGAATTGCTCGGCAATTGTCAGCCGCCGTCGTTCATCTTGGCCAACCACGGCGGATTCGCCTTCGCGATAAGTGCCAAAAATGCGATCATAAAGGATCAGCACATTGCCATAGTTGCAGCGCGTGTCTTCATAGCTGAGCGCAGTGTGATGCAGGCTGTGATGGCGGATGGTGGTGAAGAAGAAACTGTACCACCCCGGCGGATCGGACCGCACGTTGGCGTGGGCAAAGGTCGAAATGGCGGTGCCCAGCGAGGCGGAGGCAAAGATGGCCGCCTTGTCGAAATCGAACAGTGCGATGACGCTGAGCGAAATCAGGAACAGCTCGATCGGATTGCCGACATAACCCTTGGCCGCATTTAGCTGGGTAATGTGATGATGCGGCGCGTGGGTAGACCAGAACAGCGCATTGTTGTGCATCAGCCGATGCATCCAATATTGCCCGAATTCAAACAGAGCCATGACCATGAAGGTCTGCACGAGAAATGGTAGCGATTTCAGCCATGGTGACGTCAGACCCAGCGGTTCCTTGGCGTTACGCAACGGACCTTCCGCGAAGGTATCGGTCATCCAGCTGATCCCCGTAAAGCCTAGCACGACATAAAACAGATCCGTGGCCAGTTCACGCCAGTTGATGCGCCATCCTTCATGCCGTTCGAACCGTAATTCGAGCAATTGCACGAAGAGCACCACTGTCACGATCACGATGACCAGGGTGGCCCTGTTGTCGATCAATGCAGCGGGTGCATTGCCCCAGAACAATAGAAGTGCGGTTACCGCGACCGGCGGCAGCAGGTTCAACAGTCCCTGCCTCATGATATCATCCCCCAGGCGACACTCAGTTCGGCCGAGTACATGACCGGTTGACGTCGCAACATCCCGAAGCTGCCAATGCCCGAAGTACATCATGTCTGGCCACATCTGGCAATGGCGGGACTGGTGGGCGGCACCGCGCCGAAAAATGGTGCACCCGGCAGGATTCGAACCTGCGGCCTACGGTTTAGGAAACCGTCGCTCTATCCTGCTGAGCTACGGGTGCTCATACTTTCCAAGGCCATGATGTGCTGCGCCGTTCAAGCAAAAACTTTGGCAAAATTTGCGTGTCAGGCGTCCGAACGCGCGCGCGGGCGAAATGGCAGCGGCAAGAGCGAGATGCCATCCTCGCGCAAGGCCTTCACTTTGGCGGGTATGGCTTCCCCATGGATGCTGAGTGTCTCGCCGGCGCCGTGGATGGCGCGGGCTTCGGCGGCAAAGCGATCGCCAACATAATCGCCGCTGGAGCCGAACCAGGCTTCAAAACGGTGGGTCGCGGTGCAGACCAGATCATAGACGATCATGGGCCGACCACCCGGAACGGCCGGGCGTGTTCCAGCGCGGGCACTTTGCCGCGCGCGGCGGCCACTGCGGCTATGTCGATGTGGGCAATGCCGATGCCTGGCGCCTCGCCCATGTCGAGCACCACCTCGCCCCACGGCGAGATGACAAGGCTGTGGCCATAGGTGGCGCGGCCATCGGCGTGTTCACCCGTCTGCGCGGCAGCGATCACCCAGCAGCCGGTTTCGATGGCGCGGGCGCGCAGCAGCACATGCCAATGGGCCTGGCCGGTGGGCCGGGTGAAGGCGGCGGGAACCGCGATGATCTGCGCGCCGGCCAAAGCCAGCGCCCTGTGCAGCGCGGGGAAGCGGACATCGTAACAGATGGTCAGGCCCAGTGCGCCCCACGGCGTTGCCGCCACGACGGCCTCTTCGCCGGCGTCATAGGCGGCGGACTCGCGCCAGCTTTCGGTGCCGAGCGCAACGTCAAACAAGTGAATCTTGGCATAGCGCGCGGTGATTTCGCCATCGGGGCCAATGAGAAAACCACGGTTCACGAACTTGTCGCCCGTGCCCCGCAAGGCCAGGCTGCCGAGGTGGACCCAGACATGATGTCTGGCTGCTGCTGCGCGCACGGCAGCGAGCACAATATCATCAGCTTCGTGGCGGATCTTGCTGGCGGCGCGACTTCGGTCGCGATCGAGCAGGCCGCTCATTTCCGGCGTGAAGATGATCTGCGCGCCCTTGGCTGCGGCTTCGCCAATCTGTGCGGCCAGAAGTTTAGCCTCGATCACCGGATCGATGCCGGTGTTGGTCTGGATCAGGCCGATGCTGAGCGTCATGCCGCGAGCAGCGGATCCAACCCGCCGGCGCGGTCGAGCGCTTGCAGATCGTCGCAACCGCCGATGTGGCGGCCGTCGATGAAGATTTGCGGTACCGTCTGGCGGCCGCCGGAGCGTTCCAGCATTTCGGCCCGGCGCGGCCCGCCGGTGGAAATGTCGATCTCTTCAAAGCTGGCGCCCTTGGCTTTCAGCAACGCCTTGGCCCGGGTGCAATAGGGGCAAAGAAACTTGGTGTAGACTTCGATTGTGGCCATGGCATCCCATCCCTGTCGCAGCGATTTGTCACACGCGCGTCATGCTCCCCTGCCCGTCGCGCAGGGCGTGGGCATAGGTCAAGACCTCCACTTGTCGCGCCCCTGCCTTGATCAGCTTTGCCGCACAGGCAGACACGGTGGCTCCGGTGGTCGTCACATCATCCACCAGCACGACGGTGCGACCCCTGATCTGCTCCGGACGCGCCACGCGGAAGGCGCCAGCCACGTTCTTCTGGCGGGCGCGGCGGCCCAGGCCTTTGGTGTCGGTTTGATGCGGTTGACCGCATCCACTGCAAGCGGCCGCCCTGATTGGCGGGCCAAGTGGTAGGCGATCGCGGCGGCTTGGTTGAAACCGCGCTGCCACAGCCGCCAGCGGTGGGAGGGTACCGGCACGATGATGGCGTCATCCGGCAGATCACCAGCTGCCCGCAGCATGGCACGGGCCATCATGCGGGCCAGATGCAGGCGGCGGCCGTGCTTCAGCGCCAGCACCAGTTGCCGCGCCGGGCCACCATAAGCAAAGGGCGCCCGGGCACGTGCAAATGGTGGTGGATCGGCCAGACAGGCGCCGCACAGCGCGGCCGCATCGCCGTCGTGAGGCAGCGGCAGGCCGCAACAGGCGCATTGTGGCGGGCCAAGCGCCTGCAGATTGCCAAAACAGGCCGCGCAGAAGCTATCATCGCCATCGACGATCTCGCCGCAGCCGGGGCAGCGGGGCGGCAGCACCACGTCGGCCACAGCGCGAAAAGGGGGTTGTCACCAAGGCAAGCACAGCCACCATTATGGGAGTTTGCGCCCGCACCAGCGGCGCGTAAAGGGTAGGGTAATGACGGATGTCCTTCCCTTTGATGTTGCGCTGCGTCGCCGCCGCCATGCTGCTGCTGCGCTAGGTTTTAGCCGCGTATCCTTCCTGCATGATCTGATGGCCGAAGAACTGCGCGAACGCGCGGCGATGGTGGCGCGGCCGTTTGCAGATGTGCTCGATCTTGGCGGGCCGCGGGCAATCTGGCCAGGCGCAAAGCGGGTGACGCTCACCGCCAGTGAGCCCGGCGTTATGGTGGGCGACGAGGATCAATTGCCCTTTGCCGATGCCAGCTTTGATCTGGTTGTTTCGGCCGGGGCGCTCACCACGGTGAACGATCTGCCCGCCGCGCTGGCCGGTATTGGCCGGGTGCTGCGTCCCGACGGCTTGTTCGTGGCAGCGTTTATTGGCGGCATGAGCCTGGTGGAGTTGCGTGCCTGCCTGCTCGAGGCTGAAGCGGCGATCACTGGCGGGGCTGGCAGTCACACCGCGCCGATGGTGGAGGCCAGTGCCGCCGCCGGCCTGCTGGCCCGCGCCGGCTTTGCCATGCCGGTGGCTGATATCGAGCGCATCACCCTGCGTTATTCGAGCCTGTTCGGTCTGTTCGATGATCTCACTGCCATGGGTGCGCGTTCGGTGCTGCGCCAGCGCCGGCCCTTGCGCCGCGATGTGCTGATGGCAGCGGCGGAACGTTTTGCAGCGCTTGCTGAGGACGATGGCAAGACTGGCGTGACCATCGAGATCCTGCATGTCGCCGGCTGGGCACCTGGCCCCGGTCAGCCCAGCCCCAAGGCCCCGGGCAGCGCTACCACCAGTTTGGCTGCGGCGCTCAAGAGCCGGGTATGACTTGCTCCAGCGCGCCAAATCGCCTTACGCTTCTCTGATGAATGCTGCCGCTACCTATCTCGTCGTGATCGATGACAGCCCGGAAAGCCGGGTGGCGATGCGCTTTGCCGTGCTGCGTGCGGCGCATGTGGGTGCCGATGTGCGGCTGGTGAGCGTGGTGCGCCCCACCGAGTTCATGCATTTCGGCGCCGTGCAGTCGATGATGGCGGCCGAAGCCCGCGCCGATACCGAGGCGCTGCTGACGCAATTGGCCGGAGAGGCCGAGGCGATGGAAGGCGCGCGACCGAGTGTGCTGGTGCTGGAGGGTGATCCATCGGCAGTGATTCTGGCGCATGTGAAGGACAATCCTGGTGTCCGTGCGCTGGTGCTCGGCACGGCCAGCCGCGGCACGCCAGGGCCGCTGGTCAGCTTCTTTGCCGGCGAACGCGCTGGCAGTCTGCCATGCATCCTGATGCTGGTGCCCGGCAGTCTCGATCCGGACCGGCTGGTAACGATTGCCTGACCTTGGCGCCTGAATCACGACAAAAACTGTCTGAATTGACTTGAAGCGAGCCAGCCAGTGGGCCATATCGGCTGCGTATTGTTAAAAGGCTCCGCTCATGTTCATCGAAACCGAACAGACCCCCAATCCGATGACGCTGATGTTCCGCCCCGGCCAGAAGGTGACCGGCGCGGACGGCGTGGACATTCCCACCCCGGAAGCCGCCGAAGCCTCGCCACTGGCAGCCGCGCTGTTCGCGTTGGGCGATGTGGACCGGGTCTTCTTTGGCCATGATTTTGTTTCGGTCACTCGGAACCCGGCTGGTGCTGACTGGCCGGCGCTGAAGCCGCAGATTTTGGGCGTGTTGGTTGATCATTTCACCAGTGGTGCGCCGCTGTTCACCGGCGCCGTGCAGGAAGCGGCCACAGATGACGATCCCGCTGATGCTGATATCGTCATGCAGATCAGGGAGTTGATCGAAACCCGGGTGCGCCCGCAGGTGGCAGAGGATGGCGGCGACATTGTCTATCGCGGCTTCCGCCAGGGCACTGTGTTCCTCGAAATGCAGGGCGCCTGTTCCGGCTGCCCATCAAGCACGATGACGCTGAAGATGGGCATTGAATCGCTGCTGAAATATTATGTGCCTGAAGTTCTCGACGTGCGGGCGGTCTGATCATGGCCACATCCCCGCTGGATGGTGCTGTACTGGCGCAACTCTTCACCTATGCCCGCACGCATTATGGCTGGGACGCGACGCCGGTCGCCGAAGCTGATCTGCGCCAGCTTTATGATCTGGTGAAAATGGGGCCGACTTCTGCCAACGGCTCCCCGGCGCGGTTCATCTTCTGTCATTCGGTTGAAGCCCGTGAAAAGTTGGCTGCGTGCGTAAGTGTGGCCAACCAGCCCAAGGTGAAGGCCGCGCCGGTCACGGTAATCATCGGCTTTGATCCGAAATTCTATGACAAGCTTCCCGAGCTGTTCCCGCATGTCGATGCGCGGCCCTGGTTTAACTGGAGCGCCGATTTTGCCCGCGAAACCGCCTTTCGCAACAGCAGCTTGCAGGGTGCCTACTTAATCATGGCGGCGCGCGGTCTGGGCTGGGACACCGGGCCGATGTCGGGTTTCAACAAGATGGCCGTAGATGCCGCCTTCTGGGGTGAGACCGGCATCGAAACCAATTTCATCTGCTCGCTCGGCAAGGGCAATGGCGAAGGCCTGTTCCCGCGCCTGCCGCGCTTGTCGTTTGAGGATGCCGCGCAAATCCTGTAGCGGCACACGGGTGACCGTCCTTGCCCTTTCCACCTCCTCGCCGGCGCTGTCGATCGCGCTGGTCGATGGGCGCAAGGTGCTGGCCCGCCATCATCAACGGATCGGGCGTGGCCACGCCGAAGCGCTGGTGCCGGCAATAGCGGCCCTGCTGACGGGTCGTCGGGTTGAAGCCATTATCGTTGATATCGGGCCGGGCAGCTACACCGGCATCCGCATCGGCATCGCGGCGGCGCGCGCGCTCGGGGTGGCGTGGGGGGTGCCCGTGCATGGCGTCTCGGCGCTGGGGCTGGTGGCGGCGCAGGCCTTTGCCGCTGATCTGGCCTTGGACAGCGTGTTTGCGCTGATCGATGCCGGGCGTGGCCATGCGGCCGGCGCACTCATCGGGCCAGACCTTGTGGCGCCGCTGCCGGCGGTGGTCACTTCCCTGCCGGCGGGTGCCGCCGCGGCTGGCGCGGGAGCCGGCCTGTTGCCGGGCGCTGCCGCGCTGCATCTGGATTACCCCGATGCGGCTTTTGCCGGACATTTGCCGCCCGCGGCACTTGGGCTGCCGCAGGCGCTTTACGCCGGCGATGGAGCCGATTATCCCGTCGCCTGTGGACAGCGTTCCCGCCCCGGAAATCGTTCTGGCCATTGTGCCGGCTGTTGAGCGGCATCTAGATGCGCTGATGGCCGTGATGCACGCCGCCTTTGATCCGCGGTATGGAGAAGTCTGGTCGGCGGCGCAGCTTGCCGCCACCCTCACCCTGCCCGGTTGCTGGGCCCGCCTGGCGTTGCTGGGGTCGCAGGCCGTGGGTTTCAGCCTTTGCCGCGCGGTAGGGCCGGAAGTGGAATTGTTGTTAATCGCGGTCACACCGGCGGTTCACCGGCAAGGCATCGCCGGCCGGTTGCTGCTGCGCTGCCAAGAAGACGCTATGGGGCGCGGCGCCAGCGAATTGTTCCTGGAAGTGCGTGAGGATAATGAACCGGCCAAGTATCTCTATAATAGGGCCGGTTTTGTGCAGGTTGGGCGCCGCGCTGACTATTACACGGCCAACGACGGCAATCGGCGTGCGGCGATTACGATGCGATATAGTCTCGAACAGTTGGTCGGATAAGGATTTCGGATTGCAAAATCCTTTAAAAACGCTCAATGTGACAATTGCGGGATCTAGAACCGCAAATGTTGACGGGCCAAGGACATAAAAATGACGGAAAATTCACAGTCTCACACCGAATTGCTGGCTTTGACGGCTGATATTGTCGCGTCGCACTTTGCCAACAACACGGTTGCGCCGGCCGAAGTGCCGGGCGTTATTGAAAGCGTTTACGCCACGCTTGCACGATTGGGCACGCCCGTCGTCTTGCCGGTGCCCAAGCAGGAGCCAGCCGTTTCGATCCGCTCTTCGATCAAGCCGGATCATATCGTCTGCCTGGAAGACGGCAAGAAGCTTAAGATGCTGAAGCGTCACCTGATGACGCGTTACGGCATGACGCCCGATGATTACCGCACCAAGTGGGGCCTCCCGGGCGATTATCCGATGGTTGCGCCCAACTATGCCGAACAGCGTCGCACGCTGGCCAAGTCGATTGGCCTCGGCACCAATCGCACGTCCAAGCCGCGCGGTCGTCCGCGCAAGAACCCGGCCTGATCCACCAGGCTGCAATTGCCGGTGCTGGGGAGGGCCTGAACCGGTAATTGCCCCGCTTGCTCAAGCCCGCCTTGGCCCCTAATTGGGAAGCAGGGCGGGCTTTGGTGCGCCCGGCGGGAGAATGATCGTGACCACGCCCATCGACATCGAAGCGCTGTGCCTGAATAAGGGCCTGCGCATCACGGAACAGCGCCGGGTGATCGCCCGCGTGCTGAGCGAAGTGACCGACCACCCCGATGTGGAATCGCTGCACCGCCGGGTGGCGGAGGTTGACCCGCGCATTTCCATCGCCACCGTCTATCGAACGGTGAAGTTGTTCGAAGAAGCGGGCATCCTTGAACGCCATGAATTCCAGGGCGGCCGGTCCCGTTATGAAACCGTGGCCGATGGCCACCATGATCATCTGATCGATATCGATACTGGCGACGTGATCGAATTCCATGATCCTGAACTTGAAGATCTGCAGCGCCGCATTGCCGAGAAATTGGGCTATCGCCTCGTTGATCACCGCATGGAGCTGTATGGCCAGGCCCTCAAGAAGCCGGCCTGAGGCCATTATCTGATGCAACGTCGTCCGCCGCCGGCCCGGCGATGGGGCAAGACCCGCACCGCGCTTGGCGCCGCCGCTACCGCTGCTGCCACCGTGCCGGCCGAACTTCTGCTGCGCGCCATCACCTTGCGCAACCGGCCCTATCTTCCGATCTGGTTTCACCGCGGCCTGTCGCGTTCCCTTGGCGTTCGGATCATCACCCACGGCGAGCCACCCCGGCGCGGCAAGGTGCTGTATATCGTCAATCACCTGAGCTGGACCGATATTCCAGTACTCGGCGCGCGCATTCACGCCAGCTTCGTCGCCAAATCGGAAGTGGCGGGTTGGGGGCCGGTGGGCTGGCTCGCCAGTTTTGCCCACACCGTCTATGTCGCGCGCGATCGCCGTTCCACCGCCGCCATCCAGAAGAACGAGATAGCCGATCGGCTGAATGCCGGCGGGTCGATCATCCTGTTTCCGGAAGGGACCAACAGCGATGGCACCGGCGTGCTGCCATTCAAATCCGCGCTGTTTTCGGTGGTGGGCGACGTGCCCGGCCTGATCATCCAGCCGATCACCTTGGCCTATACGCGCGTCAACGGCCTGCCGGTTACCCGCCGGCAATTGCCCGATCTGGCCTGGGTGGGTGATACTGAACTGGCGCCGCACGCCATCACCTTCGTGGGGCTGGGCCGGGTGACGGCGGAAATACTGTTCCACGATCCCATCGATCCGGCCGAACACGCCGATCGCAAGGCGCTGGCGCGGCACTGCCACACGCTGATCGCCGCCGGCTACCGCCGGCTGATGCGCGGTGGATGACAGCGGGGATGATAGCGGGGATGACCGGGCCGGGCAAAATCGCTATGAAAGGGCAACAATCCCTCGGAGCCGCAACTTGACGTCACCAGCCAGCCCCAAGACCTACCACGTCAAGTCCTTCGGCTGCCAGATGAACGTCTATGACAGTGAGCGGATGGGCGATCTGCTCAGTGCCGACGGGTTGACCGCCGTCGACACGCCGGAAGCAGCCGACGTGGTGGTGCTCAACACCTGCCACATCCGCGAACGTGCCGCCGAAAAGCTCTATTCCGATATCGGCCGCCTGCGCCAACCCCGCGCTGATGGCAGCCGCCCCACCATTGTTGCCGCCGGTTGTGTGGCCCAGGCCGAAGGGGCCGAAATTGGCAGGCGGGCGCCGGATGTTGACGTGATTGTCGGCCCGCTCGCCTATCACCGCCTGCCTGAACTGCTGAAGCAATCTGAAACCGGCCGCGCCGTCGATATCGACATGCCGGCGGTGCCCAAGTTCGACAGCCTGCCCCAGCGCCGCATCGCGCAGGCATCGGCCTTCCTTACCGTGCAGGAAGGCTGTGACAAATTCTGCACCTTCTGCGTGGTGCCCTACACGCGCGGGCCGGAAACCAGCCGGCCGGCGGCCGATCTGATCGCCGAAGCTGAGGCGCTGGTGGCGCGCGGCGTAAGCGAGGTTACCCTGCTCGGCCAGAATGTGAACGCCTATAATGGTGGGCTGACTCTGGCTGGCCTGATCCGTGCGCTGGCGCAGATCGATGGGCTGGAGCGCATCCGCTACACCACCAGCCACCCGCGCGACATGCAAGGTACAGGCGGAGATGATCTAATTGCTGCCCATGTTGAGGTGGCCAAGCTGATGCCCTATCTGCATCTGCCCGTGCAGTCCGGCTCCAGCCGGATCCTGAAGGCGATGAACCGGGCGCACACGCGCGAATCCTATCTGGCAACGCTGGCGCGGCTGCGGGCAGCCCGACCCGATGTCGCGCTGTCAGGCGATTTCATCGTGGGCTTCCCTGGCGAAACCGAGGCCGATTTCCAGGACACGTTGTCGATCGTGCGGGAGGTGCAGTACGCTGCCGCCTACTGCTTCAAATACAGCATCCGCCCCGGCACACCGGCCGCCGCCATGGCCGATCAGGTGCCCGAGGCGGTGAAGGATGATCGGCTTGCCCGTCTGCTGGCCGCCGTCGCCGAAGGCAGCCTGGCCTTCAACCGCTCCACCATCGGCCGCCGCTGCACCATTCTGCTGGAACGGCCGGGTCGTAAGCCGGGGCAGTTGATCGGCAAGACGCCGTGGCTGCAATCGGCGGTGGTTTCCATCCCCGGCTCCGCCATCGGTGATCTGGTAGAGGTCGACATTGTCGATGCGCACCCCAATAGTGTCGAAGCCGTGCCTGTCGTTCCCTCCAGCCAGGAAAGTGCTGCCGCCTGATGTCGAAAAAAGCCCCGCGTGGCCCGCTCGCCGCCACTGACCGTGTCCGACTGGAGATCGAATTCGACAAGGTGCAATTGCTGGGGCCGCTGTTCGGCCAATATGATCAGAATCTGATCGCGCTCGAAGGCCATTTGGGCGTCTATATCAGCGCGCGCGGCAACCGCGTGGTGGTGGAAGGCCAGGCCGATGCCGCCGCCCGCACCCGCGATGTTCTCACCGGGCTTTATAATCGCCTGCTCAAGGGCGAAACCATCGATACCGGCGATGTGCTGGGCGCTGTTGCCATCGCGTCTGATCCTTCGCTTGATGGCCTGGAGCAGGCCGACAGCGGCCGCCCTAATGCCACAGCCGCCATCCGCACCCGCCGCAAGACCATCGTCGCCCGTTCGCCCACCCAGGTCCGCTATATCGAAGCGCTGGGTTCGTCCGACGTCATCTTCGCGCTGGGCCCGGCCGGCACCGGCAAGACCTATCTGGCCGTCGCGCAGGCCGTGAGCCAGCTGATCGCCGGGAGTGTGGACCGGCTGATCCTGTCGCGCCCCGCAGTGGAAGCCGGTGAACGGCTGGGCTTCCTGCCCGGCGACATGAAGGAAAAGGTCGATCCCTATCTGCGCCCGCTCTACGACGCGCTCTACGACATGCTGCCCGCCGAACAGGTGGAGCGGCGGCTGGCTTCGGGCGAGATCGAGATTGCGCCTTTGGCCTTCATGCGCGGCCGCACGCTGGCCAATGCTTTCATCATTCTGGATGAAGCGCAGAACACCACGCCGCTGCAGATGAAGATGTTCCTGACGCGCTTTGGCGAGCGCAGCCGCATGGTGATCTGCGGCGATCCCAACCAGGTCGATCTGCCGGTGGCCGGTTCTTCGGGTCTGGCCGATGCCGTGCGCCGGCTGGACGGGGTGGAAGGCATTGCCACGCTGCGCTTCTCGGTGAAGGAAGTGGTGCGCCATCCCATCGTCGGCCGCATTGTCGAGGCGTATGAAGGCCCGGCGAAAGACGGCTGATGCTGGTTGTTGAAACCGATGTGGTGGCGGGTGACTGGCCAGCGGCGGATTGGCCGGCGCTGACGCGCGCCGCCGTGGCGGCCGCACTGGCTGAAACCCCCTATGCCGATCTGGCCGATGCATCGATGGCGGTGGAAGTGGCCGTGCGCCTTTCCGACGATGCCGAAGTGCACACGCTCAACCGCCAGTACCGCGACAAGGACAAGCCGACCAACATCCTTTCTTTCCCGATGCTCGCTCCTGACATGCTGGTGAGTCTGGCCAACAGTGACGACGGCGAAGTGCTGGTGGGCGATCTGGTGCTGGCGGCTGAGACCGTGGTGCGCGAAGCCGCAGAGAAAGGCTGGAGCGTGGCGGACTATGTTGGCCATCTGGTTGTCCACGGCACACTCCACCTGCTAGGGTATGACCACGAAACCGGTGATTGGGATGCCGAGCAGATGGAAGCGCTGGAACGCGCCGCCTGCGCCCGGCTGCACCTGCCCGACCCGTATGAGGAAGACCAGTAACCATGCCCGAGGGCGACAGTAGCGGCGACAGCCATTCTCGATTGCGCGGCAGCCGCTGGTGGCGGCAGCTGCGCCAGTTGATCAGCCGCACCCCCGAACACAGCTTGCGCGAAAGCCTGGAAGAGGCGATCGACGAAGCCGAAGACGCACCGGCCAATGGCAAGGGCAGCGACGATCTTGGCCCGGTGGAACGCGCCATGATGCGCAACATGCTGCACCTGGGCGATGCCTGCGCCGGCGACAGCGCCGTGCCGCGCGGTGATATGGTGATGTTCGATGCCGATGCCGGCTTCCCGGCGCTGGTCGCGCGCTTCCGCGATGCCGGCCACAGCCGCATGCCGGTGTGGCGCGGCGACCGCGACAACATCATCGGCATGATCCACATCAAGGATGTCTATTCGCGCATCGCCGACACCTTCAACGATGCGATCAGCTCCGCACCGCTGCACGATCTGCCCATCGAGCCGCTGCTGCGCGAAGTGCTGTTCGTTCCGGCTTCCATGCGCATCGTCGATCTGCTGGCCCAGCTGCGCGCCGGCCGCACCCACATGGCAATCATCATCGATGAATATGGCGGCGTCGATGGGTTGGTGACGATCGAAGACCTGGTGGAAGAGATCGTTGGCGACATCGAGGACGAACATGACGAGGTGGAAGCCGCGCTGATTCAGGAGGTCGGCGAACGCCTCTGGGAAGCCGACGCCCGCCTCGCCATCGACGATCTTGAACAAACCCTCGACGTGAACCTGGCCGATGACGAAGTGGGCGAAGACGTCGACACGCTCGGCGGCCTCGTCTTCATGCTCGCCGGCCGCGTGCCGGCGCCGGGCGAGTTCGTGGACCACCCGGCGGGCTGGCGCTTCGAAGTGATCGACGGCGATCCGCGCATGGTGAAGCGCCTGCGGATTCAGCCGCTGGCGGTCTGATTTTCGGGAAGAAGTCGGCAGGGGCTACGACACTACTCGCCGGAGGCCGCTTATCTGCTGCCGAACAGCGCGCTGCCCACGCGAACCACGGTCGATCCCAGTAGCGCTGCCGTCTCGTAATCGCTCGACATACCCATTGAGAGTCCGGCCAACCCCAGCCGTTTGGCGTGTTCGGCGAGCAGGGCGAAATAGGGGGCAGGTTCGACCGCGGCCGGCGGAACGCACATCAGGCCGACCACGTTGAGGCCGGCGTCGCGGGCCTGGGCGAGCAGGGCGGGCAGTTCGACAAGTGCGCAGCCGCCCTTTTGCGCTTCGTTGCCGATGTTGACCTGCAGGTAGCAGGCCGGGTGCTTGCCGGCGGCGGCTTGGGCCTTGGCCAGCGCAGTCACCAGCGACGGGCGATCAACGCTGTGGATCACGTCGAACAGCGCCACCGCTTCGGCGGCCTTGTTGGATTGCAGCTGGCCGACGAGGTGGAGTGTGATGCCCGGCGTTTCCGCCATCATCGCCGGCCACTTGGCCTGTGCTTCCTGCACGCGGTTTTCGCCGAAGTGGCGCTGGCCGGCGGCGATCAGGGGCCGGATGGCATCGGCGTCGAAGGTTTTGGAGATGGCGACGAGCAGGGGCGTTTCCGTGCGGGCAGCGTCACGGCAGGCCCGATTAAGGCCTGCCTGCACTGCCGCAAGCCGCTGTTCTGCGTCACTCACTGGATCAGAAGGCGATGTTGGTGCCGAAATAGACGGCCTGATCGTCGCGGTTGGGCAGCACCAGCGATGGCGGTTCCGGCGCGATGCGATAGCGCAGGCCGCCGGTGACCGAGAAGCGCGGCGCGACGCGATAGGCGCCGCCCAGTTCCAGGCCATAGCGGCGGGTGAGCGGCGCAAAGGCCAGCGGCTGGCTCTGTTCGGCCGTGCCCTGCAGCGACGTGCGCCAGTTGCGGCCACTATAGGACAGGCCAAGGCTGAGCTGGTCGGTCATGCGGCCCGACAGTGGCGACATCAGCAACGGTTCAGCGTGGCTATAGCCAGTATCGACCGCAAAGCCCTTCCAGCCCAGCGACAGGTTCAAATTGTAACCGGCGGGCACCACGAAGCGATCGGCAGGCGCGGCGGCGCGCGAACGATCGACCACGGGGGTGGTAACGCGGGCAGCGACGCCCAGGGAGAGGGCGCGGCGGTTATCGGCCTGGCCCGACGGGGTGAAGCGGAAACCGCTGCCCAGCGATTGCGGCATGGTCGGAGCGCCGGGGGCGGTGAAAGCGAAACGCCCGAATTCGCCAACTTGCGGCTGGAACGGCGTGAGCGGCGTATCAACCACCAGCCGCTGTTTGGCCGGCTTGGGCTTGGCGGCCAGCGCCGGGTTTGCCATCACCGCCACGCACAGTGCTGCCACCGCCAGCCAGGACTTGGCTGGATTCTGCGACGCGCTTGGCAGCGCGAGCGAATCGGCACGCGGTTTCATACAATTCCGTCCTATCAACACCGGACCATGAATCCCATATGACAATAAGCGTAGAATTTGCCTGAACGGCCGTGCGCCACGCGTTTTCATCTCGCCTGTGGCGGCATGTACACAGTTGCAGGCCGCTGCCTCGCTCCTCCGTCGATTTCCGTGGGGCTGCGGGCTTGGCGGGGCGGGTGCAACATGCCAAAAGGCAGGCCGGACTGTGGCCAGTTCCGGCCCGAATTTCGTGATGAAGGTTTTGCCATGCGGCGAATTGCAACCCTGGTTTTCCTGACGTCGCTGGCCGTGCTGGCGCCGGCTTGCGGCAAGAACAAGAAGCCCAGGCTGTCGGCCGAGGCGCCGGCCCGGGTCACCACGCTGGGCATAAACGCTTATCTGTGGCGCGCCGCGCTCGATACCATTGCCTTCATGCCGCTGGCCCAGGTCGATTCCAACGGCGGCGTGATCATCACCGATTGGTATGTTTCCCCGCAGAGCGCCAATGAGCGGGTGAAGGTGACGGTGACCGTGCTCGATACCGAGTTGCGCGCCGATGCCGTGCGCGTGGCCGTGCAGCGCCAGACACTGGGCGCCACCGGCTGGACCGAAGCCACGGTGCGCGCTGGCACTGTGCAGCGCCTGGAGGAAACCATCCTTGGCAAGGCCCGCGACCTGCGCCGCAATGCCATTTCCCCGGATCGCTGAGTAACTGCATGTCCCGGTTTGACCACCAGGCCGCCGAAGTGCGGTGGCAGGCGCTTTGGGACGAACGGCAGAGCTTTGCCGCGCACGACGACAGCCCCAAGCCCAAATCCTATGTGCTGGAGATGTTTCCCTATCCATCGGGGCGCATCCACATGGGCCATGTGCGCAACTACACCATGGGCGATGTGGTGGCGCGTACGCGACGGGCGCAAGGTTTCGAAGTGCTGCACCCGATGGGCTGGGATGCGTTTGGCATGCCGGCCGAAAATGCCGCGATGGAAAAGGGTGTTCACCCCGGCGGCTGGACACGCGCCAATATCGCCGCGATGCGCGCCCAGCTGAAGCGGCTGGGTTTTGCGCTCGATTGGTCACGCGAACTGGCCACCTGCGAGCCGGATTATTACGGTCAGGAACAGGCGCTGTTCCTCGATATGCTGGCCACCGGGTTGGTGTACCGCAAGGAATCGGCGGTGAATTGGGATCCGGTCGACATGACCGTGCTGGCCAACGAACAGGTGATCGATGGCCGCGGCTGGCGATCGGGCGCGCTGGTGGAACGCCGCAAGTTGAACCAGTGGTTCCTGAAGATCACCGATTTCGCCGACGATCTGGTCGACGGGCTCAAGACGCTCGATCAGTGGCCTGACAAGGTCAAGCTGATGCAGGAAAACTGGATCGGCCGTTCAACCGGGCTGCGCTTCACCTTTGCGGTAGAGGGTGGCGGCAGTTTCGACGTGTTCACCACCCGGCCCGATACGTTGTTCGGTGCCAGCTTCGCTGCGATCGCCGCCGATCACCCGCTGGCGCGCCAGTGCGGAGAGACCAACCCGGCGTTGGCCGCTTTCATCGCCGAATGCCAGGCCGGCGGCACTGCAGCTGCCGATATCGAAACCCAGGAAAAGCTGGGCTTCGACACCGGTCTCAGCGTCATCCACCCGCTCGATCCCAGCATCCGCCTGCCGGTGTTCGTCGCCAATTTCGTGCTGATGGATTATGGCACCGGCGCGCTGTTTGGTTGCCCCGGTCACGATCAACGCGACCTCGATTTTGCCCGCAAATACCAGCTGCCGGTGATCCGCGTCGTCGCTGCCGAGGGCGAGGAAAACGCCCCCATTCACGACGAGGCCTATACCGGCCCCGGCCGCATGGTGAACTCGCGCTTCCTCGACGGCATGAGCGCCGACGACGCGCGCGCCGCCGTGATTGCGCGCGCCGAGGCCGAAGGCTGGGGCGAAGGCGTGACGCAATATCGCCTGCGCGATTGGGGGGTGAGCCGCCAGCGTTACTGGGGCACGCCGATCCCGATCATCCACTGCGAGATCTGCGGCGTCGTGCCGTTGCCGAAGAAGCAGTTGCCGGTGATCCTGCCCGAAGACGTGACCTTCGATGTGCCGGGGAACCCGCTCGATCGCCACCCGACGTGGAAGCATGTGGATTGCCCGCAATGCGGCAAGCCAGCTCGGCGCGAGACCGACACACTCGACACCTTCACCAATTCGTCCTGGTATTTCATTCGCTTCGCTAGCTCGCCCGATGATCGCCCGTTCGATCCGGCGGTGGCGGCAAAATGGCTGCCGGTCGGCCAGTATATCGGCGGGGTGGAGCATGCCATCCTGCACCTGCTCTATGCCCGCTTCTGGACCCGCGCCCTGCAGCACATCGGCATGCTCGATGTGGCGGAGCCGTTCGCCGGCCTCTTCACGCAGGGCATGGTGACCCACGAGACCTACAGCCGGCCGCAGGGTGAAGGCCTGCCACCCGTGTGGTACACGCCGGACGAGGTGGAGCGCACCGGTACCAGTGCGACATTGAAGGATGACGGCTTGGCCGTCGAGATCGGCCGCGTCATCAAGATGTCGAAGTCCAAGAAGAATGTCATCGACCCCGATGCCATTCTGGGCCGTTACGGTGCTGATGCCGTGCGCTGGTTCGTGCTGTCTGACAGCCCGCCGGAACGCGATCTGGCGTGGTCCGAAGCTGGCATCGACGGCGCCTGGCGCTTCGTGCAACGCGTGTGGCGGCTGGCTGAAGACAATGCGACTGCGGCCGACGGCGCTGCCGACGTGAAGCTGGATCGCATCGTCCACCGCGCCATCGCCGCCGTGACCAGCGATATCGAAAAGCTGCAGTTCAACAAGGCCGTCGCCCGGCTGTATGAACTGGTCGGCGCGCTGGAGCGCAGCACCGCCGGCCCCAGCCGCTGCGCCGGGGTGATCACGCTTGTGCAGCTGGTGGGGCCTATGGCGCCGCACCTTGCCGAAGAGGCTTGGGCGCTGCTTGGGCAGGATGGCCTCGTGTGCGATGCCGCTTGGCCGATCGCCAACCTGGCACTGTTGGTGGACGATGAAGTGACCATCGCCGTGCAGGTTAACGGCAAGCTGAAGGGCGATTTCACCGCCGCCAAGGGCAGCGACAAGGCCGTGCTGGAAGGCGATGCGCTGGCGTTGCCGAATGTGCAGCGCACCCTTGACGGCGCCGCGCCAAAGAAGATCATCGTTGTTCCCGATCGCCTGGTGAACATCGTTGTCTGATGCCCGCCGCCTTCTTATCCCCGCCGCGCTGGCGTTGCTGGCGTTGCCTGGCTGCCAGCTCAGCCCGGTCTATGCCGGCGGCAACGCGTCCGCCCCGGCAACGCTGCTGGCGGATATCGCCATCGCACCCATCCCGGAACGCGCTGGCTTCATGGTGCGACAGGCGTTGGAAGACCAGTTCGGCCTCGCCGTGGCAAGCCCACGATATCGCCTTGAAATCGCTCTGGATGATCAGATCACGGCCTTTGGTGTGCGCGGCGATTCCTCGGCGGCGCGTGAACGGCGTATGTTGCGTGCCCGCTATCGGCTGGTCGATGCTGCCACCGGCACCGTGCTGGTGGATGATACCGCTGCGGCCGACGCCGGCATCGATCGTGTCAGTTCCAATTTCGCGGTTGTCGCCGCTGAAACGACAGCGCTGGAACGTCTCTCCGTCGATCTCGCCCGCCAGATCAGCGCGCGCCTCGCCCGCTACGCCCGCGCCGCCAAAGGCTGATGAAGGCCGACCGATGAAGGCAGACTCGGGCCGGATAGCGGCCGTCGCCCGCGCCTGGCCCGCCGATGTGCGGCTGGTGTTGCTGCACGGCCCCGATGAATCCGCCTCGCGTGACATGGCGGGGCAGGTCACGGCCGGTCTGGGCGCCGGCGTGACCATCACCGAACTGGCGGGCAATGCGCTGAAGTCCGACCCCCAGGCACTGATGGCGGCCGCCACCAGCCTTTCCATGTTCGGGGATCGCGAACTGGTGCGCGTCGACGGTCTCGACGACGATGCGCTGGCGGCCGTGGAGGCGTTGCTGGAAGGCCCGCCAGGCCACCCGGTGCTGGCTGTGGCCAGCAGTTTCAAGAAGGGCAGCAAGCTGCTGACCTTGGCCGACAAGCACCCCGCCATCGCCGCTTGCATTAATTACGAAGCGAGCCTGCGCGATGCAGGCCGCCTGCTCGGCGAGATGGCCGCGCCGCTCGGCTTGCGGCTGGAACGCGGCGTGCCCGAATCCTTGTTTGAAAGCGCCGGCGGCGACCGCATGATCATGCGCCGTGAGCTTGAGAAATACGCCCTCTACAAGGATTCAACCCCGGAAAGCCCGAAGCAGCTCGGCGCCGAAGATCTCGCCGCGCTGGGTATTGCCACCGGAGAAGCCGAGCTGTTCGCACCGATCGCCGCCATCACCACTGGCGATGTGGTCGAAGCCACCGACCTCCTCGGCCGTCTGCCCGATGGCACTGCTATCCCGCTGTTGCGCGCCCTCGAGCGCCGCTTCGCGCAACTCACCCTGCTGCGCACCGAAGTCGATGGCGGCGACACACCGGCCGCCGTCGTTGAAGGCCAGGGTAAGGCCATCTTCTGGAAAGAAAAACCCATCATCATCAAGGCGTTGTCGCTGTGGAGCCAGCCGGCCCTCGCTGCGGCCATGGGCGACATCCTTGCCGCCGAGCGCGCCGTGAAAGCCAGCGGCAGTCTCGCCGATCTCGGCGCGCAGAATTTGTTGCTTGATCTTACCCGCCGCGCTGCCGTTGCCGCCCGGAGGCGTTAAAAGGAGCCTCCGGCGGGCAGGGGCTGAGCCCCTGCATTCGCTTTCGTTATCGGTTGGCGCCCAGCCCCAAAAGTCAGCGCCGCAGGCATAAGTTTCTTGCCTGCAGCGTTGGTGTGCGCCCTTTTCGTTCGGGACCGTCAGAAAACAATCGGGAGCAGGGTCTGCGACCCCGCCCGCCGGAGGCCATTTCTCCTTAAGCCACGCCGAGCTTGCTGCAGAGCAGGTCGAGTTGGTCGAGGTCGGCGAAGCGGATGGTGAGGCTGCCGCTAGAAGCGCCCGGGGCGACTTGGAGGGCTACCGGCATGCCGAGGGCTTCGGCCAGTTGCTCTTCGAGCGCGTCGCTGTTGGGATCGTTGGCCGCGCCTGCCGGGGTGGCGCGCGGGGCCTTCGGCTTGGCCTTGCCGCCGGATACGAGGGCTTCGAGGGCGCGAACTGAAAGGCTTTGTTTTACAGCCCGCTCGGTCAGGGCTTCGGCATCGGCTGCACCAACGAGGGCGCGGGCGTGCCCCATGGAGAGAGCGCCCGATTCCACCAAGGTCTGCACCGACGCGGGCAGATCGAGGAGGCGAAGCAGATTGGTGACATGGCTGCGTGATTTGCCGACGATATCGGCGAGCACAGCCTGGGTGTGACCGAAATCGGCAATAAGTTTCTGGTAACCGCGAGCTTCTTCGATGGCGTTCAGATCGGCGCGCTGGATATTCTCGATTAGCGCAATTTCAGAGACTTGCCGGTCGTCGAGTTGGCGGACGACCACCGGGATCTCGTGCAGGCCGGCAGCCTGGGCCGCGCGCCAGCGGCGTTCGCCGGCGATGATCTGGTGTCGGCCATTGAAGCGGCGGACAAGGATAGGCTGCAATACGCCGTGAGTTTTCACCGAGGCGACGAGTTCCGCCATCGCCGCCTCATCGAACTGGCGGCGGGGCTGTCCCGGGTTGGGCACGATATCGGCGACGGGCAGGCGGACAACGCCGGGCGCAGTGGCAGTTGGCGGCGCCGCGATATCGTCGAGCAGCGCAGAAAGCCCGCGCCCAAGGCCGGACTTGCGTTTGTTGTCCGTCATTTATCCCTCTTCATCCGGCCAGTGCCAATGGGCCTTCGATGCGTTCCAGCAGCTCGCGGGCCAGCGCCAGATAGGCCTCGGAGCCGGCGCAGCCGCTGTCATAGATCAGTGCCGGCAGTCCGTGACTGGGCGCTTCCGACAGGCGAACGTTGCGTGGCACCATGGTTTTCAACACCTTGGCGCCCATCACCGCCCGGACATCGGCGCAGACTTGGTCAGACAGCCGGTTGCGGCGATCGACCATGGTCAGCACGATTCCAAGTAGTTCCAGCCGGCGGTTCAGCCCGGCCTTCACCCGTTCGATGGTACCGAGCAGGTGGCTGAGTCCTTCCAATGCAAAGAACTCGCTCTGCAGCGGCACCAGCACGGCATCGGCGGCGACCAGCGCATTGACGGTGACGAGGCCCAGTGATGGCGGGCAATCGATGATGACGAAATCCTGTGGCGGTAGGCTGTCCAGCGCATCGGCGAGGCGGTGGGAGCGGCGGTCAGCATCGACCAGCTCCACCTCCGCGCCGGCCAGGGCGGCATCGGCCGGCAGGATCGACAGGCCCGGGATGGCCGTCTGGCGCAAGGCTGCAGCGGCGGGAACGCCATCCACAAGCACTTGATAAATTGAGGGATCTCGATCCTTGCGGCCGATACCCAGCCCAGTGGAAGCATTGCCCTGCGGATCCGCATCAACCACCAGCACGCGCTTGCCAACAGCAGCCAGCGCAGTGGCAAGATTAACGGCGGTGGTCGTCTTTCCAACCCCACCCTTCTGATTGGCGACCGCGATAATCATCGGCGTTTAACCCTTTTCGCGACCACGATGCGGGCATCGGAATCGGTGCGGCTGGGAATCAGCTCATGGTCAAAGTGGAACTGCTTGGCTGCGCTGGCAAGCTCTTCCTGCACGCGGGCGCCCTTTGGCAGGATCCAGCGCGTGCCAGAGCCGGCGAAGCGCATGCCCCAATCTAACAAGGTCTCGAGGCCGGCGGCAGCACGTGCGGTGATGATGTCATACTTGCTGCCGGCCAGCGCCTCCACGCGGACATTGGCGACTGCTACGTGGCCGGCGACGTGGGTTTCGTGGGCGACGGCGTCCAGAAAGCGGCATTTCTTGGTGATGGATTCGACGAGCGTGATATTGGATTCGGGATCTAGGATAGCGAGGACCAGGCCGGGGAAGCCGCCACCGGCGCCGATATCGAGCCAGGATCTGCCGGGGCCGGCGATTGCCAACAGCTGTGCCGAATCACGGAAGTGGCGATCCCAGATGTGCGGCAGGGTCGATGGGCCGACCAGGTTCATGCGCTGCTGCCATTCGGTGAGCAGTTCGGCGAAACGATCGAGCTTGGCCAATGTTTCACGTGAAACATCGAACTCGGTCGCAAATGCGGTGCGGGCGTCTTGGCTCATCTCAGGCCGCCCGGCGGGTGGTGTGGGGCAACAGAGCGATCAGTGCCGCCGGGGTGATGCCCGGCACACGGCTGGCGGCGCCCAAGGTGAGCGGGCGTGCGCGGCTGAGGCGTTCGACCATTTCCTTGGACAGTCCGGCCACTTCGGTGAAGTCGAGGCTGGCGGGCAATGTCAGCCCTTCGTCGCGGCGAAGGGCTGCGACCTCTGATTCCTGCCGAACGATATAGGTGGCATAGTTGGCGTCCACCGCCAGGCTGGCGAAGAGGTCGTCCGGCACCTGTGCAAGTTCTGGCCACACGCGGCGAGCGGCTTCATGGGTGACAGCGGGAAAGCGCAACCAATCGAACAGCGAACGCAACTGGCCATCCTGGCGTACTTCGATTCCATGGGTCGCAAGTTGGTGGGGCGTGGCCGACAGGCTGTCGAGCATGGCCCGGGCGGCTTCGCTGGCCGTCTGGTCCGCATGGAAATCAGCGGCTTGCGCGGCGGGGACGAGGCCGAGATCAAGGCCCAGCGGGGTCAAACGCTGATCGGCATTGTCGGCCCGAAGGCGAAGGCGATACTCGGCGCGACTGGTAAACATGCGATATGGCTCTGCTACGCCGTGCGTGGTGAGATCGTCGATCATCACGCCGATATAGGCCTGGGTGCGATCGACGATGAGCTCGGGCAGCGCCAGCGCGGCTGCGGCAGCGTTAGCGCCGGCCACAAGGCCCTGTGCAGCGGCTTCCTCATAACCGGTGGTGCCGTTGATCTGGCCGGCGAGGAACAGTCCTGGCACATCCTTCGCGGCAAGGCCGGGCGTCAATGCCCGCGGATCGACATGATCATACTCAATGGCATAACCGGCCCGCAGGATGCGAGCGCGTTTCAGGCCCTTGATCGAGGCGATGAACTTTTCCTGCACATGCAGCGGCAGCGACGTTGAGAGACCATTGGGATAGATGGTGATGTCATCATAGCCCTCTGGCTCCAGGAAAATCTGGTGGCCGTCACGATCACCAAAACGCACCACCTTGTCCTCAATGGATGGGCAATAGCGCGGGCCCACCGAATCAATGTGGCCGCCATAAAGTGCCGATTCCCCGAGATGGTCGCGGATGATGCGATGCGTCTCCACACTGGTGCGTGTGACAGCACACGGAATCGGCGGCCGGTCATTGGCCTTGCCAAAGCGACTGAAGCGGGGATCATCATCGTCGCCGTGTTGCCATTCCAGCACCGCCCAATCGATGGAGCGGCCATCAAGTCGGGCCGGCGTGCCCGTCTTCAGCCGGCTCACCGGCAGGCCCATTGCCCGCAGCGACTGGCCCAGATCGCTGGCCTGCGCCCCGACCCGGCCACCCGCCTCGCAGGCCGATCCGATGTGCATCATGCCGCCAAGGAAGGTACCGGTGGTGAGCACGACAGCAGGCGCGCACAGCCGGCCCTTGGCAGTGTCAACACCGACGATGCGACCCTGTTCGAGGATCAGGCCCTCAACGGCGGCGGCAATAATGGAGAGCGACGGCAACTCGTCGAGTACCTCGGCCATGGCGGCGCGATACAAGGCGCGATCAACTTGCGCGCGCGGGCCGTGCACGGCCGGGCCCTTCGACCGATTCAGTAGTCGGGACTGCAACCGAGCCGCATCGGTGACCCGCCCCATGATGCCACCCAGTGCATCAATCTCGGTGACGAGATGACCCTTACCGATGCCGCCCACCGCGGGATTGCAGCTCAGCGTGCCGGGATCATCGGCGCGTAGCGTGACCAACGCCACACGTGCGCCGCGCCGCGCGGCGGCGGCAGCCGCCTCGCAACCGGCGTGGCCGGCACCGATAATGATGACGTCGAAATCGTGCATGACGACATCCATAGCGACTCGTGGGTAATGTTTCACGTGAAACATTGGAGGAAGCGGAAGAGGGCCACCGGCGGGCAGGGCCTGAGGCCCTGTACCCACGTTCGATTCTGGACAGCGCTGATATCTCATAGAGTAGCGCCGCAGGTTTGTTCCGTTGCCTGCGGCGCTGGATTGCGCTTGTGGTGCGCGGGCTGCGCGAAATCAAATGGGTGCAGGGACTGCGTCCCCGCCCGCCGGAGGCTCCATCTTTACTTCAAGCAAAGGAAGCGGCGCCCCGGATCAAGTTTGGCGCAGCGGAGCGGGGGACGACTACTTCCCGATGCAGAAGCGGCTGAAGATCCGATCCAGCACGTCATCCACGCCGATACGGCCGGCGATACGGCCGAAGGCGTGAGCGGCGGCACGCAGGGATTCGGCGCGGAGGACGGGTTCCGGGGCGTGAGCGGCGTCGCCCATGGCGGCTGCGGCGTCGGAAAAGGCGGCGCGGTGGCGGGCGTGGGCCAACAGGGCCGGTTCGCCAGGGCGGGTAGTGGTGTGAGCCCAGGTGGAGAGCCAGTCGCGCAACTGCGCCATGCCGGCGCCGGTGGTGGCAGAAACGGCCAGGGCGCCGGCTGGCAAGTCAGGCTGGCCAAGGTCGCACTTGTTGAGCAGCAGCAAGTGGGGCGGCCCGTCGGCTGTCGGTGTCGGCCACTGCGGTGCGTCGGCGCTGGCGACGCTGACAACGAGATCGGCGGCGGTAGCGCGGCGGCGGGCGCGGGCGATGCCTTCAGCCTCGATAGGATCACTGGTATCGCGAAGGCCTGCGGTATCGATCAGGACGGCAGCGATGCCGCCCAGGTCGAGCGGGACTTCGATGGCGTCGCGTGTGGTGCCGGCGATGGGCGTGACGATGGCGGCGTCGCGCATGGACAAGGCATTGACCAGGCTGGATTTTCCGACGTTGGGTGGCCCGGTGACGGCGATGGAGAGGCCTTCGCGGATGCGCGCGGCGCGGGTGGAATCGGCGATGAGGCCGGCGAGTTCATCGGCCATGGCGAGCAGCTGGTGGCGGGCGGCTTCGTCGAGGCGTTCGGCGACATCGGCTTCGTCTTCAGCGAAATCGAGGCCGGCTTCGGCTTCGGCGAGCAGCATCAGGCAGCGTTCGCGCCACTCGTCAGCCAGGCGGCCGAGGGCGCCCCCGGCCAGGGCGAGGGCCTGATCGCGTTGGCTGGCGGTTTCAGCGCTGACGAGATCGGCCAGGCCTTCGACTTGCGCGAGATCCATGCGGCCATTGGCGAAGGCGCGGCGGGTGTATTCGCCGGGTTCGGCCAGTCGGATGTCGGGCAGCGCAGTGAGGGCGGTGAGCACGCCGGAGACGACGGCGGGGCCGCCGTGCAGGTGGAATTCGGCAAGGTCTTCGCCGCTGGCGCTTGTGGGGCCGGGGAAGACGGCGACGAGGGCCTCATCGAGCAAGCTATCCCCCGCGTGAAGCTGGCACAGGCTGAGGCGGCGCGGCGGCGGCACGCGGCCAGCCAGGGCCAGAACGGCAGCGAAGGCGGCTGGGCCAGACAGGCGAATAACGGCGAGCGCTGCCGGCGGACGGCCGCTGGCCAGCGCCGCAATTGTATCGGTCATGGCAGGATCGTTCAGCCTTGTGACTTGCCGGCGGCGGCGCCGAGCCCGGCCATCATCAGTTTCTGCCATTGTTCAAAACCGCCGGCGATGCCGGGCGCCCAATTCTGCATCATGCGTTGCCAATCGGCGGCGGTGATGCCTTCGGTCATCGCGGTCTTCATGCGATCGAGATAGACATCGTGCAGGGGCTGCAGATCGGGCAGGCCAAAGAAGGTGCGGGCTTCTTCTGGTGTGCAATCAATGTCGAAGCTGATCTTCATGGCCGCAATGCCTCTTTTCCTTGGCTCGGTTCGCGCTAGTGTAGCGGTGGGAAGTGGCAATCGGCAAGGCGATGCTGAGTCGAACTGCCATTCTAGTAAAAACAAACAGTTACCGCGCAACATACGTGCAGCATGAAGGGGAATGGGCATGAAGGCGATCCGGATCGATGCCAGTGGTGGCCCGGAAGTGATGCAGTGGCAGGACATCACGCTGCCGCCGCCGGGGCCGGGGGAGGTGCAGCTGCGCCACACGGCGATCGGGCTGAATTTCATCGACACCTATCATCGTTCCGGCCTGTATCCGATTGCCTTCCCATCAGGGCTGGGGCTCGAAGCGGCTGGCGTGGTGGAAGCGGTGGGCGAGGGCGTGACGCTGAGCGTTGGCACGCGCGTGGGCTATTGCTGGGGGCCGATCGGAGCCTATGCCACACACCGCAACATTGCCGCGGCGATGCTGGTTCCGTTGCCTGATGGTGTGTCGGACGAGATGGCAGCGGCCGGGCTGTTGAAGGGCTGCACCACCGAATTCCTGGTGGAACGCTGCGCGAAGGTTCGACCAGGGGACTGGGCGCTGGTACCGGCGGCCGCGGGCGGTGTGGGCCTGTTGCTGGTGCAATGGCTGAAGCTGGCGGGGGCGACTGTTATTGCGGTTGCCGGCACGCAGCAGAAACTGGCGCTGGCTGCTGCGCACGGGGCGGATCATGGTGTGCTGGATAGCAGCGATGTGGCGGCGCAAGTGCGGGCGCTGACCGGTGGACGCGGTGTGGACGTGGTGTTTGACGGGGTGGGCAAGAACAGTTGGGAATCAAGCCTGGACAGCCTGAAACGGCGGGGCCTGATGATCAGTTTCGGCAATGCCTCCGGCCCGGTTTCGGGGGTGGATCTGGGCACATTGGCGCGCAAGGGATCGCTGTTTGCGACGCGGCCGACGCTGTTTGATTATTATGCCACGCCGGAAGAACGGCTGCAGCATGCAGGCCAAGTGTTGGGGCTGATGGCATCGGGCGGGCTGAAGCTGGCGATCAACCAGCGCTACAAGCTGGCCAACGCCGCCAAGGCGCACGAAGAACTGGCGGCGCGGCTGACGACGGGATCGACGGTGCTGGTGCCGTAAGGAGGCCTACATCCCGACCATTGGTTGCACGATGGGGGCGACTTCGTTGAAGCCCTCCCAGATCATCTTGAAGGCGACATAGACGATCACGACCAGGCCGACATAGGCGATCCAGCGGTAGCGCTCGATATACTGGGCGATGATGTTGGCGGCGATGCCCATCAGCGCGACCGACAGCACCAGGCCGGCGATGAGGATATCGGGATGTTCGCGCGCGGCACCGGCGACGGCGAGCACATTGTCGAGGCTCATCGACACGTCGGCCAGCGCAACGCTCCACGCCGCGGCGGCGAAGCTCTTGGCCGGCGGCGGTGCATCGGTGGCGACGAAATCATCGCTGTCGCTGCCCGGCGCGTCGATCAGAGCGCTGCGCGGGTTGATTTCGCGCCACATGCGCCAGGCCACCCACAGCAGCAGCAGCCCGCCGGCGAGGATGAGGCCGACGATCTGCAGCAATTGGGTGACCGCCAGGGCAAAGATGATCCGCAGCACCAGCGCAGCGATAATGCCGATCAGGATGACCTTCTTGCGCTGGGCCGCCGGGAGGCCCGCCGCTAGTGCGCCGACCACAATGGCGTTGTCGCCGGCCAGCACGACGTCGATCAGCACGACCTGGCCAAACGCGGACAGGGCTTCGGGGCTGAGCAGGTGGGCGATGTCCATGGCGGGCATGTAGGGTGTTGCGGGCCGGAGTGCCAGACTATTTGGGATTCGCCAGCACCATCACCAGATCGGAAAGATAATCGCGGCCCTGCATCAGGCTTCGCACGCTGATACGTTCGTTCAGGCCGTGAATGCCGTTGCCATCGGCATCGATCATCGTGCCGGGGGCGCCGTACACCGGGATGCCGATCGGGGTGATGTAGATGGCATCGGTAGCACCCGTGCTCATAATGGCCAGCATCGGCACGCCGGGGAAGTGCCTGGCGGCAACGCTGGTCATCGGGCCGATAATGGCTGGGTTCATCGGGGTGGGCTTGGCCACCGGGCGGATCGGCGGTTTCAGGCTAACGTTCACCTTGGCGTTGGCGATGACCTTTTCCAGATCGGCTTTCAGTGCATTGGGATCGGTGCCCGGGAACATGCGGCAGTTCACGTTGGCGCGGGCGCGCTGGGCCAGGGCATTTTCGGCGTGGCCGGCTTCCAGCAGAGTGGTGACGCAGGTGGTGCGCAGCACACTGTGATTGGTCGGGTCCATCGAAACGATGCGATTGGCTTCGGCATCATTCGGGTTGGTGAGCAGGCGGGCCATGGCGGGGCCAACAGGATTGGGCATCACCTTCGCCAGGGTGGTGAAATAGGTGCGGGTGGTATCGGTGAACTGCACCGGGAATTCGTGCCGGTTCACGGCGACCACGGCGGCGGTGAGATCGGTGATGGCGTTATCGGGGCGCGGCACGCTGCTGTGACCACCGGGGTTGGTGGCTTCGATCCAGAAATTCTGCACCGTCTTTTCGCCCACCTGCACGGCCAGGCCCTGCGGCTTGCCATCGGGGCCGTTGCGGCCGCCGCCGCCTTCGTTCAACGCGAATTCGGCCATGATCAGTTCGGGGCGGTTCTTCGCCAGCCAATCAGCGCCGTTGAAGGCGTAAGTGGTCTCCTCCCCGCAGGTAAGCGCCAGCTTGATGGTGCGTTTTGGCGCCTTGCCGGCCTTCATGCGGATCAGGAGATCGGCCCAGATGCTGGCCTGCGCCTTGTCGTCAAAGGTGCCGCGGCCATAGAAATAGCCGCCTTCCTCGATCAGGGTGAACGGGCTGCGCGTCCAGTCTTCCGGCTTGGCGGCGACCACATCGAGGTGGCCGAGCAGCAGCATCGGCTTCACCCCACCCTTCTTGCCATCATCGCTGCCCTTCAGATGGACAACGATGCCGCCATCCTTGGGGAACTCCGGCACGCTGAACTGGGTGATGTCGGAATCGCCGAAGCCTGCCGCTTTGAATCGTACGGCGAGCTTTTCGGCCGCCGCGGTGCAGCTGCCAGTGGTGACGCTGGTGTCGGTCTCCACCATTTCCTTGAACAGCGCACGGAACTGCGCCTCGCCGGGCTGTTGGCTGACATATTGGGCCTGAGCTGCGGTGCTGGCGAACAGGGCAGCGGTGAGGAAGAGCGCGCGCATCGGTTTATCCTTACTTGGCAGCGTAGGCGGTGATCAGATCGAACAGATAGTCGCGTTCCTTCATCACGCCTGCGACGGAAATCCGCTCGTTGAGGCCGTGGACGCCATTGCCGTCGGGCATGCCGAAACGGCCGGGCATGCCATAGGTCGGCATGCCGGCAGCGTTCAGATAACGACCATCGGTGGCGCCGGTGGCCATGGTCGGGATCAGGGGGATGCCGGGGAAATGCTTGGTCGCCAGCGCGCCGGCAGGGCCATAAACCATGTCTGACAGCGGCGGCGGCGGCGCGGCCTTTTCCGGATTTTCCGAAGCGCGCGGGGTGACGGTGATGGTGGGGTCGCCCAGCCGCTCCACGATTTGCCCGCGCACCTTTTCCACGCTCTCACCGGGGAACATGCGGCAGTTCACATTGGCCTGGGCGCGCTGCGGCAAGGCGTTGCGGGCGTGGCCGGCGTCCAGCATCGTCGCCACGCAGGTGGTGCGCAGGGTGGAGTGCCAACCCGGATCCTTCGACACGATGGCCTCGGCAGCCGCGTCGGCCGGATTGGCCAGCAGGGTGCGGATGGCAGCAGTGGTGGGCGCATCGCTCAGCTTGGCCATCTCGGCGAAATAGGCGCGCGTCGTGTCCGACAGGATCACCGGGAAATCATTCTTTGCCAGGTTCACCAGACCGGCGGCGAGTTCATTGATCGCATTGTCCGGGCGCGGGCGGCTGCTGTGCCCACCGGGGTTCCGGGTTTCCAGCGTGAAATCCTGATACACCTTCTCGCCGGCCTGGAAGGCGAGGCTGATCGGCTTGCCGGTCGCGTCGGCCTTGCCGCCGCCGCCCTCGTTCAAGGCAAATTGCGCCTCGATCCAGTCGCGATGCTCCTCCACAAGCCACTTGGCGCTGTTGTAGGGCCCGCCCTCCTCACCACAGGTCAGCGCCAGCTTCACGGTGCGCTTGGGCGCCTTGCCCTGCTTCAGCCGGACCATCGCATCGGTGAAGATCGCGCCATGCGCCTTGTCGTCACTCACACCGCGACCATAGAAAAAGCCGCCCTCCTCGATGAAGGTGAAGGGATCGCGCTCCCAATCGGCGCGCTTGGCCTCCACCACATCGAGGTGGGAGAGCAGCAGGATCGCCTTGGCCTTCGGATCACTGCCCTTCAGCGTGGCCACCATCCCGCCATCCTGCGGGCGTTCTGCGGAACCGGGGAACAGCTTGATATCGGCATCGGTGTAACCAGCGGCCTTCAACCGCGTCGCCATCCGCTCGGCCGCTAGATTGCAGCTGCCGGTGGACACGGTGGTGTTGGTCTCCACCAGCTCCTTGTAGAGCGCGCGGAACGCCTGCTGGTCGGGCCGCAGCGCCTGAGCGCTGGCCGGAACGGCGATGGTGGCGGCCAGAAGTGCGGCGATGAATGTGCGCATGATGTTTCCCCTTGTTGCCGGCATCAAAGCGGGGCGGCTGCGGGATGGCAAGGGGCAAAGGCGATAGGAAGAAATGGCCTCCGGCGGGCAGGGCCTGAGGCCCTGCACCCACTTTCGTTGTTTCAAGCCTGTCGCACGAGGTCGTAGTCGTACTGGCTGTGAGAAATGGGTCGCCCGAAAACAAACGGGTGCAGGGTCTGCGAACCTGCCCGTCGGAGGCCCCGACTTTTCCTTTTCCCTTCAGCGCACAAATACACGCTGGGACAGGCTGCCCGGAATGCCGGACGAACATCGCCGGCCTTTGGAACTTCTGCGCGCGGCACGGGTTTGATGGTCATGGGAAAAGGAGAATTCACCATGACGGATACAAGCACACGCACGATGGGACGGAAGATGACGATCGGCAACGGCGGCACATCGGCCTTGATGGCCGGGGTGGCTGGTTTCGGGCTGGGCATGATGGTTTCGGCGGGTCGCAAGGCGGCTTCGCAAGCGGCGACCTTTGCGGCGGGCGACTGGTTCGAAGGCCTGAAGGCCGAACATCAGGCCGCGCGAACGCTGCTGGAGCAGTTGGCGGCCACGCGGGAAGAGGATGTGGCCAAGCGCGCCGCGCTGGTGCTCGAACTGCAGTACGCCATGGGCAAGCACCAGGTGCAGGAAGAATATGTGATCTACTGCGTGGTGGCCGAACATGGCCAGAGCGATGTGGCCGAAGCGCTGAACACCGATCATTTCGAGGTGAAGCAGGGCCTGTATGCGCTGGAAATGATCGGCAAGGCGAAGGGTCCAGGCTTCCTGGAAAAGGTCGCCGCTATCCGCACCGCCTTTGAATCGCACGTGCGCGAGGAGGAGGACGTGGTGTTCCCGACCTTGCAGGCGATGCTGACCGATGAGGAAAAGAAGGCGCTGACCAGCCGCATGAACCGTGAGGGGTTCAAGGTGGCCTGAACCGCCGTTCGCAGACGACATGTGGGGCGGGGAGCGATCCCTGCCCCATAATCATGTTCAGTCGCGCAGAAGCTCGTTGATGCCGGTCTTGCTGCGGGTTTGCGCGTCCACGGTCTTCACGATCACGGCGCAATAGAGGTTGGGGCCGGGCGTGCCATCGGGCAGCGGTTTGCCGGGGAGGGTGCCGGAGACGACGACGGCATAGGGCGGCACCTTGCCGATGTGGATTTCGCCGGTGGCGCGGTCGATGATCTTTGTCGACGCGCCCAGATAGACGCCCATCGAGAGGACCGCGCCTTCGCCGACGATGACGCCTTCGGCGACTTCGGCGCGGGCGCCGACGAAGGCGTTGTCCCCGATGATCACCGGGTTGGCCTGCAGCGGTTCGAGCACGCCGCCGATGCCGGCGCCGCCCGAGATGTGGACATTTTCGCCGATCTGCGCGCACGAACCGACCGTGGCCCAGGTATCGATCATGCTGTTCTTGCCAACGCGCGCGCCGATGTTGACGAAGCTGGGCATCAGGACGGCGCCCGGCGCGATATAGGCGCCGCGGCGGACGACGGCACCGGGAACGGCGCGGAAGCCGGCGGCGCGGAATTCGGCATCACCCCAAGCGTCGAACTTCAGCGGCACCTTGTCGTAGAAGCCGGCGTGACCGAAGCCGGGCATCACCACGTTATCGTGCAGGCGAAAAGACAGCAGCACGGCCTTTTTCAGCCACTGGTGGGTGGTGCCGTCCGGCTCGGCGACGCGCAATTCGCCGGCGTCGAGCGCTGACAGCGCCGCGTTGACGGCGGTGCGCAATTCACCGTGGGTGGCGCTGGTAACGGTCGTGCGCTCTTCCCAGCCGGCGTTGATGATGGCTTCGATGTTCATGCGGTTTCCACCTGTTCCAGCACCTGCCCCAGGAAGGCGGCGAGGTCGTTGATGATGAAGTCGATGTGATCGCGGTCGCTGCCCGGCCCTTGCTCGCTGCCGTTGTCGATCCACACGGTTGTCATGCCGATCGCTTTGGCGGGCGTCAGGTTGCGCGCCATGTCTTCCACGAACATCGCGCGTTTCGGGTTGATGCCGTGGGCGGCGCACATGTGGGTGTAGGCCGGCGGCTGCGGTTTCGGCACATAATCCAGCGCGTGGATGTCGTGCATGCCGTCGAACGCGTGGGTGAGGCCCAGGCGTTCCAGCACGCGTTCCGCATAAGGCGCATCGGCATTGGTGAAGATATATTTGCGCCCCGGCAGGCGGGCGATCAGGTCACCCAGTTCCGGGTGCGGGCGCAGCACGTCGATATCGACATCGTGGACATTGGCCAGGAAATCGTGGGGATCGACATTGTGCAGTGCCATCAGGCCGGGCAGCGTCATGCCGTGGCTGTGATACAGTTCCTTCTGGATGCGGTGCGCCTCAATCGGATCAACATTCAGCAGGCGCTGGATATAAAGGCCCATGCGCCGATCGATCTGTGGGAACAGCGCCGAGTGCGCCGGGTACAGCGTGTTGTCGAGATCGAAGATCCAGTGATCAATATGGGACAGCGCGGCCATGGCGGCTGGCCATAAGCGCAAAGGGCGACGCTGTCATCGTGGCAATTTGGGGGGAAGCCGGGCCGCCCGCGTGGGGCGGCAGGGGGCGTGGGTGCCGAGCAAGCGGGTCGGATCGCTGGAACGGCACCCATGCCAACCTGAACGGAGGAACAGGCGTACCGAATCATGGACCCCCATTATTCATTGTGCACTGCGGCAAGACCGCCGCGCTTCAGTGTGTCGCGGGTGTCAGGCGCGGCGGCTGGCGCGCGGGTCGCTGCCGGACGGGCGCATGCGCAGCACATTCAAGGGCCGCAGGGCATCGGCCAGCGGATCGGGGACGGGCACGGTCAGCGCCCCGATGCCGGCCAGCCCGTGCGCCACGGCCCGATAATGCGCATCGCCAACAAGGCCGCTGTTGTCGGGCCACAGCGCGTTGAACCGGCCGGCAAGCAGATCCTGTGCAGCCAAAAGGCCTTCGACCCGGATGCGGCGGTGATTGTCCCAGGTGAGGGTGAAGCGCGGATCGGCGGGATCGTCGAGCGGATCGACGGGCGCATCGCGGCGGAAGCGGCACGCCAGAACGCTGCCGGCAAATGTGCCCTTGTCGCTCAGCGCGGTGATGGTCTGGGCCGGCATGCTGAGGTTGAAGCCGCCTTCGTTGCCGGCCAGGCGGACATGGATGATGCGATCGCGCATGCCAACCTGATTGTAGAGGCTGACATCCCCCCAGGTGCGGGCGGTTTCAACGACGCGCAAGCCCAGCCCGGCCAGTTGCGCCAACGGGGTGCCCGCGGTCGGTTCCTTGTAGAAGGCAACGCGGTCACCATCGGCAAAGGGCATGATCAGGTCGGTCAATTGCAGGCTGCCGGTGTCGGCGCGGGTGCCGCCCAGCGTGCGGACATTGCCGGGCACCGCCTTGCCGCGCATCGCGGCGCTGTCGAGCACGCCATATTCCTCGATGGAAAGATCATCATCGGGATAGAGAAGATTGATGGCGAAGGTGGGCCGGCTGGGCACCACGGCATCGAACAGGTGGATGGGGAAGTTTGAGGTGATGCCGCCATCGGAGAGATAGAGGCGTGAGAGGAACGGCGTGCGTTCTTCCGGCACTTCCGGTTGGCCGACCCAGCGCAACACCCACAGCGGCAGCGGCGTGAACAGCCCGGGAAAAGCCATGGAGGCGCGGGCGCCGACCAGGATCGGGATGTGCCGGCCTTTGGGCAGCAGCCGCAGCCGCTGGCCCAGATCGCCAAGGCGGGCCACGGCCGTTTCCACCTCGTCGCGGCCATAGCCCAGATCATCGGGGATTTCGGTGTTGCTGGCCACGGCCCAGGCATTGGCGTCCAGCGCCTGCAGCACCGATTCTGGAAACAGCCGTGCCCATTCGGCAGGATCGTAGAACAGCCGCTGGTTGTCGAACAGAAAGGGGAAGCTGGTGGATTGCACGCGGTTGAGATCGCTGCACACCAGCACCAGATCGATGGCGCGCGGATCAAGGGCGCTGGGTTCCGGCAACAGGCCCAGCGACCACAGCTTGCCGAAGGTCAGCACCTCGCTTGTGCTGTTTTCTTGCAGGCCGGCCAGTTGCTGGATGGTCTGGTGCAGCCACTGGGTGAGCGAAGGCAGTTGGCGCTGGTTGAAGGTGTGGGCCGGCAAGGCGAAGCCGGTGGCAAGGCCCAGGCCGTTGGCCACGATCGGCTGCAGCAGCCGGTTGAGACTGTCGAGCGAGAGCGGCACCGCCTGCACCAGGCTGGCCTTGAGGTTCCACCAGCCGGCGAAGGCAAGGCTGGCGACGGCGGCCAATGCCGTGGCGAAGCCCTGCACGCCAGGGCTGCAGCCAGCGGTGAGCAGCCAGCCGAGGCCGGCACCGGCGAGCATTTCAAGGGCCGTGGCCCCGGCCGCGAGCCACAGCGCGCGGCGGGCGTTGCCCGGCAATGTGGGGAGTGCGGCCTTGATCAGGCCCAGGATCGCGGCGGGCTGGCTGTTGAGCGCGCCCTTCAGCGCATCGAGCAGCGGCGCGGTGCCCGGATCGCCGCAGAACATGGCATCAAGCCGGGAGGCGCCCTGATCGGTGCGCTGGGCCAGTTCATCGTGCAGCCAGGCCATGCGTTCCCGGGCCTTGGGGTTCCTGCCCGTCCGCAGGCCATATTCCATCGCAGCAGCCGCCACCGCGCCGATGGCGCCGGCCGATGTGCCGCCGATATTGCGCAGGCGGAATGTTTCAGAAAGGGTGGCGATGGCGCCGGGATAGACGAGGCCGCTCGTCACCCCGCCCTTCATGATCAGATCGCATTCCTGGGGCCGGCCGGCGGCGTCGATCGACTGGATGGTGTGCGGATCGGTCATGACGGCGCCTCCCCCTGGAAACAGCGGTTCGCGACCCTATCAATCAGTGTGCCATCACGGCATCGCAAAGGCCAAGCACGAACTTGGCAAACCGTGGCTCAGGCGAAACGCTGTTTCAGCGCCACCATGGCCAGCGCGGCGGCCGCCGCTTCACCGCCCTTGTTCTTCTGGGTTTTGTCGGCCCGGGCGATGGCTTGGGCTTCGTTTTCTACGGTCAGGATGCCGTTGCCGATGGCGAGGCCGTCGAGCGTGAGCGCCATGATGGCCCGCGCGCTTTCACCGGCGACGACTTCGAAATGATAAGTCTCGCCGCGGATCACGCAGCCCAGCGCGACATAGCCATCATACTCGCCGCTGGCATCGGCAAAGGCGATGGCCGCCGGCACTTCCAGCGCGCCGGGCACGGTGATCACGTCATAGGTGGCGTCGGCGGCCTTCAGGGCTTCGGTCACGCCGTTGCGCTGCATATCGGCGATGTGGGTGTAGAACGGGGCTTCGACGATCAGGATGTGCATGAGATTCAGCTCCGGGGGGGAATGGCGCGTTCGCCAACAACGTGCAGGCCATAGCCTTCGATGCCGACGATGTTGCGGTGCTGGTTGGTGAGCAGGATCATGTCGGTGACGCCAAGATCAACCAATATCTGCGCGCCGATGCCGTAATCGCGCAGCACGATGGATTCGCCCTGGCCCTTGGCACGCATCTGTTCGGAAATGGCGGTGGGGCTGCCGTCGCGGATGATGACGATGACGCCGGCGCCTTCTTCTCCGATGGCGTCCATGGCGCGGCCCAGTTGCCCGGCGCGCTCACCCTTTTCGGCGAACATGTCGGTGAACATGGATTGGGTGTGGACGCGCACCAGCGTGGGCTTGCCGGGTTCGATGCGGCCTTTTTGCAGCACCATGTGCTCGCCATATTCGGCAGTGTTGGCATAGGTTTTCGCCAGCCATTCGCCGCCGTGCCAGCTTTCCAGCTTTGTTTCGGCGACGCACTTCACCAGCCGGTCATGGGCGTGGCGATAGGCGATCAAATCGCGGATGGTCCCGATCTTCAGGCCGTGGCGGCGGGCGAACGGGATCAGATCGGGCAGGCGCGCCATGGTGCCATCGTCGTTCATGATCTCGCAGATCACACCGCTGGGGCTGAGACCGGCCAGGCGCGAGATGTCCACGCTGGCTTCGGTATGGCCAGCGCGCACCAGCACGCCGCCATCGCGGGCGACGAGCGGAAACACGTGACCGGGCGAAACGATATGTTCCGGGCCCTTGCCGGCATCGATGGCCACCGCGATGGTGCGGGCGCGATCGGCAGCCGAAATGCCGGTGGTGACGCCTTCCTTGGCCTCGATCGACACGGTGAAGGCGGTGCTGTGCCTTGTGCCATTGTGCTGCGCCATCAGCGGCAGGCCGAGTGCCTTCACGCGCTCTGAAGCCAAGGCAAGGCAGATCAGGCCGCGGCCAAACTTGGCCATGAAGTTGATGGCATCGGGCGTCGCCATCTGGCCGGGGATGATCAGGTCGCCTTCGTTTTCGCGGTCTTCATCGTCGACCAGGATATACATGCGGCCGTTGCGGGCCTCGTTGATGATATCCTCGATGGGGGACAGCGCCGGGCCGCTGCTGCGATCGGCCAGCCAGTTTTCCAGTTTCCGGAGCGTATCGGTGGTGGGGTTCCACTCGGCTTCGTCGAGCGCGCGCAAGCTGTTGGCGTGCAGGCCAGCGGCGCGAGCCATGCCGGCTTTTGATTCCTCGCCGCTGGCAACCAGGTCACGCAGCCGGGCAATCAGGGATTCGCTCATCGGGGCCTCACATCGAAATGTGAAGACGGGATGCGCTCATCACATTGCGCTGTCAAGAGTTGAGCTGGTTCATCCGGAACAGGTAGCGGGCGAGCACATCGATCTCGATATTCACCTCGTCGCCGGCCTTGGCGGTGCCGAAGGTGGTCCATTCGGCGGTGTGCGGGATGATGTTCACCGTGAACCAGTGGCCAAGATCATCATCGCTGACCTCGTTCACCGTCAGCGACGCGCCGTTCAAACAGATGCTGCCCTTGGGCGCCACATAGGGCGCGACGCTGGCCGGCATCTGGAAGGTGAAGCGCTTGGAATCGCCTTCCGCAGTGATGGCGGCGATCTGGCCGACGGCATCGACGTGGCCAGTGACGATGTGACCGCCGAGTTCATCGCCCACCTTGAGTGCGCGCTCAAGATTGAGCCGCGCGCCTTGGCTCCACATGCCGCCGGCGGTGCAGCGCAGGGTTTCGGCGGACACGTCGAAGCTGATGCTGTTCGCGGTCTTGCTCACCACCGTCAGGCACACGCCGCTGTTGGCAACGGACGCGCCGATGGCGATGCCGGTGGTGTCATACCCGGTCTGCACGGTCACGCGCAGATCGCCGCGCTCTTCCACATGCGTGATGATGCCGATGTCGGTGATGATGCCGGTGAACATGGGGCTGCCCTAACGTGTCCGTGCGTAACGTTCAATGCGGTCGGGGCCGAGCATCATCGCCGCGCCTGCCGCCCAGCGGCCGTGCGCCTCTGGCAACTCGGCTAGGCCGATATCGCCCAGCGCGCGGCCCGCTCCGATCAGGATCGGCGCGCGCATCAGCAGCAACGCATCCACCAGATCGGCGGCAGCCAAGCTGGCGGCGAGGCCCATGCCGCCTTCAACCAGCACACACAGCGCCGGATCGGCGGTGAGCGCAGCGAGATCGGGGAAATGCGTGAAATGGTCCGGCAGGCCGTCACCGCGCCCGACAACGCCGATGCGCGGCGTGCGGGTTTCGAGGCCCGGCAGGCGCACATCCAGCCGGGGCTGATCCGCATCCCAGGTGCCGCGACCAACCACGATCAGATCGGCGCGGGCGCGTTCCAGATGGGCGGCGGCACGGGCGCGCTCACCGGTGATCCATTGGCTGCGGCCGTCGGCCATGGCGATGGCGCCGTCGAGCGACACCGCCAGTTTCAGCGTGATGTGCGGCCGGCCCAGTTTGAGGCGCGTCAGGAGGCCGGCCAATTGCTGTTCGGCCTCGGCGTCGCGCACGCCTGTGGTCACCGCGATGCCGGCCGCGCGCAGCCGCGCCACCCCATCGCCATCGGTGCGCGGATCGGGATCATGCGCGGCGATCACCACCCGCGCCACGCCGGCGGCAATCAGGCTGTCGGCACAGCTGGGCCCGCGAGGGCTAACATGGGCGCAGGGTTCCAGCGTCACATAGGCGGTGGCGCCGCTTGCGGCCTGACCGGCCTGGCTCAACGCCAAGGCTTCGGCGTGCGGGCGGCCGCCCGGCTGTGTCCAGCCGCGCCCAGCCACGCGGCCATCTTTCGCGATCACACAGCCGACCGACGGGTTGGGGAAGGTCGTGCCAATGCCGCGGCTGGCCAGCGCCAGCGCCGCGCCCATGAACCGCCAGTCGTCGGGAGCCCTCACTCGATCGGCGGTTCGGCCGGGGCCGGCACGCGCACGATGGCCTGCACGGATGGCTCTGCGGCGACATAGGGCAGATCCCGCTTGAAGCCGCCGCCCTTCACATAATCATCATATTGTTTCTGCGCGTCGATCTTCGGCTGGCCAGACAGCCCGGCAATGGCAGCGCGGGCTTCAGCCAGCCGGGCTTCGCGCGCGGCCTTCGTCGCTTTCACATCGGCGATGGCATCATCCCGGCTGCGGTCAGCCTTCCAGCTTTGCGCATAGATGATCACCGAATCGGGCTTCATGTAGCCCCAGCGCGATTCGAGCAGGAACATCGTCATCAGGATGGTCGTGGCCAGCACGGAGCCGGCGGCGATCCAGTAACGCTTGCGGCGCTGGGTGGCATCAGGGGGATCAAGAAAGGCCATAGCGGCCAAGATAGGGGCGCGGCGCGCGCTTGGCCAGAGGGGCGTCAATTCGACTGGGGGGCCGTCAGCAGGGCGATGATGCGGGCAGCGGCGTCGGCGGGCGCAGTGTTGGCAGTATCGATGGTCAGCGCCGAGGCCGGCATGGCCGTTTCACAGGCGGCGAAATCGGCGTGGAGCTGTTCAAGCAGGGCGGTATCGCGCAGCTTGCCGAAACGGGCACGATCGTCATTGGCAATGCGGAATATCTGCCCGGCCAGATCGAGGCGCAATTGCACGAAGATGGTCTCGCCGCCGCCAGCCGCCACGATGCCCGCCACCTGTTCGGGAAAGCCCGGAGAGACGCTGGATTCGGGCTGGAAGGTGAAGATCAGCGAGCGATTCTCGGCGACGGCGGCGCGAATCACGTCGATCCAGAAGCGCTCCCGCAAGGTCACGAATCCCGGCGAGCCGAATGGAAAGACGGCGTGCACTGCATCGACGATCAGGTGATTGTGAAACAACGGCAGCCCGGTCGCATCCGACACGGCCCTGGCGATGGTGTATTTGCCGGCCGCCGGTGGCCCGTGCAGGAAAAGCAGTTTCACGGGGCCAAGCGGCGCAACGCTTCGTCGCGGCCGATCAGCGGCAGCAGGGCCGCCATTTCCGGCCCGTGCGGCTGGCCCGTGAGCGCGAGGCGCAGCGGCAGGAACAGCGCTTTGCCCTTGCGGTCGGTGGTGGCCTTCAGTGCGTCGATCAGGCGGTTCCAGATATCATCGCCCCAGTCCAGGCCGGCCAGCGTGGCGGCGGCAGTGGCCAAATAGTCGGGTTCATCAGTGGCCGCAGTGATTGGTCCGGCGATGATCTGGTGCCAGGCTTCGGCTTCATCAAGACGGGCAAGGTTGGGCCGGATCGCCAGCCATTCGCGCTCACCGATGCTGGCCGGCAGGCGGGCGGCGACGTCGGCGTGTTCCATGTGGTGGATGCAGCGGGCCGACAGGCTGGCAAGATCGGCCGGATCGAAGCGGGCAGGCGCGCGGCCGAAGTGGTTGAGCGCAAAGCCGGGCAGCAGATCAGCCAAGCGGGCCATCGGCTCCACCGGCTGCGAGGTGCCCAGCCGGGCGAGCAGCGCTGCGACCGCTACCGGCTCGATACCCTGTTCTGCCCAAGCATCGACCCCTTCGGAACCCAGCCGCTTCGACAGCGCCGCATCCTTGCCGGTGAACAGCGCCATGTGGGCGAGGCGCGGGGCGGCGGCGCCCAGTGCGGCAAACATCTGCAGCTGTACGGCGCTGTTGGTGACATGGTCTTCCCCGCGCGCAATGTCGGTGATGCCCAGATCGATATCGTCCACCACCGACGGCAGCATGTAGAGCCACGAGCCATCGGCGCGGCGCACCACCGGATCGGCCAGTGCGGCGGCGGGGAAATGGCAATGGCCGCGCACGCCGTCCTGCCACTCGACATCGGCGGTTTCATCCATCCGGAAACGCCAATGCGGCTTGCGGCCTTCGGCTTCCAGCTTCGCCTTGCCGGCATCGCTCAGCTCCAGTGCGGCGCGATCATAGATCGGTGGCAGCCCGCGCGACAGGGCAACGCGGCGCTTCAGCTCCAGCTCTTCGGCGGTTTCATAGCAGGGATAGGCCCTGCCCTGCGCGGCGAGGCGAGCCAGCGCGTCTTCATAGCGGTCGAATCGGTCAGACTGCTTGACCTCCATGTCAGGCGCCAGGCCCAGCCAGGCGAGATCGTCCCGGATGGACTGGGCCGATTCCGCGGTGGAGCGCGCCAGGTCGGTATCATCCAGCCGCAACACAAAGCGGCCACCCGCCGAACGGGCGAGCAGCCAGTTGACCAGCGCAGTGCGGATATTGCCGGCGTGGAGCCGGCCAGTGGGCGAGGGAGCGAAGCGGGTGACGATCATGGCGGCGGCATAGCGGGTTGAGGCGCGGAAATCACCGTCCGATTGTCGCCAGCCCAATTGGGAGAATGTGTGGCAAGGTTCCGCCATGATCACGCTCCTCATCGCACTTGCCGCCGCCACTGCACCGCCTGGTGCTGTCTCCATCACGCCCGCCACGATTCCGTGGGGGCCGGCTGCGGCGGATGGCAGCCGCTTTGCCTTGCTCGATGGTCAACGCGAAGTGGCGGGGCAGAGTTTTTCTTATGCCTTCGCGCTGCCTGCTGGCGCGTGGGACAAGCCCCATCGGCACAGCACGACCGCGCGCATCTTCGTGTTAAAAGGCGTGTTGAAATTGGGATGGGGCGCGACCATGGACAAGTCCACCGCGCAGGCCTTCCCGGCTGGCAGTTTCGTCGTGGTGCCAGCGGGTGCCGTGCATTTCGACGGGGCCGACGAGGAGACGATCATCCTCGGCGTTGCCAGCGGGGTGTGGGCAACGCGTTATGAGGATGGCAGCGCAGGGTCGGCGGGGACGCCTATTTCGCCCTGATATGCCGCGCGACCGTGCGTTCTTTCACCTGGGCGCCGTAGATCACGCCGTTCTTGTCCACCCACAGGCCTTCGGCGCCGCTGGTGGCGCCGGCATCCGGGGCGGGTTCGGGATCAGGGATGAAGGCCGTCACCTTGCCGTCCTTCACGCTGCCGATGCGGATGCCGCGCTGCCAGCCAGGGTTGTAGCCATAACCGACCGGGCGACGGCTTTCCGAATCGCCGCTGTACATGATGTCGTTGGCGTCGATGAACAGGCCGGACGGGCGGCCGAACTGGGTCCAGCTGTTCAGCAACTTGCCCTTCTGGGTGTAGACCTGCACGCGGTTGTTCCAGCGGTCGCCCACGTACAGCAGGCCCTTGCTGTCCATGGCCAGCGCGTGCGGCACTTCCAGATCGCCCTGGCCCTTGCCGGGTTGGCCCCATTGCATGAGGAACTTGCCGGTGCGATCATACTTCAGGATGCGGGCGACGCCGCGATCGGCCTCGTGGCCATCGGCAACGAAGATGTCGCCATTCTTCGCCACGATCACCGCATTGGGTTCGGTGAACACGTCTGTGCCCTTGCCCTGCACGCCGGGTTTGCCGAGCGTCAGCAGCAACTTGCCTTCCGGGCTGAATTTCAGGGCGGTGGCGCCTTTGCCGGGGATGGCCCGCGCGTCGGTGAGCCAGACATTGTCTTGGGCGTCGATGTAAAACCCGTGTGGAAACACGGTCAGCCCGCCGCCGAACGCCTTGATGAAATTGCCCTGTGCGTCGAACTCCATGATCGGATCGATCTGGCTGTTGCCGCAATTGTTGGCGCCGCAACGTTCCGCCACCCAGATGTGGCCCTTGCTGTCCACACCCACTGCGCTGGTCGAGCCCATCACGCGCCCTGCGGGCAGCTTCAGGAAGCCCAGTTCGCTGCGATAGGGGTTGGGCTGTTTGTTGGTTTCGGCGGTCAGCGGTGCCGGCTTGGGCAGCGTCTCCACCGTCCACACCGGGCGGGGGGGAGACGTCGCCTGTTGCGCACTGACGGCGCTGCCGACCAGCAGCAGTGCCAGCATCATCATCCGCTTCATGGCCTTGTCCCCCAAGTGGTTCAGCGGCCGCTATTGGCCGGCTTTTCTGCCGTGATGCCGATGGTCGCCAGCACTTCCGAACGCTTGTCGAGCGGCTGGGCGCCGGCCGGGAAGCCGTTGTTCTTCAACAGGAAGGCCAGCACATCGGCATATTCTTCGCGCGTCATCGATTGCGGATCATTCTGCGGCATGGTTGTGCGCACGCGGTCATACAGATCGCCCACTGTCATCGTGTCCCAGTGGGAAACGAACTCACCGCCGATCAGCGGCGGTGCTTCGCCGGTGCCATTCAGCGCCGCGCCGTGGCAGGCGCCGCAGCGCTGGGCATAGACGCCCGCACCACGGTCGGCCTGTTCCGGCGTGTAGATGCCCTGCCACACCGATTTGCCGGCATCCTGGGCCACAGCGGCACCAGCAAGGCCGAACGCAATCAAAAGGGGCAGGGCAATCTTCACGTCACTGGTTCCTTATCGCTTGCTGGGCAGGGCATAGGCGAGGAATTCGCCGGATGCGTTCCCGCCGCTGGTCGGCACGATGATATACTGCTTGCCGTTCACCATATAGGTCATTGGCGAGCCGGATTGGGTGGAGGGCATGAACACAGCGCCCACTTCCTTGCCGGTCTGCTTGTCGTAGGCGCGCAGCATGGCGCCGCGCGGCCGGTCTTCGGTGCGGGTGAACTGGTTTTCACCGGCGACCACCAAGCCCTTCGTCACCAAGGTGCCAATCTGATAGGTGGACTGGCCAGTGCGGGGGATGCCGCCCATCGCCTTGATCACCGGGTGATTGCGCACGAAATCCGGCGTTTCACCATGCGCGACCTGCCACTTGATCGTGCCATTGTTCACATCGATGGCGCTGATCGTGCCATAGGGCGGCTTCACCAGCGGCAGGCCGTCAACCGCCAGGCGCGGTGGGCCGGCATTGCCGCTGCCGGGTGCAGCGGCCGGGGCCGGGCTGTCGGCACCGGCGCCTTCGCCCGGGCCCTTGATCATCACCACCGGCTGGCCGGCAACGCCAACCACCAGCGGAATGTCAGACAGGCCGGCCGGCGGCGGCAGCAGTCCGGTCGAGGAAATGCAGGCGCCGCAGGCATAGACATAGGCGATTCCGCTTTCCGGATCGAACGAACCGCCCGGCCAGTTGGTGCCGCCTTGCGCCCAGTTGTTGATCACCCCGAACTTCTCCGGCGTGGAGACGATCGGCGGGGTGTAAACCGGGCCGAGCACATATTTCGAGGTCAATTCCAGCGCCTTCTTCTTCATGTCAGGCGTGAAATCGATCAGGTCCTTTTCCTCGACGCCGTTGCGGGCATAGACCGGCGGCTTCGACGGGATCGGCTGGGTGGGCGAATACCATTCGCCGGGCACATTGCCCTTGGCCACCTTGGTTTCCTTGATCGGCCACACCGGCTGGCCGGTGGCGCGATCAAAGACATAGAAGAAACCCTGCTTCGACGGCAGGCCGACAACCTTGCGCGACTTGCCATCCACGGTCACGTCCATCAGCAGCGGGGCGCTGCTGTTGTCGAGATCCCAGATCTCGTGGTGGATCAGCTGGAAGTGCCAGCGGCGCTCCCCGGTCTTCAGGTCAACGGCGACAAGGCTGTTGCCGAACAGATTGGGGCCGGGGCGCTTACCGCCGAAAAAGTCCGACGTCGGCGATTCGACCGCGAGATAGGCGAGGCCAAGATCCTCATCGACGGAAACCTGCGTCCACACGCCAGTGTTGCCGTTCACGTCGGCCGAATTGTTCAGCCAGGTCTCATAGCCGACCTCGCCCTTCTTCGGCACGGTGTGGAAGGTCCACATGCGCTTGCCGGTGCGCACGTCGAAGGCGCGCACATAGCCCTTGGTGTTGTTGTGGGTCTTGGGCGTGAAGCCTTCGCGGAAGGCGGCGCCGATGATGATGGTGTTGCCCGAAACCGCCGGCGCGGAGTGGACGCCGACTTCGCCGGTATCGAGATCGCCCAGATCTTGATCATAATCGGTCTTCAGATCGACAACGCCGTTGGTGCCGAACTCCGGATCAGGGCGGCCGGTATCGGCGTCGAGGCTGACAAGGCGATAGCCGATGGTGACATAGAGGATGCGGCGCCTGGTGCCGTCCGTCCAATAGGAGAGACCGCGGCCGGAGAGGGCGCGCGGGCTTTCGGCGGAGCGCTTGCCTTCGTGCATGGCATATTGCCAGAGCAGCTCCCCGGTGGCGCCGTTCAGCGCCACCACGGCGCGGCGGGTGCCGCCGGTGGTGTAGATCACGCCATCAACGGCGAGCGGGGTGGATTCCAGTTTGTATTCCGGGCGGCTGCCCAGAATGTCGGTCTTGAATCGCCAGGCGATTTCCAGATCCTTGAAATTGCCGGGGTTGATCTGATCGAGCGGCGAATAGCGGCTTCCCTTCAGATCGGCATTGTAGGTGGTCCAGTTGGCGACCCCATTGGTGGTGCGCGCCGCAGCGACGCCTTCCTTGCCCGGCGTCTGAGCGCCAGCGGCGGTGGTGAGCAGCAGCGCTGCGGCGATTGGCAGAATGATCTTCATGGTTTTGCCCCTTGTTTCGTCGTTCACGCCGGCATCGCCATGACTTTGTCGAGACCGGCCTTCAGGCTGGCCTTCTGCGCGTCGTTCAGCTGCGGATAGGGCGTGCGCGCATACATCATCGGGCCGCCCCCACCCTCTTTGGCCATGCGCAGCGACAGGACGTACTTCATCGCCGCATAAGTGTTCGCGCCCATGTTGTGATCGCGCATGATGCCGCCGGCGGCGCGCAGATGGGCAAGCTTGGCCTTCCAGTCGCCCTTGGCGCGGTAGGTCTTGAAGATGTCGGCGCTCTTGTCGCTGAACATGTTGCCGTCGGCCAGGATGGCGCCCATGCCGGCTTCCACGGCCGGGATCAGGTTGTTCGACGTGCCGCAGCGCATGTTGAGTTCCGGGAAGCCCTTGAGGAACTCGGCGAAGCCTTCAGCGTTGCCCGACGAATCCTTGATGCCCGCGAGATGCGGATATTTCATCATGGCCTTGAGCAGCTCGATGGTGATCGCCACCTCAGACGTGCCGGGGATGTGGTAGAGGTTGATCGGGATCGACACCGCTTCGAACAGCTGGGTGTAATAATGGATCAGCCCTTCGGTCGGCGGCTGGTTGAAATAGAAAGGCGGGATCACCAGCAGGCCATCGGCGCCCACGCTTTGGGCGTGCTTGGCCAGATCGATGGTCTCCACGATGTTGGGCGTACCTGGGCCCACCATGATGTTCATGTTGCCCTTGTGCTTCATGGCGGTTTCGGTGACGAGCTTGCGTTCCGCGACCGAGAAGCTGGGGAATTCACCCGAGGTGCCGAGCACGACGACACCATCGGCGCCGCATTTCTGGTGCCATTCCATCACCGCCTTCATGGCGCCGGGATCGAACTGGCCGCGGGCATCGCAGGGCGTGACGGTGGCGACCCAGTAGGCCACCTTCTCCTTGGAGCCGAGGCGGCGCGCGCCGCCCATCTGCGCGGCGGCCGGTGCAGCAGCGCCCAAGGCGCCAATGGCAGCAGCGCCGGCAGCCAGCGCTAGCGTCTCGCGACGGTTCATCTCCATGATCTTCCTCCCCATGCTGGCCCGCTTGTGCCGGCCTTTGTTGCATCATTGCGCCGGGCGCGGCCGGCGGCAAGAATTTTTGCGCGTGTCTGCCCGCCTTCATTCGCGGATTGCTCAGGATTTCAGCACTGCAGGGTGAACCGGCCACGTTGCGGATCAGCCGGATCGCGCTGCCAGCTGATGCTGGCGCAGCGGCCCAGCACGTCGCGGCCCAGTTTCAGATTGCGCCAGGCGCCTTGGCGGCCGCGCTTGCCAATTACCAGTGCGGCATCATCGGCTTCGGCATCGGGCGGCAGTTCGGCCTTGCCGGCCCAATCGAACAGGCGCACCGCCGCGCGCTGCAGAGAAAGATTGGCGATGGCCACCGGCCGCGCCAGTTCCAGCACGCGCACCGGGCGGATGGCGCCGAAACTGATCGGCATACGCTGCACCGGGCCAACCAGCTTGCCACCGCCCACATCTGCCAGTTCAGCCGCCGCTGCAGCCGCAATCACGCTGACAGGGCGCAAGAGGTGCAATTCCACATCCAGAACCGCGCCGTTGGCCAGCTTCCAGTCAAAGCCCCAGGCATCGCTGCGGCCGATGCGGGCTGGCAGTACGGCGCTGCGATCAGCGGCGGCGGGCGGGCGCAGCTGCAGCTTCACCACGTCATGCGGCAGCAGCGGCAGGCCGATGGTGCCGTCGCTGTCGGCCGCTGCGGTCACAGATGCCGGGGTGAGCACCCGCGCCGCAAGCGGCCGGCCGGCGATCAGCAGCTGTTCGCGGCTGAACGGGATGGCCATCGCCGTCTGGCCCACGGCCACCCGGTAACGGCCACGATCCGCCGTGCTGCCGTCGGCGCGGGTTTCGCTGGCCAGCATGGCCCGCAGCGGGCTGGCCGGGTTGATCTGCACAATATCATCGCCGCCAATATCCACCGTCAGCCGCGCGGTCTGGCCGGCGATCATCACCTCGATCACTGGGGCAGCGGCAGGCAGCACCAGCGGCGGCAAGGGCGGCAGGGGGGCGGCTTGGGCTTGCGCGCGGCCAACGCGGGGCCAGCCGCCAGCAGCAGCGCCAGACTAAGCGGTGCGAAACGCATTGCTGATCGGATAGCGGCGATCACGGCCGAAATTGCGGCGGCCGATCTTGACGCCCGGCGGCGCCTGCCGGCGCTTGTATTCGGCGATGTAGAGCAGGCGTTCGATGCGGGCGACGGTGGCGGCATCCAGTCCTTCGGCGATCAGATCGCTGGCCGAACGCTCTTGCTCCACCAAGCCATAGAGGATGCGATCGAGCAGATCATAGGGCGGCAGGCTGTCCTGATCCGTCTGGTTCTCGCGCAGTTCGGCCGTGGGCGGCTTGGTGATGACATTGGTCGG
>NZ_CAMCWT010000018.1:0-47010 GCF_945882885.1 Sandarakinorhabdus limnophila DSM 17366
GATGATGTGGTGCGCGCGCTGCTGCGCAAGGCGCATGCCGCGCTGCCGCCCGGCGGCCGCCTGCTGCTGGCCGAACCGATGGCCGGTACGATGGGCGCCGAAGTGATGGGCGATGCCTATTTCGGCCTCTATCTGTGGGCGATGGGATCAGGCCGGCCCCGCACGGTGGCGGCTTATCTGGCGCTTCTGGCCGAAGCCGGATTCGGCAGCGCGCGCGAGGTGGCCACGGCGCTGCCAATGGTCACCAGACTGATCGTTGCACAGCGCTGAGCCGCGGAACGGCGTTTGCGTGTTTCGTCAAGCCTAAAGAAGACCAAGCTCGTCCAATTTTTTGCTTTCCGATCTGTCATGTGCGCTTTACAGCCGCAGGGCGCTTTGGATATTAGCCATTGCATTGGGAAGGCTCAGCGGGGCAAGGCTGAACGGTTTCCTTATGGGGTTGTTTGAATGGAAACACTGGCCGTTGTGGTGGAAGAGCCTGAGCGCGTTACCTTGCGCTCGCTGACGCTCACGCCCTGCCAAGCCGATGACGTGGTGGTGTCGATCGACTTTTCAGGCATTTCCATGGGCACGGAAAAGCTGATGTACAATGGATCCATGCCGATGTTCCCCGGCATGGGATATCCGTTGGTTCCCGGATATGAAGCAGTCGGCACGGTGGTGGACGCCGGTGCGAATGTGACCGCCATGATCGGCAAGACCGTGTTCGTGCCGGGATCATCGAAATTCGAAGGCGCACGCGGGCTGTTTGGCGGCCAGGCCAAGACGCTGATCACTGGCGCGGCGCGGGTGATTCCGCTGCCGGCCGAATTGCATGAAAAAGCCGTGCTGATGAGCCTGGCTGCCACCGCCCAGCATGCGGTGGCGGGCGGCGAGATGCCGGATCTTATCATCGGCCACGGTGTGCTCGGCCGCCTGCTGGCGCGCATCGCGCTGGCGGTGGGTGTGGAGCCGACCGTTTGGGAAATCAATGACGCCCGCATGGCGGGCGCAGAGGGATATCGGGTGGTCAGGCCCGAGACCGACGAGCGGCGGGATTACCGCTCGGTCTACGACGCCAGCGGTGACCACCGCGTGATCGACCAGACCGTCATGCACATGGCGCGTGGGGGCGAGATCGTGCTGGCCGGCTTCTACAGCGATCCGCTGTCGTTCAACTTCGCGCCAGCGTTCCGGCGCGAACTTCGCATCCGCATTGCCACAGAGTTCCAGCCTGACGACCTCGCGACTTCGCTCGCGCTGGTGGGCAGCGGTAGGCTGTCACTCGAGGGCCTTGTGACGCACAAGGTACCGGCATCAGAAGCCCCGACCGCTTATGGTCAGGCCTTTTCGGACCCCAATTGTCTCAAGATGGTCTTCGACTGGAGAGATATCGCATGAGCATCAATAATCTTCTCGATCAGGTTGCCGCGCTTCGCGAGGAGGCTGAACTGGAACCTGATCCTGTTCACACCGGTGAAATCACCAAGGAAACCCAGATCATTGCCATTTACGGCAAGGGCGGTTCCGGCAAGAGCTTCGCGCTCGCCAACCTCTCCTACATGATGGCGCAGCAGGGCAAGCGCGTGTTGCTGATCGGCTGCGATCCCAAAAGCGACACCACCAGCCTGCTGTTTGGCGGCAAGGCGACGCCGACGATCATCGAAACCTCGTCCAAGAAGAAGCTTTCGGGCGAAGAACTGTCGATCGAAGACGTCTGCTTCCAGCGCGACGGCGTGTTCGCCATGGAACTGGGCGGGCCCGAGGTTGGCCGTGGCTGCGGCGGTCGCGGCATCATCCACGGCTTTGAAACCCTGGAAAAATTGGGCTTCCACGATTGGGGCTTCGATTACGTCCTGCTCGATTTCCTGGGCGACGTGGTGTGCGGCGGCTTTGGCCTGCCGATCGCCCGCGACATGTGCCAGAAGGTGATCGTGGTCGGCTCGAACGATCTGCAATCGCTGTATGTCGCCAACAATGTCTGCAAGGCGGTGGAATATTTCCGCAAGATGGGCGGTAATGTTGGCGTCGCCGGCATCCTGATCAACAAGGACGATGGTTCGGGCGAGGCCCAGGCCTTTGCCAAGGCGGTCGGCATCCCGGTGCTGGTCAGCATCCCGGCGCATGAAGATATCCGCAAGAAATCCGCCAATTATCAGATCATCGGCACGTCAGACAGCCAGTGGGGCCCGTTGTTCGCCGAACTGGCGGAAGCCGTTGCAACCGCGCCGCCGGTGCGGCCAACCCCACTCGATCAGGATGGCCTGCTCGGCCTGTTCAAGCCGGAAGATACCGGTGGCAACTTCACCCTGAAACCGGCTTCTCAGGCCGACATGCGCGGCGGCGTCTACGAGACGAAGCCGAGCCTGGAAGTGGTGTACGACAATGTCTGAAGACCTGGCGGTTCCGCCCGCTGAAGGGGCTGGTTGCCACGCCGGCGCCGACACGATGCGCGATGCAGCGGCCAAGGCCGGTAAGTCCGAAGTGCTGGAGCGTTATGCGGCCGATTATCCCAAGGGCCCGCACGACCAGCCGCAATCCATGTGCCCGGCCTTCGGCTCGCTGCGCGTTGGCCTGCGCATGCGCCGCACCGCCACTATCCTGTCGGGCTCGGCCTGCTGCGTTTATGGCCTCACCTTCACGTCGCACTTCTACGGGGCGCGGCGCACGGTGGGCTATGTGCCGTTCAATTCGGAAACACTGGTTACCGGCAAGTTGTTCGAGGATATCCGCGACGCCGTGCACGACATGGCCGATCCGGAAAAATACGACACGATCGTGGTGACCAATTTGTGCGTGCCGACCGCTTCGGGTGTGCCGCTGCAGCTGCTGCCCGATGCGATCAACGGTGTGCGCATCATCGGCATCGACGTGCCAGGCTTCGGCGTGCCGACACATGCCGAAGCCAAGGACGTGCTGGCCGGCGCGATGCTGAACTACGCGCGCAATGAAATCATGGCTGGCCCGGTCGCGGCGCCGGCCGTGATGCCCGACAAGCCGACCGTGACCCTGCTCGGCGAAATGTTCCCGGCCGATCCGGTGGGCATTTCGATGCTGCTAGAGCCGATGGGCCTGACGGCTGGGCCAGTGGTGCCGACCCGCGAGTGGCGCGAGCTGTATGCCGCGCTGGCCTCGCCGGTGGTGGCCGCCATCCACCCGTTCTACACGGCGGCCGTGCGTGAATTCGAAGCTGCCGGCCGCACCGTCGTGGGTTCGGCTCCGGTCGGCCGCGATGGCACCGCTGCCTGGCTGGCTGCCATCGGTGACGCGTTCGGGTTGTCCGCTGACAAGGTGGCCGCCGCGCAGAACAAGTGGCTGCCGGCGATCACCGGCGCGCTTTCGGCCAAGCCGATCAAGGGCCGCATCACGGTTTCGGGTTACGAGGGCTCGGAACTGCTGGTGGCGCGTCTGCTGATCGAATCGGGCGCCGAGGTGCCGTACGTGGGCACCGCCTGCCCACGCACCAAATGGTCTGATCCCGATCGCGAGTGGCTGGAAGCCAAGGGCGTGCGCATCCAGTATCGCGCCAGCCTGGAACAGGACATCGCGGCGGTGGAAGAGTTCCATCCTGACCTGTCCATCGGCACCACGCCGGTGGTGCAGCACGCCAAGACGCGCGCCATCCCTGGCCTGTATTTCACCAACCTCATCTCGGCACGGCCGCTGATGGGGCCGGCCGGCGCCGGCAGCCTGGCCCAGGTGATCAACGGTGCGCTTGGCAACAAGGGCCGTTTCGACATGATGAAGGACTTTTTCCAGGGCGTTGGCGAAGGCCATGCCGCCGGCATCTGGGAAGAGGTCCCTCGTGACCGGCCCGAGTTCAAGAAGAAGTACGCTGGCAAGATGATCGCCGCCGCCAAGGCGAGCGAAGCGATCGGGGACTGACGCAATGCTCGTGCTCGATCATGATAGGGCCGGCGGCTATTGGGGCGCCGTGTACAGCTTCACCTCGGTGAAGGGCCTGCAGGTTGTCATCGATGGCCCGGTGGGCTGCGAAAACCTGCCGGTCACTTCGGTTCTGCACTACACTGACGGCCTGCCGCCGCACGAACTGCCCATCGTTGTTACCGGCCTGGGCGAGGATGAACTGGCCAAGACCGGCACCGAGGGCGCCATGAAGCGCGCCTGGCGCACGCTCGATCCGGCGCTGCCTGCGGTCGTCGTCACCGGCTCCATCGCCGAAATGATCGGCGGCGGCGTGACGCCGGAAGGCACCAGCATCGTTCGCTTCCTGCCGCGCACCATCGATGAGGATCAATGGCAGGCCGCCGACCGCGCGCTGACCTGGCTGTGGAAGGAATTCGGCCCGAAGAAGATGCCGGCGCCCAAGGTGCGCAAGGACGGCGAGAAGCCGCTCGTCAACATCATCGGGCCGCAATATGGCACCTTCAACATGCCGTCGGACCTGGCGGAAATCCGCCGTCTGATCGAAGGCATGGGCTGCGAAGTGAACATGGTGTTCCCGCTGGGCACGCACCTTGCCGATATCCGCCGCCTTGCCGATGCGTCGGTGAACGTGTGCATGTACCGCGAATGGGGCCGCAACCTGTGCGAGACGCTGGAGCGGCCCTATCTCCAAGCCCCCATCGGTCTGGCCAGCACTACCGCCTTCCTGCGCAAGCTGGGTGAGCTGACCGGTGTGGACCCGGAGCCCTTCATCGAGAAGGAAAAGCACACCACCATCAAGCCGCTGTGGGATCTGTGGCGTTCGGTCACCCAGGATTTCTTTGCCACCGCGAGCTTTGGCATCGTGGCGACGGAAACCTATGCCCGCGGCATGAAGGTGTTCCTGGAAGACGACATGGGCATGCCCTGCGTGTTTGACTTCCAGCGCAACGCCGGTGTGAAGCCCGACAACGAAGCCGTGAAGCAGGCCATCGCCACGTCGAGCCCGCTGATTGTGTTCGGCAGCTACAACGAACGCATGTACATGGCCGAATCGAACAGCCGGTCGATCTACATCAACGCCAGTTTCCCTGGTGCCGCCATCCGCCGCCATACCGGCACGCCGTTCATGGGCTATTCCGGCTGCACCTGGATCATGCAGGAAGTGTGCAACGCCCTGTTCGATGCGCTTTTCTTCATCCTGCCGCTGTCCACCATGATGGACAAGGCCGATGCGACGCCATCGCGCCTGCTGGAAGCGGTGGGCTGGGAAGACGAGGCCCGTTCCGAGCTCGACCGGATTGTCGACAAGGAGCCGGTTTTGGTGCGAATCTCTGCGGCCAAGCGTTTGCGTGATGCGGCAGAGCGTGCGGCGCGTGATGCGGGTGAAAAATTGGTAACCGTGGACCGTTTGCGCTCCGCTGTGCGCCTTTATGAGGCCCAGGCCGCATGATCGGCGCTGTCGCCCTCGATTCAAGCTGTAATTCACTTGCCTTGCTGGCAAGGTCAGGCATAGACTGTCACAGAGACAATCTGACACAGTCTCAATATCTTTGCGGTGGAATCATCCTACGCCGCAAAGCCGCCGGTCGGGCGATGCCATATTGGCAGCGTGCGGCGGAACCATCGGAGGAAAAGGCATGAGTGACAACAAGATTGGTCCGGGTACCTACCTGACCGACGCCGAAGCGCGGGAGTTCCACAAGGGCTTCGTCGTGTCGATGGCGTTCTTCGTGATCGTGGCTGTGATCGCCCACTGGCTCGTTTGGGTTTGGCGCCCCTGGTTCGGTTCGAAGCGTCCGTACGCGGCCGTGGAAATCCACCAGATCCAGCAGGCGGACGCTTCCAGCGTCGCTGCGCCCCACGCTTAAGGAGCGACGACAATGTGGAAGATCTGGCAAACTTTCAATCCGCAGCGCATCCTGACCGCCCTGGCGGTCTTCCTGTTCACGCTGGCCGTGCTGATCCATTTCATCCTGCTCAGCACCGAGCGGTACAATTGGTTGGACGGCGCCGAACCGGCGAAGGCTGCAGCCATCACGGAAACCAATCAGGCAGCCTGACGTCCGTCAGGCTGCCCGGGCTGTTCCGGTCAAGCGTGCGATGGGCGGGCCGGTTCCGCCGCCCGCCCATCCACACCCTTGCAACGGGCCCGTTCCGCTGGCCGCTGGCCGTTGGTCAGCCAGGCTTCCGCGGTAACATGGGGGAGGTGCGCCATGGCAGTGTTGAGTTTTGAACGAAAATATCGAGTACGCGGAGGCACGCTGATTGGCGGCGACCTCTTCGACTTCTGGGTTGGTCCCTTTTACGTTGGCTTCTTCGGAGTCACGACGGCCTTCTTCGCTGCCCTGGGTACGGCACTGATCATTTATGGTGCTGCCATCGGCGACACCTGGAACCCCTGGCTGATCAACATCGCACCGCCAGACATCAGCTATGGGCTGAAGCTGGCGCCGCTGAGGGAAGGCGGCCTCTGGCAGATCGTCACGATCTGCGCGGTTGGCGCGTTCTGCAGCTGGGCGCTGCGCGAGGTGGAAATCTGCCGCAAGCTTGGCATCGGCTATCATGTGCCGGCCGCATTCGGCATGGCGATCTTCGCCTATGTCACGCTGGTGGTGTTCCGCCCGCTGCTCATGGGTGCCTGGGGCTATGGTTTCCCTTACGGCATCTTCCCGCACCTCGATTGGGTGTCGAACACCGGCTATCAATATCTGCATTTCCATTACAACCCTGCGCACATGCTGGCGGTGAGCTTCTTCTTCACCACCACCCTGGCGCTTGGTCTGCATGGCGCGCTGGTGCTGTCGGCGGTCAACCCGGCCAAGGGCGAAACGGTCAAGTCGCCAGAGTATGAAGATACATTTTTCCGCGATCTGATCGGTTATTCCGTCGGTACGCTGGGCATCCACCGCGTGGGCCTGCTGCTGGCAATGAATGCCGGTTTCTGGAGCGCGGTGTGCATCATCATCTCGGGTCCCTTCTGGTCACGCGGCTGGCCGGAGTGGTGGACGTGGTGGCTCAATCTGCCGATCTGGAGCTGAGGACAGGGACGCGCCATGGCATATCAAAACATCTTCACGCAGGTTCAGCTCCGTGGTGAGCTGGAAGCCGGCGTTCCGCTTGGTCCTCACAACGATGAGCGCTTTGGTCCGTTCGGCACGTCGTGGCTGATGGGCAAGCTGGGCGGTGCCCAGCTTGGTCCCGTCTACCTCGGCAAGCTCGGCATCGCCTCGCTGCTGAGTGGCTTCATCGCCATCGAGATCATGGGTCTCAACATGGCGGCATCGGTGAACTGGGATCCGATCCAGTTCGTGCGCCAGTTCTTCTGGCTCGCGCTTGAACCGCCGGCCGCCAAATATGGCTTCACCGTTGGCGTGCCGTTGAACGAAGGCGGCTGGTGGATTGCCGCCGGCTTCTTCCTCACGGCGTCCATCTTGCTGTGGTGGGCACGCACCTATGTGCGCGCCAAGGAACTGGGCATGGGCACGCACGTGGCTTGGGCCTTCGGCTCAGCGATCTGGCTTTACCTCGTGCTCGGCTTCATCCGCCCGATGATGATGGGCAGCTGGGCCGAAGCGGTCCCATTCGGCATCTTCCCGCACCTGGATTGGACCGCGGCCTTCTCGATCCGCTACGGCAATCTGTTCTACAACCCGTTCCACGCGCTCAGCATCGCCTTCCTTTATGGATCGACCCTGCTGTTCGCCATGCACGGCGCGACCATCCTGGCGGTGGGCCGTTATGGCGGCGAACGCGAAATCGAACAGATCACCGATCGCGGCACTGCCTCTGAACGTGCAGCGCTGTTCTGGCGCTGGACCATGGGCTGGAACGCCACGATGGAATCCATCCACCGTTGGGCCTGGTGGTTTGCAGTGCTGACGACGCTCACGGGCGGCATCGGCATCCTGCTCACAGGCACGGTTGTCGACAACTGGTTCCTGTGGGCGGTCGATCACGGCTTTGCCCGCGAATATCCGGCCACCGGTGTCGTTGATCCCGCCACCCTTCCGGGAGCACCGCAATGAAGACGCTGAACAAGCTTGTCGCCATCGCCCTGCCGGCCCTGCTGCTGGCCGGTTGCGAACTCGGCTCGAAAGAGCAGGAGCAAGTTGGCTTCCGCGGCACCGCCATGGTCCAGATCAGCGATCCGGACAGCAAGGCCAAGGTTGGGGACATTCCGGCCCCACCCTATGAGCTGACCGCTGAGATGATCGCTGGCGACCGGGCGAGCACGGCCTATGAGAATGTGCCCGTACTGGGCAACGTCTCGGTGGACGAGTTCAACTATCTGATGCAGGCGATGACCACATGGATCGCGCCCGACGGTTCCAACGTCAAGGATGCTGGCTGCACCTACTGCCACAATCCGGAAAACATGGCCTCGGACGAGAAATACACCAAGGTCGTGGCCCGCAAGATGTTGCTGATGACCCAGAACATCAACGCCAACTGGAAGCCGCACTTTGCAGGCCAGGGTGCTGAGCAGGAAAACGCCGGTGTCACCTGCTGGACCTGCCACCGCGGCAATCCGGTGCCGGTGAACAACTGGTCTTCCGCTGTTCCGGATCCGAGCACCATCACCGGCAACAAGCGGGGCGGCAACACCCCGGCCCAAACGGTGGCCTACGCCTCGCTGAACTCTGATCCGTTCACGGATTATCTGGCCGACAAGGAAACCATCCGGGTGGGCGGCAAGGAATTCCCGACCGCCGCCAGCAAGGCTGCCATCCAGTCCACCGAAAAAACCTATGGCCTCATGATGCACATGAGCCAGGGCCTGGGCGTGAACTGCACCTTCTGCCACAACTCGAATAACTTCGCGAAGTGGGAAGACAGCCGGCCGCAGCGTGTGAATGCCTGGTATGGCATCCGCATGGTGCGTGACACCAACAACAACTACATCAGCGCTCTGGGCGATGTGTGGCCAGCCAACGGCAAGGGCGCCTATGGCAACCGCCGTGGCCCGCACGGCGATCCGCTGAAGGTGAACTGCGCCACCTGCCACCAGGGCGTGAACAAGCCGCTGGGCGGATACAAGATGCTGAAAGACTATCCGGCGCTGAAAGGCGCTGCTCCGGTTGCCGCTCCGGCACCCGTTGTGGCTGCCACTCCGGCACCGGCAGAGACCGCTGCGGCGGCGGAGGCTGTGAAGCCCGCCGCTTGAGTTACAGCGCAGCAGGTATGGGCAGGCCCCGGCGTTCACAGACGCCGGGGCCTGTTTCATTTCCGGGGAAGGCCTGTCGCACCTAATATTCCCAGCTTTGCCCCAGTTCGAGCCGTGGTAGCGTGTACGGGTCATGCCCCTGGGGAGGGGCCGCAAGATTGGGGAGAAGATCATGGCAGACCGTCTGGATGTGCTGATTGTGGGGGCCGGTTTTTCCGGCATGTACATGCTGCTGAAATGCCGCGAACAGGGCCTGAAGACCCGCGTGATCGAGGCCGGCAGCGGCGTTGGCGGCACCTGGTACTGGAATCGCTATCCCGGCGCCCGCGTCGATATCCAGAGCCTGGAATACAGCTTCGGCTTTGATGAGAAACTTGAACAGGAATGGCGCTGGTCGGAGCGCTATGCGCCGCAGCCCGAACTGCTGGCCTATGCAAACCATGTCGCCGAACGTTTTGACCTGAAACCTGACATCAGCTTCAACACCCGCGTGACCGCCGCCCACTGGGATGCCAAGGCCGATGGCTGGCACGTCACGCTCGACAGCGGCGAGGTGATCCCGGCCCGCTTTGTGGTGATGGCCACTGGCTGCCTGTCCGTACCCACCGATGTCACCTTCCCCGGAATCGAGGATTATCAGGGCACCATCTATCGCACCTCGCGCTGGCCACATGAGGGCGTGGATTTCAGCGGACAGCGCGTCGGCATCATCGGCACTGGATCGTCGGCCATCCAGTCGATCCCGATCATCGCCGAAACCGCTGCTCAACTCACCGTGTTCCAGCGCACGCCCAATTATTCGATGCCGGCGCACAATGGCCCAATTCCAGACGATGATTTCCAGGAATGGCTGAAGGACCCTCGCGCTTATCGCGCCCGCAGCCGCGCGACAGTGGGCGGGTTCTGGAACGAGGCCCGCGAAGACGTGATCGCCATCCACACGCCGCCGGAAGAAATCGAGGCCGAACTGGAACGGCGCTGGGCCTGGGGCGGGTTCCGGCTGCTCAGCGGCTTTGCCGATCAGGGCATTGATGCCGAAGCCAACAAGATCATTGCCGATTTCGTCGCCGCCAAGATCCGCGAACAGGTGAAGGATCCCAAGGTCGCCGAACTGCTCACGCCCAAGGATCACCCGTTCGGCACCAAGCGGCCGTGCGTCGATACCGGCTATTACGCGACGTACAATCGCGACAACGTCTCGCTGATCGATCTGCGCGCTGATCCGCTTCAACATTTCACCGCCACCGGCATCAAGACGAAGCACAACAGCTTCGATTTCGATGCCGTGGTGCTGGCCACTGGATTTGACGCGATGACCGGCGCCATCGAGCGCATCGATATCCGGGGCGTGGGCGGCGAGACCATCAAGGAGCATTGGGCCGCCGGGCCGGAAACCTATCTTGGCCTGATGGTCGCCGGCTTCCCCAATCTGTTCCTGATCACCGGACCGGGCAGCCCATCGGTGCTGACCAACATGATCCACAGCATCGAACAGCATGTGGAATATGTGGCCAGCATCATCGGATCATTGAACGTTGCCCAAGCCGCTCGCATCGAGGCCAGCCGGGAGGCCGAACAGGCGTGGACCGATCATTGCGACCAGACTGCCGCGATGACGCTGCTGCCGCAGGCCAACAGCTGGTACATGGGCGCCAACGTGCCGGGCAAGCCGCGCCGTTTCATGGCCTATGCCGGCGGGCTGCACACCTATACCGATATCTGCAATACGGTGCGGGACAAGGGTTGGCAGGGCTTCGTGATCGCCCGCGGCGATCAGGTGCTCAGCGAGAGCCGGGTGTTCGACAGCCTGCCGCCGCCGCCCGAAAACATGGCGCCGCACTTGATGGAAATGGCGATGGGCCGGGTGATGAACTGGATCCAGGAACACGGCCGGGTTTGAGCGCAAGAAAGGGGAGCCTCCGCCCCGGATCAGGTCCGGGGTGACGTGGCCAGGGCCTGAGGCCCTGGACCCACTTTCGTTGGCGTGAGCCCGGCGATGCACGTGAGTCAGAAAATCGAATGGGTGCAGGCCTCAAGCCTGCCCGCCGGAGGCCATTTCCCTTGGCCTGAAGTTCAAGCCCGCGCCGTTCCCGCGCTCGCCCACAGCCGGGCGATGACACCGGCCAGCGTGGGGTGATTGCCGCCTTGATAGCTGCTGTCGGCCGGCAGTTCCGCCACCAGCCGGCGGTGAGCGGCGGGCAGGGCGTGATAGGGCACGCTTGGCAGCAGGTGGTGCAGCGCGTGATAGCGCAGGCCCACCGGCGCCCACAGTTCGGGCAGCAGGGCCGGCGGCGGCACATTCACGCTGTCGAGATACTGATCGGTGATGCTCATCACCTTGCCGTCATTCTCCCACAGATGCGCAGCCAGCGTGCGGATCTGGTTGATCACCATGCTGGCCGACAGCACGGCCAGCCAGATGCCGAAGGCGCGCAGCGGGATGAAGCCGGTGGCGACGGCGGCCAGCACGGCGATGACGAACAGTGACGTCGCCACTTCCATGACGTTCCAGCGCTTGGCGGCCGGGCCAGCCGGCGAATCGCGGCGGAAGTCCGGGTTGATCGACAGCGCCGAGAAGCGCGCCCGCACGAAATCGCGCACCGGCTTCAGCAGCGACAGCGGCGCCAGCAGGCCCCAGCGAATGATCAGGCCAATCGGGCCAAGCGCGGCTACTATCACGAACAGCGGCACACTGATCTTGGGCTTCAGCGCGAGGGCCATATATTCAGGATCGCGCGCCGTACCGTACCGGTTGCGGGCATGGTGCAGATTGTGCACGCCTTCATACATGAAGCTGGGGATCATCAGCGGGATGCCAGCCACCAGGTTCCAGCCCAGACGATAACCCGGCACCGAATCATCCTTCATGTGGGTGATTTCGTGGATGAAGCTGCCGAGACGATACAGCGCCAGCACGGCGACCACCACCAGCGCAGCCGTTGCCGCCACGGGCAGGCCGGGTGCCAGAATCAACGCCGCCAGCGCGCCCCAGCCCAGCGTGGCTGAAGCCAGCGTATCGGCCCAATAAATGGTGGGCTTGTAGGCGCCAAGCTCGCGGCCGAGCGCGGCGGCCAGCTTGATCATCGCCACGTCTTCACCAGCCATCGACCCGGCATTTTCACGCGGGCTGGGGGCGGTTTCGGCAAAACGGGCGGCAGTTGTAGTCATCATGGCATCGCTTATCGCAGACGATTGCGACCCGATAAGGGCAGAAACCGGGCAGGGCCAGTCCGGGAATTGCCGCAGTTGGTGCGGGGGCGCCCCCGCACCTGCTTGCCGTTGGCGGGTCGCCCTCTCCCGCGAGAGGAGAGGGGAACGGCCTCAAATCGTGCGGCTCACCACCAGCTTCATGATCTCGCTGGTGCCGCCGTAAATCCGCTGCACGCGCGCGTCGCGCCACAGGCGGGCGATAGGATATTCATTCATGTAACCTGCGCCGCCGTGCAGTTGCAGCGCTTCATCGCACACACGGCCCTGCAGCTCGGTGTGCCACAGCTTGGCGGCGCTGGCTTCGGCGTCGGTCAGCTTGCCTTCGATCAGTTTCTGCAGACCCCAATCGATATGGGCCCAGCCCACCTGCAGCTCGGTCTTCAGGCCGGCGAGCACGAACTGGGTGTTCTGGAATTCCCACACCGTCTTGCCGAAGGCCTTGCGTTCTTTCACGAACTTCACCGCTTCGTCGAACGCGCGCTGGGCGCCGGCCTGAGCGGAAATGGCGATGGACAGGCGCTCCTGCGGCAACTGGCTCATCAGGTAGATGAAGCCCTTGTTTTCCTCGCCCAGGCAGTTGGTCATCGGCACGCGCACATCGTTGAAGAAAAGTTCCGACGTGTCAGCGCTGTTCTGGCCGATCTTGTCCAGGTTGCGGCCGCGGGCAAAGCCTTCCCGGTCGGCTTCGACCAGGATCAGCGAGGTGCCCTTGGCGCCCTTTTCCGGATCGGTCTTGGCGACAACGATGATCAGATCGGCGTTCTGGCCGTTGGTGATGTAGGTCTTGCTGCCGTTGATGACATAATGATTGCCATCCTTGCGGGCGGTGGTCTTGATGCCCTGCAGGTCGCTGCCAGCGCCGGGCTCGGTCATGGCGATGGCGGTGATCACCTCACCCGAAATCATCTTGGGCAGATACTTGGCCTTCTGCTCCGGCGAACCATAGGCGACCAGATAATCGGCCACGATATCGGATTGCAGGGTGATGCCGGCCGAAGAACCGGCATAGGCCAGTTCTTCATCGATGATGGCGTTGTAACGGAAATCCAGGCCCAGCCCGCCATATTCTTCCGGCACGCCGGGGCACAGCATCCCGGCATCGCCGCAGGCGCGCCAGAAATCGCGGCTCACCAGCCCCTCTTCCTCGAACCGGTCGAGGTTGGGCAGCAACTCCTTTTCGAACACCTTGCGCACCGTATCACGGAAGGCGGTTTCATCGGGGCCGTAAACGCGGCGATCGTTGGCGTCGAGCATGGTTTTCTCCGGCAGTTCGTCGTTGCTGCCCTGTTTATGAAGCCAGTGCCATGCGCGCGTCACCTGTCTTGCAAGAGAGGGCGGCGCGGTGCCACACTGGGCGCCATGAAACACGTGATCCTGCTCATCGGCCTGCTGGCCGCCACTCCCGCCGCCGCGCTGGATGATCCGATGCTGAAACGCGCGGAGGCCGTGCTCAAGCGCCAGCCGATCATCGATGGCCATAATGACTATCCGGGCGCGCTGCGCGGCAGTTTCGGCGAGGGCTGGTGGAGCCAGGATCTGAAGGCCGATTCGCGCAGCTTCAAACGGCCGCTGATGACCGATATCACCCGCCTGCATCAGGGCCGCGTCGGCGGGCAGTTCTGGAGCGTGTATGTGCCCGCCATCGTTACCGGCCCGGCAGCGGTGAAGCAGACCATCGAGCAGATCGACATCGTGCGCGGATTCGTGGCGAAATATCCGCAGGATCTCGAATTGGCCGGCACCGCCGCCGATATCCGCCGCATCCAGAAAACCGGCAAGGTCGCCAGCCTGATGGGCGTGGAAGGCGGCAGCCAGATCGACAATTCGCTGCCCGTGCTGCGCATGTATCACGCACTGGGCGTGTCTTACATGACGCTGACCCACACCAAGCACAATGATTGGGCCGACAGTGCCAATGAATCGCCGCGCCCGCAGCCGTTGAGCGACTATGGCAAGGCCGTGATCAAGGAAATGAACCGCATCGGCATGCTGGTTGATCTGTCCCACGTGTCGCCTGGCACAATGAAGGCGGTGCTGGCGGTGACCAAGGCGCCGGTGATCTACAGCCACTCTTCCGCCCGCGGCATCGCCGATCATGTGCGCAACGTGCCCGATGATGTGCTGCCACTGGTGAAGGCCAATGGCGGCGTGGTGATGGCGACCTATGTGCCCGGCTTCATCAACGCCGCCCGCCAGGCCTGGGAAGCCGCCCGCGCCGGCGAGCGCCAACGTCTGACCGCGCTGTATATCGGCCAGTTGGAGCGCCAGGGCGCCGCGATGGCGGAGTGGGATGCGAAGAATCCGCGCCCGCCGGTGGGCATCGGCGATGTGGCCGATCATATCGACCGGATGGTAAAGCTGGCCGGCGTCGATCATGTCGGCATCGGCGGCGATCTGGATGGCATCGATTCAACGCCCACCGGGCTGGAAGGCGTGGAAACCTATCCGGCGCTGATCGCCGAACTGCTGCGCCGCGGTTATTCCGAAGCCGATTGCGAGAAGATCGCCGGCGGCAATCTGCTGCGGGCGATGGAATCAGCGGAAAAGGTGGCGGCGAGCATGGCGGGTGAAGTGCCGCCGGATGTGAAGCCGTAACCCTCGGTTGCTTTCTGATTGAGGCGGTCGTCGCCCCGGATCAAGTCCGGGGCGACGTTTCGATTTTTGCGCAACAGGGCCCAAAAGGGGCTCTCTTCGAGCGTGCGGGAAGGGCTGAAAAGTCGCCCAGAAACACAAATGGGGACTGGTGTTGCCACCAGTCCCCACTGTGTCGTGCCCCTCCTTTCGGAGGACATGGGCGGTCCGGTCGGCGCCTGCGCTCACAACCTCGTCGGCTGGAGCTGCGGCGGCTGGCCTCGCGCACTTCCACGGCACTTTTGCATCTGCATCCATCTCGGCCCTTCCGGGCCTGCTTGTCTGCAGTGCCGGACCTTTTCGCTCCACCCGTTCGGCCTTGCGTGTCGGCTTTCGCCTGCCGCCTGGTCGTTCTGGTGGGCGCATTGGCCCACGGCTGGTATCCTTGTCCCTCGCCCTTGCGGCCCTGCTTGCGCGGAACCGCTCATGGCTGCGGACTGGCCTTCCATCCGCTCGGCTGCTGCCCTTGCCATTGCGCCCAGAGCATAGCTGTTAAGGCTCGGCCCGGTGGCTTCGGTGGCGGAGATGCTTTGCGGAACCTCCTTTCCCCGATCTGCCGGGCCTGGGGTTGCCCCCGTGCCCGTGGCGCTTTGGCTGGCGTTTCAGCCCAGGCTGGCGGTCGTTTCCGGCGTCGTTTCAGCCTGATTTTCACCAGTCCGCCCGGTTCACCTTCACAGGCCCTCCAGCCCCACCATTTGCCGATTTCAATTCCTACCGGAAGGCAAGAATAACCATCTTCAATGGCGATAACCGCTTCATTCCGTTGGCATTTCTGCCGCCGTAAATTCCCGGTTACAGTTGAATGCTCTCACCTTCCGGGTGAGTCGTCAAAGCAAAAATTTCGCCATTCAGCCTGTGGATAACGGGGATAACGGGGATGGAATTCGGCTCAGACCAATTCCACCGCAATCGCCGTGGCTTCACCGCCGCCGATGCACAGCGCGGCGACGCCGCGCTTGCCGCCCGTCCGCACCAGCGCCGCCAGCAGAGTCGCCACAATGCGCGCGCCCGATGCGCCAATCGGATGGCCCAGCGCGCAGGCGCCGCCGTGGATGTTGAGCTTCTCATGCGGGATGGCCAGATCATGCATGGCGATCATCGCCACCGCCGCAAACGCCTCGTTCACTTCAAACAGATCGACATCCGCCACGGTCCAGCCCGCCTTGGCCAGCACCTTCTGGATCGCCGGCACTGGTGCGGTGGTGAACTTGGCCGGCTCATGCGCGTGGGCGGCATGGGCAACGATGCGTGCCTTCACGCTCAATCCCTGCGCCTCGGCCACACTCGCCCGCGTCAACACCAGCGCGGCGGCGCCATCGCTGATCGAGGAGGCATTGGCCGCCGTGATGGTGCCATCCTTCGCGAAAGCCGGCTTCAGAGTCGGGATCTTGTCTGGCCGGGCCTTGCCGGGCTGCTCGTCCGTATCGATCAGCACCTCGCCACCCTTGCCGGGCACCGCCACCGGCACGATTTCGCCGGCAAAGGCCCCACTGGCAATCGCCGCCTGCGCGCGGCCCAGGCTGGCGATGGCAAAGGCGTCCTGCGCCTCCCGCGTGAACTGGTAATCGCGCGCGCTCTCCTCGGCGAAACTGCCCATCAACCGGCCGGGGTCATAGGCATCCTCCAGCCCATCCAGATACATGCTGTCCTTGATGGCATCATGGCCAATCCGCGCGCCGCCGCGATGCTTCAACAGCAGATAAGGCGCATTGGTCATGCTCTCCATGCCGCCCGCGATGACCACATTGGCACTGCCCGCCGCCAACGCATCATGCGCCATGATCATCGCCTGCATGCCGCTGCCACACATCTTGTTGATGGTCACCGCCTCCACGTGCAACGGCAACCCGGCCCCCAACGCCGCCTGCCGCGCCGGCGCCTGGCCCAACCCACCCGGCAACACGCACCCCATCACGATCTGATCCACCGCTTGTGGAGACACCCCCGCCCGCGCCACCGCCGCCTTCACGGCCGCCGCGCCCAACTCGGTGGCCTTCAAACCCGAAAGCGCGCCCTGGAACCCACCCATCGGCGTGCGGGCGTAACTGGCAATGACGACGGGATCGGACATGAGGGTGGCTCCGGTTGCTGTGAGCGCCTTTTACGAGGGTGAGGCTACGGGAGGAAGGGTGAAAGCGGGCCTCCGGCGGGCAGGGTCGCAGACCCTGCACCCGTTTATTTTCAGGCGCGCTGGCTGTGAGGGTGTCTGCTTTCGAAACGAAGCAGGCCTGTCAGCCAGACCTGACACATGCTAGTTTCGACGGATGATCAAGATTTCGTGCGCTGCATGTGGGCAAATCCTCACGCGTGATGGTCGATGGGGTGACATATCGGAATGGGATAATCTGGTGGCAGAGCGGTGCTCGCCGGTCGCCGCCGGTGTATTTGTCCGTCTACCGGAAGACAGCGTCTCAGTTCTGCAGCCCGACAATCAATCCAGGACACAAGTTTATTCTCCGGAAAATGCTGTTTCAGCGCATCCGGAAATGGTTATCAGGGAGAATTGGACGTCCGCCGGCGTTGATCAAGGCTGTTGCGGATCGAGCGGAATGGATGGCCCCAATCGCGCCTGCACCTGCTGGCAAATGGTCGCAACTGAATGGAGTGACTGCTACACGCAGGCAGAGATACGCTTCCTGCCCGATACAATTGTCGTTTCCGAATAAATCGAATTTCCACTCCAAGTGCCACGTCAGGCACCGCCCGAAATCGAACGGGTGCAGGGACCGCGTCCCTGCCCGCCGGGGGCTCTCCCCCTCACTGAAATCCCTTCAGGCCGCCCGCACGCCCTGCACGCCGCTGCCCACGTGCAGCATGGTTTCGGCGCCATCGCGAATATGGAACACCGTGCCTTGCGGCGCGTCGGCGGCGACGGGGACGCCTTGCCAATCCTGCCCGCCCACCAGGATGCCGCGCAGCACGCGGGCGGTGATGCCGTGGCTGATCACCAATAGCGGCCGCGTCATGTCCAGCCCGGCCAGCCAGTCGGTCAGGCGGGCGGCGATTTCGGGGAACCATTCGCCGCCGGGGGGCGGCACGCGGAACAGGCGGCGATCGGGGCAGACGATGTGTTCGCCAAGGTCTGCCACGATATCGGCGTAATAGCGGCCTTCCCATTGGCCGACATCGATTTCGAGCAGGCGCGTGTCTTGCTGCCAATCAAAGAAGGGCACGCCCAGATGCTCGCTCACGATGGCGGCGGTTTGCTGGGTACGGCCGGAGGGGGAGACCCAGAAATCGCGGTCGGGCGCATCGCCCAGCACGTCGCGCAGGGCGGCACCCATGGCTTCGGCCTGGGCGATGCCGGTGCGGGTGAGCGGGGTGTGCGCGCTGTTGCCCTGCATGCGGGCCGCGGCGTTGAACACGGTTTCGGCGTGGCGGGCGAGAATCAGATCCATCTGCCATTCATAGGCCCATTTCCCCGCACATCGCCACTACCACCGTGCGCGTTTGTGGCTATAGTACCGCCATCTTCACCATTTCGTTACTGGAATCAGAATGAAGGCCACCGTTGAGCGCGCAACGCTGCTGAAGTGCCTGGGCCATATCCAGTCGGTGGTGGAGCGTCGCAACACCATCCCGATCCTTTCCAACGTGCTGATCGAAGCTCGTGCAGATGGGCTGCGGCTGATGGCGACCGATCTTGATCTGCAGGTGGTGGAAAACATCCCCGCCGCGATCGATCTGAACGGCGCCACCACGGTTTCGGCCCACACGCTGTTCGATATCGTGCGCAAGCTGCCGGAAGGCTCGCAGGTTGAACTCTCCGTGTCGGGTGATCGCATGAGCGTGAATGCCGGCCGCAGCCGGTTCAGCCTGGCCACCTTGAATCGCGATGATTTCCCGGTAATCGCCGAAACCGATCTGCCGGTGCACTTCACGCTTTCGGCTGGTGAGCTGAAGGAACTGATCGACGCGGTGAAGTTCGCGATTTCCACCGAGGAAACCCGTTATTATCTGAACGGCATCTATCTGCATGCCACCACCGGCCCGTCCCCGAAGCTGCGCGGTGTGGCCACCGATGGCCACCGCCTTGCCCGGATCGAGCTGGATCTGCCGGCCGGCGCGGCCGACATGCTGGGCGTGATCGTGCCGCGCAAATGCGTGAACGAAGTGCGCAAGCTGCTCGACGAGATGGCTGCCGATGCGCCGGTGGAAATCGGCCTGTCGCCGGCGAAGGTGCGGTTCCGTTTCTCGGCCGATTCAACGCTCACCAGCAAGCTGATCGACGGCACCTTCCCGGATTATACCCGTGTGATCCCGACCGCGAACGACAAGCTGCTGAAGATCGATGCCAAGGTGCTGGCCGAAGGCGTGGACCGCGTTGCCGCCATCGCCACCACCGAAAAGACCCGCGCGGTGAAGCTGGCGCTGGGCCGGGACAAGGTCACGCTGTCGGTCACTAGCCCGGAGAATGGCACGGCTTCGGAAGAACTGCCGGCTGATTATGCTGCCGCCGATATCGAGGTTGGCTTCAACTATCGCTATTTGCTCGACATTCTAAGCCAGGTTGGCAGCGATCTGGTGGATGTGCACTTGGCCGATGCCTCGGCACCGACCCTGATCCGTGAGAATGACAGGTCCAAGGCGCTTTACGTCCTCATGCCCATGCGAGTGTGAAGCGAGGAGCCTGCAATCAGCCGTGCTGTTTGCAGGCTCGCTGAGCAAGCGGTCAGTAAGCGAAAAAAGGCGGCCCCGACAGGGCTCCCTTTTTCGTTTCGTTTGATGGCCCGGCTTTGCCACTGGCCGCCCGGCTCAATTCGCCCCGAGGCGCTCCGCCAGAATATGCTGAACCGTCGGCTGCATGCCCGCGTTATAGCGGGCCAGCACTGGGTGTTCGCCGCCGGCGCAGAAATGGGTGATCAGGTCCCGACCGGTCCAGTAATGCAGGGCAAAGCCGGGCAGTTCCGCCACGATCATGTCGCGGCCATCGGGATTTTCACCGTCGATCGTGCGAAAATCGATGGCGACTTGCGGCGCCGATGAGGGGCACACCGCCAGCGTGGTGCCATGCCAGCCAGTGACGATGGCGCGATGAAGGTGCCCGGTGATCATGCGAATGATCTGCGGGTGGCGGCGCACCACTTCGGCCAGGCGCTGTACCCAGGGTGCATCAAGATCCTCGGTCATCCAGCCGTTTCCGGTTTCGATCGGCGGGTGATGGAGGACAAGCATGGTGGGGCGGTTGTCTTCCATCAGCGTTTCATCCAGCCACGCGGCCTGTTCGGCGCAAAGCGCGCCGCCGTGGTGGCCTTCCTCCAGCGTGTCGAGCACCACGAAGCGAAGCGGGCCGTGCACGAACGCATATTGCACAAGGCCGGCGCCGCTCACCGGCACATCGGGAAAGACGCTGCGGAAATTAGCCCTGAGATCATGATTGCCCAGCACGAAATGCACCGGAAACGGCAGACGCTCGGTGATGCTTTTCAGGGTCTGGTAGGAGTTGATGCTGCCGCTTTCGCTGAGATCGCCGGTGGCCAGCAACAGATCGGGCTGCGGGGTGAGCGCCAGCAACGATTCCACCACCTCGTCGAAACGCTTGCGGTTCAGTTCTGCCGGATCACCCGGCTGGAAACCAAGGTGGATATCTGTCACCTGGGCAATCAGCATCTTCCACCTTCCTGCGGCCACCCATAATGCGCGGGGTGCCCCCCTAACGGCCGTGGCCTCAACAGACACGCCACGAAGGGCGTAACGGACGCAACGATGCGGCGATGGCAAGGGGTGCCGCGCATCAGGCCGGAGCCTGCCGGCTGCGGCCAGCAGCCTGTCTGCCGGCAACCCTGGCGGGTTGGACATGGCCGGCGGGGAGCGCACCTGCGGGCGCAACCCCATCGTGATAGCCATGGCAGGTATCGCAACTGGCGCCGGCCTTGGCCGTGGTGCTTAGCAGGGTCTTGGCCGGAGCGCCGTGGCATTCGCGGCAATTGGCAACGCCGGGAATGTTCACGTCGGTGGAGACCTTGGATTTCGCCACGCTGGTGTGGCAGGCGACACAGGCGGCCTGGCCGGTCTTGCCATTATAGCTCTTGTGCTTGCCGTGCGGGAACTGGCCCTGCGGCAGATAATGATCGTTAATGCTGACCGGGGCGATGGCGAAACGCCGGGTGAGATCGGCTGCACCTGTGTCGGTGACGACATGGCATTCCGTGCACAGGCCCTTGCCGGTAAACACGCTCACCACGGCCGCCTGGGCGCGTGCCGCCGGATTGCCGCCGGGCAGCGGCGGCGGCGTCTTGCCGGGCAGGTGGCGATCAAAGCTCAGGCGTTGCACGCCAGCGCGCGGCGCAAAGCTTTCGGATAGGGTGAAATCGCGGATGATGCCGGCCACCTGGGCGGGCTTGCCGTGCGGCAGGGTGCGAACGGTGCCGCCATCGCGGGCAAAGGCCAGATCGTGGCAGGCACCGCAATTGGCTTCCATGTCGATCGGTTTGAAGCGGACCTGGTCGCTATCGGCCTTGTGGCAATAGCTGCAGGGCAGGGCGCCATCGGCCTCCAGCGGCAGCTGCTGCTTCTGCGCCATATTGGCAACCGCGTTGGTGGTGGATTGGTGGATATCGTGCGGGTAGATCAGCCCCGATTTCTCCCGCGCGCCGGTGAGTGCGGTGCGGGTGAAGACCGGCTTGTCCGCCGATGGCGAGGAGACCAGCGTAGCGCGGAAATCAGGGTGTTTCTCCCAGCCTGGCACGTTGGCCACCGCCGTATCGGGCAGGCGCCCCTTCAGCCCGCTGTGGCAATCGGTGCAGAATGATTCAGCGACTGTCATAACGGTAGCTTCGCCTTCATGTTCCTTGTGGCAACTGGTGCAGCGGCCCTGCGGCAGATTGAAAGCGCTGTGCGCGGCACCCATCACGCCGATTTCGGGCAGCCGGCCCTTGGACATGCGCGCCGGTGCAGCGTGATCGGGCAGCGCCGACGCCGTGTGGCAGGCCTGGCAGCTGCTATCAGTTACCGAAACGAACGCCTTCTGGTGGCACGCGCCGCAATTGTTGGACAGGCTGGCGTGGGCATTAGAGAGCGTGCCGCTTGACCAGCTTTCATCCGGGGCAAAGCCGCCGGCAGCCGCGGGCCGGGCCGTGGGGACAGACAATTTGCCATTGCCAAAGCCCTGGCCGGGGGTGACCGGCTGGGAGGCTTCAGCTATCATAATCTTGGGCAGCGCGGGCTCGCCTTCGCCGATGAAGTGGAACAGCGGCACCAGCAACAGCAGCACCAGCACGGCCAGCCCGCCAATCCACGCCATGCGGCGCTTGGTCGGCATCGCTCCGGAAAGCGAGAAGATGCTGGTTTCCTGCGCTGCGTCGGCGGCTTCGATTGGCGGCACGACGCGTTCGGCGGTGATGGCAACGGCGCCATCCTCACCGGGTGACAACGACAGCCTAAACGGCCCGATATCAATGACGGGATTTTCGGCTACGGCCAGATCGGCGCGGGTGACGAACTTGCCGCCCACTTCCACCGGTACGCCGCCGGTGGTTTCCACACTCACCTTGCCAGCGGTGATCTGCACCAGCCGGGCGTGGCGCAGCATCACGGCCAGATCTGCCAGCTGGATATCGCAATCTGTACCTCTGCCAACGGTCAATTCGGCCTGCACTAAAGTGCGGGTGCGAATGATGTCCCCACCATCGGCGCGCTTGGCGACCTGGCGAACGATAAAGCTCATGCCCGCTTCCCCCTTACCAGTACAGGAACACGGAAATGATGTGCGCCAGCAATGCTGCCAGCAGCGCGATCGTTACCGGCACATGCATGTAAAGCCACAATTCCAGTTGGGTTTTCATACGTATATGGCGGCGGGCCTGCGCCAACGCCGCCTCCTTCCTTTCCAGCAGGAATTCGATCTGCTCCAGGCGATCATCGACCCGGCCGGTGCGCCGGCCCGTCATCACCTTTTCGATGATGGCCGCCAGCGCCCTAGCGTTGCCATCATTTGTGTAATTGCCTGACAGGCGCTGGCCCAGCGAACCGGCGATGCGGTATTCTTCCAGGCTCATCCGCACCAGCGCCGCGTCGTCTGCATCCAGCGGCTGTGCGGCTGTATCGAGCTGGCGATCCAGGGTGCGAATCGCTTCCAGCATCTGCAACTGCGTGACCTCGCCGCGGTTGGCCGACAAGCGTTCGGGCAGTGTCGCATAAAGGCTGATGCCCCACAGGCCAGACAGGATCACGATCATCATCAGCGCCCACGCCAGCGTGTGGACGTTCCATCCCAGTTGGAAACCGGTGTGCAGCGTCCCGACGACGATCAGCGACAGACCCAGATAGACATGCGCGCTGGTCCAGCCCTTCAGGCTGAACGGCTTTGATCCGATCACGCGCTTGCGAATGCCCAGAAGCGACAGCCAGACGATCATGCCGGCGCCGATGCTGCCGAGCAGATAGCCCAGCCAGGTGCCGCCATTGTGGCGGGGCACTGGATCGGTAAGCAGATAAGCGCCGAGGGCAACCACGCTTAGGGTGGTCGCCACCTTGGCCCAGCGCCCGCGCCTGTGATTGAGGAAGCCCTCGTGCGCAGTGTCACGTGGCGCGCGGGTGAGGGCCTTGCCGGTCATCGCCCGGCCGGCCTTTGCCTTGCTGGCCATCAGCGGCCCTCCCGTTTCATCAGGGCGACACCGAGGAATTGTTCCGGCGAGACGCGAATGGCAGCGCCAGTGGGGCAAGAGCGCACGCAGGCCGGGCCGCCTTCCTGGCCCGAACACATGTCGCACTTGATCGCCTTCTTGGCCTTTTCGGCATAGGAGGGATCATGTTTCTTGGCCCAGTTGTGGCTGGCTTCCCCGGGGCCGGGGCCGCTGCCGAACATGAACCAACTGAGCAACCACGGCTTTTTCGGCGGCGTCTTGTCGAGCCGGATCACGCCATAGGGGCAGTTGCGCTGGCAATTGCCGCAGCCGATGCAGGTTTCATCGATATAGACTTCGCCGGTGGGCCCGCGGTGGATGGCGTTGGGCGGGCAATCGGCCATACAGTGCGGATGTTCGCAGTGACGGCAGCTGGTCGGCACGTGCAGATGGGCATAGGTGCGCCCGGCTTCACGATCCAGCCGCGACAGGCCGTCATGGGTATCGGCGCAGGCCTTCTCGCAATTGTCGCAACCAACGCACAATTTCTCGTCGATGAGCAGCACGTCGGTGGCTTCACCAAGGCCCTGTTCCACCAGGAAGTTGGCCACCCCGGTGTACATGTCGACCACGCCGGAAAAGCTGTCCTTTTTGGATTCGACAAAATTGTTGAGCTGGGTGCGGCTGGCCATTTCGCCGCGCAACTTGTTGAGCAATTGCGGCTTGGTGGCCAGCAGCGCGCGGAACGTTTCGCCCGAAAGGCGGATCACGTCGCTCTTCACCGCCGCGCGCACCGTGGCGGAACGCGCACTGCCGTCGATCACGCTCATCTCGCCAACATAGCTGCCGGCGGGAACATAACTGAGGAACACCGATTTGCCGCCGATCGACTTTTCCACCACCATCGAGCCGGAGCGGATGATGAAGATGTCGTCGCCGGTTTCGCCTTCCTTGATTATGACCTGGCCGGAACGGATGGTTTCCACCTTGGCGCCGGCGATCACGTCGACCAGATCGGCGGGCGCGAGGCCCGATTTAAAAATCTGCAGCAAGGTGCGTTCGGTGTTGATGCGGGTGATCTCGCGCGATGCCGATGGCACCTGGCTCATCAGTTTCAGCGCGGCATTGCGGCTGATTTCCACCACGATGGTATCGCGCGCGGCCTTGATGGTCGCACCGCGCCGGCGGCCGGAAATCAGGCCGACTTCGCCAAAGATCTGCCCGGTGCCGATTGACACGGTGATGGACGGATCATTTGGATTCACTTCCACCGCCACCTCGCCATCGGCGATGCCGAACAGCGATGAACCGGGGGCGTTTCGTTCGAAGATCACCTCACCCTGCGCGTAGCGCTTCACGCTCGAATCCAGCATGAATTCGCGTATCTGCAGGCTGCTCATGCCATTCAGGATCGAAACGCTTGTGCGCAGATATTCCAGCCATTCGGCAACGCTGCGCCTGCCGGGCAGGCCGGCAAACTTGGCTTCCAGAATCGGTTCGTCTGCAGGCTTGAGATCGAGATTGCCGTTGATGAACTCCACCACGTCGTGGCCCTGGTTCATGCAGTGCTTGATCAAAGGATAGCCGGCCAGCGCGCCGGTGACATAGATGCCCGGCGCGGTCGATTCGAATGTGGCGGAAAGCTTGGGGAAGGCGAGCCGGTCGGCGCTGGCAAATTCGATGCCGCAGCCTTCGACAAAGCTGCGCGGCGGCGCCGAACCGATACGGGCGATAATCCGGTCGCAGCGCGCCCGCACTTCGCCATCTCGGGTTTCAACCGTAATGAAGCCGGTTTCCACCGCTGTAGTGTTGGCTTCAGCCATAATGCTGATGCGCCCCGAATCGCGCGCCGCTATCAGCGCCTTGACGTTGGCATCCTTGGCGGTGGGGAAATCGGCTGTGCGGTTGATAAGCGTGACCGTGTTGTTCTGCGCCGGATCGGCGCACAGGCCGAGCGCATTTTCGATCCCGGCATCGCCGCCGCCGATCACAAAGATATGTTCGTCGGTATATTCGGTGGGATCGTCGAGCTGGTACTGGACATGGGGCAGGTTGCCACCCGGGCAGCCCATCAGATTGGGGTTGCCCTGGGTACCGAGCGCTATGATCACGGTTTCGGCCATGATCTCTTCGCCGTTCACCAGCATCAGGCGATAAGGCGGGGCGTTGCGCTGCAGTTCGGTCGTGCTGGTCGTGCCATCGCGGTTGCGGCTGACGATCGGCATCACCGATCCGGGGATGGGCGCGCCGGTGCCAACGATGTTCTTCACTTCAGCGCCGTGCTTGACGTTCACGCTGGCGGCCGCCGTCTGTTCGTTCCAGGTGCCCAGCACAACCTCGCGCTTGCCGGCTTCGAAATCCAGCGGCGAGCGCAGAACCAGTTGCGATGGCGTTGCCATCACATGCTTGCCCTTCTGGTATTTGTAGATCGTATCCGACAGATGGTCGGTCTTTTCGAGCAGGATATGGCTCAGCCCCAACTTGGCAGCATGAGCCGCTGCCGAAAGCCCGGCAGGCCCCGATCCCACAATCGCGATGCGGTAGGTCGTCACAATGATCTTGCCCCCCCCGGGCTCACACCCGTCGATTCAAAGCCTGTAGCAGCGCTTTGATTCCAGATAAATCCCTAGCATCTTCATACGTATCGGCTAGAGCAAGAATGCAAGCAGAAGCAAAATTTCGCCATTCTGCCGCCGCCAACCGATGGAGACCACCCGCAGATGCTTGCCGAAATCGGCCATTTCGCCCTTATCCTCACCTTGCTGGTGGCGGTTGCGCAAGCGGTGCTGCCGATGCTGGGCGCGATCCGCGGGGATGCGGCGCTGATGGCGTTCGGGCGCAGCGCGGCGGCCTTGCAGGCTTTGCTGATCGCCATCAGCTTTGGCTGCCTGATGACGCTGTTCGGCCAAGCCGATTTCTCGGTCAAGCTGGTCGCCAATCACAGCGCCCTGTCGCAACCGCTGCCCTACCGGCTGGCGGCGACGTGGGGCAATCACGAAGGCTCCATGCTGCTGTGGGTGCTGGTGCTGTCGATCTATGGTGCTGGCATCGCGCGCTTTGGCGACAATCTGCGCGTCACGCTGCAGGCGCGCATCCTTTCGGTGCAGGCGATGATCAGCGTTGCCTTCCTTGCCTTTGCGTTGTTCACGTCCAACCCGTTTGAGCGCCTGTTCCCGGTGCCGCTCGACGGCGCGGAATTGAACCCGTTGCTCCAGGATCCCGGTCTCGTCTTCCACCCGCCGCTGCTGTACCTGGGCTATGTCGGCTTTTCCGTCACCTTCAGCTTTGCCGTCGCTGCCTTGCTGGAAGGCCGCGCCGATCCGGCGTGGGCGCGCTGGATGCGGCCGTGGGTGCTGGCGGCCTGGGTGCCGCTTACCTGCGGCATCACGCTGGGCAGTTTCTGGGCCTATTACGAACTGGGCTGGGGCGGTTGGTGGTTCTGGGATCCGGTGGAAAATGCGAGCTTCATGCCATGGCTGATTGGCACGGCGCTGCTGCATTCGGCCATCGTCACCGAAAAGCGCGGCAGCCTCGCCGGTTGGACAATCCTGCTCGCCATTCTCGCCTTCTCGCTGTCGCTGATCGGCACCTTCCTTGTCCGCTCCGGCATTCTCACTTCGGTGCATGCCTTTGCGGTCGATCCGGAACGCGGCGTGTTCATCCTTGCCATGATTATCGGCGCCACCGGCACGGCACTGGCGCTGTTTGCCGCCCGCGCGCCGATGCTGCGTTCCGGCGCCCTGTTTGGCAGCGTCAGCCGTGAATCGGGGCTCACCTTCAACAATCTGCTGCTGATGGCGCTCACCGCGGTTGTGTTCCTCGGCACCTTCTATCCGGTGATCATGGAAGCCGTGTCGCCCACCAACAAGATTTCGGTTGGCCCGCCTTATTACAACCTCGTCTTCGTGCCGCTGGTGGCGCCGCTGCTCATCCTCGTCACCATCGGGCCGATGCTGTCATGGAAGCGCGATGATCTGGCGGTGCTGGGCAAGAAACTGCTGTTGCCTGTGGCCGCGATCGCGGCGCTGCTTGCCGGGCTGACACTGTGGCTGGGCGCGGCGCAGGTCGTGGCGGCGCTGGGTCTCGCGCTCGGCGGCTGGCTGGTGCTGGGCGCTGTGCTCGTGCTGGTGCGGCGTTGGTGGGGCGCGGGCGGTTTTTCGTGGCGGCTGGTGCGTACCACGCCGGCGGCGACCGTTGGGCTTGTATTGGCCCACGCCGGTCTGGGTTTCACCACCGCCGGTATCGCGACGATGACGAGTTTTGCCGCTGAAAAAATCCTGGTGATGCGCCCTGGTGAAACGGCCGCAGCCGGACCGGTGAGCGTTACCATGCTGGGCGCCGAGGAAGTGGACGGCGCCAATTATCGTGCCCTGCGCGCCCGCTTCATGGTCAGCCAGAACGGCCACGAACACGCGCTGGTATCCGAACGCCGGATTTACACCGTTTCGGGCAGCCAGACGACGGAAGCCGGCATCGGCGTGTCGCCGCTGGGCAATCAATATGTCGCCATCGGCGATGTGCAGCAGGATGCACGCGGGCAGGGGCTGGTGGTGCGCATCTACTGGCATCCCCTCGTGGGCTGGATCTGGTTTGGCGGGCTCCTCATGGCGATGGGCGGCGCGGCCAGCCTGGCCGATCGCCGCTTCCGCATCGGCGCGCCGCAGGTGCGCTCACCCCTTGCGCCCAATCTGGTTCCGGCGGAATAAGCGGCCCATCATGAAGCGTGTGTTGTTCATCCTGCCGGTCATCGCCTTTGCCGGGCTTGCCGCCTTCCTGGGCTTTGGCCTGACGCAGGACCCCAAGGAGCTGCCGAGCCAGTTGATCGACCGGCCGCTGCCCGAATTCGTACTGCCCGGCATCACCGATGCACCGGGCGGTGGCCCGGGCTTGGCCAGCGCCAGCTTCAAGGGCGAACCGCGGCTGCTCAACGTGTGGGCGAGCTGGTGCGCCGCCTGCCCGCAGGAACACCCCGTGCTGGAACGCATCGCCGCCGAAGGCTTCCCCGTTTATGGCATCGCCTGGAAGGACAAGCCGGAAGACAGCCGCGCTTTCCTCGCGCGCTACGGCGATCCCTATTCCGGCATGGGCAGTGATTTTCCCGGTCGCACCGCCATTGATCTGGGCGTAACCGGTGCGCCGGAGACGTTCGTGGTCGACAAGAAGGGCCGGGTCCGCTTCAAGCAGATCGGCCCGATCAGCCCGGAAGTGTGGGAAGGCCAGATCAGGCCGCTGATGCAGAAATTGCGAGCCGAAGCATGAAGCGCGCGTTGCTTGCCCTGGCGCTGATGCTGGCCACCCCTGCGGCTGCTGTGCTGCCCGATGAAATGCTGCCTGATGCGGCGCAGGAAGCCCGCGCTCGCGCCATTTCCAAGGATCTGCGCTGCGTTGTCTGCCAGAACCAGTCCATCGACGACAGCGATGCGCCGCTTGCCCGCGATCTGCGGGTGCTGGTGCGCGAACAGATCGCCAGGGGCAGCAGCGATGCTGAAGTGCGCGATTATGTTGTGGCGCGGTACGGCAATTTCGTGCTGCTGAAACCGCCGATGGAAGGCGACACGCTGCTGCTATGGCTGGGGCCGTTCGCGATCCTGTTGCTCGGCGGCGCCGGCCTGATTTTCTGGCAACGGCGCAAGCCCGTTGCAACGCCTGATGCCACCCCGCTCACCGAGGCTGAACGCGCCGAGCTTGACCGGCTGGCGGGCCCCCAAGACTGAGACCAACATGACACTCTGGATTATCCTCACTGCGCTCACGGCACTGGCCGCGGCCTGGCTTACCATTCCGCTGGTGCGCCGCCACGAAGCAAGGGTTGACGCCCGCGCCGCCACCATCGCCGTGCTGAAGGATCAGTTGGCCGATGTTGATGTGCAGTTGGCCACTGGCAGCATCCAGCCCGGCGAAGCCGAAGGGCTGCGCAACGAGATTCGCCGTCGCCTGCTTGCCGCCGGCCATATCCCGGCCGAACTTGATCGCACCATGGGCCAGAAGGCGCTTTCCGGCCTGGCGCTGGGCCTTGCGGCCATGGTCGCCGTGGCCGGCGCCGCGCTTTATGTCAGCATGGGCCAGCCCGAGCTGGCGGGTGCTGCTGCTCCGGTTGGCGCGCCCGCAGCCGCTCCGGCCGCTGGCCCGGTTCCCGATGCCGCCGCGCAGGGCGAGGTGAACCAGTTGGTCACCGGCCTTGAACAGAAGATGCAGGCCAACCCCAACGATCCGGAAGGCTGGCGCATGCTGGGCTGGAGCTATTTCCAGACCGCCCGTTACAGCGATGCTGCCAAGGCCTATGCCCGCGCGATCGCGTTGAAGCCCGATGGCGAGGGCTATCAATCAGCCTATGGCGAGGCGTTGGTGCAGGAAGCTGGCGGCCAGATCACGCCCGCCGCTGCCGCTGCCTTTGAAAAGGCCGCGGCGCAGGATGGTGCTGATGCGCGCGCCCGCTATTTCCTCGCCGTGCGCAAGGCCGAACAAGGTGACCGGAAGGGCGCCATCGAAGACATGCTGCGCCTGGTCGCCGATTCGCCCGCGGATGCGCCGTGGCTGCCGCAGTTGCGTTCCGTGGTTCAGCAGACGGCGCAGGCCGCCGGCATCGACATTGCCGCGCGGTTGGCTGCCACCAAGCCGGTGGGCAACGCCGCCGTGCCCGGCCTGCCTCCGCCCGTGGCCGCCGCCGCCAATGCTGCAGCTCCGGCGGGCGTCATGCCCAGCCCCAGCCGCGAACAGGTGCAGGCCGCGCAAGCGATGAAGCCGTCGGATCGCCAGGCGATGATCCGCTCAATGGTTGATGGTCTTGCCGAAAAGCTGAAGGCCAACCCGAAGGATGAAGCCGGCTGGCTGCGCCTGATGCGCGCCCGGCAGGTGTTGGGTGATGTGCCGGCGGCAAAGACGGCGCGCGATCAGGCACTGGCCGCCTTTGCCGGGGATGCCGGTGCGCAGGGACGCATCAAGGCGGCTGCGGCGGAAATGGGCCTCTAACCTTCAAGCAATTCTCCCAGCAGCGGATTGGGGAAACGCCGGCGCTGGGTGATGGCGTGAAACTCCTCGGTCAGGCCGGGGATGGTGAACACCTCCACCAGCGTGCCGGCCGCGTCGCCCACCGCTATCAGCGGGATGGAGCATGGGCGGCGGTCTGATCGCGAAGGCGTGATAGGCGGTGGCGTTGCCCACGGCAGCGCCGCCTCCGGCGGGCAGGGACGGGTCCCTGCCCGCCGGAGTCACTCTTTCCTTCTGCCGCCGGCGCGGCCATGATGGCAGCGCATGACGACGCCCCTCGCCACCGAACCCCCGCCGCTGCATCATGTGCCGCCGCATGATCACAAGCCGGATGACAGCGGTCGCTGGTTCCGGCGCACGTTGGCCGTGATGGCCGGCATCGGGCTGGCGCTGGCGGCCTGGCATTTGCAGCAATTGTTGCTGGTGTTGTTTGCCAGTGCGCTGGTTGGACTGATGCTCAGTGATTTTGCCGCGCTGTTGCAGCGCCGGCTGCGGCTGCCGTTTGCGGTGGCGATTGCAGCGGCGATCCTGATCCCGCTCGCCGCGTTGGCCACCGTTTTCGGGTTGTTCGGCACCATGATGGTGGAACAGTTCATCCATCTTTCGGAACGCTTCCCGGCGGCGCTGGCGCAGGTGGAAAGCTGGGTGCGCAGCTATGCCATTGGTGATGATCTGATTTCGCAGCTGACCAATTATGCGCCCAAGATGGAACAGGTGGTGGGCATCGTGCAGGCGACGCTGGCCAATATCGGATCGGCGATCACCGGCTTTGCGGTCGTGCTGGTCGCGGCGCTGTATCTGGCGGCGCAACCGCGGCTGTATATCGATGGCTTGATCGCCATGCTGCCATCGGAATCGCGGGTGCGTGCCAGCGAAACCGTGGCGGCGGTGCGGGCTTCGCTCACGGCCTGGCTGAAGGGGCAGGCCATTGGCATGGCGTTTGTGGCGGGGGGCACCTCGCTGGGCCTGTGGCTGGTGGGCCTGCCGTCGCCGCTGGCGATCGGGCTGGTGGCCGGGTTGTGCGAATTCGTGCCCTATCTGGGGGTCATTCTGGTGGCGGTGCCCACTGTGATCCTGGGTTTTGGCCAGGGGGCGGATACCGGCATCTTCACCATCATCGCGCTGGTGGTGGTGCAGCAGTTGCAGGGCAATTTGGTGATGCCGATCGCGCAGAGCACGTTTGGCGATCTGCCGCCGGTGCTCACGATTTTCAGCCTGATTGCGGCCGGCACGCTTATGGGCCCGTTGGGCGTGGTGCTGGCGGTCCCGCTCACGGTGGTGGGCATGGCGCTGTTGAAGGTGCGGTTGGCGCGTCTTGGTCGCTCTTCGCCGCTCACCGGCGGCTGACACTCTTGCCACTCCGCGCCGGCCGTGGTGAAGACCGGCGCACATCATGTCCGATCCTACCGCTCCCAATCCGGCCCTCCTGCTGATCGATCGCACCGCCGTGCTGTTTTGCGGCGTGGCGGCCGGCGTTGCCATTGGCCTGGCCTTTGCGCCGCAACTGAGCGCCTGGATGGCCGAAGGGCCGCCGGTAACGGTGGCGGCCGCTGCTCCGGCGCAGGCGGTGGGCGCCGATGGTCTGCCGCAAGCCGTGGCGGCTGCGGCCGACGTGCCGGCTGGCCTGGCCCGCGCCGTTGCCGAAAAGCGCGCGTTCCGCATCGGCGTGTTTGGTGACAGTTTCGGCGATGGCCTGTGGGCGGCGCTCTATAACCAGTTGCCGCGCCGCGAAGCCTTCCAGGTGCTGCGCCATTCCGAACAGGCCACCGGCTTCACCCGTTACGCCCAGAACAATCTGGAAGATCGGCTGGCCGGCATCCTCGCCGAAGGCCCAGTGGATGTGGCGGTGATCAGTTTCGGCGCCAACGACACCCAGGGCATTTATGTGAATGGCAAGGTGGCGCCCTTGCTGTCGGCGCGCTGGAAGGCCGAAATCGCGGCACGCATCACCCGTTATGTGAAGGCGCTGCAGGCCCAGGGCGCCAGCGTGGTATGGGTGGGCCTGCCGGTGATGCGCGATCCGAAATATGATGCCCAGGTACAGGGGCTGAACGCGTTTTACGCAGGGCTGATGGCTGAACTGGATGTGCCGTTCATCGATACGCGTTCCGCAGCTGCCGACGAACAGGGCCGCTATGCCTCGCACCTGCCGGGCAAGGATGGCGTGCCGTGGCTGGTGCGTGCCGGCGATGGCATCCACATGAGCATGAAGGGCTATCGCCTGCTCACCGATTCACTGGCCACGCGCCTGCGCGCCTGGGGGCAGACCGCCCGCGCTGGCAAGCCGGTAACGGCGGATCTGGTGCCGCCGCCGGCCACGTTGCCACCTGAACCCGCGTCGCCAGCCGCCGCCAGCGAACCGTCAGCCGCCGCCAGCACGCCGCCAGCGCCCAGTCCGGCGCCGGACACCGCCGCGCCGGTTCCCGACACCGATTCAGCGCCGATGCAACTGCTGCCGCCGCTACCCGCGGCGCCGCCAGAGCAGACGCCGCCGCCGCCAGCCGAACCGCCCCGGCCCTGATGCCGGCGTTGCTTGCATCGCTGGCGCTTGCCGCTGCGCCGTGCCTGGCGGCGCTGTGCGGGGCCGAGCATGTGGCGGGCGTGCCGCTCAGCGCGGCACAGATGCCCACGGATCGCCCCGTGCATATCGTGCAGATCGGCGATTCGCATACGGCGGGCGATGCCATCACCGGCGCCTTGCGCGACGCATTGCAGGCGCGGCTGGGCAATGGCGGGCGCGGCCTGATGCCGGCCGGGCGCCCGCATGCCGGGGTGCGCCTGCGCGGGGTGAGCGTCTTCACGTCCGGGCCGTGGAGCGTACGCGGCCTGTTCGGCAGCGGGGCTGCAGAACCCTGGCCGCCGCGCGGTATCACGGGTTATACGGTCAGCAGCAGCGCGCCGGGGTCGGCGCTGGCGCTCACCGCCGACGCCAGTTTTACCGCCTTTGGCCTGTGTGTGGCGGCCAGCCCCGATGGCCCGCGCCTCAATCTCACCCTTGGCACCGACACACAGGAACTGGCCTTTGCTGGCGAAGGCCCGCAGTGCCGCCGCATCGTGCCGGGCGCCGCTACCGACAGCGCGCGGCTGGAACTAGTCGGCGGTGAGGCGATCATCACCGGCTGGTGGCTGGAACGGCCAAGCGGTGTCGTCGTCTCCAATCTGGGAGTGCCGGGATCGCAGCTGCAATTCCTTGAGCGCGCCGATGAGGCGACGATCGCCGCGCAGTTTCAGGCGCTGCCGGCCGATCTGGTGATTCTGGCCTTTGGCACCAACGAAGGCTTTGCGCCCTTTTTCGACTCCACGCGCTTGGAAAGCCAGATCCGCGAACAGGTGGCGCGCATCCGCCGGCTGGCTGGGCCGGTGCCGATCCTGCTGCTTGGTCCGCCCGATGCCGCCAGCCGCAACCGTGAACTGAGGGACAATGTGGTGGGCGGCGCGCCCGGCGGTGCCACTGATTGCAACAGTGCCATTCAGGCTACCCCCGATCGCCTGCCGGTGGACGGTATCGACATCCCGCTGTGGAATGATGAAGGCGGCACACTGGCGCCCGATCCGGTGACGCTGTCCGGCCCGATGCCGCGTGCCGTGCGGCGCGGGCTGCCGCTGTTCAACCCGCCGGCCCTGGCCGCGTCCAGCGCCGTGCAGCGCCGGGTGGCGGCCGATCTGGGCATCGCCTTCTGGGATTGGCGGGCACGGCAGGGCGGCGCCTGTTCGGCAGTGCGCTGGATGCAGGCCGGGCTGATGGGCCCGGATTTCATCCATTATTCCGCGGCGGGCGGCGTGGAAGTGGCCCGGCTGTTGTTGGCCGATCTGGATGCGGCACGGGTGGGCGGGCTGCACTGATGCTGTTCCCCACGTTGGATTTTGGCTTGTTCTTCCTGCCCGTGCTGCTGCTCGTCTGGACGGTGGGGTTGGCGTCGAACGAGTGGCGCAAGATCATCCTGCTGCTGGCCAGTTGGGTTTTCTATGGCTTCTGGGATTGGCGCTTCGTGGCGCTGCTGATCGCGTCGGCGGCGATCAACTGGGGCTGTGCGCAGGCCATTCAGCGCCGGCTGGATGATGGCCGCAGCGCTCAGCCCTGGCTGGGCATTGGCGTGGCGGCCAATCTCGCCATATTGGGGTTCTTCAAATATTTCGGCTTCTTCCTTGAACAGTTGGCGCCCATCCTTGCGCGCGCCGGCTGGGGCCGCGATCTGCCGGTGCTGGAAATCATCCTGCCGGTTGGCATCAGCTTCTTCACGTTCCAGGGCATGAGCTACCTGATCGATATTGCCCGCCGCCAGACGGCGCCGGCCAGCTTCCTCGACATCACGCTGCTGATGAGCTTTTTCCCCCACCTCGTCGCCGGGCCGATCGTGCGCGCCAGCCACCTGGTGCCGCAATTCAAGGCGGTGCCAAGGCTGACACGCGGCATGGTGGCGACTGCGCTGATCCTGATCTGCTGGGGACTGTTCAAGAAGACGGTGGTGGCCAGCGAACTCGCGACCGGTCTGGTGGACAAGACCTTCTTTGACCCTTCGGCGCAAACCGGCCTTGATCTCGCGCTGGGTGCCTATGGCTATGCCGTTCAGATCTACTGCGATTTTTCGGCCTATTCCGATATGGCCGTGGGGCTGGCGGCGCTGCTCGGCTATCGCTTCCCGCGCAATTTCGATCAGCCATACCGGGCCACCTCGCTGCAGGATTTCTGGCGGCGCTGGCACATCTCGCTGTCGAGCTGGCTGCGCGACTATCTCTACATCAGCCTGGGTGGTAACCATGGCGGCGTTTGGTTCATCTGCCGCAACCTGATGATCACCATGCTGCTGGGCGGTTTCTGGCACGGTGCCAAATGGACCTTCCTCATCTGGGGCGCGCTGCACGGCGGCGTGCTGGCGATCGAGCGGCTGTGGCGCGAATGGCGGCCGGAAGGCTTTCCCGCGCTGCCCAAGCCCATCGCCATCCTAATCATCTTCCACATCGTGGTGGCCGGCTGGATCTTCTTCCGTGCCGACACGCTGGAAGGCGCGCTGGCCTATTTCAGCCAGCTCTCGGCCTTCCGCCCTGGCCTCACCCTGGCCAGCCCGCTGCTCTGCGGCTTGATCACGCTGGGGCTGGCCATCCATTTCACGCCGCCCACCCTGCTGCCTGCACTGGGCCGGCGCGTGGCGGCATGGCCGGCGCCGGTGCTGGGGCTGGCCGTCGGACTGGCGATCTTGCTCACCGACGCGATGCGCTTCGAAGGCGTCGCTGCCTTTATCTATTATCAGTTCTGAAAGGTGAGCATGGCCGACCAGTTCGATTCACCGGTGGATGTCGAAGCGGATGAGCAGGGCTTGTCCGGCCTCGCGCAGATGGCGGTGGCCGTGGGCATCGCTGTCTTCACGCTGGCCATGCTCAACGCCCACGCGCTTGGTGCCTGGGCCGATGGGCTGGAACCGGGCGCCCGCACGGCGCGCATCAGTGCTGTCGCCCATGACCTCGCAGATCAGGCGGCCACGCACGGCCTTGATGGACCGCGTGCGGCACTGAAACAGCAGTGGGATCGGGTGAAAGCGGCGCGCTGGCCCGATCAGGCCAGCGGCAATCAGGATCAGCGATAGAAATCGTGATCGTCGATCCGCGCCACCTTGGTGCGGCTGCGGAAAAAGCCGTTGGGCCTGGCCCAATTAGCGTGGAAATAGAGCGCGCCCTTCGATATGTCGCGGGCTTCGCCGGCCAGCACGTCGCGGGCCACGTCCACCGCTTCGGCCCAGCCGTCACTCTTGCGATCAGGGTGATAGCGATCAATGCGGAAGAATTGGCCGGGCTGCTTGGCCACGGCGCAGACATTGTCGCCAAAGCCCTTCTTCACCCGGTTCAACAGCACATGGGCGACGGCGAGCTTGCCTTCGCGCGGCTGGTTGCCAGCCTCGTGGTGGACAACCTTGGCCACGCAATTGACGTGGCGCTCATTCAATTTGGGCTGTTCCGGTTCAGCGGCCACCATCGCCGTCTGGGCAGGGGCAACAGGCTGAGCAGCAGCCTGTGATTCCGGAGTCTGGGCGGCGACATGGCCCAAGGCCAGGCCCGAAGCCAGCAACACGGCTGCGGCAGCAGCCTGCATCTGAAGACGCGGAGTGAATTTCACATTCATTGCCGAATATGCGCCCCTGCGGCAGTTGGCAGCGAAAAACACAAGCCACCAACGCGACAGACACGACCTGCAGGATGTGCCGCAAACGCCAGCGCAATCCTGCCTTCTTGAGGCCGGCGGATACGGCGGCCGTTCATCTTTCGTCAAGCAATCAGCGACGAACCGCGGCCTTGCGGCGACCAGTTGAACCGTTGGGCCTGATTGGGCCTCCGGTGCTGCACCGTGCGTCGCCGCCCTCGAATCAGCCGTCCAACAGCGCCTTCAACCGATCGTTGACCACGCCCGGTGCCGCCTTGCCGGCCATGGCGCGCATGACCTGGCCGACGAAGAAGCCGAACAATTTGTCCTTGCCGCTGCGATATTCGGCAACCTTGTCTGGGTTGGCGTCCATCACGGTCTGGATGGCGGCATCGATGGCGCCGGTGTCGGAAATCTGCTTCAGCCCGCGCTGCTCAACGATGCTGGCAGCGCCTTCGCGGGTTTCCAGCATCGCTTCGAACACCTGCTTCACCAGCGGGCCCGACAAGGTGCCATCGGCGGCCAGCGCCAGCAGTTCGGCCAGCGCATCCGGGGACACCGGACTGTCGCCGATTTCCTTGCCCAGCTTCTTTAGCGCGCCGAACAGGTCGGTCGAAACGAAATTGGCAACACGCAGCGCCACTTTTGTGACGGGCTGGCCGACTTTCGCAGCCGTGGCGGCCAGCGCGGTTTCGAACCAGTCCGCCGTTTCCTTCTCGGCCGACAGCACGGCAGCCAGATAGGGCGACAGGCCCAGCGTGGATTCATAACGGGCGCGCTTGGCGGCCGGCAGTTCCGGCAAGGACGCGCGGCAATCGGCGACGAATGCATCATCGAACACCAGCGGCAACAGATCGGGATCGGGGAAATAGCGATAATCATGCGCGTCTTCCTTGCCGCGCATCGCTCGGGTGGTGCCGCTGCCGGGATCGAACAGGCGGGTTTCCTGTATCACCGTGCCGCCGCTTTCGATCAGATCAACCTGGCGACGGGCTTCATGTTCCACCGCCTGCATGATGAAGCGCACGCTGTTCACGTTCTTGGTTTCGGTGCGGGTGCCAAAGGGCTGGCCGGCCTTGCGCACCGATACGTTCACATCGGCCCGCATGGAGCCTTCGTCCATATTGCCATCGCAACTGCCGACATAGCGCAGCAACTGGCGCAAGCCTGCCACATAGGCGCCGGCTTCGGCTGGCGAGCGAATATCGGGCCGCGACACGATCTCCATCAGCGCGCACCCGCAGCGGTTGAGATCAACATAGGACATCGACGGATGCAGATCATGGACCGATTTGCCGGCGTCCTGCTCCAGATGAATGCGCTCGATACCGATGTGCTTCTTGGTGCCGTCGTCCAGTTCGATGTCCAGATGGCCTTCGCCCACGATCGGGTGATAGAGCTGGCTGATCTGGTAACCCTGCGGCAGATCGGGGTAGAAATAATTCTTGCGGTCAAAGCGCGACCATTTGTTGATCTGCGCGTCGATGGCGAGGCCCGTCCGCACCGCCTGGCGCACGCATTCGCCGTTGATTACCGGCAGCATGCCCGGCATCGCGGCATCGACCAGGCTCACTTGCGCATTGGGTTCGGCACCAAATTCGGTGCTGGCCCCAGAAAACAGCTTGGCTTTGGCCGTCACCTGAGCATGAACTTCGAGGCCAACCACGATTTCCCAATCGCCGGTGGCGCCCTTGACGATGTAGTTTGGGGCTTCAGACATGTCTGTCGCTATGGCCAGCGTCGTCTGGCTTTGCAAGCCCGCAGCTTGGCGTATCAGTGGCGATGGCGCGCGATATCCGCATGGACAAAGCCGCTTGCGGGCTTTAGCCCAGTTGCGCCTGTGCCACGTGGTCGGACGTGGTCATACAGGCGGAACACCACCGCGTTGCCAACCGGAGGGGGCGGGCAGGGCAGTCGATCAGGGGATTTTGTGCAGTCGCGCACAGAAAGTGGAGTGATCGCAGGGACAGCGCCAACCCTGGCGGCAACGCCGGCCGGATGGGGCAACGCTGTACGTTGGCCGGCGGCCATACTGGCGCTGGGGCTGTTGCCGCTGATCGTCACCCCGGTGTTGCCGCTCATCGATTTTTACAACCATGTCGCACGTTTCCAGGTGCTGGCCACGCTGGCGAACAATCCGTTGTTTGCTGCCAATTATGCCGCGGCCTGGGCGATCCTGCCCAATGTCGGGTTGGATGTGATTGCGGTGGCGGCGTTGCAGATCGTACCACTGGCGCTGCTGCCGCACCGGCTGACGGTGTTGATCCTTGCCGTGCTGTTTGCCGGCATCCTTGCACTCAACCGCGCCATTACCGGGCATGTGCGCTGGCCGGCGCTACTGCTGGCGTTGCCCCTTCTCTACAGCTGGATCTTCAACTGGGGCTTTGCCAATTTTCTTCTGGGGCGGGCCTGGCGTTGCTCGCGGCAACCCGGCGGTGCAGTTCGGGCAGGCAGGCTTCCTCATTATAGCATGGGATGACCACCGATAATCCGACCAACGCCCAATCCCCTCATGTCAACGAAACATGATGAATCGGTTAAGGATAAAGCCTAATGGCGTCACCATTGCAACCCCGGCCAGTGTTGCCGCTAACAATCCGATATGTGGTTCAGCCAAACTGTTAACCAGCGTGAACAAGCCGCCGCAGGTCAGATTGACGGCAATGAAACGCAGTGCCTCTCCGCCCAGGCGCCCATCTTTGCGGGGCCGCGTGTTACTGAAGGTCCAGAAACGGTTGAGCACGAAGCTTTGCACCACGCCTGCAGCATAGCCGATGGCGCTGGCCGCCGGCACACCAAGCGGTTCGGCCAGCAGGCGGATGACGAGGTAGGATGTTGCGGTGTTGGCGACGCCCACCAGGCCGAAACGCAGGAACTGCGCCAGCCCTGCGCGCGTTGCCAGTTTTTCTTTGGGGGCGAGTGCTTTCATCAGGCCGCGATCACGGGCGGGCGCTGAAGCCCGCTGCCCGTTCGATCGCAAGTCCGGCATCGAGCACGCCCATCTCGTCGAGCGGGCGACCGATGATCTGCAGACCCAGCGGCAGCCCGGAGGCGGACAGCCCGGACGGCACGCTCATCGCCGGCAGGCCTGCAAGGCTGGCCGGCACGGTGAAGACATCGTTCAGATACATGGCCAGCGGATCGGCCTTGGCACCAAACGCGAACGCTGGGCTGGGCGCCGTTGGCGTGATCAGCACGTCGCACTTTTCAAAGGCCGCTTCGAAATCGCGCGCGATCAGGGCCCTCACCTTCTGCGCCTGGGTGTAATAGGCGTCGTAAAAGCCGGCCGACAGCACATAGGTGCCGATCATGATGCGGCGCTTCACTTCCTTGCCGAAGCCGGCGGCGCGGGTGGCGGCATACATATCGTGCACGTTGCCGCCCGCATGCGTGACGCGGTTGCCGTAACGCACGCCGTCATAGCGGGCGAGGTTGGACGAGGCCTCGGCCGGGGCGACGATATAATAAGTGGGCAGAGCGTATTTCGTGTGCGGCAGCGAGACCGAGACGATCTCGGCGCCCTCGGCCTTCAGCCAGGCAATACCCTGATCCCAAAGCGCGGCGATTTCGGAATCCATGCCGTCGAGCCGATATTCGGCCGGGATGCCGACGCGCTTGCCCTTCATGCTGCCCGTCAGGCCGGCAGCGTAATCCGGGACCGGGATGTCGAGGCTGGTCGAATCCTTGGCATCAAACCCGCACATGGAGGTGAGCATGAGCGCACAATCGGTAACGGTGCGTGCCATCGGCCCGGCCTGATCGAGCGAGGAGGCAAAGGCGATCGTGCCCCAACGCGAAGCCCGACCATAGGTTGGCTTGATGCCGGCGATGCCGACGAATGCGGCGGGCTGGCGGATCGAGCCGCCGGTATCGGTGCCGGTGGCGCCGGCACACAGCCGCGCCGAAACTGCTGCCGCCGAACCGCCGGACGAACCGCCTGGCACCAGTTCAGCGTCTGAGCCCTTGGCCTTCCACGGGCTGATGACGCGTCCAAAGGCGCTGGTCTCGTTCGACGAGCCCATGGCGAATTCGTCCATATTGAGCTTGCCGAGGAACAAGGCGCCATCGCGCAGCAGATTGGCCGTCACGCTCGATTCATAGCGCGGCACGAAACCCTTGAGGATGTTTGAGCCCGCCGTGGTCTGCACGCCTTCAACGGCAAAGAGATCCTTGATGCCAAGCGGAATGCCGGCCAGTGGGCCGCTAAGTTTGCCGTCGTCAACGGCCTTGGCCTGCGTCAGCGCCAGTTCCGGCGTTTCGACAATGAACGCGTTCAGATGCCGATTGGCTGCCATCGCATCGAGATGCGCCTGCGCCAGTTCAACCGCGCTGAACTGCCTGGCGTCCAGCCCCGCCTTCATCTCGGCCAGCGAAAGATCGGTCAGCGCGCTCATTCGATCACCTTGGGCACAGCAAAGAAGCCGCTGGCCGCATCGGGTGCGTTGGCCAGCACCTTGTCTTGAATGCCGCCGTCGGTCACCACATCTTCGCGCCAGCGCATATTGCCGGGCATGACGCTGGCCATCGGTTCGACCCCCTTGGTATCGACCTCGCCCAACTGTTCCACCCAGCCCAGGATGTCGTTCAGCTGCTCGACAAGGCCGGGCACCTCATCATCGGTCACGGCGATCCGCGCCAGGCGCGCGATCTTTCGTACGGTTTGGCTATCCACAGACATGCCCTGCCGCTAGCAGGCGAGGCCGTTTGCAACAAGAGGGCGAACGCTTCCCCGACAGCTTGTCACGTCAAGGCCCCGCGCGCCTGCCCCGCAATATGCGCCAGCATCGCCGCGCTTACCATGCCGCTGTCGCGCGCCCGGGTGATGGAGGCCGCGATGCGCGCCACCCGCGCCGCATGGGCTTCCAGCCACAGCGCCAGCACCTGCACCGGGTTGCTGCCCTCCGGCACGATATGGCGCAGCAGATCGAGCCTGATCTGCTCGAAATCACGCACCAGTGCCGCCGTCAGTAGCCGTTCCCACGGATCGGCCGGGTTTAGCGCCCCCGCCGCGCCGCGCGCCCAATCCAGCCCGGCGGTTTCGCCCAGCATTGTATAGGCCCGGGCCGTGGCCGCCACATCAAGCCGGCGTTCGGCCGCCAGCAGCGCAACGCCCACCGCGCCATCAAGCGCTTCGACATGCACGATGCTGCGCGCCAGATCGGCCGGGGCGCCGGCGCTGGCCAGTTCAGCCGCCGAACGGTCGAGCTGGCCGCGCACTTCGGCCTTGACCAGCTGTTCGATGCTGCCGCCCAGCGCCTTCAGGCCCGGCGCGATGGCGGCAACCAGGGCAGAGGCGCTGCGGCCGCCGCCCAGCCGCACCAGATCGGCCATCTGGGCACGCAGGACGCCCTCCGCAGCGCGGTGCAGCGCATTGGCCGCCGTGGCCGGCACTGCCGCCGTATCGATCGCCAGCCACAGCCCGGCAAAGCCGAACAGCTGCCGCGCCGCCACAAAGGCGCGGGCGATATCGGCGATGCCTGCGCCCAGTTCTTCGGCCAGTTCGAAGGGCGCCGAAAGGCCGGCGCGGTTGATCAGTTCATTGGTCAGCTTGGTCGCCACCAGTTCGCGGCGCAGACGGTGATGCAGGATCGCATCGCGGTGCGTGCCCTGCATGGAAGCCGGGAACGCGGCGATCAGATCAGCTTCCAGCAGCGGATCATCCACCACCGCGCTGGTCACCAGCACGTCATAGGCGGCCATCTTGGCATAGGCCATCACTACCGCGAGTTCCGGCCTGGTCAGGCCTTCGCCGGCCTGCGCACGCTGGCCCAGCACATCGTCACCGGGCAGGCCTTCAACCTTGCGATCAAGACCGACGCGGTATTCCAGCGTCTGGATCAGCCGCTGGAATACCGGCACGGCGGCTGCGCCGCCGGTTTCCGCCAGGCTGATGGCTTGCGTCTGCAGGCGGTTGTCGCGCAGCACCAGTTCCGAAACGTCGTCGGTCATTACCTTGAGCAGCGCATCGCGATCCGGCCGCGACAGGCGGCCGGCGGCGACCTCGCCGTTCAGGGCGATCTTGATGTTGACTTCATGGTCGGAGCAATCGACCCCGGCCGAATTGTCGATGAAATCGGTGTTGATGCGGCCGCCGGTGCGCGCGAATTCGATGCGCGCGGCCTGGGTGAGGCCCAAATTGGCACCTTCGCCGATCGCCTTTGCCTTCAGTGCGTGTGCGTCCACCCGGATCGCATCATTGGCGCGGTCCCCGGCGTCGGCATTGCTTTCGGTCGACGCCTTCACATAAGTGCCGATGCCGCCGAACCAGATCAGATCGACCTGCATCTTCAGGATGGCGCTGAGCAGTTCGCCGGGCGCCATTGCGTCGGCGCTCACGCCCAGCATGGCCTGCACCTGGGGCGAAAGCGGGATGGATTTCAGGCTTCGCGCAAACACGCCGCCGCCTTCCGAAATCAGCGCCTTGTCATAATCATCCCAGCTCGATCGCGGCAGCGCGAACATGCGCTGGCGCTCGGCAAAGCCGGCCGGGATATTGGGCGTGGGATCAAGGAAGATGTGGCGATGGTCAAAGGCCGCCACCAGCGCCACGGCGGGCGAAAGCAGCAGGCCGTTGCCGAACACATCACCCGACATGTCGCCCACGCCGGCCACGCGTACCGTCTCGCTCTGCACGTCGATGCCCATTTCGCGGAAATGCCGCTGAACCGAGATCCACGCACCCTTGGCGGTAATGGCCATCGCCTTGTGGTCATAGCCATTGCCGCCACCCGACGCGAAGGCATCGCCCAGCCAGAAGCCTTGGCTCTCGGCAATGCCATTGGCAGTGTCGGAAAAGGTCGCGGTGCCCTTGTCGGCGGCGACCACCAGATACGGGTCGGGCGCATCGTGGCACACCACGCCAGCGGGCGGCAGCACAGTGCCCGCCACATCCAGATTGTCGGTGATCGACAGCAGCGCGCGGATATAGATGCGATAGGCCTCGGTGCCTTCGGCCAGCCATGCATCACGGTTCGATGCCGGCGGCAGCAGCTTGGGATAGAAACCGCCCTTGGCGCCGGTCGGCACGATCACCGTGTTCTTTACCTTCTGCGCCTTCACCAGGCCCAGCACTTCGGTTCGGAAGTCGTCGCGCCGGTCAGACCAGCGCAGACCGCCGCGGGCGATGGGCCCGCCGCGCAGGTGGATGCCCTCCACGCGCGGGGAGAACACCCAGATCTCGCGATAGGGGATTGGGTGGGGCAATCCGGGCATGGCGGCGGAATCGATCTTGAAGGCCATCGCCTCCGGCCCGCCGGGCACGAAGAAATTGGTCCGCAGCGTGGCTAGCATGGCCGATCGGTACAGGCGGATGATGCGATCATCATCAATGCCGGATACTTCGGCCAGGCCGGCATCAATGCGGGCCAGCACCTCTTCCTGCGCCTTGGCGCGATCGGCGACATCCAGCGCAAAGCGCGCCGTGAACAGCGCCACCAGATCGCGCGTGATATCGGGATAGCGCTTCAGTGCATCAACCGCTGTCATCACGCCGTAGGTGACCCCGGTTTGCCGCAGATAACGGAACCACGCCCGCAGCAGCGAGGCATCACGGGCCTCAAGGCCGCAGTCTGGGATCAGCGCGTTGAAGCCGTCATTTTCCCGCGTGCCTAGCAGCACGGCGACTAGCGCCGGCTCCAGCCGTGCCGTCAGCGCCGGCAGATCGGCAAGGATGGCCGGATCGGGCACTTCGCAGATGAAATCGTTGATGCGGCCCAGCCGACCGTCGTCCAGATCGAACGGATATTCCTCGATCACCTTCAGGCCGAAATTCTCCAGCACCGGCACCGCTTCGGAAAGCGGAATGATCGGGCCGAGGCGATAGAGTTTCAGGCGCAATTGGCCGGGTTCAGGTGCGGCCATGATACGCACGGTGCGATCATCCTCATCCTCCAGCGTGGCCAGCGCCATGATGTCGGCAGCGGCTTCGGCGGGTTGGTGCTGAGCGCGATAGCTGGCGGAAAAGGCCCGGCCGTGGCTGCGCGCCAGCCGTGCCGCGCGGGTCGGCGTGGTTAGCTCGGCCAATGCCGCTTCCAGATCTTCCTCCCAGCCGCGCACCAACTGGCGCAGCCGGCGATCGAGCGCGATTTCCTGATCGGCCGAGAAGCTGGCGGCATCGGCCACGTCCACCACATAATGTACGCGCGCCAAGCCCTCTTCGCGCAGTTCCACCTCGTAACGCGCGATGCTGCCCTTCAATTCCTGTGCCAGCATCTGGCCGGCGGCTTCGCGCAGGCGGCTGGTGTAGAGATCACGCGGCACGTAAACGAGCGCGGAGACAAAGCGACCGAACGGATCGGCGCGGGCGAACAGCTTAGGCCGCGGCCGGTCGAGCAGCGAGAGCAGCCCCAGCGCCATCGCCTTCAGTTGATCGGGGCTCGCCTCGAACAATTCCATGCGCGGGAAGCTTTCCAGCACATGCACCAGCGCCTTGCCACTGTGGCCGCGTTCGCCAAAGCCCAGCGCGTCGATGATCTCGCCCACCTTGCGGCGCAGCAGCGGCACTTGGCGCGGCGAGGTGGAGAGTGCAGCTGACGTGTAGAGCCCCAGGAAGCGCGTTTCGGATACCACGCGGCCCTCGCGGTCGAAGCCCTTCACCGCAACCAGATCGCCGTTCACCCGGCGGTGTACGCTCACAACTGCGCCAGCGCGCGTGATCAGCAGGGGTTCCGGGCTGGCCAGCAGCGCCTTTAAGGCACGCGGCGTGTCGGCGGGGCCACGCATGCCCGTCCACACCGGGTAATCCGGATCAGCGAGCAGACCAAGGCCCCCATCGCTGGTCACCTCCATCGCCGGATCGTCCAGATCGCCTTCAAGCCGGTAATGGCGGGCGCCCAGTAGGGTGAAATTGTCGGCCGCCAGCCATTCGAGGAAGGCCATTGCTTCGGCGGTGCGGTGCGGGGCCAGCGGCGGCGGATTGTCCGAAAGGGCGCGAATGCGTTCGCGCAGCAGGGCCAGCATCGCCTGCCAATAGGTCACCGCGGCGCGCACATCGGCCAGCACCTGTGCCAGGCTGGCCTCCAGCGCGGCGCGCGTCTTGTGGCCAACCTGCTCGATCTCCATGTAGATCATGGACTCGCGGGTGTGGCCGGGCAGGGGGGCGCCATTCTTGCCCGGTCCGATCACCTCCAGCAGCGTGCCGTCCGCATCACGGCGCACATCGATGATCGGGTGCAGCAGGCGGTGGATGTCCACCCCGGCGGCAGTGACGGCGGCGGCGGTGGAATCCACCAGGAAGGGCCGATCCTCACCGATGATGGCCAGGCGCAGGCGGCGGGCGCCATCATCGGCCAGCGGATCAATGTGGATTACCGGCTGATCGGGCCCACGACGGGCGGCAGCACCGGCCATGAAGCCGGCCACGGCAGCACGTGCCGCCTCGTCCAGGCCTTCGATTTCGCCGGGCAAGGCGCAGGCAAACAGGCACCCCGCCAGCGCCTGTGCCAATGGAGTGTTTGCAGTGGCCGCAGCAGTGCCGGGCTTGGTCGTTTCAGACACTTCGATCGCTCCCGCGACATTTTTCGCGCAGCTTATGCGCCGCGCTGCCGCGAAAGAAAAGTGTGATTCGAAGCTCACTCTGCAATCTTTGTGCGATTGAACACATCAAGGGCCGCGCCGGACCGGGGCCGCCGCGGGAAGGGATCGGCCGCCGGCGGCAGCCGCTGCACCTGGGCAAAGGCGCTGGCCAGTTCGGCGCGCAGGCGCTTCGCCGCGCTCTTCGACAACACTTCGCGCCAACTAAGCACGATCTGCACCAGCGCCGCCGGATCGCCGGCTTCGGGCAGCGGCAGCGCCAGGCCGCGCACCAGCATCTGTGCGCCCATCGGATCGTTCACGCTGGCTTCGAACGGGATCAGCATCGGTTGCAGCGCCACCAGTTCGCAGGCCGCCACCAGTTCTTCAGACAGGCCGGGATCGCGCAGCAGCGCTACCCCGGCGATGAGGCCAAAACGCGCCGAAACCGGGCCGCCCACGCTTTCGATGATGGCGCGGCCCGCCGGATCGCTCACCACGATGCTGTGATCGAAGAACGGTGCCAGCGCAGCCGCAATACAGTCGTCGTGCGCGCTTTGCCAGGCGGCCAGCGCCCGGTTTGTGAGACGTCGTTCCACCACGACGCTGCGCGGCACCTGGTCTTCCCGCAGCGGCCCCGGCCGATCGAGGGCCGATCGATCAACGCCAGCATCATGCATGCCCAAGGCGCGGAGCGGGATGACGTAGCCGGGGTTTGCAGGGTTCATGCCCCGGATAACGGCCGGTTCGCCCCCGGATTGAGCCAGCCTGGCCCGCCGCCCCACCCAGGGCGGTCGCACTGCCGCCGCCTTGCCCCTTGCCAGTCCACCCGCTCGCTGATAAATCGCCAGCCTTACCGAGATGCCGCTTTAGCTCAGCCGGTAGAGCACCGCATTCGTAATGCGGGGGTCAGGTGTTCGAGTCACCTAAGCGGCACCATTATT
>NZ_CAMCWT010000019.1:0-42811 GCF_945882885.1 Sandarakinorhabdus limnophila DSM 17366
AAACAGGCCTAGCCGCTGGCGGCCCGCGCGGCTGCGCCCTATACAGTGCCCATGTCCGATCTGTTCGCTGCCACGCAAAGCTCCGCCGATTATGATGCCAGCCATATCGAGGTGCTGGAGGGGCTCGAGCCCGTCCGCCGCCGCCCCGGCATGTATATCGGCGGCACCGACGAACGCGCGCTTCACCATCTCGCCGCCGAAGTGCTCGACAACGCCATGGACGAAGCGGTGGCCGGCCATGCCAGCCGGATCGAGGTGACGCTCGAGGCCGACAACAGCCTGACCATCACCGACAATGGCCGCGGCATCCCGGTCGATCCGCACCCGCGCTTTCCCGACAAATCGGCACTGGAAGTGATTCTGACCATGCTGCATTCCGGCGGAAAGTTCAGTGGCAAGGCCTATGCCACATCAGGCGGGCTGCACGGCGTGGGCATCAGCGTCGTCAACGCGCTATCGGACGATACGGAGGTGGAAGTCGCCCGCAACAAGCTGCTGTATCGCCAGCGTTATTCACGCGGGATCCCGCAAGGGCCGATCGAGGAACTGGGCGCCACCCAGAACCGCCGCGGCACCAGCGTCAAGTTCCACCCGGATGCCGAGATTTTTGGCGAGGATGCCCGCTTCAAGCCGGCGCGCCTGTACAAGCTGGCCCGGTCCAAGGCCTATCTGTTCGGCGGCGTCGAGATCCGCTGGCGCTGTGCACCGGAACTGGCGACGCCCGATGTGCCGGAAACGGCGGTGTTCACCTTCCCCGGCGGCCTGGCCGATCATCTGAAGGAACGGCTCGACAATCGCCCGCTGGTGGTGCCCGATCTGTTTGCCGGCCGCACCGATCTGCCGGCCGGTCCGGATGGCAAGCCGATGGGCGCAGTGGAATGGGCCTGCGCCTGGCCGCAATATGGCGAAGGTTCAGCCAGCTTCTATTGCAACACTATTCCCACCCCCGATGGCGGCACGCATGAGGCGGGCCTGCGGCTGGCGCTGACCCGCAGCCTGAAGAATTATGCCGGGCTGACCGGCAACAAGAAGGCCAGTGATCTGTCCGGCGAAGACGTGTTTGCCGGGGCTGAGATCATGCTCTCCCTGTTCATCCGCGATCCGCAGTTCCAGAGCCAGACCAAGGACCGGCTGACCAGCCCGGAAGCCACCCGCCTGGTGGAAGGCGCCATCAAGGATCATTTCGATCACTGGCTGGTGGCCAATGGTGAACGCGGCAAGGCGCTGCTCGCCTTCGTGGTGGAGCGCATGGAAGACCGGCTGCGCCGCCGCCAGGAAATGATGGTGAAGCGCAAGACCGCGACCAGCAAATCCAGTCTGCGCCTGCCCGGCAAACTCACCGATTGCGCCCGCAATGACGCGGTCGGCACGGAATTGTTCATCGTGGAAGGTGATTCGGCCGGCGGCAGCGCCAAACAAGCACGCGATCGCAACACCCAGGCGATCCTGCCCATCCGTGGCAAGATCCTCAACGTCGCTTCGGCCAACATGGCCAAGATCGGCGCCAACAATGAAATCGCCGATCTCACGCTCGCCATGGGCTGCGGCACGCGCGACAAATACAGCCCGGAAAATCTGCGCTACGAACGCATCGTCATCATGACCGATGCCGATGTCGACGGCGCCCATATCGCCACCCTGCTGATGACCTTCTTCTTCCGCGAGATGCCGGGCCTGGTGCGTGATGGCCGGCTTTATCTCGCGCAGCCGCCGCTCTATCGCTTGGCGGCTGGCGGCACGGTTGCCTATGCCCGCGATGATGCCCACCGCGCCGAGCTGATGAAGACGGTGTTCAGCGGCAAGTCTAAGGTGGAGGTGAGCCGCTTCAAGGGCCTGGGGGAAATGAACCCGTCGCAGTTGAAGGAAACCACCATGGATCCGGCCCGCCGCAGCCTGATCCGGGTGAAGCTGCCCGAGGATGTGGATGGCCGGGCCGATGTCGCCGATTTGGTGGAGCGACTGATGGGCCGCAACCCCGAACATCGTTTCCACTTCATCCAGAGCCACGCCACCTCGATCGAGGCCGACGCCATCGATGCCTGACGGACCGCCTTCGGGCTGGCGGGCGAACATCGCGCCGCTTCGCGCTCGATGCCGTCACTTTCAGCCAGCAGGCCTGCTCCTCACCGCTGGCGCTGTTCTGGCGCGGTGATGCTGCCAACGTGACCGCCGCGCAGGTGACCTTCTGGCCGCTGGTGGAATCCGCCATCGCCGCCGCTGGCGAGCCCTTCGCCGCCCGCGCCGCTGTGGACAAACTGGTCGCCGAACAGATGCTCGACGCCGCCGGCGCCGTGCATCACCGCGACACCAGCGATTATCGCCTGCGCGTGACCGAAACGCCCGACATGACACGCCTCACCCGGCTGGCCAGCGACGGCTTCTTCGTCGAACGCCGCATCGATCGCCTCGAAGACCTCGCCCCGCTTGTGCAGCGCGACTGGCAGACCATCGCCAGCCTTGGCGTCAGCGGCGGCGACTGGCGCACCATGCTGGCAGCCACCCGCCCGCACGGTATCGATCGCATCGTGCCCTTCGGTCAGGCGCTGGCGTTCGGCAATGTGTGGGACGGGGTGAACCTGCTCACCGAGCTCACCCGTATCGTTTCCATCGAGGTTTAAGGCGCCGCCACTGCCACGTCATAGGCCTCACTGGCCGCGGCCCACGCGTCCTCAGCGGCCGCAATACCGGCATCGAGCACGCCGCGCTTCTGCATAAGGGCAGTAATGTCGGCCGGCGCCTGGGTCATCTGCTCGTCCACCGCCTCGCGTTCGGCAATCAGCCTGTTCATCTGCGCTTCGGCCGCCAGCATCGCCTGGCGCAGCGGCTTGGCAGCTTCCCGGCGGGCCGCGGCCTGGCGCCGGGCTTCCTTGGGATCGATGCGTTGTGCCTTGGCGGCGGCAGGCGCAGCGGCGTTGGCGTTGGAGCCGGCCAGAATCAGCGTTTCATAATCGTCGATACTGCCGTCAAACGTGCCGGCACGACCAGCATCAACCAGCACAAGCCGATCGGCGCTGGCTTCGATCACGTGCCGATCGTGGCTGACCACCACCACAGCGCCTTCATAGCCGGCCAGCGCCTGCACCAGGGCTTCGCGGCAATCGATGTCGAGGTGGTTGGTCGGTTCATCGAGCACGATCAGGTGCGGCGCATCGCGGGTGACGAGCGCCAGCGCCAATCGCGCCTTTTCCCCGCCGCTCATCGTGCCGATGCGCTGTTCCGCGGTCGGGCCAGTAAAGCCGAAGCGGCCCAGTTGCGCCCGTACGGCGCTGGGGCTGGAGCCCTTCATGGCGCGGCCCATCATCAACACCGGCGTGGCGTCACCATCCAGTTCCTCGACCTGATACTGGGTGAAATAGCCCACTTTCAGCTTGCCCGATGCAAAGCGCGTGCCCGCCATGGTCGGCAACTGGCCGATCAACAGCCGGGCCAGCGTTGTCTTGCCGTTGCCGTTGCGGCCCACCAGCGCCAATCGGTCATCGGGATCCAGGCGGATATCGAGATTGTTCAGGATCGCGCGGCCGTCATAGCCGACATCGGCATGATCCAGCGTCACCAGCGGCGGGCGCAGCGGTTCCGGGCTGGGGAAATCGAACTTCATCGTCGGATCATTGGCCGCTTCGGCAACCGGCTGCATCTTGGCCAGCGCCTTCTGCCGGCTCTGCGCCTGCTTGGCGGTGGAGGCGCGGGCGCTGTTGCGCGCGATATAATCCTGCAGCTTGGCGCGCTGCGTGGCCTGGGCGGTGCGGGCGGCCTCCAGTTGCGCCAGCCGTTCGGCACGCTGCCGTTCGAAACTGTCGTAATTGCCGGTGTAAAGCTGCACCTTGCCGCCTTCGAGGTGCAGGATCATGCCCGCCACTCGGTTCAGCAGATCACGCTCGTGGCTGATCAGTACGATCAGGCCGGGATAGGATTTCAGGAAATTTTCCAGCCACAGGGCCGATTCCAGATCGAGATGGTTCGACGGTTCGTCGAGCAGCAGCACATCGGGCCGGGTGAACAGCAGCGCCGCCAGCGCCACACGCATGCGCCAACCACCGGAATAGCTGTCGAGCGGACGGCCCTGCATGTCCTCGTCAAAACCCAGGCCCACCAGGATTCGCGCAGCGCGAGCGGGGGCGGTGTGAGCATCAATAGCGATCAACCGCTCGTGAATATCGGCCACACGTTCCGGCGAAGCGCCGGCGTCTTCCTCGGCGATCAGCGCAGCGCGTTCGGTATCGGCGGCCAGCACGGTTTCAAACGGCGTGCCCTGCCCCATTGGGGCTTCCTGCTTCAGCCAGCCCAGCCTTGTGCCGCGCGGCCGTTCAATGCTGCCGCCATCCGGATCGATGGTGCCGGCCATCACCTTCATCATCGTGGATTTGCCAGCGCCGTTGCGGCCGATCAGGCCAACACAGCCGCGCGGCGGCAGCGTAGCGCTGGCGCCGTCGATGATGGCGCGCCCGCCAAGGCGAACGGTGAGGTTTTGAACAGACAACATGATGCGCGCCGCCTAGCAGGATAGGGCCGAGCCGGCTAGGCTGCTGGCATGATCAATCGCCGTATCCTGCTGGCCCTGCCGCTGTTGCTCGCCAACCCAGCGCGGGCAGAGCCTGCCGATCCGCTGGTGGCGGCGCTCATCACCTGCTGGCAAGCGCGCGGCGTGCGCTTCACGCCCGAACAGGTGGCGGCCCGCATCGGCGCCCGCACCGGCCGCGACGCGCTGCTGGCCGTTGCAGGCGCGTGGACCGATGCCAACGACGATGATCAGGAAACAATGGTTGAAATCGTCTGGGAAGCAGGCGCGCCACCTTCGCCGGCAGAGCCGCTGTTGACCGTCGATCTGGTGGCGGGCAGGCCGGCGCTGCTGCTCACCCGCGACGGCGAGTGGTGGCTGCTGCACGCGCGCAACCAGAATATGCTCGCCGTTCACCACCCGCTTACCGGACAAGCGCAGATGCTGGCGCCGGATGCGGCGGCGTTGATCGGTCGCCCGGTTATAGCCGGAGCTTGACCCATCACCTCACCCCGGCTTTCGCCGGGGTGACGGGAACAGCTTCAGGGCCGCGGTTGCGGCGACGGGAACGGCGGGTTGCTGATGAAGTTGCCGGCGTCGCCCGGATAGGCGATCGGGCTTTCGCTGCCATCGGCGGCCACGGCGGCAACGCCAAACAGCCAATCATCGATCGACACATGTTCCAGCACCAGCGACGTGGCAGCGGCCGCGGCGGTGCGGCTATATTGCCATTGCGGTGCGGTGGTGTCGCGCCACCAGATCTTGTAGCCGGCAGCGCCCTTCACCGGAGCCCAGCTCACCTTGGTATTGGAACCGGCGTCGCGCTGGATGGTGACGGCCGGCGGCATCGGCGCACGCGCCAGCGAGGCCAGGCCGGCCACGTTCAACCTGGTCACCTTGGCAAGATACTGGAAATCGACGCCGGGGATGAGATCACCATAGGCGCGGCCGTTTTCCACCCGAATATTCTGGTGCTGCCGGTCATAATGTTCCACGGACTCGGTTATGCGCACCGCCGGATAGCCGGCTTCGAGGAGGCGGGTCTGATCGCCGCCGCGGCCGAACCTGTCGGTGCGATAGATCATCTTCACATCCAGGCCATCGATGTTGTGGTCGGCAAGGCGGTCGAGGAAGCGCGCCACGTTACGGCTGGGCGAATCATTCTCACCCCCGTTGTAGCGGCGGCGGTTGGCCTGAGCGGCGCTTTCCACGGCCTTGGTGCCTTCCGAAAACACGCGGACATGGCCCGAATCCTTCATGCCGCCAATGCCGGTGCTGTTCCCAATGATGTCGTTGTTCAGGTCAGCTTCAACCACCCAGCCCTTAGCGCGGGCGTAATCGGCCAGCACCTTGCCGCCGTTCAGTCCCTGCTCCTCACCCGACAGCACAGCATAGACGACGGTGGCAGGGAACTTGTGCTGCGAAAGCACGCGCGCCGCTTCGATCACGGCGGCGGTGCCGCTGCCATCATCATTGGCGCCCGGCGCATCGCCCTTGGCATCGTTGGGATCGCTGTTGCGGCTGTCGATATGAGCGGAAATGATGATGAACCGGTCCGGATCGGTGGTGCCGCGCTGGATGGCCAGCACGTCCACGATCTCGGTCGGATTGGGCAGGCGATCACCGGTGAACACCTGTGCTGGCTTTTCAATAGTCAGGCAATTGCCACAGGCGGCGCTGAACGCCTGAAAGCGGCTCTCGGTCCAGCGGCGGGCGGCGCCAATGCCGCGGGTCGGGCTGGTGGTGTCGCTGGCCGAATGGCGGGTGCCGAAACCCACCAACGCGGTGATGCTGGCCTTCAATTCGGCCTCGCTCACGCCGGCGGCAAGCGCAGTGAGCGGCGCTTCGGCAGCCAGCACGGGCGACGTGCCCGCCAGCAAAGCCGCCACTGCCACCATCGATCGCACCGTCACCATCGCATCGCCCCTGTTTGTGCGTAGATCTGCTGCGATGGCGCGAGGCTGCCGCTTTGGCAAGACCTGCGCGTGCATGCCGCGCCCGAAGGCGGCAAGCCGCGACCACGAAAAAGGCCGGCCCCCGATTGGAGACCGGCCATTATTCGGTCAGCGCTTGATCAGGCCGAAACGCTCAGCGCGCCGCGACGACGGCGGGCGACAGCGCCCACCAAGCCGAAGCCGGCGATCAGCATGGCCCAAGTTGCCGGTTCCGGCACCTCGCCACCGCCTGGATCAAAGCCGCCGTCACCGGTGCCCATGCCGATGCCGGAGGTGCCCTGGAAATTACCGGCTACCGACTGCCAACGGAGAATGAAGTTGTTGATGGGGCTATTTCGGAGGGATGAGCGGGCCGTTTCCACCCGTTACGGATTACCGCAATCGCGCGTGCGAAACCGCCGCTGCCGGGCGGCGCGACGTGATCGAAAACCGCTGACGCGGCTTATTCAGTTGATCAGGAAGGCCACCAGCGCCCGCACCTTGGCCTGGCGCCATTGCGGCGTGGGCGCGGTGAGCCACCATGCGCCGGCGGCAGGCACACCCGCATCGAGCGCGATGATACGCCCCGAGGCGAGATCTGCGGCGGCCAGCAAGGCTGGCACCCGCGTCTTGCCCAGCCCGGCTGCGGCCGCATCGATAGCAAGGCCAGGGTCTGCCACCGTCAGCGCGCTTTCAACGCAGGGCGTTTCGGGATCGAGCGGGTGTGCGATGCACGACAAGATATTGGGCGCGTCTGGCCCGGTGCTGAGCGCCGCCACCGTGATCAAAAGTTCATCGCCCATGGTGCGGCCATGAATGCCCTCGGCCTGCGGCTCACCGCCGAAATGGATGGCCAGATCGTGATTGGCCTGGGTGAAATCCATCTCGCCGTCTTCATGGGCGGCGATGGAAAAGCGCAGTTCCGGGTGCTGCCGGCCATAGTCGGCCAGCCGGGCGGTGAGCCACTTGGCCACCAGTGCGCGCGGCGCCGCGATGGAGAGCACACGGCTGGATTGCCCGGCCTGCATCACCCGCACGGCCTCTTCAAAGGCCAGGAAGCCTTGTTGCAGCGCCGGCAGCGCCTGTTCGGCTTCGTGGGTGAGTTCAAGATTGCGGGTCAGCCGGCGAAACAGCACGACGCCCAGCGTTTCTTCCAGCGCGCGGATCTGCTGGCCCACGGCGGCCGGTGTGACCGCCAGTTCATCGGCAGCGCGGGTGAACGACAGGTGGCGCGCGGCTGCTTCGAACACGCGCAGGGCATTCATGGGCAGATGGGTGCGCTTCATGGGGAGAGAATGGCTGGCCTGCGCGCCGCAATCAATGCACTGGCGGGCGGCCGACTGGCACGTCCAGCGCAAAGGCCGGGATAACGACCGTGTAGCGCACGCCGTCTTCGCCCATCATCACATAACGGCCCTGCATGCGGCCCGACGCGGTGGCCAGCGGACAGCCCGAGACATAATCATAGGCGCCGCCCGGCGCGATCAGCGGCTGCACGCCCACAACGCCATCGCCTTCCACCTGTTCGGTGCGGCCATCGCCATCGGTGATCAGCCAGCGCCGCGCCATCAGCCGCACCGGCACCAGGCCGGCATTTTCCACCCGCACATGATAGGCCCAGACATAATAGCCGCGTTCGGGATCGGATTGATCGGGGAGATAATGGGGAGCGACACGCACGGTAATGCCGCCGGTGGTTTCGGCGTAGGGGAAGATCTGGCCGATCATCCCCGTCATAGGCCAGCCGATTTCAGCGCCTGATCAAGATCATCGATCAGATCGTCCACGTCTTCCAGGCCCACGCTCAGCCGCAACATGCCTTCGGTGATGCCCATTTCGGCACGCACCGCTTCCGAAACGCTGGCATGGGTGGTGCTGGCCGGATGCGTCATCAGGGTGCGGGAATCACCCAGATTGTTGGAAATATCGATGATGGTGAGCGCATCGAGCAGCGCCTGCGCCTGGGGCCGGCCGCCATCAAGATGCATGGCGACGATGGTGCCGCCCGCTGTCATCTGGCGCAGCGCCAGGGCGTGCTGCGGATGGCTGGGCAGGCCGGGATAGACCAGGCGCGGCACCCGGCTTTCCAGCCAGGCGGCCAGTTTCAGCGCATTGTCACACTGGCGGCGCACGCGCAGATCCAGCGTTTCAAGGCTCTTCAGTACCACCCAGGCGTTGAACGGGGACAGATTGGGCCCGGTGTGGCGCGCGAACGCCAGATAGGTGTCGTTGATCCACTTTTCGCTGCCGACCACGGCACCGGCCAGCACGCGGCCCTGCCCGTCCATCAACTTGGTGGCGCTGTAGGCGACGATATCGGCGCCATGCTCCAGCGGCTTCTGCACGATCGGCGAGGCAAAGGCATTGTCCACCATCACCAGGGCGCCGGCATCATGGGCAACATCGGCAATCGCGCGGATATCGCACAGGTCCAGCCCCGGATTGGTGGGCGTTTCGAGGAAGAACGCCTTGGTGTTCGGCCGCCGCGCCTTTGCCCACGCATCCACGTCGCGGGCGTCCACCGTGGTGGTTTCGATGCCGAAGCGCGGCAGGATGCTATCCACCAGCACCCGGCACGACCCAAACAGTGCACGCCCCGCGACCAGATGATCCCCGGCCGAAAGGGTGGAAAGCAACATGCCGCTCATCGCCGCCATGCCGGTGGCGGTGGCCCGCGCGGCTTCGGCACCTTCGATCAGGGCGATGCGCTTTTCCAGCATCTCCACCGTAGGGTTCTGCAGCCGGCTGTAGGTCATGCCCGGGCGCTCACCGCGGAAGCGCGCGGCGGCTTCTTCGGCATTGTCATAGCAATAGCCTGACGTCATGAAGATGGCTTCGGAGGTTTCGCCCACCTCTGTGCGCATGGTGCCGCCGCGCACCATCTGCGTGGCGGGCCGCCACTGCTTCACGAGCTCCAAGTCTTGTCCGGTGTTACGCTTCATGGCTCCCGCCATAAACCTGTGATGGCCCGGGCGCAATGAAGCGCTGCTTCAAATTGCCACAGTGTCACATGATCTTTGCCGTGACTGTCAATCTGGAATGGCCGTGCTGGCCTTGTCGCCCTGCACGATGAGCAGATACATCACCGGTGTGACAACGCGGGAGAGGACGGTGGATGATACCAGCCCGCCGATAATCACCCAGGCCAGCGGCGAATAGAGGCCGGAGCCGGACAAGGCCAGCGGCAGCAGGCCGCCGATCGCCGTCACGCTGGTCAACAACACAGGCAGGAAACGCACTTCGCCGGCTTCTTCGATGGCTTCGCGCAGCGGCCGGCCGGCTTCGCGCAGCTGGGTGGTGAAATCGACCAGCAGCAGGCTGTTCTTGATCTCAATACCAATCAGCGCGACGAAACCGATGACGGCGGTGTAGCTGAGACTGTTCCCGGTGAGAAACAGCGCCACCAGCCCGCCGAACAGACCGAGGGGGATGACGCCGGCCACCACGAGTGTTTCGCGGAAGCGGCCAAATTCGATCACCAGCACTGCCAAGATGCCGAACACAGCCAGCGCGATGATCGGACCCAGTCCGCCAAAGCTCTTCGCCGCCGTTTCCGCTTCGCCGCCAATGTCGAAACTATAGCCTTCGGGCAGCTTCACCTGGTCCTGCACGGCCTTCACCACCGCCGCATTCACCTTGGCCGTGAGATAACCCTCTGCGATCTGGGCATCGATATAGACAACGCGGCTCTGGCGTTCACGGCTGATGCGAGGCGGCGCGGAATCGAGATAGGGTTGGGCAATCTCGCGCAACGGCACTGCACCCCGGCTGCCCGGCATATAGATATCATCCAGTACCGTCACGTTATGGCGTTCGTCCAACGGCAGGCGCACGACAACATTATAGCTGTCGCCTTCCACATCGCGGAATCGCCCGGCATTCTCTCCGGCCAGCGCCAGCCGCAGGGCGCGGCGCGGCGCGCCTGGCGCGACACCCAGCAGGGCGGCCTTATCACTGTCCAACCCAAGGTTAAGACGCGGCGTGTTCACGGCCACCGGATTGCGCACATCGCGCGTGCCAGGCACGTTACGCATCACGGCTTCCGTTTCGGCGGCCAGACGTTTCAGCACATCCAGTTCCGGGCCAATGATGCGCATCTGGATCGGCGCGTCGATGGGCGGGCCGTTCTGGAAGATTTTCACCACATATTGCGCGTCAGGTGCTGCCGCCAACTTGGCCCGCAGTCGCTCCACCAGCGCCGGACCGCCCTTCTCGTCCCAACGCTTCAGCACCACCAACACTTCGCCGATGTTGCTGCGCTGATCGAAACTGCGCTGGTTATAGAAGATCTGCGGGTTACCGCGGCCGATGTTGCTCATCACCGCCTGCACCTCGGCTTCGCCTTTCAGGGCATTTTCAACCACGTCAACGGCGCGGGTGGTCGCGGGAATTGCGGTGCCTTCGCTCGCCGTCACCTGCACCAGGAAAGAGGGCGTTTCCGCCGGCGGAAACAGGCTGGAGCCAATCAGCGGCACCAAGCCAAAACCAGAGACGATCAAAAGTGTCGAAACGCCCATCGCCCGCCACGGATGGGTGAGGCCCCAGTGCAGCACCGGCTGATAGAAGCGGTGGATGCCCTTGTTCACTGCCTGCAGGAAGGCATTGCCGTGCTCGCTTTCCTCGCGCGGCAGGATGCGGCTGGCCAGGAACGGCACGATGGTGAGCGACACGAGCAGCGACGCAGCCACCGTGCCCAGCACGGCCACAGGCAGGCTGCGTGTGAACTTGCCAGCGCCTTCAGGGAGCATGGTCAGCGGCAGAAAAGCAAACAGCAGCACGAAGGTACAGCCGATCACGGCCACCGCAATCTGGCTGGTGCCGTCGATGGCGGCCTGTTGCCGAGGTTTGCCCATGCGCAGATGGCGGGCGATATTCTCCGTGACCACGATGCTGTCGTCCACCAGCAGGCCAAGCGCGATGATGAAGCCGGAAATCGCCAACTGGTTGAGCGTGAACCCGCTCCAGCCCAGCACGGCCACACCCATGGCGAGGCTCAACGGCACCGAGACCATCACCACGATGCTCGCCCTCCAACCAAGCGGCAGCAAAGTGATCAGCACCAAGCCCAGCGCGATGGCGAAATCCTGGCCCAATTGGCTCAGCTTGCGGGCGATGTCATCGCTTTGATCAAAGCCCACCACCATCTGCACATCGGGCGGCAACTGGCCGCGGTACGCGTCCGCCGCCTTTACTGCCGCATCGCGGATATCGAGCACATTGAGCCCATCCTTCTGGGTCAACGTCACCCACACCGCGCGCTTGTCATTGTAACGGCCGAAGTGCGGCTGCTCCTCATAGGCCCAGCCGACTTGTGCAACATCCTTCACCCGCACGATGCGGCCATCCTGCGCACGCACCGGTTCATCCGCCAGTTCGTCGATCGACTTGTAGGCGCCGCCGGCCTGCACGTTCAGCCGAGCATCGCCCGATTGCACTGCACCGGGCGGCAGATCCTGGCCGCCGCTGCGCAACGCATCCGTAACGGCAGTAACGGGAATGCCCAGTTGCGCCATGCGCCCGGTATCCAGCGCCACCCGCATCTCGGGCTGCGGCAGCGCCCACACCCGCGTTGCCCGCACGCCCGGCACCCGGATCAGCCGCTCGCGCAGGTCCTTGGCAATCTTTTCCAGCCGGCGATAGCTCGCTGTGTCCGAGACCAGGGCGAATTGCAGAACGGCCGCTTCGGTGGTGCGGGTCTTCTGAAATTCCAGGCGCGTCAACGCTGATGGCAGACTGGAACGGATAGCGTTCACCTCGCGCACCACCTCGTCGTAATTCTTCTCGGCATCGCCATCCCAGCTGAATTCGGCAGTGATCACGGCGGTTGAATCGGTAGAGCGCGATTGCACCTTCACGATGCCATCCAACCCCTGCACCACGTCCTCGATCGGCTTGGCGATGGTCGATTCCATGTCGGCCGGCTCGGCGCCCGGCACGGTGGCAACGATGTTGACGAACGGCGACGGGAAGTGCGGATCAACCGATCGCGGAATGGTGAAGAAGGCCGAAAGCCCCATCGCCGCCAGCGCCAGAAACACCACCAGGGTGATCTGCCAGCGCTGAATGGCAAAACGGATGATGCCGTTCACTTGGCGGTTGCCTGCGCCAGTTCGATCACCTGGCCATCACGCAGCCGGTCCACCCCGGTGGTCACCACCTGCTCGCCGGGCAGCAGGCCACCAGTCACCACCACGCCTTGCGGCCCGACAGCGCCCAGCGCCACCTGCCGCTGCCGCACCCGGCGCGTCACAGGTTCAAGGACATAAACAAACCCTTCATCGGCCCGGGCCGAAAACACCGCCGTTGTCGGCACACTGATCGGCGCACCGGGCTCGGTCGGGCCGAGCACCAGCCGGGCGCTGCCTATCTGGCCGGAGGCGAGGCGCCCATTGGCCGGCAACTTCACTTCCACCCGGAAGGTGCCGGTGCCATCATCGCCGCGCGCGCCCACTTCGCTGATCTGGCCTTGCAACGTGCCCGCCCCCAGCGCCGGGATACGCACAGTGGCGGGCATGCCCTGCCGCACCCGTGCCGCATCGCGATCTGCCAGCGGCAAGCGCAGCACAAAGCCTTGATTCATTTCACCTATCGTCAATATCGCCTGGCCTGGCTGGGCAATCTGGCCCGGTTCCCCCGGCCGCGCCAGCACGACACCGCTGGCGGGTGCGCGCAAACTGGCCAATGTCACGTCAAACCCGGCGGCCCGCGCCCGCGCTTGCGCCGCCGCCATCGTCGCCCGCGCCTGCTCAACGCGGGGCGCCGTCACCCAGCCCTTGGCAAACAGATCCTCAGCGCGCTTCACGTCCGCCCGCGCCCGCACCACGTCCGCCGCTGCAGCGTATTGGTTCGCCCCCAGCGCCGTGGTGTCGAGCCGCGCCAGCAACTGCCCGGCCTGCACCCGATCACCTTCGCGCACCAGGATCGCCGCGATGCGCCCCGGCGTGTTGAAGGCCAGCGGCGTTTCGCGCTTCAGCCGCACAGTGCCGGCCACATCAAGCTCGGTCACGCCGCTCACCGGCGCCACGCTCACCACCCGCACCGGTACGGCCGGCGCAGGGGCTGGCGGCGGCGTTTTGGTTTCGCCACAGGCCGCCAGCGTTGCGGCCATGCCCAGAATGGGGCCAAGAATGAAGATCGTGGATGCGCCGGCACTAGGCGCTGGCTGAACGGCCCTGTTGACCCTGTTCTTCACCATGTGCGTGCCTGCCGACCCTGTTGCTGCCAGTGGCGTCCGGCAGTTTTGATTGCTACTCACATCCTGCCCACGTCGGCTCGGGCTGGCAAGTGTTTTTGAGCGGCGCTCAAGTTTGTCGCAGGGGGGGGGCTGCCCGCCGTCAGCCAGCACTCCCCCCGGGTGCTGGCGCGACAGGCGATCGCCCGCTTGGTTCAGTCGTTGATCACCAGGGCACAGATGGTCATTGCCACTCCCTCGTCATCGGCGGTGCCGGGTTCCACCAAGGCTTCGGCCAGGATCTGCCCGGCAATGGTGATGGTTTCGTGGGCCAAGCGTTCACCCAGCGCGGCCAGCGCGGCTGCTGCACCCACCCCATCCAGCCGCACATCGAGTTCATGGCGCGTGCCGGTCAACGTCAGGCTCGCCCAATCGCGAGCACGCAGTCCCTCGATCACCACCCGCGCCCCGAACGGCGCCGCGATGGCAGCGCCATCCACATCATCGGACGCGTCGTCTGGGTGGGGCGCAAACTGACTTGATCACAGGCAAATTCCTTTCCTGAGATAGGAAGAATCGGGCCTCCGGCAGGCAGGGGATCGTCCCTGCACCCGTTTGTTTGGAGCGCCCCTCGCCAAAAAGCCGTCGTCATGCTGGCGTAGGCCAGAATCCACAGCACTGCTGGGGTCAACTTCGCTGCAGCGGGCGCACCGACCCACAAAGAAAAGCGGCGCGCCGAGGGCCGGCGCGCCGCTTGTTCGATCAGGTGGTAAATCCGGCGCTTACTCCGCGGCCACTCCGAGCAGCCCGCCCAGGGCGTCATCGGTGTTGGCCGGCTGGGCTTCGCTGGCAATCTTGGCGGCCTTGCGGCTGTCAAAGGCGGTCCACACTTCGTTCCAGTCGCCCTTGGTCGCGGCCTTGCTATACTCGGTCGAGCGGGCTTCGAAGAAGTTGGCGTGCTCCACCCCATTGAGCAGCGGCGTCAGCCACGGCAGCGGGTGTTCCTCGATCATATAGATCGGCTGCAGGCCGAGTTGCTTCAGGCGCCAATCGGCGATGTAACGGACGTAGCGCTTGATATCCTTGGGCGCCATGCCGGAAACCGGGCCCTGTTCGAAGGCAAGATCGATGAACGCATCTTCCAGGCGCACGGTACGCTGGCACACATCGGCGATATCGTCGCGGATTCGGCTGTTGAGCACGCCGGTTTCGGCGCAGAAAGCGTGGAACAGCTTCACGATGCCTTCGCAGTGCAGCGATTCATCGCGCACGCTCCACGAAACGATCTGGCCCATGCCCTTCATCTTGTTGAAGCGCGGGAAGTTCATCAGCATCGCGAACGAGGCGAATAGCTGCAGGCCCTCGGTGAAGCCGCCGAACATCGCCAGCGTCTTGGCAATATCCTCGTTGTTGCTCACGCCGAACGTGCTCATGTAATCATGCTTGTCGCGCATTTCCTTATAGTTGAGGAAGGCGCTGTATTCGCTTTCGGGCATCCCGATCGTGTCGAGCAGGTGGCTATAGGCGGCGATGTGGATCGTTTCCATGTTGGAGAACGACGTCAGCATCATCTTGACTTCGGTCGGCTTGAACACGCTGCCATATTTGTCGTGGTAGCAATCCTGCACCTCGACATCGGCCTGCGTGAAGAAACGGAAGATCTGGGTGAGCAGGTTGCGCTCGTGATCGGTCAGCTTCTGCGCCCAGTCACGGCAATCCTCACCCAACGGCACCTCTTCCGGCATCCAGTGGATCTGTTGTTGACGTTTCCAGAAGTCATATGCCCAAGGATATTCAAAGGGCTTGTACGACTTGGATGCCTGAAGCAACGGCATGGTTCAAAATCCTGCACTAATGATTGAAGAAACAACGGGATTACTGGGAGAAAAACTAGGCCTTCGGCGGACAAGGGCCAAACCCCTGCACCCGCCCTTCGCTTGCCTCCGGGCCATCAGTGGGTCGGCCCCGAACGCCTGCGAAAGCGAGGACAATGTTGCACGGCTGGTGCGCCTTGCACCCGCACCAGCCGTGGAACACGAGAACTTTGCCTGCAGCGCCGCGACACCCGTCGGCACCGTCGAACATCCACTGGAGGCGATACGCATCCCGACGAAGGCACGCCCACTCGCAACAACGGCCCCGGCTTGAACAACCATTTGGCCTACGGTTGGGAGGGGGTCGTGGCCACACGTCGTGGAATGCATCGCCACGACCCCCTCACCATCCAGCCGGGAAGCATCCCGGCCGGTGGATCGCCCCGCGGTATGGCAGGGCAAGCTGAAACGCTTCACTGACAAGCGATACACTCGTCGTAATCACGCCGCTCGACTTGGATGACCGGGGCTTCGCTCGTGTTGTCGGCTTCAACGCCGCCGCCGGCGAACCCAGCCCGCTGTACACTCATCGAACGCAGATAATAAAGCGATTTGATGCCCAGTTCCCAGGCGCGATAGTGGAGCATAAGCAAATCCCACTTTTCGACATCGGCCGGGATGAACAGGTTCAGCGATTGCGCCTGATCGATGAACGGCGTGCGATCGGCCGACAGCTCGATCAGCCAGCGCTGGTCGATCTCGAAGGCGGTGCGATAGGTGGCCTTTTCATCGGGAGTCAGGAACTCCAGGTGCTGCACCGAACCGCCGTGCTCTAGCATCGAATTCCACACCGCGTCGCTGCTCTTCGCCTTGTAAATCAGCAGCTTCTCAAGATATGGATTCTTGACGACAAAGCTGCCCGACAGCGTCTTGTGGGTATAGACGTTGGCCGGGATCGGCTCGACGCAGGCCGAGGTGCCGCCGCAGATGATGGAAATGCTAGCCGTCGGCGCGATCGCCATCTTGCAGCTGAACCGCTCCATCACGCCCATGTCGGCGGCGTCCGGGCACGGCCCGCGTTCAACCGCCAAGTTCATCGATGCCTGATCGACCTGGGCGCGGATATGCTTGAAGATCTTCTTGTTCCAGCTCTTGGCCAGCGCGCTTTCGAACGGCAGGCCGCGCGCCTGGAAGAAGCTGTGCAGGCCCATCACGCCCAAGCCCACAGACCGTTCGCGCATGGCTGCATAGGCGGCCCGCGCCATCGCCGGTTCGGACCGATCAATATAATCCTGCAGCACGTTATCAAGGAAGCGCATGCAATCCTCGATGAACTGCGGCTGGTCGTGCCACTGGTCCCAGGTTTCGATATTCAGCGACGACAGGCAGCACACCGCGGTGCGATCATTGCCCAGATGGTCCGGCCCGGTGGGCAGGGTGATTTCGGAACACAGGTTCGACGTCGACACCTTCAGCCCCAGATCACGCTGGTGCTTGGGCATGGTGCGGTTCACTTCATCGATGAAGATGATGTAGGGCTCACCGGTGGCCAGCCGTGTTTCCACAAGCTTGGTGAACAGCGCGCGGGCATCGACTTCTGCGCGCTTCTCGCCAGTCTTGGGGCTAACCAGATCGAACTTGTCGCCGTCGCGCACCGCTTCCATGAATTTGTCGGTGATCAGAACGCCATGGTGCAGGTTCAGCGCCTTGCGGTTGAAATCGCCCGACGGCTTGCGGATTTCGAGGAACTCCTCGATCTCCGGGTGCGACACGTCGAGATAGACCGCCGCCGAACCACGGCGCAGCGAACCCTGCGAAATGGCCAGCGTCAGGCTGTCCATCACGCGCACGAACGGGATGATGCCGCTGGTCTTGCCGTTGAGGCCAACCGGCTCGCCGATGCCGCGCACATTGCCCCAATAGGTGCCGATGCCGCCGCCGCGCGAGGCCAGCCATACATTCTCGTTCCAGGTGCCAACGATGCCATCCAGGCTGTCAGATACGCTGTTCAGATAGCAGCTGATCGGCAGGCCGCGCCCGGTGCCACCGTTGGACAGCACCGGAGTCGCAGGCATGAACCAGAGCCGACTGATGTAGTCATAGACGCGCTGGGCATGTTCGGCGTTGTCGGAATAGGCGGCCGCCACGCGGGCAAAAAGATCCTGATAGGATTCGCCCGGCAGCAGATAACGGTCGTCCAGCGTATCTTTGCCGAAATCAGTGAGCAGCGCGTCGCGGCTGCGATCCACCGTCACCGGGAATCGCCACGGCAGGACTTCGCTGCTGCCCAGCCGCGTGGTGGCTGCCGCCGCCGCAGAGGCCTGCGCCAGCACGCCAGCCGCCATGCTCGCGGCCAGCGCGGCGCCGGCATCGGCGGTGTGATCAGCTGTGGTCAAGCCGGCGCTGCTGTCTGTCATGCGAAACTCACTCATCTCTACTCGTGCCCCTCAATCATACGAGGGGAACAAATCGGGGTCACGCGCCTTCTTTGCCGCAGCAACACTTGTCCCCGATATCCACAGGCTGGCTCGCCCTGCCGCCCGGGAGTCCCCCGCCCGGAACTACCACGAATTGTGTCTGGCTGGTCCCGATACGCTACTGATAGTGCCACAGATGGATCGCGGCGCAAGCCCCATTGTTTGCTTGACGGCCCGAAACGCCATCCGAACCGGTTGAATCGGCAGCGATTCATCCACAGGCCACCGCCCTGTCCACCCCAGCGAGATTCGTTTCCTCAAGGGCTTGTGCAAGATTGCTGCAACAATCCGGGAAGCGCCCGCTGCGGCAAACTAGACGCGAAAGCCACCGCCGCCTATCGTTTCCCCATCAACACGTGACCAAAACGCAACAGGATTTGCCCCATGACCGTGATCCGCGAAGAGGATGTCATCACCTCCGTGGCCGATGCGCTGCAGTACATCAGCTATTTCCACCCGATGGATTATATTCGCGCCCTGGGCCGCGCCTATGAACTGGAAGAATCGCCGGCCGCGAAGGATGCCATCGCCCAGATCCTCACCAACAGCCGCATGTGCGCCGAAGGCCACCGCCCGATCTGCCAAGATACCGGAATCGTGGTGGCCTTCGTAAAAGTTGGCATGAACGTGTCCTGGCAAGCCACGAAAACCGTTCAGGAAATGGTGAACGAAGGCGTGCGCCGCGCCTATCTGCACCCCGAAAACAAGCTGCGCGCCTCCATCGTCGCCGATCCTGCCTTCACCCGGGTGAACACCCGCGACAACACGCCTGCCGTGGTCCACATCGAGCTGGTGCCGGGCGATCATGTCGAGATCACCGTGGCGGCCAAAGGCGGCGGCAGCGAGAACAAGGCCAAGTTCGCTATGCTCAACCCCAGCGATTCGATCCGCGATTGGGTGGTGAACACCGTGCCATTGATGGGCGCCGGCTGGTGCCCGCCTGGCATGCTGGGCATCGGCATCGGCGGCACGGCCGAGAAGGCGATGATCCTGGCCAAGGAAGCGCTCATGGAGCCGATCGACATGGCCGAACTGAAAGCGCGCGGGCCGAAGTCTTCGATCGAGGAACTGCGCATCGAACTGTATGATGCCGTCAATGATCTCGGCATCGGCGCACAGGGCCTGGGCGGGCTTTCGACCATCCTGGATGTGAAGATCCTCGAAACGCCAACGCACGCCGCCTCAAAACCCATCGGCATGATTCCCAATTGCGCCGCCACCCGCCACGCCCATATTACCCTCACCGGCAGTGGCCCGGCCTATATGGAACCGCCGAATCTTGCCGAATGGCCGCAGGTGCACTGGACGCCGGACAAGGCATCAAAGCCGGTCAATCTGGACGCGCTCACCCCGGCCGAAGTGGCGAGCTGGCAGCCGGGTGACCGATTGCTGCTCAGCGGCAAGATGCTCACCGGCCGCGATGCCGCCCACAAGCGGATGGCAGACATGCTGGCCCGCGGGGAAGCGCTGCCGGTCGAATTCACCAACCGCGTGATCTATTATGTCGGCCCGGTCGATCCGGTTGGCGATGAAGTGGTCGGCCCCGCCGGCCCGACCACGGCAACGCGCATGGACAAGTTCACCGAAACGATGCTGGCGCAGACCGGCCTGATCGCCATGATCGGCAAGGCCGAACGTGGACCGATGGGCATCGAGGCGATCCGGCGCCACAGGGCCGCCTATCTGATGGCGGTGGGCGGCGCCGCCTATCTGGTGGCCAAGGGGATCAAGGCCAGTCGCGTCGTGGCCTTCGAGGATCTGGGCATGGAAGCCATTTACGAGTTTGAGGTCAAGGACATGCCGGTGACTGTTGCGGTCGATTCCGAAGGCACCAGCGTCCATCAGACTGGCCCGGCCGACTGGAAAGCCCGCATCGCCCGCGCCAAACAGCCGACCTGACGGTCCAAAAATGATCAACGCCCGCCCGGCGGCCGTCCTCTTCGATATGGACGGCCTGCTGCTCGACACCGAACGACTGATCCGTGATGCCATGATCGCGGTGATCGCGGATTTCGGCTTTGCCATGAGCCGCGCCGATTATGCAGAACTGATCGGCCGGCCGGAACCGGCGAGCCGGGCCATCATTCAGGGGCGCTTTGGTACCGAGCTGGATTATGATGTGATGCGCGCCGAGGTGCGGCAGCGCATTCGCAGCGAATGGGGACCGATCCGGCCGCTAAAGCCGAGCGCGGCAGACCTTCTGGCCCAAGTGAACGCGGCTGGCATCCCGGCTGCCGTCGTCACCTCGTCCGAACAGGCGCTGGCCCGCGCGCATCTGGGCCAAGTCGGGCTGCTAGATGGGTTTGCCACCATCGTTGGCTGCGACGACGTTGCCAACGGCAAGCCACATCCCGAACCCTATCGCACCGCCGCCGCCCGCCTTGGCATCGCGCCCGGCGCCGCGCTGGCACTGGAAGACAGCTACAATGGCATCATCGCTGCGCACATGGCCGGAGTGCCCGTGATCATGGTGCCCGATCTGTTGCCCGCCACGCCCGAAATTACGCCGCGCCTGCTGGCCGTGGCCGATGATCTGCACCAGGTGAACCGCTGGCTGGCTGCGACGGGCTGACGCAGCCAGGGCCGTTCAGGCTGGTGAAAGCCGGTCTCGGTTGTATCGGCAGCAGGCAAGATCACGATACCGGGAGAGGGAATCATTAAGGGGATCAAGGCGCTGGCGGCGCTGCCAGCGCGGGGGACACGTGCAGCCAGCGTGCTGGCGATGATGGGCCTGGCGGCATGCAGCACCAGCGAACGGCCGCCCCGCCCGGTGGCGATGGTGCCGGCCGCGCCTGTGCAGGCCATCGAGCCCGCCGCCGTCACCCGGCTGGTGCCTGACAATGTGGCGGCCAGCGCCGAAGTGGTATGGGCCTTGCGTGGCGGGCTGAACGTTGCGGCGCTGCTGTGCGGCAGCCAAGCCTTGCGCGATGATTACAACCGCATCCTCAAAACCCACCGTAACCTGTTGAATGAAGTCTATTCCACCGAACAGGCCCGTTATCGCCAACAGCATGGTACGGCCGGCCAGGCGCGCCATGATGTGGCGATGACCCGGCTGTACAATGGCTTTTCCAGCGTGCCCGATCGCCGCCGTTTCTGCACGCAGGCCAGCCGCGTTGCAGATGAACTGCTGGCCCTGCCTTCAGCCGACGTGCCGCGCATCGCCGCCCGCGCGCTCACCGCCATGGAACCCGGCGCGATGCGGTTGGTGAGCAGCGCCTATTGAAGCGCAGCCACGATGGCATCATAGGCCGGCGTGGTCACCGCGGCATTGCCGCGGTTGCTCGCCACCGGGTGGCTTCCCAGCCGGGCGATCACCACGCCGGCGCCGCGATCGACATAAATGCCCTGCCCGTGCACGCCCATCGCCATCAATTGCCCGCCGGCGCGGTGCCACCATTGGCTGCCATAATTACCATCCAGGTTGCCGGTGTATTGGCAGGCGACAAACGCGGCCGGATCGCCGCCGGCAAAGATGCGCTCTACCACAGCGGCCGGCACGATTTGCTTGCCATTCCAGTGCCCGTCCAGCCGCATCATCTCACCCACCCGGGCGATATCGCGCACGTTGGCCATCAGGCCGCCGCCGCCAAAGCCGGTGCCCAGCCGGTCCACACCCAACGCCGCATCGCGTTGCATACCCATTGGTGCCCAGAATCGGGTGTGGATCTGCTCCGCCAGGCTGGCACCCGCCACCCGTTCGATGATCCATTGTAGGGCGCTGGTGTTGGGGGTGCGATAGACGAAATCACCGCCGTGCGGGGCGTTCTTGCCCAGGCTGGCGGTGAAGGCGAAATTGCCATCCGGCCCCTCATAATCCACCAGACGCGGCACCCAGCCCGTGGAAATGCTCATGCGCTGCACGTCGGTCAGGCCGGTCTGGCCGGGCACATAATCTTCGCTGAACGCCAGGCCGGTGCGCATGTCCAGAATCTCGCGGATCGTCGCGTCGCCTAAGCCAGAGCCTGCAAGTTCAGCGACGTACTCCGCTGCCTTCGCATCCGACTTTATCCGGCCTTCCTCGATAAGCATTTCGGCGATGGTGCCGACAAAGCTTTTTGTTACCGAAAACAGGATATGCTGTGTCGCCGGCGTGGTCGCGCCGAAGTGGCGTTCATAAACCACCCCCCCCTTCTTCATCACCAGGATGGCATCGGTATAGGTCGCGGCCAGCGAGTCCCGCCAGGTCATCGCCTGCCCGTCGAGCGTCGTCAGCCGCACATCATCAAGGTCATCGCGCAGCGCCACGGGCAGCACACTCACCGCCCCTTCGCGCCCGATATTCACCGTCGGCACCAGTTCGCGCATGTGCGAAAAAGCCCAGCGCTGCTGCGGGAAGCGCCACATCGAACCATCGGTCCAGCGCACCTGTTTGTCGGCCGGCACCGGCGCGCCCTGCATCAGGCCCAATGTGGCCGGATCGGTTTCGGCAGCGCTGCCGTTCTGGCCATGGGCAAAGCCCGGTACGTGATGTGATGCGGCCATGACCGGCCCTCCCCTGTTTGCGGTTGTTTGCCATGATGCTAGGCTGGAGCCATCAACCCGACAAGGAGTCCCCGGATCATGCGCATCGCCCTTCTCGCTCTCGCCGTGATGGCTGCTCCGGCACTTGCCGAAACCCCGGAACAGCGGCTGGCAAAGGCCGGCCTCACCCTGCCGCCGCCCAACGCGCCGATCGGCCTCTATGTTCCGGCGGCGCGGGTCGGCAAATTGCTGTTCCTGGCCGGGCACGGCGAATGCCCGGCGGGCGCAGCCGGCAAGCTCGGCGCCTCCATGGACACGGCCGCCGGCAAGGCCAATGCCGCCAAGGTGGGCCTGTGCGTGCTGGCCACGCTGAAGGCGCAGCTCGGGGATCTGAGCCAGGTGAAGCGGGTGGTGAAGGTGATGGGCCTGGTCAACGCCACGCCCGATTTCACCCAGCATCCCGAAGTGATGAACGGCTTTTCCGAAGTGATGGTCACCGCCTTTGGCGAGGCCGGCAAGGCACCGCGTGTCGCCGCCGGCGCCGGCAGCCTGCCGCGCGGCTGGCCGGTGGAGGTGGATGTGATCGTCGAAGTGAAATGAGGGAGGTAAAATGAGGCCCGACGACGACCTCCCCGCCATGCTCGCGCACGCCTGGACCTTGCTGGTGCGCGGCGGGGCGGACCGGAAAAGCCCCGTCCACACGCCGGTGATCGCCAGCGTGGATGAACACGGACTGCCGCACGCCCGCGTGATGGTGCTGCGCAAGGCTGATCCGGCGGCCGCAACCTTGCGCCTCCACACCGACGCGCGCAGCCCCAAGGTGGCGCAGCTGAATGGCATGCCGGTTGCCGTGCTGGCCTATCTTCCGGCCGAGCAGGTGCAGTTGCGCATCACCGGCACTGCGCGGATTTTGACGGACGACGAGGTGGTTGAGGACATCTGGAACCAGTCCACCCTCTTCGCCCGCCGCTGCTACCTCGCCGAACACCCGCCCGGCACCCCGCTGCCAGGGCCCTCGTCGGGCCTGCCGGCGTGGATCGAAGGCCAACAGCCGACCGCCGAGCAGATCGGGCCGGCGCGAGCGAATTTCGCGACGCTGTGGATCGAGGTGACGGCAATTGATTGGCTGCACCTGGCCAACAGCGGGCATCGCCGTGCAGTATTCCGCAGCACCAACGACTGGGCGGGGGAATGGGTGGCGCCGTGAGGCAGACCGTCTTCCCGACTGCAGCCGGGAAGACGGCAAGAGCGCTTAGCGCGTGAGTTTCTTGTAGGTCAGCGCATGCGGACGATCTGCCGCGTCGCCCAGGCGCCGCCGCTTGTCTTCCTCATACATCTGGAAATTGCCTTCGAACCATTCGACATGGCTGTCGCCTTCGAACGCCAATATGTGCGTTGCCAGGCGATCGAGGAAGAAGCGATCGTGGCTGATGACCACGGCGCAGCCGGCAAAGCTTTCCAGGGCTTCTTCCAGCGCCCGCAGGGTTTCCACGTCCAGATCGTTGGTCGGTTCGTCGAGCAGCAGCACGTTGCCGCCCTTCACCAGCATCTTGGCCATGTGCACGCGGTTGCGCTCACCGCCTGAAAGCAGGCCAACCTTCTTCTGCTGGTCCGGCCCCTTGAAGTTGAACGCGCCCACATAAGCGCGTGTCAGCACCTCGTTCTTGCCGAAATAGAATTTGTCGTTCCCGCCGGAAATCTCTTCCCAGACATTCTTGTCGGATGCCAGCGCATCGCGGCTCTGGTCGACATAGGCCATCTTCACGGTCTCGCCGATGACGATCTCGCCGCTGTCGGGCACTTCCTGGCCGGTGATGATGCGGAACAACGTGGTCTTTCCGGCGCCATTTGGGCCGATGATGCCCACGATGCCGCCCGGCGGCAGGCTGAACGACAGATTTTCGAACAGCAATTTGTCGCCATAGCTCTTGGTGAGGTTGTGGGCCTCGATCACCTTGTTGCCCAGGCGTTCCGGTATCTGGATCAGGATCTGGGCTTCGCCCAGGCGGCGGTTGGCCTGTTTTTCCACCAGTTCGTCAAACGCCTTGATGCGGGCCTTGCTCTTGGTCTGGCGGGCCTTCGGGCTGGCGCGGATCCACTCCAGCTCCTGCTTGATGGCCTTTTCGCGGCTGGCGTCTTCACGCTCTTCCTGGCCCAAGCGCTTCTGCTTGGCTTCCAGCCAGTCGCTGTAATTGCCTTCGAACGGAATGGCGCGGCCGCGATCCAGTTCCAATACCCATTTCACCACGTTATCAAGGAAGTAGCGATCGTGGGTAACCAGGATCACCATGCCCTTATATTCTTTCAGGTGGTTTTCCAGCCACGACACGGATTCCGCGTCAAGGTGGTTGGTCGGTTCGTCGAGCAGCAGGATTTCCGGCTTTTCCAGCAGCAGCTTGCACAGCGCCACGCGGCGCTTTTCCCCGCCCGACAATTTCTGCACACCGCTGTCCCCCGGCGGGCAGCGCAGCGCGTCCATGGCGATTTCGAGCTGGTTGTCGAGCGTCCAGCCATCCACGGCGTCGATCTTTTCCTGCAGCGTGCCCATTTCCTCGAGCAGCTTGTCGAAATCGGTATCGTCCTTGGGATCGGCCATTTCCGCGCTGATGGCGTTGAACCGGTCCACCAGATCGGCGACGGGGCGCACCCCGTCCATCACATTGCCCTTCACATCCTTGTTGGGATCCAGGTGCGGTTCCTGCGGCAGATAGCCCACGCGCACGCCTTCGGCAGCCCAGGCTTCACCCACATATTCGGTATCGATGCCGGCGATCACCTTCATCAGGGTCGATTTGCCGGCGCCGTTCGGGCCGATGATGGCGATCTTCGCCCCCGGCAGGAACGACAGGGTGATATCCTTGAAACAGGGCTTGTTGGCGCCGGGATAGGTCTTGGAAAGACCCTTCATCACGAACGCATATTGATAGGCCACGGGGAGGCTCCGGATTCTGGGTGTTGGCAGGGACGCGGCTGCATTAGCCGATGGGCGCGGTGGGCGCAAACCGGCCAATTGACCGGCGGGGTGCGGCGCGTAAAGGGGTTGGCACAAACAGGGGAGCTCACTCATGCGACGTATCACAGTCTCGCTGGCCGCTGCCTGCCTGCTCGCCGTACCCACTATTGCCCAACCAGCGAACAACGACCGGCTGGCCACCGCCGCCCAGCTGCGTGATAGCGCCCTGGTCGGGAACAAGGCATGGGCGCTGCTGTCAAACCTCACCGATACCGTGGGCCAGCGCCTGGCCGGCACGGAGGCCGAAGCGCGCGGCCGGGCCTGGGCCAAGGCGGAAATGCAGAAGCTGGGGCTGGTCAACATCCGTGAGGAGGCCTTCCCGCTGACGCTATGGGAACGCGGGCAGGCCAGCGCCACCATCGTTGGCAGCAATCACCAGCTGGCGCTCGCCGCGCTCGGCACCTCGGGGGCCACGCCAGCCGGCGGCATCACCGCGCCCGTCACCTGTTTCAGCAATCTGGCCGCCTTCCGCGCGGCGGCGGACGCCGCCGTGAAAGGCCGCATCATGTTCGTCGATCACCGCATGGGCGTCACGCAGGATGGCAGCAGCTATGGCGTGAACGGCGCCGTGCGCCGCGCCGCGCCGGCCCTGGGCGCGCAAAAGGGCGCTGCCGCCGTGCTAATCCGCAGCCTGGGCACAGATTATCACCGCAATCCGCACACCGGCGGCACCGTGTTCCCGGCGGGCACCGCCCCGATCCCGGCGCTGGCGCTGGCTCTGCCCGATGCCGAACTGCTGTCGCGCCGCTGCGCTGCGGGGCCGGTGCAAATGCAGCTGGTTTCCACGCCCAGCAGCAAGCCGGGCCAGTCCGCCAACGTGACCGCCGAAATCCCGGGCACCGTGCCCGGTGAGGTGGTGGTGCTGGGCGGGCATCTTGACAGCTGGGATCTGGGCCAGGGCGTGTTCGACGATGGCGCCGGCGTCGCAATCAGCCTGGCGACGGCTGGCGCAATCAAGGCCTACGTGGACCGCTCCGGGCAGCGGCCGCGCCGCACCATCCGCGTGGTGCTGTGGGGTGCTGAGGAGTTCGGGCTGATCGGCGGCCGTGCTTATGCCGCCGCCCACAAGGATGAAGGTATCGTGCTGGCCGGCGAAAGCGATGCCGGGGCGGATCGGATTTATCAGATCGACTCAAAGGTCGCCGATGCTGGTCTGCCGCTGCTCGGCGAAATCGCGGGCGTGCTGGCGCCGCTGGGCATTGATCGCGCCGCCACCAATGCTTCTGGCGGCGGGCCGGACGTGGGGCCGCTGGCCGCCACCGGCGTGGGCGTACTCGATCTGGGGCAGGACATGACGCGCTATTTCGACGTGCACCACACGCCCGATGACACACTCGACAAGGTAGACCGCAAGCAGCTTGACCAGAACGTGGCGGCGTGGACGGCGGCGATCTGGTTGGCAGCCACCGATGATCGGCCACTCCGGACGAAGTGATCAGCGGTTCCCCAGCGGATCAGGGCAATGTGTGATGACCGGGATGCGCGCCGTGCTGCTGGCGCCATCCTTGATGCTGAAGCGCAGCAGCACATCGTCGGGCGCATCGGCGCTGATGGACAGCCGCACCAGCCGGCACTGATGCGCGAAACAGCTCTGGGCTGAAGGGCGCTCGGCCGCTTTGAGGCCCTTGCTCTCCTCGCCCAGCGTTTCAACCTTCACGCCGGGGCTCTCGCTGGCCAGATCGACATCGGCCAAGGCGAGATTGGCCCCCTCCAGTCGCACTACCGTCGTGATTGCACCGCCGGGGCAGCTGCGCGTCGGCCGCCACTGCAGCGTCACTGGCGCCACCGGCCCCAGTGCCAAAGTGGCGCGGCAGGCAGCGCGCGGGTCTCCCGCCACCTGGGCCTGACCGGGACGGGTGCAAACAGGGACACGGGCCGACGCTTCCAGCACGAATCCGGGCGGGCAGATCAGGCTGCGGTCCGCTCGCGGCTTCGCCGCCACGCTTTCGCGGGGCGCGGCGGCGGCCACCGATCCCTTCTCGGGCAGATGCGCACACAAGGAGGGCGCTGCCATCGCTGGCAACGCCCCCAGAAAACAGAGTGCTGAAAATGGCATGGCGCGCATGGCACCAATCTAGTCTGCGTGTCAGGCGATAGCCAGCCCGGCGATGATCAGGAGAAGCGGTTCAACTGGCTGGCCGAAGCCCGAGCCATCGAGCGAGGCAGGCGGCGCGGGAAGGTACGACCCGACCACAACATGCCCAGCAGCACACCGAACAGCATCGACAGCACCATCAAGGCACCATCGGTTGCCAACAGCTGGCCCATGCCCTGTGCGAAACCGGAAAAAACCATACGCCGCCCTCAATCGTTAACACTCGATACACCAACTTTCTAATTTGGAAGTTACTTAATGTAAAGTGATATTGATGCTCGTTAACTATTTTTCCATTAACGAGTATTACGACCCGGCGTCCCCTTCAGGGCTTATCACGCCCGATTGTCTCATTCTGGGAGGTATCGCTCCTGCGTTCGGTCCGAAGGCGTTCTCCAAAAACGCCAAGAGGAACCCCCAGCAGCAATGAAATCCGACCAATATCACATCTGATGCCAGGATTTGTTGCATGTTTCATGCTTCCCCGACCAAAAATTTTGCTGAAATGCTCGCAAAATTATTCTTCGGGGTTTTTAGTCGATATTGAATGAGCGTGGACGCCACAAAATTATGACTGAAGCAATATTTATGATTAACTATCGTAAATCTGTAAAAGTCAGGCGCGTTGCCGCTGCTGGCAATTCATGCTTAAAACATCGGCATAGGGGAGGAACGGATATGAATAAGCGCGTTTTGACTGCCGCCATGATCGGCACTGCACTGGCGGCCAACCTGTCGGCGCCGGCATTGGCAACCGATTTCCGCGTCACCTTGCCAGCCACCGGCATCGACGCCAGCAACGATGGCCGCATCATCCTGGTGATCACGCCCGACGATTCGAAGGAACCGCGCTTCCAGGTCAAATTGGGCGCCGATGCGCCGCAGGTGTTCGGCATCAATGTCGATGGTCTGAAACCCAGCGGCAGCGCCAGCATCGGCCGCGGCGTGCTCGGCTATCCGGCGGAAGACCTCTCCAAGGTGCCAGCCGGCGACTACACAGTGCAGGCGGTCCTCCACAAATACACGACCTACAAGCTTTCCACCGGCCACACGGTGAAGCTGCCGGCTGCGCGCGGCGCTGGGCAGAACTGGCGCGCGGAGCCCGGCAACATCATTTCCGAACCGATGAAGGTGCGCTTCAACCCGGCCACCAAGGATATCGTGACCATCCCGCTCACCAAGGTGATTCCGCCGGTGGAGCAGCCGAAAGACAGCGAGTTCATCCGCCACATCAAGGTGCGATCTGAGCAGCTGTCGAAATTCTGGGGCACCGATGTCTTCCTCACTGCCCACGTGCTGGTACCCAAGGATTTCGACAAGCACCCGGAAGCCCGTTACCCGCTGATCATCAACCACGGCCATTTTCCAGCCGATTTCGGCGGCTTCTCGGTCACGCCTCCCGATCCCGCCATGCCGTGCAAGCCGGAGCCGCGCTTCAACGAGCCCTGCTACAATAAGATCGAGGCCCAGGAAGCCCACGACCTCTACAAGAAATGGACATCAGACAGCTTCCCGCGCATGCTCATCGTCGAGATTGATCACTCCAATCCCTATTATGACGATAGCTATGCGGTGAACTCCGCCAATCTCGGCCCCTATGGCGATTCCATCATGAAGGAGCTGGTGCCGGAAATCGAAAAGCAGTTCCGCGGCCTTGGCCAGGGCTGGGCGCGCTTCACCTACGGCGGTTCCACCGGCGGCTGGGAAGCGCTGGCCGTGCAGATGTTCTACCCGGACGATTTCAACGGCGCCTTCGCCGCCTGCCCCGACCCAATCGATTTCCGCCAATATACCAACATCAACATTTACGAGGACAAGAATGTCTTCTGGAAGGTCGGCCCGTTCGGCAAGGTCGATCGCCCGGCCCACCGCAACTATCTGGGCCACGTTGATTACACGGTGGAACAGGAACAGCGGCTGGAACTGGTGCTAGGCGACAAATCCCGTTCCGGCCAGCAGTGGGACATCTGGGAAGCTGTCTATTCCCCGCAGGGGGCCGACGGCTACCCGCAGCGCATTTTCGACAAGCGCACCGGCGTGATCGATCCCAAGGTTGCCGCCCACTGGCGCGAAAATTACGATCTGCGGCACATCATGCAGCGCGACTGGAAGACGCTGGGTCCCAAGATCCGCGACAAGATCTTCCTCTATGTCGGCGACATGGACAATTATTACCTCAACAACGCCGTCTACCTGACCGAGGATTTCCTAAAGAAAGCCGTTCCGGCATTCACGGGCGAAATCGCCTATGGTGACCGCGCCGAACATTGCTGGAACGGTGATCCCACCCAGCCCAACCACATCAGCCGCCTGCGTTATCACACCATGTATGTGGACAAGATCCTGAAGCGCATCGAAGCCGCCGCGCCAAAGGGGGCTGACCTGAAGAGCTGGCGTTACTGATGAGCAAGCCGCCCACTCGCATCCCCGATGCCGAACTGCCGCTGAAAGGCCTGTTTGCCCTGCAAGCCCGCCTTTTGGCCTTCACAACGCTGCTGCCGCTGGCCGCATGGATCATTCCCTGGCCCGGCCCGCTGGCTCTGCTCGGCTACGTCTTCCCGCTCTTCATCCTCGCCGGCGGCCTGGTGACCATCTTCATCCTGCGCTGCCCGTCCTGCCGCAAAGCCCTGATGGCCAAAGGTCTTTCCATCCTCCCCCGCAAGAAATGCCCGCACTGCCGGGAAACAGTGGCCGGTTAGTCCGGCAGCCAGCAGAAAACCTGGCGCTGGTCCCCACCCGCCGCTTCTGACATGCCGTTCGCGCAAGGATGACGATCATGACAATAGCGGCAGCCACCGCCCGATGACGCCGCGAGAACTGATCGGCGAGGCCGAAGTGCCGGGTGGGCCGCCGCTGCGGCTGTTCCGGCGGGGCAGCGATTTCATGATCGTGCTCGAACGCAACGAACTGATGAGCACGCGCATGCATGGCTCTGAAGTCGCGCTCGGCACCATGGCCTGCGATCGCCTCGCCGGCCACAAGAACCCGCATCTGCTCATCGGCGGCTATGGCATGGGCTACACGCTGCGCGCCGTGCTCGGCCAGTTGGGGCCCACCGCGCGGGTCACCTTCGTCGAACTGGTGCCCGGCATCATCGATTGGGCGCGCGGGCCGATGGCCGCCGTCACCGCCGGCTGCCTCGATGATCCACGCATCACCGTCACCATGGGCGATGTCGGCGCCAGCATGGCCCAAAGCACCGCCCAGTTCGACGCCATCCTGCTCGACGTGGACAACGGCCCCGACGGCCTCACCCGCGCCGCCAATGATGGCCTCTACAGCCCCCGCGGCCTCGCCGACGCGATGAAGGCGCTGCGCCCCGGCGGCGTGCTCGCCGTCTGGTCCGCCGCGCCGGATACCGCCTTCGGCCGCCAGCTGGAACGCAGCGGTTTCACCGTCGAAACGGTGAAGGTCCGCGCCCGCGAAACCGGCAAGGGCGCCACGCACATCATCTGGTTCGCCACCAAACGCTGAGCCGCAGCGCCGTCAGCTGCGCTTCGAGAGGCTGGTCGCGGTAATACCGGCGATGGACGTGATCCCGGTCTGCCGCATGGTCGAGGCCAGTTCCTCGTCGATCAGCCGCAATGCGGCGCTCACGCCCTCCTGACCAAAGGCGCCGAGGCCCCAACAATAGGGACGGCCGACGCACACCGCCGTGGCGCCCAGCGCCAGCGCCTTGAACACGTCCGTCCCGCGCCGGAAGCCGCCGTCGATCAGGATGGGGATCTTGCCCTTCACGGCCGCCACGATCTCCGGCAGCACATCCAGCGTGCCGACCAGGCTTTCTTCCGCCCGGCCGCCATGGTTGGAAACGATGATGCCATCCAAGCCGCGCCGCACGGCAATGGCCGCGTCCTCCGCCGTCATGATGCCCTTGATCAGCAGGCGCTTCTTGGTGACGTCGCGCATGCGGGCGACATAGTCCCAGGTCAGGCTGCTGCTTTGCCCGGCAACCAACCCGGCCATGTCGACGCCATCAAACATCGTCTTGCGCGAGAAATCATAGCCCGGCCCCTGCCGGTGGCACGCCCCACACGCCCGCGTATCGGCCCGCGCTCCGATCGCCTTCGTCTCGCGCCGCATCCCGCCCGCCAAATCAACCGTGAGAACCACGGCGCCGGCGCCCGCCGCATCGGCGCGAGCGGCGATCTTCAGTCCTGCCTCCGGCTTGTTGGTGGTGTAGATCTGCTGCCACACGTCCCCACCATGCGCGGCCATCACGTCTTCCAGCGACACGGTGGTGAGGCCCGAAAGGATCTGCAACGCCTTGCGCTTGCCGGCGGCGCGTGCCGAGGCCGCCTCGCCATCAGGATGGAAGGCGCGCTGGCTCGACACCGGCGACAGCACAACCGGCGAAGCGAGCGTCTTGCCAAACAGCCGGATGGAAAGATCAACCTTGCTGACATCGATCAGCCGCCGCGCGCGCAAGCCCCACGCGTCGAACGCCTGCCGGTTGGACGCAATCGTGCGATCATCGAGCACACCACCCGCAAGATAGGCGAAATGCGCCGGTGGAATGTTGCGCCTGGCGATGGCTTCCAGCTCAAACACGTTCAGCGCGTCGTTCGCCGTCAGCACTTCCGCGGCAATGCGCTGCTGCGCCAGGGCCGGCAGCCCCGCCACCAGCAACGGCGACGCCGCCAGATAGCGCAGAAACTGCCGCCGCGATTCTGCCTGTGTTTCCCCCACGCACCCCTCCCCCCGACGCGCCGCGCGCCCTCTGCGAAGGCTAGGTCATCAGGCGCCAATTGCAACAACATGGGCCGCCACCCGTCAGAAGGAAAGGAAGGGCCTCCGGCAGGCAGGGGCTCGTCCCTGCACCCGTTCGATTCAGGCTGCGTTTGATCCGGTTGAATTTCGTCATGCTGGCGAAGGTCAGCATCCATCGCGGAATAAGGCCATCGGTCTCCATACTGGCACCAGGTGGCACAATGGATGCTGGCCTTCGCCAGCATGACGAGTTTGCATGAAGACGGCCCGAAAACAAATGGGTGCAGGGTCTGCGACCCTGCCCGCCGGAGGCCTCTCTTCTCTCTCTTTCAACCCGGCGACCACCCCGGCGCAGCCAGTCTGAAACCGGCGAAATCGAAGCCGGGTGCCACGATGCAACTGACCAGCGCCCAGCCATCAATCGCCTCGGCAGCCTGCCAGTGGCCGGTGGGGATGGTGAATTGCGGCGATTGGCCCGCCACGATGTCGGGACCCATAGTGATCCACGCCGGCGCATCCTGATCGCGCGCCGCGTGGCCCAGCGCCAGCGGGCTGCCGGCGTGCCAGCACCAAATTTCGGTGGCGTCCACCGTGTGCCAATGGGAACGCTGGCCGGCTTCGAGCAGGAAGTGGATGGCGGTGACGGTGGCACGGTCCGGCCCGGCGACGCGCAGGGTTTCTCGGTACCAGCCACCCTCCGGATGAGGAGAGAGGCGCAGCGCCGTGACCAGACGCTGCGCCTCTCCCGTGTCCATTGCCGGCGGCTCAGGCGGCTTTATCAGCCACCATCAGGCGCGTCGGCTGCTTGGTGCCGGCGACCACGTCCTTGTCCACCTGCACTTCTTCCACGCCTTCCAGGCCGGGCAGATCGAACATGGTATCGAGCAATATGCCTTCCATGATCGAGCGCAGGCCGCGCGCGCCGGTCTTGCGTTCGATGGCGCGCTTGGCGATCGCCGACAGCGCGTCGGTGGTGAAGGTGAGTTTGGCGCCTTCCATTTCGAACAGGCGGGCGTACTGCTTCACCAACGCGTTCTTCGGCTCGGTCAGGATCTTGATCAGCGCCGGTTCGTCGAGGTCTTCGAGCGTCGCGATCACCGGCAGGCGGCCGATGAATTCCGGGATGAGGCCGAAGCGCAGCAGATCTTCCGGTTCGCACTTGCGCAGCAGTTCGCCGACGCGGCGCTCATCCGGTGCCGCCACATGCGCGCCGAAACCGATGGAACGCCCCTGCATGCGATCGCCGATGATGCGATCGAGGCCACTGAAAGCCCCGCCGCAGATGAACAGGATGTTCGTGGTATCGACCTGCAGGAATTCCTGCTGCGGATGCTTGCGGCCGCCCTGCGGGGGCACGGAGGCGGTGGTGCCTTCCATGATCTTAAGAAGGGCCTGCTGCACGCCTTCGCCCGACACGTCGCGGGTGATCGACGGGTTGTCAGACTTGCGGCTGATCTTGTCGATTTCATCGATATACACGATGCCACGCTGGGCGCGTTCGACGTTGTAATCGCTGGCCTGCAGCAATTTCAGGATGATGTTTTCCACATCCTCGCCCACGTAACCGGCTTCGGTCAGCGTGGTGGCATCGGCCATAGTAAAGGGCACATCCAAGATGCGCGCCAGCGTTTGGGCCAGAAGCGTCTTGCCACAGCCGGTCGGGCCAACGAGCAGGATGTTGGACTTGGCCAGTTCCACTTCGGCACCCTTGCCGCCGTGGTTCAGCCGCTTGTAGTGGTTGTGGACGGCAACCGACAGCACGCGCTTGGCGTGGAACTGCCCGATCACATAATCATCCAGCACCTTGCAGATTTCGCGCGGGGTTGGCACGTCGCCAGACTTCTTGACCAGCGCCGTCTTGGTTTCCTCGCGGATGATGTCGTTGCACAGCTCTACGCATTCATCGCAGATGAACACGGTCGGGCCCGCGATGAGCTTCCTCACCTCGTGCTGGCTCTTGCCACAGAAGCTGCAGTAAAGCGTGCCTTTGCTATCGGTGCCGCCCAGCTTCGTCATGACGTTCCTTCCTCACGCCGGCCCGCCATAGCCGACAATATACGCACCGGCATGCCACCGGCTTGACAGTGTAGCGATGAATCACCGCCTGCCGCAAGGGCAGGATTACGCCAAAGCGTCACAATTGCGGCAGGGCAATAGCGCCATTCTGACGCCACGGCCCTGCCCCGATGAAGGTTCAAGCCGCCTGCGCTTCGCTTTCCGGCGCCACGGGGCGCTTTTCCATCACGGCGTCGATGATGCCGAATTCCTGGGCTTCCTCGGCGCTCATGAACTTGTCACGCTCCATGGCGTGTTCGATGGTGGCGAGATCCTTACCCGTGTGCTTCACGTACAAATTGTTGAGAATGCTGCGAATCCGCAGAATTTCACGGGCCTGGATTTCGATATCAGTCGCCTGGCCCTGGGCGCCGCCCGACGGCTGGTGCACCATGATGCGAGCGTTCTTCAGCGCGATGCGCATACCCGGCTCACCGGCGGCGAGCAGGAAGCTGCCCATCGACGCGGCCTGGCCCACGCACACCGTGCCAACCTTGGGCCGGATATACTGCATAGTATCGTAAATCGCCATGCCGGACGTGATCACCCCGCCCGGCGAGTTGATGTACATGTAGATATCTTTTTTCGGATTTTCCGATTCAAGGAACAGCAGCTGTGCCACGATCACCGAGGCCATATGGTCTTCCACCTGGCCGTTCACGAACACGATGCGATCACGCAGCAGCCGCGAATAAATGTCGAAGCTGCGTTCGCCGCGGTTCGAGCTTTCGATGACAATGGGAACCAGGCCGGCAACAGGATCGAACATGGGAATCTCCTTTCCCACTAGTTCGGACGTTTACGGCCTGAGTTCAAGGGGGCAAAGGCAATTGCCGCAGGCGGAATCGGCACCGGATTGCGGAAGTGGGCCCGGCGCCACAGCTCCGCCGGGAGATCGACCCAGCGATGCAGGGCCACGGCGAGCACCGCGGAGATCAGCAGCATGGCCAGCTTCAGCACTAGGCCGCCTGCTGGCATCAGCGCCGCCATGGCGGTGATCACCGGGGTGTGAACGAGATACAGGCTGAACGAGAGGTCACCGGCCCAGCGATCCTGCGCGCTGGAATATTGGTGCACGCTCCACGCTACGGCCGGCAGCAGCAACACAGACCAACCCAGATGGGCAAGCTGCACCGCCATATTGGGTGTTTCGATGCCGTTCTTGAGCAGCACTTCGCGGGCTTGTGGCAGCAGGGCAAGCCCGGCTCCGGCTGCCATGAACAGCAGAACCGAGGCGAGCGCTTGGCCGTCCGTGGCCTTCCAGCGAGATTGCGCCAGCCAGGCACCGCCAGCAAACGCAGGCAGATAGAACAGCGCGGTGACAAGACCCGCCGACATGAGGCCCATGCCGACCACCCAGCCAATCAACGCCAACAGCCATACTTCGGCCCGCCGCAAGTGAATTAGCAGCGGGGCTAGCAACGGGAGCGCCAAATAGAATTGCAGTTCGATATCCAGCGACCATGCCACGCCCAGCAGCGTTTCATCCCGGCTGGCCAGACCAGGCAGCAGCAGCGCCAGGCCAAACTCGTCCGGCACGTGCGCGCCTTCCACGAACAGCAGCAAGGCATTGGCCAGCGCCACAAACAGGAACAGCGGATAGATGCGCAAGAAACGGCTCGCCATGAAACCCGTCGTGCCGCCTGCCCATTCCTGCCAGGCACGCGTTACCCAGAACCCGCTGATCATGAAAAAGATCATCACCGCCGGCCGGCCAAGGTTGATCGCCGAGAGGTGCGACACAACGACAACCGCCGCCAGCAGCAAGCGTACCGCGCCAGAACCCAGACGGAATGACGACGACAGCATGACCTTCTCTCCGTTGGACGCAACTACACAGCCTGAAGAGGCAAGATTGGCTTGGCCTTTACCCCATGTCAAACGTTATTATATATTTCTTAACTATTTGTTCAGGCGGATAGACTGACATATGATCGGTGGCCCGCTTGCACCGTGCGCCAAAGGCACGGCGTCTCCACGCGAACGTCCGTTGAAGTGTGAACTTTAGGAACGCGATCCGCCTGATGCCGCCACATTGACGACTGGCCGGCCGTTTCAGAACCGAAATGGCGTCCGCGGACCGGTGCCCGCAGATCGCATCGAACAACGGCTAACGCTTCTCAGATCAGCAGTTCAGGCCGGCCTGGTCCGGCGCCAAAGGCGCTGGCGGCGGGCTTCCAGTGGGCGATCGACGCCCATGAACAGCGCGATGCTCACCACCAATACGGCAACCGCCGCCACCAGCTTGCCGCCAGCGCCTGTCACCGGCATCACCTCGGCCAGCAGCCGCACCACCGGCAGGTGCACAAGGTAAAGCGGGTAAGACAGATCACCGAGCCACCGATCAAGCCGGTCAGACGGTTGGTTGATGTTCCATGCCACAAACGGCGCCAGCAGCAGGATCCACGCCATGTGCCCCAGATTTTGAGCCAGGCTGTCGGTGAATTGGACCTTGAACAACAGCCCGCCCAACGCTGGCACCATGGTCATGGCCGCGGTGAAGGCCGCCGCAGCCAGCAGGCCGGCGCGCACCTGGCCCGCGCTGGGCTGCCAACGCAGGCGATGGAAGACAAAGCCGGCGAGGAAGGCCGGCAGATAGAAGAGCAAGGTGGGCACAAGCGCGGCAAACAGCGCGATGCCCAGGCCAAAGGCAGCCACGGCCAACGCCAACAAGGCAAGAGGTTGCAAGCGCTGCGCAGCCAGCGTGATCAACGGGATGGCCAGATAGAATTGCAGCTCGATATAGAGCGACCAGGATACGTCGATCACGTCACCGGCGCGCGCCGCCAGCCCGAGCAGGGTAAGCGCCGACCACAGGCTTTCCGGGCGCACCGCTTCTGCGTGGGCGTGGAGCAGCCAAGCCAGCACGGTGACCACCGCATATAGCGGCCAGACCCGCAAGGTGCGGCTGACATAGAAGGGCGGCACGCTGGCCTCCCAGCCGGCAAGCAAGCGCGACACCCAATAGCCGCTGAGCATGAAGAACAGCAGAACGGCTGGCCGGCCGATATTCAGACTGGTGAGGTGCGAAACCACCACCATCGCTGCGAGGATAAATCGCAGCATACCGGGCCCGAGCAGCCGCAGCTGCGGCATTACTCGGCGGCTTTTTTGCCAGCGGCTTTCTTGGGCTTGGCCGCCGGAGCTTCCGCGGCCGGTTCGGCGTCGGCCTTCTTGGCCGCAGCCTTCTTGGCCGCAGCCTTCTTGGCGGGCGCCTTCTTCACCGGTTCGGCCTCAACCACCGGTTCTTCGGCGGCCTTGGCCTTCTTGGCTGCAGGAGCTTTCTTGGGCTTGGCCGGCGCATGGTCATGATCGTGATCATGGCCACAGCCGGGGCCGTGAACGTGGCCGCCCGGAGTCTCGTCTTCGCTCTCGATGGCAGCTTCCAGCTCAGCGCGAGTAACCGCGCGTTCGGTGATTTCGGCCTTCCCAATCAGGAAGTCCACGACCTTGTCTTCATACAGCGGCGCGCGCAGCTGCATGGCGGCCATGGCATTTTCTTGGAAGAACTTCACCACCTTCTGCTGTTCGGCCGGGGCATAGCGCGCAGCTTCCTGGCCGATCAGGCGGTTCATTTCAGCCTGCGAAACGGTCACACCGTTGCGCTGGCCGATTTCGGACAGCAACAGGCCCAGACGCACGCGGCGCACAGCAATCCGGCGATAATCCTCGCGCTCGGCCTCGATCTCGGCGCGGGCTGCTTCGGGATCAGCTTCGCGCGCGACTTCGCCTTCCAGCGTCTGCCAGATCTGTTCGAACTCGGCATCGACCATCGATTCCGGCACGTCAAAATCATGGCGGGCAGCCAACGTGTCGAGCAGCTTGCGCTTGAGATAGGTGCGCGACAGCGTGCCCAATTCGGCGTCGAGCTGATCCTTCAGGATTTCCTTCAGCGCATCAAGGCTATCGAGGCCGAAGCCCTTGGCGAATTCATCATCGATCTTGGTTTCGCCGGGCACTTCGACGCCGGTCACTGTCACGTCGAATTCGGCCGGCTTGCCAGCCAGGTTGGCGGCGCCGTAATCGGCCGGGAAGGTCACCTTAAGGGTGCGCTGTTCGTTGGCCTTGGCGCCGATCAGTTGGTCTTCAAAGCCAGGGATGAGCTGACCCGAGCCGATCTTGACCCGCATGCCTTCGCCCTTGCCGCCATCGAACGGCACGCCATCCACCTTGCCTTCGAAATCGATGACCACTGTGTCACCGGTCTTGGCCTTGTGCTTTGCCGGAGCGGATTCAGTGCGCTGCGCCGATTCGGCGAGACGGGCGATCGCGGCATCCATGGCGACTTCGTCAGCCGGCACAACCAGCTTTTCCAGCGCCAGATCTTCGGCCTTCACATCCTCGATGGTCGGCAGGATTTCCAGGCTGACGGTGAAGCGGGCATCGCCCTCTTCTGGCAGTTCGCCATCCACATCAACCTGCGGCTGGGTCGCCGGGCGCAGGCCGTGGTCGGCAATCACCTTGTTGACGCCATCATTCACAGCCGCCTGCAGCGCTTCACCGCGTAGAGCCGCCCCGTGCATTTTCTTGACGAGGTTGGCCGGCACCTTGCCCGGACGGAAACCCGGCATCTTGATGGTCTTGGACACTTCGGCCAAGCGCGCGTTCAGCCGCGCGGCGATAGCATCGGCCGGGATCACCAGCGAATAAGCGCGGCGCAGGCCCTGGTTGGTGATTTCAGCAATCTGCATCGAAGAACCCATCAAGTTGAATTTGAAAATCGTGTGAAGTCACCCGGACGAGCAGCGGCAGGCTGGTGCGGGCGAAGGGACTCGAACCCCCACGTCTTTCGACACTGGAACCTAAATCCAGCGCGTCTGCCAGTTCCGCCACGCCCGCACCCGAGACGCGAGCGCCCGGCTATAGCAGGGACATTCCGGAGTGCAAGGCAGCAATGCCACGCTGGGACACGCCGTTTGGAACGGCGCCCGGCCGGCCAGCCGGCGCAGCGCGGGATCAGGCGAGGTTGAACGAGACCGCCATAGTAGCAAAGCCGGCGAGGACCAGGGCCGAAACCGAGGCCACAAGGCGGCGACGGCGCTGCGGCGAGCAAATAAAGCGCCGAATCATCGGATGGCTGCTGGTGCCAGACGCTGCCCAGGCCATAAGCGCGATCCACAGGGCGAAGGAAAACAGCGAGATGACGTTGAGAGCGGCGAGCAGATGGCGGTCAGGCAGGTGGCCATGAAATGCAGTTTCTTGCCGACCCGATCGAGACCGAACAGCATGACACCCAGGAAACCGGATCCCAGGAATAAGGGCGACAGCATTTCATAGGCCATCAACGGGCCAATGACGGGGCCAGCCTTGTCCGAAAAGGCCGACCAGTTTTCTCCGAACTGATAGGCCATGACGATACCCAACACGACACCCATGCCTAAGGCGATGGCAAAGATCTTCAGCCAATAATGGAAGATCTGCAGATAGACATCGCGGCCCGACTTCAGCCAAAGCTCTTCCAGAACAGCAAGATAGCTGGCCAACCCGATCGAGAAGGCCGGAAAGATGAAGTGGAATGAGACAGTGAAGACGAACTGGAAGCGGGCCAGCGTTAGAGCAGACACATCGTCAAACATATGGCTCCTTCCCGACGCGCGCGCGACCGTGTAGCCGGAGTGAAAACTTGGTATTTATGGCGGGGAATCATGGCGACAGACATTGAAATTGCGCGGGCAGCGACATTGCGCCCCATCCGGGAGATCGCGGCCGGGTTGGGGCTGGCGGAAACCGACATCGAACCGCACGGGCATTATATTGCCAAAATTGTGGCCAAAGCGCTGCCGGCAGTGGCCGGCCGTGATCCGGTGGCTGGCGGCGGAATGCCGGCGGCTGGCGGCAAGCTAATTCTGGTGACCGCCGTCAATCCAACACCGGCGGGCGAAGGCAAGACCACCACAACTGTTGGCCTTGCCGATGCCCTCAACCGCATTGGACGGCGCGCCGTGATCGCGCTGCGGGAACCCAGCCTGGGCCCTGTGTTCGGCCGCAAGGGCGGCGCCACGGGCGGCGGCCAGGCGCAGTTGCTGCCGATGGAGAAAATCAACCTCCATTTCACCGGCGATTTCCACGCCATCACCTCGGCCCATAATCTGCTCGCCGCGATGATCGACAATGCGGTGCATTTCGGGACACCAATGCCCACCGGCGCCGCCATAAACCCCCGCACCGTCACTTGGCGGCGCGTGTTGGACATGAACGATCGCGCCCTCAGGCAAATCGTGTCCGGCATGGGCACCGGTAACCACCCGCTGCGCGAAACCGGGTTCGACATCACGGTCGCCTCCGAAGTGATGGCGATCCTTTGCCTAGCTGACGACGTGGCCGATCTTCAGGCCCGCCTCGCCCGCATCCGGGTGGCGAAAGACATGGCCGGAAGTCCGGTGACGGCCGGTGACATCGGCGCGGCCGGCGCAATGGCGGCGTTGCTGCTTGATGCCATGCAGCCCAATCTGGTGCAGTCGATCCACGGCTCCCCTGCCCTCATCCACGGCGGGCCGTTCGCCAACATCGCCCATGGCTGCAATTCGGTGATCGCCACCCGCACGGCGTTGGCGCTGGGCGAGTTCGCCGTGACCGAAGCCGGGTTCGGGGCCGATCTGGGGGCGGAGAAATTCGCCCATATCAAGTGCCGCTCCGCCGGACTCGCCCCGGCCGTCGCCGTGTTGGTGGCAACGGTGCGCGCGCTCAAACATCATGGCGGCACTGAGCTGGCCGATTTGGGTACCGCCGATGCGGTCGCCCTTGATCGCGGCCTCGAGGTGCTGGCCCGCCATGTCGAGAATCTGCAAAGCCTTGGCCTGCCGGTCGCCGTGGCCATCAACGCCTTCAGCAACGATCGGCCAAAAGAGCAGCAACAGGTGCTTGCCCACTGCCGCGACGTGCTGGGCGTCGCCGCTCATTTGTGCAGCCACTGGGCCGACGGCCCGGCCGGCGCGGAGGAATTGGCCCGCAGCGTCGCCGCCTTGGCCGACGCCAACACTGACCCGGCCGCCGCTTTCACCCCGCTCTATGCCACCGGCACCGACGTGTATGACGCGCTCACCATCGTGGCCACCCGCATCCACCGCGCCGCCCAGGTTACCCTGTCGCCGGCCGCGCAAAAGCAGCTGGCCGCGCTGCGCCACGAAGGCCTTGCCAATCTACCGGTGTGCCTCGCCAAGACGCCCTACAGCTTCACCGCGGACGAAAAGGTGCGCGGCGCGATGTTCGGGCACGATCTGCCCATCCGCGAACTGCGGCTGGCCGCAGGCGCCGGCTTCATCGTCGCGCTCGCCGGCGAAATCGCCACCATGCCCGGCCTGCCAAAGCTGCCGTCGGCCATCGGCATCCACCTCGATGCGCAAGGCCGGATCCAAGGGCTTAGCTGATAGAGCAGCTCAGCGTATTACGAGATGGATCTCGACCGTCTTCACCGGCTGATCGGGCGCCTACGGCCGCGCCAGCCGGGCGGTGATGCGATAGCGGCCGGCCGGGGCCTTCACTTTAACCTGGCCGCCGGCCGTGACAGAGCGGGTCCTGCGGGCGATGGCGCTTCCGCTGGCTCTAGATAGCTTTCCGCGCGCCGGATCGCGTGTATCACTCTCGGTCAGGCACTATGGTTTGGGGAGAGCCATGCACTACACGGAACTGGCGCAGGCGCGCGACGAACTGACGGGGCCTGGGGGCGCGTTCGAGATCGCTCATGTCAACGTCAATGGCATCCCGGTGCGCGCTTATCGCCATGCGCTGCCCGATGTGCGCACGCTGTGGCAATCAACGCACGCGTTCGCCGACCGCACCTACCTCGTCTATGACGACGAACGGCTGACCTATGCGCAAGGCCACGCCCGTGTGGACGCCATCGCGGCCTGGCTGGCGGCGCAGGGCATCAGGCCCGGCGACAGGGTGGCGATTGCCATGCGCAACTATCCCGAATGGATGCTGATCTATTGGGCCTGCGTGTCTTGCGGCATCGCCGTTGTTGGCATGAATGCGTGGTGGACGCCCGAGGAAATGGCCTATGCGCTGGCGGACTCGGCGCCAAAGGCCGTGTTCCTCGATGCCGAGCGGCTCGACCGCTACAAGGAAATCGCCGCGCCGCCGGCCGGCCTGATGCTCATCGGGGCGCGGCTGCGCGGGCCGGAGCCGGGGGTGACGCCGTTTGCCGATGTTCTGGCGCACGGCGGTGCCATGCCGCAGGTGCAAATCGATCCCGATGCCGATGCCTGCATCTTCTACACATCGGGCACCACCGGCTTTCCCAAGGGCGCGCAGCTCACCCATCGCGGCTGCATCACCAACTTGTTCAACATGCTCTATGCCGGCGCATCGACGGCGCGGGCGGTGCAGCTCGCCACCGGTGTGGAGCCGCCTGCCGTGGCGCCGGTGCCGGTGTCGCTGCTGACGACGCCGCTTTTCCATGTCACCGCCAACAATTGCGGCGCCTATGCGACGACCGCGGGTGGCGGCACCATCGTGCTGATGTACCGCTGGGACGCCGGTGAGGCGCTGCGCATCATCGCCCAGGAACGCGTCACCTCCATCGGCGGCGTGCCGGTGATGGCGCGCGAACTGATCAACCACCCGGATTTCGCCACCACCGAC
>NZ_CAMCWT010000020.1:0-42470 GCF_945882885.1 Sandarakinorhabdus limnophila DSM 17366
CTTCATTGGACTGGTCAGCCGGTCGGGATCTGCTTCCAGATCGGCAATGGCATTGCCCTTGGGGCAGATATGGCCGCGCGAGATCGGATCGTCGGAGTCGCCGCGTATACTGACGACGCGGCGGCCGTCGGTTTCGATCAGCAATCCGCAATTGGCTTCGCAGATGTGGCAAGTGCGCGTGTGGACCGGCATGACGGCAATCTCCCGCCGCCGAGCCTATCAGCGCCACCCCCCAATGGCGACAGGCTTTGCGCTGGCCGCTGCGTGCGCTAGCTATTGCGGTAATGAAGGAAGAATGGCTGACAGGCAGATCACGCGCCGCTGCGGCAGCCGTTGCAGTGCTGTGCGGCACGGCGCTCTTCACCCAGTTCGCGCTGAACGTGGTGGAACGCGGCCGCGATCCGCTGGATGAGGTGCAGCGGCTTTATGGCTGGTTCACCATCTGGTCCAACACGGCGGTGGCGCTGATTGCCGGCCATGTCGCCCTGATCGGCCGGGGGCGTGGCCCGGCGCATCCGGCACTGCTGGCCGCCAGCGCAGTATGGATCGCGGTGGTGGGCATCATCTACAACACGCTGCTCGCTGGCCTGAACCATCCGCCAACCTTATTGCGTCAGGCCATTGATTTCATCTTCCACGTGTTTTCGCCCATTGCCTGGCCGCTGTGGTGGCTGCTGCTGCGGCCGGCTGCCCGGCTTGGCTGGCAGCATGTGTGGGCGGTGCTGCCACTGCCGCTGGCCTATTGCCTGTTTGCGTTGCTGGTGGGCGCGCAGACCGGCAGCTACCCCTATTATTTCATCGATGCCGGCAAGCTGGGCTGGGCGCAGCTGGGCATCAACATCACCGGCCTGGCCAGCCTGTTTGCTGCTGCAATGGCCATTGCCATCTGGTGGGATCGCCGCCGTCCGCCAAAAGGATAGACCATGCACCCGTTTCATCATGCCGCGAACCAGCCCGATATGCCTGCCATCATCATGGCCGGCAGCGGCGACACACTGACCTATGCGCAGCTGGAAGCCGAATCCAACCGCATTGCCCATCTGCTGCGCGGCCTTGGCCTGGTGCGCGGCGATACCATCGCCATCCTGATGCACAACGAAATTGATTTCCTGCCCATCTGCTGGGCGGCGCAGCGGGCGGGTCTTGTTTATGTCGCCATGTCGACCAAGCTGACCGCCGATGAAGCCGGCTATATCGCGCAGGATTCGGGCGCCAAGGCAATTTTCTGTTCGCCGGCCCTGGCCGAAGTGGCGGTGGCCGCCACGCCCAGCCTGTCACCGGCGGCACGATTCTGCACCGGCGCCGGCGCCCCGGGTTTCACCCGTCTGCACGATGCGATCATGAACATGCCCACCACCCGTATCGCGGATGAAAGCACCGGGCGTGACATGCTCTATTCCAGCGGCACCACCGGCCGGCCCAAGGGCGTGCGCGGGCCCTTGCCGGAAGGCCCGATCAATCAGGTCGATGCGCTGTCCGGCATGGTGGCCGCGCTTTATCAATTCGCGCCAGGCATGAAATATCTGTCGCCGGCGCCGCTCTATCACGCCGCGCCGTTGCGATATTGCATGAGCGTGCACAAGTTTGGCGGCACCGCGGTGGTGATGGAGAAGTTCGATCCGGAATCCTATCTGGCGCTGGTCGAAAAGCACCACATCACCCACAGCCAGCTGGTGCCCACCATGTTTGTGCGCATGCTGAAGCTGCCCGATGATGTGCGCGCCCGCTATGATCTTTCCAGCCTGAAGGTTGCCATCCACGCCGCCGCGCCGTGCCCGGTGGACGTGAAGCACGCCATGATCACCTGGTGGGGCCCGGTGATCTTCGAATATTACAGCGCCACCGAAGGCGCCGGCTTTACCGCCATTTCCCCGCAGGAATGGCTGGCGCGGCCGGGCAGTGTCGGCAAATCCATCCTGGGCGAAATCCGTGTGCTCGATGATGACGGCAACCGGCTTGGCCCGAACGAAGTGGGCCGCATCTTCTTCCACGGCGGCGGCACGTTTTCTTACCATAACGACCCGGAAAAGACCGCCAGCGTGATGGGCGAACATGGCGCCACCTTCGGCGATATCGGCCGCGTGGACGAGGAAGGCTATCTATTCCTCACGGATCGCGCGGCCTTCATGATCATCTCCGGCGGCGTGAACGTGTATCCGCAGGAAGCCGAAAACACGCTGATCTCGCATCCCGAAGTGGCCGATGTGGCGGTGTTCGGCATTCCGGATGAAGTGATGGGCGAAGCCGTCCACGCCGTCGTGCAGCCGCGCGATATGGCCAAGGCTGGCCCGGATCTTGAGGCCGAACTGATCGACTATGTGCGCAGCCGGCTCTCCCACGTGAAATGCCCCAAGCGCATCGATTTCCGCGCCGAACTGCCCCGACACGACACCGGCAAGCTCTACAAGCGCTTGTTGAAGGACGAGTATTGGGCCAAATCCGGCTAATGCTGCTGCGCCGAATACTCCTTCTCCTTTGCCTTTGGTTGGCGGCGCCCGCATGGGCAGTGCCGGCGATGTGGCAGGTGGGGCAGGGCAAGCGCCAGATCACGCTTTATGGCACCATCCATGCCCTGCCGAAGGGGACGGACTGGCTTACCGCGAATGCGGCGCGCGCCATCAATCGCGCCGGCACATTGGTGGTGGAAATTGCTGGGCCGCCCGATCCGGCTGCGATGCGCGCCGTCGTCATGGAACTGGGCCGGCTGCCGGCACCGGTGCCATTGGCCAGCCGGTTGCCTGATGATCTGAAACCCAAGGCCGATGCGCTGCTGAAGGCGACGGGCCTGCCCCCCGGTGCGCTGGATGGCATGGAAAGCTGGCTGGCGGCGCTTACCCTGGTGCAGATCGAGGTGGCACGGGCCGGGCTCGATCCGGCGGCCGGGGTGGATGTCGCCCTGATTGCCCGTGCCCGCGCGGTCGGAAAGCCGCTGGTGGGCCTGGAAACCCCGCGCGGGCAGCTTTCCCTGTTCGACGGGCTGCCAGAGGCCGATCAGCGGCTGCTGCTCGCCTCGGCCATCGCCGATGCCGGCAAGACGGCGGAACAGATGCAGGGGCTGGTCGCCGCCTGGGCTGCCGGCGATGTTGAGCGCATCCTGAAGGATTTTGACGATGCCAGCCTGTCGCCGGAGCTGGAAAAGCGCCTGTTCCGGGATCGCAATGCTGCCTGGGCCGATTGGGTGCAGGCAGCGCTGAAAAAGCCGGGCCGGCATTTCATGGCCGTGGGCGCTGCCCACATGGCCGGGCCGCACAGCCTGATCGCCCTGCTCAAGGCGCGCGGTTTAAAGGTCAAGAGAGTGCAATGACGCGCTGGATCGCCCCTGTCGCCGTATCTGTGCTGCTGGCGGCCTGTTCCGGCCCTGACGCAGCGGCCAGTCGGGTGGTGATCGATCGTTTCCACGGGGCGCTCACTGCTGGCGATTGGACTGCAATCGATGGCCTGCTCAGCCAGTCCACCCGCAACCTTCGCCCCGGCGGCGGCACCGCGCGAGCCTTTCGCGCCATCATCGAACGCCATGGCCGCTATATTGGCGGCGAACTGGCAGGCATCACCCGTAAGGATGGCCGCACAACGGTCGCCTGGTCCGCCCGTTATGAGCGGGGCCCGGTTTCGGAATTGTTCGTGCTGGTGGAAGAAAATGGGCAGCTGAAGATCGACGGCTACACCGATCAGCCCACACCCTGAGACGGGCGCCGCTGTCACGATCCGGCCATTGCGGAGCGGGCGCTTGCTTTTTCCGGCGGCTTCCCCTATCCGCGCCGCTTCGTTGGTGCCCTGCCATTTTCGCATCCCTGGAGGCGGCGGGCACAAACGAAATTATATCCATCAGGAGCCAATCATGAGCGAAACCTTCAAGCTTGTGGCTGAACTTCGCGCCAAGGCAGGCAAGGGAGCCTCCCGCGCGATCCGCCGCGAAGGCCGTGTCCCGGCCGTGATCTATGGTGCGGGCGAAGCCGCAACGACCATTCACATCGAGGAAAAGATCCTTATGCGCCAGTTGCACACTGGCCATTTCATGAACGCCATTGTCGAGCTGGAATTGGATGGCGCCATCATCCGCACCCTGCCGCGCGACGTGGCTTTCCATGTGGTTTCGGATCGCCCGATCCACGTCGATTTCCTGCGCCTCACCGGCAATGAAGTCGTCACCGTCACGGTGCCTGTGCATTTCGTTGATCAGGAACTTTCGGCCATCAAGACCGGCGCGATGCTCAACATCGTCGCGCACGAACTGAAGCTGGATTGCACCCCGGATGCCATCCCGGATGATGTGACCATCAGCCTGGCCGGCCTGCAGGTTGGCGCCGCCATCCACATCGCCGATGTGAAGCTGCCCGCCGGTGTGAGGCCGCATGGCCGCGAAACTGGCCTTACCATCGCCACCATCGTTGCCCCCAAGGCAATGAAGAGCGAAGAAGGCGAAGCAACCGCCGCTGCATAAGCGTTCGGTTCGTGTGCCAACAAACGGGGCGGAGGAGCGATCCTCCGCCCCGTTTTTCATTGCCCCTTTGGCCCGTTCAAGGTTAGCAGCCGCGCATGCAGATCCTCGCTGGCCTCGGCAATCCCGGCGCGCAATATGCGCTGCACCGGCACAATGTCGGTTTCATGGCGATCGATGCCATCGCCGAATGCTGGAACATCGGGCCGTTCAAACCCCGCTTTCAGGGCATGGCCGCTGAAGGCCGCATCGGACCGGCCAAGGTTCTGCTGCTGAAACCCGCGACCTTCATGAATGAAAGCGGCCGCAGCGTTGCCGAAGCCGTGCGCTTCTACAAGCGCGATCCCGCAGAGGCACTCACCGTTTTCTACGATGAGCTCGACCTCGCCCCGTTCAAGCTGAAGATCAAGCATGGCGGCGGCGCGGCCGGCCATAATGGCATCCGTTCCATCGATGCGCACCTGGGCCCCGATTGGCGGCGCGTGCGCATCGGCATCGGCCACCCTGGCCACAAGGATCGCGTGACGGGCCATGTGCTGGGCAATTTCGTCAAGGTGGAAATGGATCCGCTGGCTGATCTGCTTGGTGTGCTCGCGGCCGAATTGCCCACGCTGCTGGCCGGTGATGAGCCCCGCTACTTGTCGGACATCGCACTGCGGTTGCAGCCCTGACGTTCCCGCCCTAGAGAGCGCCCACCCATTTTCCTATCTGGAATCACGTCATGCCCATCCGCGTCGGTATCGTCGGCCTGCCCAATGTCGGCAAATCCACCCTGTTCAATGCGCTCACGCAAACGGCGGCGGCACAGGCGGCCAATTATCCGTTTTGCACGATCGAACCTAACGTGGGCAACGTGGCCGTGCCGGACCCGCGCATCGACAAGCTGGCCGCCATCGCCAAGAGCCAGAAGATCATCGAGACGCAACTGGGCTTCACCGATATCGCCGGCCTGGTGAAGGGCGCGTCCAAAGGCGAAGGGCTGGGAAACCAGTTCCTCGCCAACATCCGCGAGACCGACGCCATCACCCACGTGCTGCGCTGCTTTATCGATGATGATGTGGCGCACGTGGCCGGCAAGGTGGACCCGGTGGAAGACGCCGAAACGGTCGAGACCGAGCTGATGCTCGCCGATCTCGAAAGCCTCGAAAAGCGCGTTCCGCAGTTGCTGAAAAAGGCGCAGCAGGGCGACAAGGAAGCTAAGGTGCAAGCGGCGGTGCTGGGTCAGGCGCTGGCGCTGCTGCAAGCCGGCAAGCCCGCCCGCCTGACCGAGCCGAAGGATGAGGACGAAGCCCGCGCGCTGAAGAACGCCCAGCTGCTCACCACCAAGCCGGTGCTCTATGTGTGCAATGTCGAAGAGGCCAGCGCCGCCACCGGCAACGCGTTGAGCGAAGCCGTCGCCAAGATGGCTGCCAGCATCGGCGCCAGCGCCGTTGTGGTGAGTGCCGCCATTGAAGCCGAAATCGCCACGATGGAGCCCACGGATCGCCAGGAATATCTGGAGAGCCTCGGCCTCCACGAAACCGGGTTGGCCCGGGTCGTGCGCGCGGCCTACGAATTGCTCGGCCTTATCACCTTCTTCACCATCGGCCCCAAGGAAGCCCGCGCCTGGACGGTGAAGCGCGGTTCCAAGGCCCCGCAAGCCGCCGGCGAAATCCACGGCGATTTCGAAAAGAAGTTCATCCGCGCCGAAACCATTTCCTACGATGATTTTGTCACTTTGGGCGGTGAAAACGCTGCCAAGGACGCCGGCCGCCTGCGGGCGGAAGGCAAGGAATATGTGGTCGCCGATGGCGACGTGATGCACATCCTGCATGGCGCCTGATGGCGGCGGGCGCTACACCTTCCCCATGCTGACCCGTCGCGCCCTCATCGCCTCTGCCCTTGCGGCGCCTGCCGCCGCGCAGGTCGATCTGGGATTTGCGGACAACGGCCTGCGCCCGACCACGCACGCCTTCCCGCAGAAGGGCGAGATGATCCTGCAACGCTCCAGCCCGCCGCTGCTGGAAACGCCGCTTTCCGTCTTCGATGCGCACGATTTCACCCCCAATGATCGCTTCTTCGTGCGCTGGCATTATCCGTTTCCGACCAGCGTCGATCCGGCGAAGCACCGGCTGCGCATCGGCGGCCATGTTGGCAAAGCGCTCAGCCTTTCGCTGGCCGATCTGGCCCGGTTGCCGCGGGTTGCCATCGCCGCGACGAACCAATGCGCCGGCAACGGACGCGGCCTGTTCAACCCGCGCATCGCGGGCGCGCAATGGGGCAATGGCGCCATGGGCAATGCGTTGTGGGAAGGGGTGCGGCTGAAGGACGTGCTGGCGCTTGCCGGGGTGAAGGGCGGCGCGGTTGCTGTCCGTTTTGGCGGGCTCGACACGCCACTGGTGGAGGCCGCCCCCGATTTCGAGAAGAGCCTGCCCATTGATCACGCGCTCACCGATGATGTGCTGATCGCCTGGGGCATGAACGGGCAGGCCTTGCCGCTGCTCAATGGCTTCCCGCTGCGTCTGGTCGTGCCCGGTTGGTATTCCACCTATTGGGTGAAGATGCTGGACAGCATCACCGTGCTCGACAAGGCGGATGAAGGTTTTTGGATGGCCAAGGCCTATCTCCAGCCAGCCAATCCGCTCGCCGATGCCGTGCCGGGTGCGCCCGCCGGCCCGCGTGTGCCGGTCACCGCCATGCGCCCGCGCGCCGTCGTCACCAACATCGCCGATGGCGCCAAGCTGCCGCAGCGCGGGTTTACCCCGGTGCGGGGCGTGGCCTTTGGCGGCGATTACGGCGTGGCAACGGTTGAGCTTTCTGCCGACGGTGGCGCCAACTGGCTGCCGGCCCAGCTTGGCCGTGATCTTGGCCGCTACAGCTTCCGACGCTTTCTGGGTGCGCTGGTGCTGCCACCGGGCCGCCATGTCATCATGGCCCGCGCCACCAGCGCCGCCGGGGTGATGCAACCGCTCAATCAGAACTGGAACCCGTCCGGCTACAACCGGGCTGGCGTCGATCCGGTCCGCGTGGAGATCGCCTGATGCGTGTGTTGCTTGCTCTTGCCGCCCTGGCTCTCGTCGCCGCCGCGCCGCCGACGAAACGCCTGTCTGTGGAGTTGCCGGATGCGGAGGGCCTCTTGCCTGAGCGTTATGGCGTCTCATCCGAAGCGGTGAACAATAACTGCCTGGCCTGCCACAGCGCCACGATGATCACCGCCCAGCCGCGCCTTTCCCGCGTGCAGTGGGGCGAAACCATCGCCAAGATGCGCACCGTCTATGCCGCGCCGATCGATCCGGCGGACGACAAGGCGATCCTCGATTGGCTCGTCGCTGATTGACCGCGCAACCTCCCGCCCGCTAAGGGCCAAGCCGTGAGCAAGCCCCTATCCTTCCAGTCGATGATCCTCGCGCTCCAGCAATATTGGGGCGATAAGGGGTGTGTAATCCTGCAACCGCTCGATCTGGAAGTGGGGGCCGGCACCTTCCACCCCGCCACCACGCTGCGCAGCCTTGGGCCCGATCACTGGAACGCCTGTTATGTGCAGCCGAGCCGGCGGCCGTCCGATGGTCGTTACGGCGAAAACCCGAACCGCCTGCAGCATTATTACCAGTTCCAGGTGATCCTGAAGCCCAGCCCCTCTGACCTCATCGGCCTCTATCTCGGCAGTCTTGATGCCATCGGCATCGACCGTGCCAAACATGATGTGCGCTTTGTGGAGGATGACTGGGAAAGCCCCACATTGGGCGCCTGGGGTCTGGGTTGGGAAGTATGGTGCGACGGCATGGAAGTGAGCCAGTTCACCTATTTCCAGCAGGTTGCCGGCCATGATTGCGCGCCGGTCGCCGGTGAGCTGACCTACGGGCTGGAACGGCTCGCTATGTATATCCAGGGCGTCGAGAGCATTTACGATCTGGCCTACAATGATGCCGGCGTGACCTATGGCGACGTGTTCCTGAAGAACGAACAGCAGTTCAGCGCCTATAATTTCGAAGCTGCCAACACCGAAAAGCTGTTCCAGCATTTCAAGGATGTGTCCGACGAGTGCCGGGCTCTGGTGGCGCGTGGCCTGCCGCTGCCGGCCTACGACCAGGCGATCAAGGCCAGCCATTTGTTCAACCTGCTGAACGCGCGCGGCGTGATTTCGGTGGCGGAGCGGCAAGCTTACATTGGCCGCGTGCGCGATCTGGTGAAGGCCGTGGCGGATTGCTGGGTGGAGCAGGGCAAGTGAAGTTCCTCTTTGAGCTCCAATCCGAAGAAATCCCGGCGCGCATGCAGGCGGCTGCCGCGGAGCAACTGCACACGCGGTTCGTTGATGCCTTGAAGGCTGCTGGCCTCGCGCACGGCGCCGTTACGGCAGACGCCACCCCGCGCAGGCTGTGGCTGATTGCGGACGATGTTGCCGCTGCCAGCGAAGGCAGTGCGGAGGAAGTCAAAGGCCCCGCCGCCTCGGCCCCCGCGCAGGCCATCGAAGGCTTCCTGAAAAAGACCGGCCTGACCCGCGACCAGCTGGAAGAGCGTGAGACGCCCAAGGGCATCGTACTGTTCGCCCTGCTGCGCCGCGAAGGCCGCACCGCATCCGAAATCCTCGCTGAAGTCATCCCGCAGATCATTCGCGATTTCGCTTGGCCCAAATCGATGCGCTGGGGTGCCGCCAGCCAGTCCACCGCCGCGCCGCGCTGGGTGCGGCCATTGACCGGCATCGTCGCACTGCTGGATGGCGACGAGGTGGCGTGTGAGGCCCATGGCATCACTTCCGGCCGCGACACGCGTGGCCACCGCGTTCATGCGCCGGGCGTGCTGACCATCACCAGCGCCGCCACCTATCTCGATCAACTCCGCGCCGCGCATGTGCTGGCCTCCAGCGCGGAACGCCGCCAGATCATCGTCACCCGCGCTGCCGAACTGGCCGCCGGGGCGGGCCTGTCGCTGATTCCGGATGATGGCCTGGTCGCCGAAAACGCCGGCCTCACCGAATGGCCGGTGCCGCTGCTCGGCCGTTTCGATCCCGATTTCCTGTCGGTGCCGCGCGAGGTGATCGTGCTCACCATGCGCACCAACCAGAAATATTTCGCGCTTTCAGGGGCTGACGGCGCGCTGGCTCCGGCCTTCATCTGCGTTGCCAATCTCGACGCCACCGATGGCGGCGCCGCCATCACCCACGGCAACCAGCGCGTGCTCTCCGCCCGTCTGTCCGACGCGCGCTTCTTCTGGGAACAGGATCTGGCGACCGTCCGCGCCGGCGGGCTGGAAGCGTTCCTGCCCAAGCTGAACGACATCGTGTTTCACGAAAAGCTCGGCACGCTCGCCGACAAGGTGGAGCGTGTCGCGACTTTGGCCAAATGGCTATGCGAAAACGACGTAGTGCCGGCCGATCCGGCGCAAGCCGAACGGGCCGCGCGCCTCGCCAAGGCCGATCTCGTCTCCGCCACGGTTGGCGAGTTCCCCGAAGTGCAGGGCCAGATTGGCCGCTATCTCGCCTTGGCCATCGGCGTCGAGCCAGCCATCGCCGACGCCATCCGCGACCACTACAAGCCCGCAGGGCAGGGCGACGACGTGCCCACTGCGCCGGTGAGTGTGGCAGTGGCACTTGCCGACAAGCTGGATACATTGATTTGCTTCTTCCAAGCCGACATGCCGCTAACCGGTTCGAAGGACCCGTTTGCGCTTCGCCGGCAAGCCTTGGGCTGTATCTCTGTCGTGCAATCCACCGGCACGAGGTTGAGCCTCCGCAAGCTAATGCAGTATTTCACCGATATCTGCCGACTGTCGATTTCCGATGCTGGATGGCAACCCAAGCTGCTGGACTTCTTCGCCGAGCGCCTGAAAGTCCAGCAACGCGAAGCCGGCGTTCCCCACGATCTGATCGACGCCGTGTTCGCCCTCGGCAGTGAGGATGATCTTGTCCGTCTGCTCGCCCGCGTGAAGGCGCTGCAGGCGTTCGTGGAAACTGAGGACGGCACCAACCTGCTCGCCGGTTACAAGCGCGCGGCCAATATCCTGAAGGCGGCAGAGAAGGACGGCATCGGCGAACCGGCCAGCGGCGAAGGCGAGGGGGCGGAAGCGCTGCTCGCCGCCGCACTGGCGACCGCGCTGCCCACCGCCAAGCAGGCCGTGGCCGATGAGCGCTTCACCGACGCAATGGCGGCGCTGGCCAGTCTGCGCGGGTCGGTCGATGCCTTCTTCACCGATGTGATGGTCAATGATCCGGATCCGGGCATCCGGGCGCGGCGATTGGCCCTGTTGGCGCGGTTCCGCGATGCGGTGCATGGCGTCGCGGATTTCGCGAAGATCGAGGGTTAGGGATATTCTCCCCCTTGTGGGGATCGGGCGGGGCTGCGCCTGAGAGTGGGATTTTGGAGTGTGGGCGCTATGAAATCAGTTTTCCGGTTCGGTGGCGGCACGGCTGAGGGCGATGCCACGCAGAAGGAATTGCTGGGCGGCAAGGGAGCCAATCTCGCGGAAATGGCCGGCATCGGCCTCGCCGTGCCCCCGGGCCTGACCATCGCCACCTCCGTGTGCGCCGCCTATTATGATGCCGGCGGCCGCCTGCCGGATGACGTGCAGGCCCAGGTGCTGGACAGCCTGGCCTTCATTGAAGGCGTGACGGCCAAGAAATTCGGCGACGCCACCAACCCGCTGCTCGTTTCCGTCCGTTCCGGCGCGCGCGTATCGATGCCGGGCATGATGGATACGGTGCTCAACCTCGGCCTGAACGATGAGACCGTGGAAGGCCTCGCCGCCGCATCGGGCAACGCGCGTTTCGCGTGGGACAGCTATCGCCGCTTCATCCAGATGTACGGCGATGTGGTGCTGGAACTGGACCATTATGCCTTTGAAGATGCGCTCGAAATCGCCAAGGAAGACAAGGGCGTTACCCAGGATACCGGGCTGGATGCCGATGATCTGAAGAAGCTCGTCGCGCGGTACATGACCATCGTCGAACAGGCGTTGGGCCGGCCATTCCCGCAGGACCCGCACGAGCAGTTGTGGGGTGCGATTGGCGCGGTGTTCGGTTCGTGGCGTTCGGACCGGGCGCGCACCTATCGCCGGCTCAACGATATTCCCGAAAGCTGGGGCACTGCAGTCAACGTACAGGCGATGGTGTTCGGCAATCTGGGCGATACGTCGGCCACCGGCGTGGCCTTCACCCGCGATCCCAGCACCGGGGAACACGCCTGGTATGGCGAGTATCTGATCAACGCCCAGGGTGAAGACGTGGTGGCCGGCATCCGCACGCCGCAGTATCTGACCAAGGCGGCGCGGGAGAAAGCCGGCGCCAAGGCGGCTTCGATGGAAGAGGCGATGGGGCAAGTGTTCGCCGAGCTTGGCCGCACCTTCGATCTGCTGGAGCGGCATTACCGTGACATGCAGGACATTGAATTCACGGTGGAAGATAGCCGCCTGTATATCCTGCAGACCCGCAGCGGCAAGCGCACCGCCAAGGCCGCGCTGCGCATTGCGGTGGACATGGTGGGCGAGGGCCTGATCACCGAGGCCGAAGCCGTGAAGCGCGTGGACGCCAGCGCCATGGACCAGTTGCTGCACCCGACGCTCGATCCCAAGGCCCCGCGCGATATCATCGCCCGCGGCCTGCCGGCCAGCCCCGGTGCCGCCAGCGGCATCGTCGTGCTTGACAGTGACAGCGCCGAAATCCGCGCCCGTGCCGGTGACTCGGTGATTCTGGTGCGCACCGAAACCAGTCCGGAAGATATTCACGGCATGCATGCGGCTCGCGGCATCCTCACGGCGCGCGGCGGCATGACCAGCCACGCCGCCGTGGTGGCGCGCGGCATGGGCCGCCCCTGCGTTTCCGGCGCCGGCGGCATCAGCATCGATCTGGTCGGCCGCACCGTCAGCACCGGCGGCCGCATCGTGAAGGAAGGCGATCGCATCACCATCGATGGCGCCACCGGCGACGTCATGCTGGGCGACGTGCCCACGGTGGAGCCCGATCTGTCCGGCGATTTCGGCATCCTAATGGAATGGGCGGACAAGCATCGCCGGCTGAAAGTGCGCACCAACGCTGAAACGCCGGAAGATTGCCGCGTTGCCCGCCAGTTCGGCGCCGAAGGCATCGGCCTGTGCCGGACGGAACATATGTTCTTCGAACCCAGCCGCATCACCGCCGTGCGCCGCATGATCCTGGCCGAAGATACCGCCGGGCGCGAGGCAGCGCTGGCCGAACTGCTGCCCGAACAGCGCGCCGATTTCGCCGAGATTTTCCGCGTGATGGCTGGCCTGCCGGTGACCATCCGCCTGCTCGATCCGCCGCTGCACGAATTCCTGCCGCACGATGATGAAGGTTTTGCCGACGTCGCTGCCGCCACCGGCCTGCCGGAAACTTTGGTGCGCCGCCGGATTAACGAACTGCATGAATTCAACCCGATGCTGGGCCATCGCGGTTGCCGCCTGGGGATCACCTATCCCGAAATTTATGCCATGCAGGCCCGCGCCATTTTCGAAGCCGCCGTCATGGTGGCCCAGGAAACCGGTGCGGCGGTGGTGCCGGAAGTGATGGTGCCACTGGTGGCGACGGCGAAGGAACTGGAACTGACCAAGGCCGCCATCGACGCCGAAGCAGCCGCCGTGTTTGCCGCAACGGGGACCACGCTGGATTATCTGGTTGGCACCATGATTGAACTGCCGCGCGCGGCCCTGCGCGCTGCCGATATTGCTGCCCATGCGCAGTTCTTCAGCTTTGGTACCAATGATCTCACGCAAACCACGCTGGGCATCAGCCGCGATGACTCGGCGCGGTTCATGGGGCCGTATGTCGAAAAGGGCATTTATTCCAAGGACCCGTTCGTTTCGATTGATGAAGACGGTGTGGGCGAACTGGTGGCATTGGCCGCCGAACGTGGCCGCAGCGTAAAGGCTGATCTGAAATTGGGCATCTGCGGCGAGCATGGCGGCGATCCGGCCTCCATCCTGTTCTGCGAAGGCCTTGGTCTGGATTATGTAAGCTGCTCCCCCTACCGCGTGCCGATCGCGCGGTTGGCGGCGGCGCAGGCGGCGCTCAAGAAGGCCAATTAAAAAGTCCTACTCTTCAGCGCTTCCACATCCACCAGCCCGTCGCCAATCCGACGGCAAAGCCGGCCAGCACCCACAGCCAGATCTCGCCGAACAGCCAGATCACCGCGGGCTCCAGACGGCGTCGGCAATGCCGGGGTGGCGTTTCAGTTCGGCGATCACGGCGGCGCGGGTGGCGGGATCGGCCGTACCGGACAGGTGGGCCACCCGGGCCACCAGCCCTGATGGTTGGCGAAAGCTGATGCTGCCATCCACCACGCCGTGCGCCTGGATGGCGGTGGCCGCAGCTTGGCCCAATTCGGCCATCATCACCTGGCCCTGAAGCAGGGATGCGCCGCGCGCCAGCACGACAGTGGCGGCCAGGCCAGAGAGCAGTTTCAGGGCGTGCATTGCCCGCCACGCTAAGCCGCAACCCAAGGCGCTGGCAAGCGGCGCGAATCGGCTTTATCGATGCGCGCCATGGATGTTGTGCCCGAAACTGACCCGTGGATGCGCCGCCGCAGCCTGCCGGCGGGCGGAGAGCGCCTTTTCCTGCCGCTGCGCGATGGCTGGCCAGTGCGGCTGGAACATTGGCCGCGCCGCAATCCGGAACGGGGCCATATGTTGATGGTCACCGGCCGGGCTGATTTCGTCGAGAAATATGCCGAAACCCTGCACGATCTGGTTGATGCCGGCTGGGGCGTCACCATCTTTGATTGGCGCGGGCAGGGCCTGTCGCGGCGGGTGGGCAAGACGCCGATGCACGGCGCCTCGCCGGGCTTTGACATATGGCTCGATGATCTGGCCGAACTGGTGGCATGGACGGTTGAGCGCAGCGGTGGCCCGGTGGTGGCGGCGGCCCATTCGATGGGCGGGCACATGGTGCTGCGCCACCTGGCGGCCGCGCGTGGCGGCATTGCCCGGGCGGTCGTGCTGGCGCCGATGCTGGGGCTGTCGGCCTCCCCGTTGGGCCCGGGCCTTGCCCGCTGGCTGGCGGCACGCATGGTGAAATGGCGGCGCGGCAGCGATTTCGTGCTGGGCGGCGGCCCCTATGAACCCGGTGTTGCCGGCAGCAAGCGCCAGTTGCTGCTCAACAGTGATGCCGAACGTTATTCCGATGAAAGCTGGTGGATCGGGCAATATCCCGCGCTGGCGCTGGGCAGTGTGACCTGGGGTTGGCTGCACGATGCCTTTGCCAGCATCGATGCACTGAACGCGCGCGGCGTGCCTGAGGCTATCTCCGTGCCGGTTCTGGCGCTGATTCCGGAGAAGGATGGCCTGGTGGACAGTACGGCCACCCGTAGCTTTGTCGCGCGCATCCCCGGCGGCGAAACGGTTGAATACCCGCAAGCTGGCCACGAACTGCTGCGCGAAGCCGAACCGTTGCGCGGCACGGTGCTGGCCCGCATGCTGGCGTTCTTCGGCGGGCAAACATGAGCCAGGATTTCGATATTGCCATCATCGGCGCCGGCATTGCCGGGGCAAGCACGGCCTGGGCCTTGCTGGAAGCGGCGCCTCAACTGCGCGTTCTCCTGATCGAGATGGAGGAACGGCCGGGCTATCACACCACCGGGCGATCGGCGGCCATCTTTATCGAAAGCTATGGCGGCCCGGCCGTCGTGCCGTTGAGCCGCGCCAGCCGGGCTTTCTTTGGGGAAGCCCCAGCGGGCTTTCCGCCGCTGCTGCACCACCGGCCCAGCCTGATCATCGAAAGCCCCGAGGATGCGGGCGGGCTGGAACGGGTCGCCGCCGAATATGATGAAGGCGGCGTGGCCTATGACTGGCTGGACGCCGCGGCGCTGGCGGCATCGCCGGCGGGGCAAATGCTGAAGCCCGAATGGCGCAATCGCGCCCTGATCGAGCCCGATTGCCACGATATTGATGTGGCCGCCCTGCATCAGGGCTTTTTGCGCGGTGTGAATGGCGCGAAGCCCACGCTCATCACCAATGCCCAAGTCACTGCGCTCGACCGCATCGCGGGCATGTGGCGTATCATCACCCGCGCCGGCGTTTTCACGGCGCCATTGCTGGTCAATGCCGCCGGGGCCTGGGCCGATGGACTGGCGACGCTGGCCGGGGCCGCGCCCAAGGGCCTGATGCCGCTGCGGCGCACGATGGCTGTGTTGCGTATCGATCCCGTCCCGCCGGCCGATCTGCCGACGGTGATGAGCAGCGACGGCAGTTTCTACTTCAAACCGGATGGCGAGCGGCTGTGGCTGTCGCCGCACGACGAGATTCTCGATGTGCCGCACGATGTCCGCCCCGACGAGATGGATCTGGCCGTGGTGATCGACCGGTTCGAACAGGCCAGCACAGTGGCCGTGAAGCGGCTCGAATCAAGCTGGGCGGGCTTGCGCAGCTTCGCGCCCGATCGGTTGCCGGTGTATGGCTTTGATGGCGCCGTGGATGGCCTGTTCTGGTGTGCCGGGCAGGGTGGGTTCGGCATCCAGACGGCACCGGCCGCCGGTCGCCTTTGTGCGGCGTTGCTGCTGGGCGGCACTGCGCCGGTTGATCCGGCTCCCTATGCCACCGGCCGGCTGGGCATAAGCAATCGCCCTTACCGAAAATTCTTAATGTATTTCCAATAACATTCTCGATTTGGGCGAATTAACCCGGTCACAAGGTCGCACGTCCGTGGTCAACGAACCACATGGATAAGCTCAGTTCCACCTACCTGCTGGCACAAACGCCGCGCACCGGCACGTAGGACAACGTCTGCCGTACCCAAGCCGGGGCGCAGCCGTATCAGCGGCGTTTTGCGTGATAGCGGGCGAGGAAGGCGGCGGCGAAATCGCCCAGTTGCTGCTCTGCAATCGCGCTACGCAAGCCTGCCATCAGCTGCTGGTAGAAACCGATATTATGCTGGGTGAGCAGCATCGCCCCCAGCATCTCGCCCGCCTTGATCAGATGGTGGAGATAGGCGCGGCTCGTCGCCTCCGGCCCGTGACAGACCGAGCAGCGGCAATCGTCATCAAGGGGTGACAGATCCTCGCCATGCACGGCATTGCGCAGGTTGAGCGGGCCATCATGGGTGAAGGCCTGGCCGTTGCGGCCTGATCGCGTGGGCAGCACGCAATCGAACATGTCCACCCCGCGCACCACGGCGCCAACGATATCATCGGGCTTGCCGACACCCATCAGATAGCGCGGCGCATCCTCCGGTAGCTGGTCAGTGGCATAATCCAGCACGCCGAACATCGCCAGTTGGCCTTCGCCCACCGCCAGGCCGCCGATGGCATAACCGTCGAAGCCGATGGCGCGCAGCGCGGTCGCAGATTCAGCGCGCAGACGTTCATCCAGCCCGCCCTGCTGGATGCCGAACAACGCCGCACCCGCCGCATGCTCGCCGCCGGCATCGAACGCCGCCCGGCTGCGCGCCGCCCAGCGCATCGAACGGTACATGGCGTCCTTCACCACTTCGCGCGGGGCGGGCAGGGCGACCAGTTCATCAAACGCCATGATGATATCGCTGCCCAGCAGGCGCTGGATTTCCATCGAACGTTCCGGGCTCATCAGATGCCGGCTGCCATCGAGATGGCTGGCAAAGGTGACGCCTTCCTCCGTGCGCTTGGTCAGGCTGGAAAGGCTCATGACCTGGTAACCGCCGCTGTCGGTAAGGATGGGGCGGTTCCAGCCCATGAACGCATGCAGGCCACCCAGTCGCGCTATCCGCTCCGCCGTCGGGCGCAGCATCAGGTGATAGGTGTTGCCCAGGATGATATCGGCGCCGGCGCTGCGCACTTCGCTGGCGCGCATTGCCTTGACCGTGGCGGCTGTTCCCACCGGCATGAACGCCGGCGTGCGGATTTCGCCGCGGCGCATCTGGATCGTGCCGGTGCGCGCCTTGCCGTCGCGGGCATGGATGTTGAAGGCGAAACGAGTCATTGGCCGCGCATAGCGTCTGTGGCAGGCTTTGGCCAACATGCTTGGGGTTTTGCTTCTGCTGGCGGCTGCCGATCCGCTCACCGCGCCCGCGGTGGGGACGGCGGCGACCTGCCTGATCGTTGGCCGCCAGTTGGAGTATAAGGTGGCCAGCGCCGATGTGCTGCTGGTGCGCGCTGGCGGGCGCTGGCACCGATCGCGTCTGCCCGATGGCTGCCCCGGCCTCAAACCCAACATGATCATCGTGCGCCGCGACGCGTCCTCGCGCGCCTGCGCCAATGATCTGTTCGAGGTGAAGGACAATTTCACGCCTGAGGTGTTCAGCCTCTGCCGGTTCGGCCGGTTTGAGCCGCTGGACAAGGCGAGCCGATTCTTACGATGGGGAGAATGAATATGGTGAAATCCTGGAGCCTTGGTGCGGTGCTGCTGTTGGGCGGTTTCGGCGCCGGTTTGGCGGTCGCACAGGTGCAAACCGGGCGCACGCCGCAGTTTGCCAACGAGGAGGTGAAGGTGTGGCGTTCGGTGATCGCGGTCGGCAATCCGCTGCCGTTGCACCGCCACGATCATCCGCGCGTGCTGATCGCCTTGAAGGGCGGCACCATGGATATTCGCGAGGAAACCGGCCAGTCCGACATCCAGAATTGGGAAACCGGCAAGGCCTATTGGCTGCCGGCCAACCCCAAGACGTTGCACCAGGATGTGAACGTGGGCAAGGAACCCATTGAAGTGATGGTAGTGGAGCTGCAAAAAGCGTGGTGAAGTCGCGCGTCGATCAACTGCTGGTGGAACGCGGGCTGGTTGAAAGCCGTACCCGCGCGCAGGCGCTGGTGATGGCCGGCCTGGTGTTTTCCGGTGACCGCAAGATCGCCAAGTCCGGCGACACGCTGGCCGCGGATGCGCCGCTGGAGGTGAAGGGGCGTGACCATCCCTGGGTGTCGCGCGGCGGTATCAAGCTCGATCACGGTCTTACCCATTTCGGCTGGGACGTGGCTGGCGCGGTCGCCATCGATGTCGGCTCCTCCACCGGCGGCTTCGCCGATGTGTTGCTCAGCCGCGGCGCCACCCGTGTCTATGCAAACGATTCCGGCACCAATCAGCTGGCGTGGAAATTGCGGCAGGATCATCGCGTTGTCGTGCTCGAACAATTGTCGGCCCGCCTGCTGACGCCGGAGCATATCCCTGAGCCGATCGATATCATCGTCTGCGATGCCAGTTTCATCAGTCTGATGAAGGTGTTGCCCGTGCCGATGGGTTTCGCGAAACCCGGCGCCCGCCTGCTGGCGCTTATCAAGCCGCAATTCGAAGCCGGCCGCGAGGATGTGGGTAAGGGCGGCGTGGTGCGCGACGAAGCGGTGCGCGACCGCGTCTGCCGCGACGTCGCCGCGTGGCTGGAAGGGCAGGGCTGGGCCGTTGCCGGCCTCACCACCAGTCCCATCACGGGCCCGGTAGGCAATGTGGAATTTCTGATCGGCGCCCAGCGCGCCGATTAACGCTTCTTGCCATTGGTGGGCGCATGGAAATCCGGTGGTTTGCCGGCCACCCACGCCGCGAACGCCGCCACGCCCGGCTCCGCCAGCACGGCGGCCTTGTCTGCCCCCATGCGGCCCAGCTGGCTGTTGCTGAAATGGGCGTGGATGGCTTCGTGGCAGATCGGGTGAACCTTCTGGCGATCCCGTCCGCCCTTGGCCTTTGGCACCGGATGATGCCACTCGACGGTTGCACCCAGCGGCCTCCCGCACAGCCAGCAGCTGTCAATCACGGGCACTGCGTCACTGTCCACCATGCGTCACGTGTAGCGTGGCAGCGGGCAACAGGCTATACCAACGGCAATGTCCATCCCTGAGTCCCTTGACGCGCCTGAACCCTGGTTTTCCACGGGGAGTTTTTCGCGGGCGGCGATCGTGGCGGTGCCAGCCATCTTGCTGATGGGCGGACTGGTGGCGCGCATCGCCGGCTCCACCGATACCAACCCGTGGTACCAGTCGCTCACCCTGCCGGCGTTCCAGCCGCCGGGGCCGCTGTTCGGCATTGCCTGGGCCATTCTCTACACGCTGATCGGCGTGGCCTTCGCCATGGTGTGGGGCACGAAAAAGGTGCCGGGAAAGCGCCTCGCCATCGCGCTGTTCGCCGTTGGCTTTGCCATCAATCTTACCTGGTCGCCGGTGTTTTTCCGCCTGCACATGATTTCCGCCGCGCTGGCCATCATCGCGGTGATGCTGCTGGTGGCGATCACGACCACGTGGAGCTTCTGGCGCGTCAATCGGCTGGCCGGCTGGCTGATGCTGCCCTATTGCGCCTGGCTGTGCTTTGCGGGCGTGCTGAATATTGCCATCATGATGCTCAACCCCATGGCCGATTCCATGCAGCTGGGAGTTTGAACAATGCAGAACGACAATAAACTGTTTGAAGACCTGTCCAAAGTCGCCACCGCCGCCATGGGCACGCTGGCCGGCGCCAGCCGCGAGTTTTCCGGCGTGGCACGGGAACGGATGAAGGAATTCGTTGGCGCCAGCGAGATCAGTCGCGACGAATTCGATGCGGTGAAAGCCATGGCTGACACGGCCCGCGGTGAAATCGAGGCGCTGAAGGCGGAAATTGCCGCGCTGAAAGCCGAGCTTGCGGAGTCGGCGGCAAAGAAGAGCCGCAAATCTGGTGGGGCAGACGCCTGATATCCACAAGATTTTGCGTGCCTTGCTCTTGCCGAATCGGCAAGGCTTGCACAGTCTGTGCAGTGGCCGGTAAGGGAGAGGCACGATGAGCTTTTCCGAAATTGATGTCAGCGCGGGCGAGCCCGCCCCGATCGACCTGCTCGAACAATTGTTCGACGCCAATGGCTGGGCCTCCGAACGTGTGGGTGATGAGGAAATCATCACCACGGTGAAGGGTGGCTGGTGCACCTACCAGCTGCGCGCCCTATGGCGTGGGGAAGACCGGGTGCTGCAGATCATTGCCCAGGCCGATCTCACCGTGCCCGCGGATCGCCGGCTGGCGGTGTATGAAACCATCGGCCTGATCAACGAACAATTGTGGATGGGCCATTTCGAACTCTGGTCGGCCGACGGCATGATCCTGTTCCGCCACGCCACGTTGCTGGCCGATGATGATGCCGAAGATGGCGGCGACCTGTCGCCGGCCCAGGCCGAAATCCTCACTGATGCCGCCGTGGAAGAGTTCGAGCGTTATTATCCGGTGTTCCAGCTGGTGTTGCTGGCGGGCCAGAGCCCGGTCGAAGCATTGGCCGCCGCGCTGATCGAGACAGCCGGCGAAGCATAAGACCGGTTTTGGGAGCAGACATGACAGCGAGTGCGCAGATCGGGGCGCCGATCTGGTTGATTGGCTGTGGCAACATGGGCGGCGCGTTGCTGCGGCGCTGGCTGGCCGAAGGGCTGGGGCCTGTTGCCGTGATCGATCCCGCCGCCCGCAACCTGCCGCCCGGCGTCGAAGCTTCGGCTCGCCCGCCGGCAGAAGGCAAACCCGATATCGTCGTTCTTGCCGTGAAACCACAGGCCTGGGCGCAGGCGGTGTTGCCACTTGCCGGCCGGCTGGGGCCGCTCACCCTTGTGATTTCGGTGATGGCTGGTGTGCGCACGGAGGACCTGGCCCGGCTTTTCCCGGGCGCCGGCATCGTGCGCGCCATGCCCAACACGCCGTCTGCGGTGGGGCAGGGGGCCACCGCGCTGTTCACCCGCGACGGCGATATCGTGCAGGGCGCCGCCGAAGCCTTGTTCCAGCCAGTGGGGCAGACGATCTGGCTTTCCGATGAAGTCCAGTTCGACGCCGTCACCGCCGTTTCCGGTTCCGGCCCGGCCTATGTGTTCCACTTCATTGAGGCGCTGGCCGCCGCTGGCGAAGCGGCTGGCCTGGAACCGGCCATGGCCATGCGCCTTGCCCGCCAGACATTGATTGGGGCCGCCGCGCTCGCCGCGCAGGATGGCGCGACCCCCGCTGCCGCCTTGCGGGAACGCGTCACCTCGCCCGGCGGCACAACAGCGGCCGGCCTTTCGGTGCTGATGCCGGGCCTGACGCCGCTGCTGGAAAAGGTGGTGGCCGCAGCGGCGGAGCGGTCACGCGAACTGGGCTGACACGTTGGCGCGACTGACATAATCTCTCGCTTGGGAGACAAATGCCGTGCCGCGATGGGTGAAGCTTGGTCTGGGGGTGATCGGCGCATCGCTGCTCGTGGTGGCCGGCACCGCAGGCGGGTTGTGGTGGGCCGGACAGCAGTAATTGACGAAGGATCATGGCGCGCTGCCGTCAACGGTGGCGGGCGGACCCGGTAATGCGGCGCTGGGCGCGCGCCTGGTGGGCGTTTATGGCTGCAACGGTTGCCACGGCAAGGCACTGGCCGGCGAAGACTTCTATGGCATGGTCGCGCCCAATCCGCGCCGCCGCGCCCGCGAGTGGGCGCGTGAGGATTTCGCGCGCGCTGTGCGTCACGGTCTGCACCCCGATGGCACCAGCATCAGTTGGGCAATGCCAACCGAAATGTTTGCCGTCATGGCCGACAACGAGATTGCCGCCATTCACGCCCATCTGCGCCGCCTGCCGGCCGCCACAGATGCCCAGCCGGTCACGCTGAAACATCGTCTGTTCAAGGCCTATGCCGCCGCCACCGGCGAGTTGATCCCCAATGTCGTGCTGGTGCGGGCCACGGATGCTGGCCCTGCTGTTGCTCCGGCACCCGGTACGCCGGCATGGGGCCCCTATTTCACCCGGCTTGCCGGCGCTGAGTGTCACAATAACGGACTTGGCGGCTTTGGCAGCGATACGCCTGCCTTGGCGGATGCCATCCAGGTTTATGATTGGCCAGCCTTTGTGCGGCTCACCACCACCGGGTGGCCGCCGGATGGACGCAAGTTGCGGTTGATGACGGGCGTGGGCCGGGAACGATTGGTGCACATGACCGACGCCGAACGCCGGGCGCTGTTCGATTATCTGAAGGCGCTCTCGCCGCCTTAACCCTGCAGTGCTTCCACCTGCGGGCGGTCCGCCGGCGGCACCAGGCCCATCAACACCGCCCAGAAACCGGTGACGGCCTGCTGCCCGGCTTCGCAATAGGCGCGCGCCATCGATCGTTCGAGATCGGTGAACAGCCGCGCTTCCAGTGCCGCGCCCGACGCCGTAAGGGTGAGCAGGCGCTGGCGGCGATCCGTCACGCCCACACGCTGTTCGACCAGTTCGCGGTTGCCCAGATCATTCAGCACCCGGCCCAGCGACTGCTTGGTGATGCCGAGCAGGCTGATGAGTTCCCCCACCGAAAGCCCCGGCCGGCGCGCGATGAAGTAAAGCGAGCGGTGATGGGCGCGACCCAGCCCCTGTGCTTCCAAAATCGCATCGGCACCCCGGATCATCGACGTGTAGCCGAAATAGAGCAGTTCGATGCCGCGCCGGATCTCGTCCTCGCGCAGGAACAGCGGCGAGGCCGGCGTCACCTTCAGGGGGGAAACCGCGGCCTGAGCAGCGGCTGCGGAAATTGGGACAGTCATGTTGACTTACCTGCCACAAGGGCTATGCCAACACAAGCGGGGCGCGCAATTCCCGGCAAGGCGGCGGTGGCCACACTGTTCGTTTGTTGCCGGGGCAGGGCGGCAGGCCTCATCATTGTTTCTGGGGACAGGGTTTCTGCCATGACCGACGCTACCTTCGACGATCGTAACGGCTTCATCTGGATGGACGGTGAATTGAAGCCCTGGCGCGAAGCCAATGTCCACATCCTCACCCATGGCCTGCACTATGCCAGCTCCGTGTTCGAAGGCGCGCGGGCCTATGGCGGCCATATCTATGCGCTGTCGGCCCATTCCCAGCGCTTGCGCGATTCGGCCGAGCTGATGGGCTTTCCGCTGCCGTGGAGCGTTGCACAGATCGACGAGGCCTGCCGGCAGACGCTGGCCGCCAACGGCCTCACAAATGCCTATGTTCGCCCCGTCGCCTGGCGCGGCAGCGAACAGATGGGCGTTTCGGCGCAGAAGACCAAGGCGCATCTCGCTGTCGCCACCTGGGAATGGGGCGCTTACTTTGGCCCGGAAGCTCTGAAGAAGGGTCTGCGCCTCAACATCGCGCCGTGGCGCCGGCCCGCGCCCTACACGGCGCCGGTGCGCGCCAAGGCGGCCGGTCTCTACATGATCTGCACGCTGTCCAAGCACGCGGCGGAAAACGCCGGCTATAATGATGCAATGATGCTAGATTGGCGCGGGCAGGTGGCCGAAGCGACGGGCGCCAACATCTTCTTCTTCCAGAACGGTGAACTGCACACGCCCACACCCGATTGCTTCCTGGATGGCATCACCCGCCGCAGCATCATCGCGCTCGCCCAGCGCCGCGGCATCAAGGTGGTAGAACGCGCGATCTGGCCGGAAGAACTGGCCAGTTTCCAGGAAGCCTTCCTGACAGGCTCAGCCGCCGAAGTGACGCCGCTGGCCGATATTGGCCCATGGAATTTCCAGGTGGGTGAAGCGACGCTGCAACTGGCGCAGGATTACAGTGATCTCGTCCACGGCCGCATCACCGGCGTGCAGCCGGTGCCTTCGACGCAGCGCTAAAGCGTTTCCAGAAACGCATCGACCTGGGCGAAATGCCTAGGCCCCTTCTATGGACCACCGCGACCCCCTCTGGCACCGCCAAAGGGGGTCAGTGTTGGAAGCCGATGCGGGGTCAACTTTGCGCGCCGATTGACACTCAGGCCGTGATCGTGCTCGCTAGCAAATGGTGCAATTGCGCTGGGGTGAGATCGTGCGGTTGGCCGGAACCGTTGAGCAGCGCGCCGTCGGCGCCAAAGCGCAGCAGCACATAGGGCGTGTCCCGATCTCCGCCGGGGTCGACCAGGCCGCTAATGCTGGGGCGGTGATCGCCATAGAACAGCAGGATCGCCGGCTTGCGAAGGGCGGCGATCTCGTCGATTAGGCGGGCAAGCATGGCATCGCCCTTGGCCACCAGCCGCAGATAGGCCGTTGACCGATGGCCATTGCTGTCGGCCGGCCATGGGCCATGGTTTTCGATAGTAACCGCGTGGATGAAAACGGGGCCAACGGCGCTGCGGGCGCGGTCCATGATCACATCGGCGATGGCGGCATCGGTCACATAACGATGTTCCCCCTTGGCCGGCATGCAAAAAGCGTCAGGCCCGACCATTTCGGTAAAGCCGGCCGCCGGCATGATGGTATCGCGGTTGTAGAAGCCCAGATCATACGGATGAACAAACAGGCTGCGCCAGCCGGCACGGGCCAGGCGTGCGGGCAGGGCGTAGCTGGCCTCGCCCAGGGCGGTGAGGAAGGGATCATAGCGGCGGAAGCCCAGCACATCCTCGTCCCGGCCGAAAATAACGCCATATTCAGTGCGGTTGGTATAGGCGCCAAAGCCCGATACAAGCAGCCGGCCTTGCACCCAGGCATCGCCCCGTGCCGCGGCCAGCCAGGGCAGGGCCAGCGCCGGTTCGCCGAACAGTTCGGACGGATCGGCAAAGCTTTCGCATTGCACCACCACCACCAGTTCGGCACTAGCCTGGGCCGACAGGGAAGCTGAACACGGCGCCGGATCTTCGCTTGCCCGCCAGCGCCATGAATAAAGCAGCAGGCTGGCCAGAAGGCCGTGGCGGGCCAGATCAGCGCGGGCGTCGGGCACCACGGCCACGCCCTGCCACGGTGGTAGGATCAGGCTGATCCGGATGGTGAGCAGCGACGCCACGAGTACGGCCAATCCGGACAGATGCGGCAGAATTGCTGCTACGAATTGCCAGGCCAGCAATGCCAGCAGGCCGGCAGCACCGGCCACCAGTGCCGCCAGTTGCCACGTCTGCAAGGCCGAAAGATAGAATTGCGGGTGACGGAACACGGCGGCCACTAGTGCCAGATCGGAAAATACCAGGGGTTCACCCAGCATGGCGTTCTTCGCATTGGAAACCAGCGCCAGCATGGCCACCAGCCCCAGCGCTACCAGCGCCGATACCATAACATTCCCGCACAGCGCCTGCACCAGGCCAGCGGTTGCCAGCAGGATTAACAGATGCAGCCACACGCCGGCAAAGCTGCGAAGGCGGCGCTCGCGCACGAGGGCGTCTATCAGCAGCGATGCCGCCAGAAACAGGCCAAAGGTCAGGCCAAGGCTTAACTCGGTGCGAGCCATTGTGTCTTTCATATGACGACTACCATGGCGCAACCGTTAAAATTTAGATACATAACTGAGGATTACGGGCCTGTCATTATATCTGTATTCAGAGATGGCGGCTCAGATGACGCGGAACTCCAACGGGCAATGCGTGGCGCTTCGGGGATGCTGTATGGGGGGCAACAGGTAGGGCCGTGGTCAGCGCGCATCATCTTGCGCGGGCTTGTCGACAGGCGCCATCATCTGCATTTATGGGGTTCGGTTCAGCAGAGCGGGACCGCCGTTGATGCCTGACATGACCAGCTCCGCGCCCGCTGAGGCCGTCAGCCTGTCGCCGGCGCCGTGCAGTGTGCTGTTGCTGCAAGGTCTGATGGTACCGCTGTTTCGCCGCCTGGGCCCACGCCTGATCCGCGCCGGCCACCGCGTGCTGATCGAACGCTGCCTGACCCCCGGCGGCTTCTTCTCCGACGAGGCGCTCGAAAAGGTTGTCAGCCACGCCATCGCCCGCTTCGAAGGCCGCCAGCTGGCGCCCGAATGATCAGGCCTGATCCTGATAAAGCAGGGTCACGCTGATCCTTCGGTTGCGCGGACAACCGACATATTGGGCTGACGATTAGGCGCATTGCCCAGGCGGCTTCGCTTTGGCAGCATGTGGGCCATGGATATGACTCGTCTGCGCTCTCTGCTGTACCTGCCCGCCAACCGGCCCAGCGCCATTGCCAAGGCGCACACCTTGGCCGTCGACGCGGTGATCCTCGATCTTGAAGACGCGGTGCAGCCCGATGCCAAGCCCGATGCCCGCGCCGCTGCCGTGGCGGCTGTAATCGATGGCGGATGGGGCGATCGGGTGCTGTTCTTGCGGGTGAATGGCATTGGCACGCCTTGGCATGGCGATGATTTGGCCGCTGCGCAGACGCAAGGCTTTGCCGGCATCGTGGTGCCTAAGGTGGACACCGCTGCCGAAGCCACCGACGTCGTGGATCGCGCCGGCGGGCGGCCGGTGCTGGCAATGATCGAATCCCCGGCAGGTGTGCTCAATGCTGCCGCAATTGCCGCCACGCCGGGCGTGGCCGGCCTCATTGCAGGCATGGCCGATCTGGCCAAGGCACTGAATTGTGGCGCTGATGCGAACCGCATGCCCTTGCTCTACAGCCTGTCCATCATCGTCCTTGCCGCCCGCGCTGCGGGAATCGCATGCTTTGATGGCGTGTGCACAGAGTATCGCAACGAAGCCGCATTCCGGGCCGAAGCCGGCCAAGGCAAGTTGCTTGGCTTTGACGGTAAAACGCTGATTCACCCCAGCCAGGTCGATCTCGGCAACGCGGTCTTCTCGCCTTCAGCCGGTGATTTGGCGAAGGCCCGGGCAATGATTGCCGCCTATCAAGCTGCTCTTGAGGCTGGGCGCGGCGTGGCCACACTCGACGGCCAGATGGTGGAAATCCTGCACGTCGAACAGGCACGGCGGCTGCTGGCGCGGGCCTAGGCCACCTCGGCCCCTCCCGCCGCACTCGTGGCAAAAGGGCGAGAAGGTCCCGCTGTGCGCTGCAACTGGCGCTGTTCATGGCCACGTTTCTGAAGCGGCGTCGCCGGCCTGTCAAACAGCTGCGGCGTAGGCATTGCGGCAAAGAAGGGCTTGGCAAAGCGCGTGCGATTGCCTAACCGGCTGAGCGCTCAGTCAGTTGGTCTGTTGGGGCGTCGCCAAGCGGTAAGGCACCGGTTTTTGGTACCGGCATTCCCAGGTTCGAATCCTGGCGCCCCAGCCAACTTTCGAAAATCGTTTTTTATTAAGAGTTTGTGATGAATTGATGCCTCCGACGGGGGCAGGCGCCGCTGGCCGATCGGTTCACGCTGGTGGCGGTGGATCGGCGCGGCTTTGGTGAATCCAGTGCGCCGGCCGACCTAGCCGAAGAGCCGGCCGATGTGGCGCGTGTGGCCGCGGCGCTGGGCATATCCCGTTATCATCTCGTTGGGCTGAGCCAGGGTGGCAAGGTGGCCCTGGCGCATGCGGCGACGCAGCCGGTCGGGTTGGAGCGGCTTGTGGTGATTGGTGCGCCCATCGCTGCCGAATTGGCCGTGCCGCATGAAACCGTGCCAGCCGCCGAGATGGCCGCGCCGGCCCGCGCCGGCAAGCTGTCCGAGATGCGGCAGTTGTGGCTGGCCCATCCGCTCACCGCTGGTCGCCCGGAAGTGCGCGCGGCGATGGCGGCGATGCTGTTGGGCTACGATGGCCGCGATCTTGTGTCTCCGGGGCGGCCGTTGACGGTGACGCCGGACGATGTGAAGCGCATCGCCGTGCGAGCAACCGCGCTGGCTGGGGAAGACGAGACGCCGTAGCGGCGCACGGTGGTCTCTACGCTGGAACAGGCCGGGTTGGCCACCGGCTTCATTCGCGGTGGTGGCCATCTGGCGCCGCTGGATGCGGCGGCCGAGACCAACCAAGCCATCATCGCCGCACTGGCCTGAGCCTGCCACAGTCGCAGGTTGACGCCGGCAACGCTTCGCGGTGCAGTGCATCATGGGCAAACTTTCCGGCATCCGCGTCATCGATCTCAGCATGTTCCTGCCCGGCCCGATGCTGACCTTGATGATGGCCGATCAGGGGGCAGACGTGATCAAGGTCGAGCCCGCCGCCGGTGATCCGGCGCGCACGCAGGGACCCTTCGAAGACGGCCACAGCATCTGGTTCGCCAACCTCAATCGCGGCAAGACCAGCGTTGTGCTCGATCTGAAGAGCGAAGCTGGCAAGGCGGCGCTGGCCGATCTGATCCGCGGTGCCGACGTGTTCGTGGAAGGCTTCCGCCCCGGTGTTATGGCGCGCCTGGGTTTTGGCTGGGACGATGTGCGGGCGCTCAATCCGCGCATCGTCTATTGCTCCATCTCCGCCTTTGGCCAGCATGGCGCCCTGGCGCATCATCCGGCGCACGACATGGCGGTGCAGGCGCTGGCCGGCTTCCTGAGCGTGAATGATGGCCCGGATGGAACACCGGCGGTGCCCGGCGTACCGGCAGCCGACGTGGCGGCGGGGCTCACCGGGCTGGCCGCCGTGCTGATGGCGCTGATCGGGCGGGAGAAGACCGGGCAGGGCGACCATATCGATATCGCCATGTTCGATAGCCTGTTGCCGTGGGGTGCCCATATCGCCGGCAGCGCGCTGGCGGGCGGGCCAAGCCCGCGTTCCGACAACCAGCGTTCACTGGGCGGCGCGGCGTTCTACAATGTCTATGACACCGAAGATGGCCGCCACGTCGTGCTGGGTGGCCGCGAGATCAAATTTGCCCGCGCCTTGCTCACCGCGCTGGGCCGACCCGATCTGATTGCACTGGCCGAAGCCGAGGCGGGCGAGGCGCAGGCGCCGCTGATTGCCTTCCTTCGCGAGACGTTTCGCTCCCGCAGCCGCGATGAATGGGATGCGTTCATGGCCGATCTTGATGTCGCCTACGCCCCGGTGCTGGATTTCGCCGAAGGCTTTGCCCAACCCCATATCGCCGAACGCGGCCTGCTGAACGGCGTCCACATCGCGCCGGCCATCCGTTTCGCCGGGGAGACTTACACGCCCGGCCCGGTGCCGCCATTGCAAGGAGACGCGCCATGAGCCTGCGCCTGGAACATGATGGCCCCATCGCCCGGCTGCTGATCGACCGCGCCGACAAGCGCAATGCCTTCACGCTGGCCATGTGGCACCTGCTGCCTCGCCTGCTGGCAGAGGCGGCGGCGCTGCCCGATCTGCGCCTGCTGCTGGTGCAGGCCGCGCATCCCGGTGGGGCATTCTGCGCCGGGGCCGATATCCCCGAGCTGCTTGCCAACAAGGACGATGCCGAATGGCTGGCCGCCAACCAGGCCGCGATCAACGAGGCCCAGCATGATCTGACGCGCTTTCCGCTGCCCACCATCGCCTGGGTGGAAGGCGACGCGGTGGGCGGCGGCTGTGGCCTGGCGCTGGCCTGCGATCTGCGCATCGCCACGCCATCGGCCCGCTTTGGCATCACGCCGTCGAAACTGGGCATTGTCTATCCGCTGCACGATGTGAAATTGCTGATCGATCTGGTCGGGCCGGGGCAGGCCAAGCGCATGCTGTTTTCCGGGCAGTTGCTTGATGCCGATGAGGCGCACCGCATTGGCTTGGTGGAACTGCTGGCCGGCGGGCCATCCTGCATCAAGGATGCGATCGTCGCCGCCTCCCGCCATTCGACCAAGGCGGCCAAGGGCTTTGTGCGCCGGGTGCTGGATGGGCAGACGGCGGATGATGCCGAAACGCTGGCGATCTTTGCGGCCGCGTTTGCGGGCCAGGATTTCGCCGAAGGCGCCGCGGCCTTCGTTGAGCGGCGCAAGCCGCAGTTCAAGGCCTGATCCATGCGCGCTGCCGTCTGTTCCACGCTGTCGCCCGATCTGACAGGCCTCGCCTTGCACGATAATTGGCCGGAGCCTCACGCACCGGGGCCGGGCGAAGTGCTGGTGGCGGTGAGCCATGCTAGTCTGAACTTCCCCGACTATCTGATGCTGCAAGGCGGCTACCAGTTCAAACCCGATTTGCCGTTTATCCCCGGCACCGAAGGCAGTGGCACCGTGATTGCCGCCGGGCCGGGGGCAGAGGCGCTGTTGGGTCAGGCCTTGATGCTCGGCGCGCGCAGCGGTCTGATGGCGGAGCGGATCACCCTGCCGGCGCGTGGGTTACGCCCGGTTCCGCAAGGCCTGACCATGGCCGAAGCCGCCGCCTTCACCGTGGGCGCGCTGACGGCCTGGGTGGGGCTGGTCGAGCGCGGGCGGCTGCAAGCCGGAGAGCGTGTGCTGGTGACCGGCGCCGGCGGCGGCATGGGCCGGGCGGCGGTGCAACTGGCGGCGCACATGGGCGCGCACGTGGTTGCGGTGGCCTCATCCGAAGCGCGGCTGCAACTGGCGCGCGAGGCTGGGGCGCAGGAGGCTTATCTGGTCGATCGTGAGCATCCGCAAATCCCGGTGAAGGATATCGATCTGGTGTTCGATCCGGTCGCCGGGCCGCTGGTGATGCCGCTGGTGAAATGCCTGCGTCGCGGTGGGCGTTACGCGATCATCGGTTTCGTCGGCGGGCGCGGGGAAAGCGTGCCCTTGAACCGCCTGCTGCTGAAGGAGATCGCCTTGATCGGCGTGCGCGCCGGTGAACAGGGCCGGCAGGACCCGGCCGCCGGGGTGCGGCATATCCAGGAGATTGATGCGCGGGCGGTGCACATGCGGCCACACATCGGGCTTGAATTGCCGCTGGCCGTCGTGCGCGAGGCGTTTGCGGCGATGGGGGAAGGGCGGATCGAGGGGAAGTGCGTGATCCGCGTCAGCTGAACGCTGCTCGCGTCGCCTCATCCGCCGGAAACAGCAACTCCAGCCGCAGATCGCGCACGGTGACATCCTCGCTGGTGCCGCACTGGGCCACCACCGACAGGAAGCTCATCAACCCCGCCGGCCCGCGAAACACCACCGGCAGCACCGGTGATCGGGTGCGCGCGGCGCGATAGGGGTGCTTCGCCGCCGCCGCCCGGGTGACGGTTATCAGTTCGGCCAGCACCGGATCATCACCGGCCACTGATTGCTCCAACGCCAACCGCTCCAGGCTTTCGTGCAGCACTTCGGGCAGATTGGCGATCAATTCGGGCGCCCGCGGGTGACAGGCGGTGAGGCGGAAGACGTTGGGCGGCCCGTTCCACCCTTCCAGCAAGGGGCTGAGCATCGCCGCTGCCGACGCGCTGGCCTCCAACACATTCCAGTGCCGATCACACAGCAAGGCCGGGAAGGGCGCATGGTTCTCCATCATCGTGCTCAGGATCGCCCGGAATGGCGCAATCGCCTCCGATGCCAGCGGCGAGGCGGGATAGGCCGAGGCAAACCCCGCCGCACCCAGCAGATGATTGCGCGCCGACAACGGCAGCGCCAGCGCTTCGGCCAGGGTCAACACCATCTCCCGGCTCGCCATCGCCCGCCCGGATTCCAGGAACGACAAGTGCCGCGCACTCACCCCGGCGTCGAGCGACAACATCAGCTGGCTCACCCGCCGCCCCGCGCGCGCCGCCTTCAACGCGGTGCCGAACGGGCCGGGATCGTGGATGTCTGCGCGCGTTGCCATCGCGGCATGATGGCAGGTTGGCGCAGGCGCGCAATGATGTCCAAGGTAAGGGTAGTGATGATGTTGGGGTGGAACTGCAGGACTGGAGCGGGACCTCACGCGCGCCACGTTCCAAGTCAATTATCTGATATACAAGAATAAATTTAAATAAACGATATAGGTATCATTACCTTGAGTAGTGCAATATATTACCCGCAGCTTTTCCATTGTGATAACCGAATGTACAAGTGTCTTTGCGTATTATCAGACGTCATTAAAGAAATTTAATTTTTTGCCAATCAAGAGCCTTGTTTTGGCGCTCGACGTGCTAATTGGTTTTATCTGCGCTGCCATGACTGTCGCAGTGCGACTGCTGATTGAAAATTTCTGGCAAGGCGTGATTTTGTTTCCGCTGGTTTTTCCAACTGTGGTCGCAGCCACCTTGCTGTCGAACTGGCGCGCTGGCCTTGTTACCATCGCGGCATGTCAGACCATCATCTGGTATTTCATGATGCCGGTGAAAAATTCGTTCGTGCTGCCGAACACCAGTGCCGCCGTGTCGTTGATCCTGGCCACGGTGGCAGAGCTTTTGCTGCTTGTGATGGTCCACAAATTTCAGCTGAGCCGGCGCCGGATCATTGAACTCGATGCCTTGCGCATCGCCGATCTGGAGCTTGCCATCGAGGAGCTCGATCACCGAACGATGAACAATTTTCAGTTGGCAACGGCGCTGTTGTTGATCGAGGGAAAACGTATAGATGCGCGCGAGGCGTTCGAAGCGCTTGAGAGAGCCAGCAACCGGCTGCATGTCCTGGCCAGCGTTCACCAGAAGCTGAGGCACAAAGGCACGGACATCCGCTCACGTGACCTTGCGGCGCTGCTTGAGGAGATATTGGTCGCCGTCCGCACAAACGCAAAAAGCCGATCGGAGATATCAATCACGTCCGACTTGAAATCGTTCAACGTGCCAGCAGAACATGCAGTCAACACCAGGCTGATCGTGAACGAACTTGTGACCAACGCTTTGAAGCATGCATTTCCTGCCGGCAAGGGCGTCATTCACGTCACATTGGCTCCCCACGATCACGGCTACCGTCTTGTGGTGATGGACAATGGCGTTGGGCGGACGCCGGAAGCAAATGCAGGCTCCGGATCGCGGCTCTTGCCGATGCTGGCCAATTCGGCCGGGGGCGAACTTTCGTACGGCGATGGCCCCGGCACGATTGCGATCCTGCATGTTCCCAGCATCGAGCGTCGCAGCGCTGCCTTTGCCGCTTGAGGGCTAGGCGGATCGCGCCGAGGCAGATGCCGGCCTGCGCCAGCATGATAGCGAATTTCAGCCGGGGAACGGGGTCCAGATCACCTGCCTGATATCGGTGCCGCCCAGGGCCAGCAGGGCAAGGCGGTCGAAGCCCAGCGCGACGCCGCTGGCCGGCGGCATGTGGGCCAGCGCGGCGATGAAGTCTTCGTCGATGGGGTAGCGGCGGCCGTAGAGGCGCTGCTTCTCGTCCATATCGGCCACGAAGCGGCGGCGTTGTTCGGCGGCATCGGTGAGTTCGCCGAAGCCGTTGGCGAGTTCGACGCCGCAGGCATAGGCTTCAAAGCGTTCGGCCCAGCGTGGATCGGTAGGGCAGGGGCGGGCCAGCGCGGCTTCGCAGACCGGATAGTGGGTGAGGAAGATGAGGCGGCCGTCGCCCAGTTTCGGTTCGATGGTCACGATGACCTTGCTGAACAGGTCGCTCCACATGTCGTCGGCGCGCACGTCGAGGCCGATGCGGGCGACTTCAGCGGCCAGTGCGTCGCGGTTGTCGAGGCAGGCAGCGAGATCGATGCCGGCGTGGCGCGCGAAAGCTTGTTCGCAACTGAGCATTTCCGGTTCGGCCATGGCATCGCAGGTGCGGCCGCGCCATGAAAGCAGACCGTTGCCGGCAGCCTGCGCGGTGCGGGCCAGGGCCAGCGTGTCGGCGATCACGACGGTCCAGTCGGCGTGGGCGCGATACCATTCCACCATAGTGAATTCGGGCGCGTGCAGCGGGCCCTGTTCGCCATTGCGCCAGACGCGGGCGAAATCGACGATCTTCGTTTCGCCGGCGGCCAGCAGTTTCTTGGCAGCGAATTCCGGGCTGGTGTGCAGATACAGTGTCTGTTCCGCACCGCCTTCCGGCCGCCATGTGACAGGGAAGCCGTGCAGATGTGTCTCGTTGCCGGGCGAGACTTGAACGGCGCCGCATTCGACTTCGGTGAAGCCTTCGCCAGCGAACCAGCCACGCAGCGCCGCCTTGATGCGGCCCCGGCCCAGCAGGAAGGGGCGGCGGTCGGCGTGGATATCGGTATGCCAGAAGGGGCGAGGTTCCATGTTTTTCCTTGAACAAAGCCGGTGGCATGCCCTAACGGCGTGCAGAATTATAAGCATCAGGTTTTTTGGCGCGATGGCGCACAGGGGATATCATGGTCAAGGAAATCGCGAGCAATTTCCGCAAGGGTCAGGTCATCGAGCATGAGGATGGCCATCTCTATGTCGTGCTGAAGGCCGAAACCTTCCGCCCCGGCAAGGGCACGCCCACCACCACCATCGACATGCGCCGCATCACCGATGGCGTGAAGACGGTGATAACGGTGAAAACCACGGATACCCTGGAAAAGGCGTTCGTGGAGGAAGTGCCGCACACTTATCTCTACAAGGATGGTGACGAGTATATCTTCATCAACATCGAGACATACGACCAGATCAGCCTGACCGAGGCGATGATCGGCGACGGCATCGGATTTTTGCAGGAAAATGCCGAGTGCAAGATCCTGATGTTCGACGGCAAGGCCATCACCATCACCCTGCCAACCCGCGTGACGATGGCCATCCTTTCGACCGAACCGGTGGTGAAGGGGCAGACCGCATCGTCCAGCTACAAGCCTGCGATCGTGGAATCCGGCGCCCGCGTGATGGTGCCGCCTCACATCGAAGCCGGCACCCGCATCGTGATCAACACTGACGACAGCAGCTACGTGGAACGCGCCAAGGATTGATCCGGCGTTTCCCATCGGGGCGTGAAGGGGCTGGCCGCAGGGCTGGCCCTTTTTTCGTTTTGGCTTAGCGATTTTTTCGATTGCAGCGCGAGGGACAATCAATTTCTTGATTTGAACGCTGGGGCCTATGGGCGGTGGAGTCGGGGTAACCCCGGATTGCAAGAGAGGGATAACACGCAGATGTCACGTTCATTCGCATCGATCGTCGCACTGGCCATTGCCGGCCTGAGCGCCGGCAGCGCCACTGCCATGGAATCCAGCATGAGCGGCAACACCACGCCGCAATTCTGGTGGCCGGAACTCGTCGATCTCTCCCCGCTGCGTGGGCAGGCGCCGCAATCCAATCCCTACGGCCCGGATTTCGATTATGCGGCCCAATTTTCCAAGCTCGATCTGAAGGCGGTGAAGGCCGATATCGCCAAGGTGCTGACCACCACCCAACCCTGGTGGCCGGCTGACTATGGCAATTACGGCCCGTTCTTCATCCGCATGGCCTGGCACAGCGCCGGCACCTATCGCATCGCCGATGGCCGCGGCGGCGCCGGTGGTGGCCAGCAGCGCTTTGAACCGCTGAACTCGTGGCCGGACAACGGCAACCTCGACAAGGCCCGCCGCCTGCTGTGGCCGGTGAAGGCCAAATATGGCCGCGCGCTGAGCTGGGCCGATCTGATGGTGCTGGCCGGCAACGTGAGCCTTGAAACCATGGGCTTCAAGCCGTTCGGTTTTGCCGGTGGCCGCACCGATGATTGGGAAGCCGACAAGGTCTATTGGGGCCCGGAAAACAAGATGCTGGACGACAAGCGCTATAGCGCCGGCCGCAAGCTGGGCGGGCCCCTGGGCGCCGTGCAGATGGGCCTGATCTATGTGAACCCGGAAGGCCCGAATGGCGTGCCTGATCCGCAGATGGCCGCCAATGATATCCGCGAAACCTTCGGCCGCATGGCGATGAACGACGAGGAAACCGCCGCGCTGATCGCCGGTGGCCACACGTTCGGCAAGGCGCACGGTGCCGGCAGCGCCACCAACGTGGGCAAGGAACCGGCCGCTGAAGCCCTTGAAAAGCAGGGCTTTGGTTGGGAAAACAAGATGGGCAGCGGCAAGGGTGCCGATACCATCACCTCGGGCCTGGAAGGCGCGTGGACGTCGGCCCCAACCCAGTGGACGATGCAGTATCTGGAAAATCTGTATCGCTTTGAATGGGTGCAGACGAAGAGCCCGGCCGGCGCCATCCAGTGGGAGCCCAAGGACGCCAAGGACCAGAAGTTCGTGCCCGATGCCCACCGCGAGGGCGTCTATCACGCGCCGATCATGTTCACGACCGATCTCGCGCTGCGCACCGATCCTTCCTACAAGAAGATCACGCAGAATTGGCTGAAGAACCCCAAGGCGTTCGAAGATGCCTTCGCCCGCGCCTGGTTCAAGCTGACCCACCGCGACATGGGCCCGCGCACCCGTTACATCGGCCCGGATGCACCCAAGGAAGTGTTGAGCTGGCAAGATCCGGTGCCGGCGGTTGATCACCCGCTGGTGAACGATGCCGACGTGGCGACCCTGAAGGCGAACGTTCTGGCCAGCGGCCTGACCGTGCCGGAACTCGTCCGCACCGCCTGGGCGGCGGCGGCCTCCTATCGCGGCACCGATGGCCGTGGTGGTGTGAACGGCGGCCGGCTCCGTCTTGCCCCGCAGAAGGATTGGGCGATCAACAACCCGGCCGAACTGGCCAAGGTGCTGCCGATTCTGAGCAAGGTGCAGGCCGATTTCAACAAGGCCGGCGCGCGCAAGATCAGCATGGCCGATCTGATCGTGCTGGCTGGCAATGCCGCGGTGGAAAAGGCTGCGGCTGATGCTGGCGTGGCGATCACGCTGGCCTTCACGCCGGGCCGCACCGATGCGTCACAGGCGCAGACCGACGTGGCCAGCTTTGCCGCGCTGGAACCCAAGGCCGATGGCTTCCGCAATTACTGGACGGCGGATAGCTACTATAACCCGACGCAAGGCCTGATCGATCGCGCCAATCTGCTCGGCGTGACCGTGCCGGAAATGACCGTGCTGGTGGGCGGCCTGCGCGTGCTGGATGCCAATGCCGGCGGCAGCAAGGTGGGCGTGTTCACCGCCAAGCCGGGCGTGCTGACCAATGATTGGTTCGTGGGCCTGCTCGGCATGGAAACCAAGTGGCAGAAGTCCGCCACCGAAGGCCTGTACGACGGTGTTGACCGCACCACGGGTGCCAAGAAGTGGACGGCGAGCCCGGTGGATCTGCTGTTCGGCAGCCATTCGGAACTGCGTGCGGTGGCCGAAGTTTATGGCGCCGCCGATGGCCACAAGCAGATGGTGGCCGATTTTGCCAAGGCGTGGACCAAGGTGATGAACCGCGATCGCTTGAGCAAGTAAGGATAGGTCCGGGCCCGCAAGGGCAGAATCGGAGCGGCGCTTCTCCCCCGAGAAGCGCCGCTTTTTCTTTGTTCAGGCGCGGCCCGAATACAGCAAATGGCCGGGACCGGTTTCAAAGGTGGGTCGAAAGGTGGATTTTACCCGAATGCTTCTAATAACACATTGAAAACATTGAATATGTGGCGGACAGAGTGGCCGCTAGTTTACTGTTCCACATGTATCCGTGAAGACACACGTCACCCATAAACACCTGAAAAGATGTCTATATGTGATCTAACTTGCAAAGTTCGAATCTTACAGTGCCATATCAGCCCCACGCCAATGTGGGGCCAGATGTGGAGTAAGAGCTAATGCAGCTGATCACGGATGTGAAGGCGAGAAGCGTCAAGCCAGGGGACAAACCAGTGGCGCACGGGGGTGTTCCAGGCCTGAGGTTGGAGCCTGGATCGATCAAGGGACGCGGCAAGTGGATACTGCGCTACGTGTCACCGGTTTCGGGCACACGCCGCGACATGGGACTTGGATCGTATCCAGACACTGGCATTGCTGCAGCCAAGATATCTGCCGAAGCGGCCAGGGCGACAATCGCGGGCGGCGGCGACCCCATCTATGCCCGTGAGCAGGCACGTGAAGCCCAAAAAGCAAAGCAGGCAGCCCTTACCTTCGAGCAGGCCGCCATTCAGGTGCACGAGGAGCAGAAGGCCGCTTGGCGAAACGAGAAGCACCAAGCCCAGTGGATCAATACGCTGAAGCAGTATGTGTTCCCAATGATCGGCACCAAGCTGGTGGCTGATTTGAAGCCTGGTGACTTCGCCGACGCATTGCGCCCTATTTGGCTTGATAAGGCCGAGACAGCTTCACGCGTCCGCCAGCGCTGCCAGGCGGTCATGAAATGGTGCTGGGCGCATGGTCATGTGACCGGCAATCCCGTCGACGTTGTCGACCATCTGCTGCCCAAGCAGCAAGGCAAGCGGGTTCGCGTGCAGCATCATCCAGCCATGCCCTGGCGTGACGTGCCGGCGTTTGTTGGATCGGCACTGCGGGGAGGACGTCCCAACTCATCGGGGCCGCTGCTTGAGTTCGTCATTCTGACCGCTGCCAGGTCAGGGGAAGCGAGGTTCATGACCTGGGACGAGGTCGACCCGAAGGAAAAGGTTTGGACGGTCCCCGCCAACCGCATGAAGGCGCAGGTCGTGCACCGTGTGCCGCTGTCTGACCGTGTAGTGGCGATACTGACACAACAGCGAATGACCTATCCAGAGGCCGACCTGGTGTTCCCTGCGCCGCGCGGCGGCGTATTCAGCGACATGGCGCTGACCAAGTTCCTGCGCGATCGTAATGCGGTCAGCAGCGAGAAGGGCCGCGCTGCCACTGCCCACGGATTCCGGTCATCGTTTCGCGACTGGGCGTCTGAAAATGGCTACCAGCGGGACATTGCTGAGCGGGCGCTGGCCCACACCATCTCTAATCAGGCTGAGGCCGCTTATCACCGTACTGACCTGCTGGAGCAGCGGCGGATGATGATGGAGGCTTGGGCTTTGCACTGTGCCGGGAACGCGAAATGACTAAGGCAGTGAGAAGAGAGATGCCAGAGCAAAGCAAGTTGCATGTTGGGTCAATGCAGAAAGTGGCAAGGGGACTGCATAAAAATCTGCCTGACGTGAATCGCTCAGAAAGACGTAGGCTAATTATATGCATGTTGAAATGCGTAGCGCTGCATAATGCAGTTGTTGATCGGTCAATTCACAGGAAATATGCTGGAAGAAAGCCTGCTTATAACATTGCAGTTTTACTAGTTGATATCGTTGTCGATGGTGTCTGCGACATGCGCGATCTAGATCGACTGTCTTCCGGTTCGTATTGGGAAGGAAGAATGTCTGTCGATGACTCAGAAAGGCTCGAAAGTAACAAGCTTGAACGGTGCACAAGGGCTGTTCTTGATGGGGTAGGGATCCAGCATAGTACGCTTCAAACACAAGCTAGACACGCAAAAAAAATTATCGAACTAAATAAGTAACTTATCGCATTGATATTACACAGCTGTGTAAAGTTTTATTTTCATCACCGGACCACAATGGTCCCTAAGGGGTATGCCAGTCTCCGAAGCCCATCGCGGAGATTGAGTGATGCCCGAGAATTACCAGCTGCTACGTCGACCCGATGTTTCGAACAAGCTCGGCATTAGCAAAACACAAATCTATCGGCTGATCAAAAGAGGCGCGTTCCCAGCGCCCCACAAGCTGTCTGAACGCGTATCGGTCTGGAACGAAGCTGACATCGACGCTTGGCTGACCTGCAAATTCGGAGAACAGGCGTGACCTCTGGCGCTTCTCTCGATGCCCGCTTCTGGGCGGCGCTAGGCTTCCCGCTGCAGGTTGTCTCGCTGAAATCTGGCGGCTCCGGCGTCAAATGCATTCATCTAGGCGACAATTTCGCTTTGCAAGCCAGCGTAAAACAAGCGGCGGCGCTCAATGCCGAAGGCTGGAATCTCTATTACGAAGTCAACGTGTCGTCCAAGGTTGGGCAGCGAAGCACAACAGCCGACATCACCCATCTGCGCGCCATTGTCGGTGACATCGACGCCAAGTGCGGCCGTACGATCGAAGAATGCCGTGAGGCTGTGGGCCAGCTACCGCTGCACCCCTCATTCGTGATCCACAGCGGCGGTGGTCTTCAAATCGTCTATCTGCTGAACGGGCGGCCGGCAGCTGATGAAAGCAACCTGAAGACCTACGAAGCTATTGGCCGAGCATTGGCTGATTTGGTCGACGGCGACGCTGTGTTTGATGCGCCCCGGCTGATGCGCCTCCCTGGCTTCACCAACCACCCCACACCCAAAAAGGCCGCCACCGGGCGTACAGCCGCCAAAGCCCAGGTGGAAACCGCCACGGGCGAAGCCTTCACTCTGAGCGACCTGGCTGCCGCCTTCATCATCCCGCCGGCGACTGCTACCAAAGCGCGCTCACTGGGTGATGACCTGGCCGGCGGGCTTAGCGGGCAGTCCAGTGGCTTTTCATGGTTCGATCTACTGTCACCAGCAGACAAAACGGCCTGCCTTGCGTCCATGTTGCAGGCGCCGGCTGTAGTCGCCCTTGCCGATACGTCCGATGGCGATCCCAGTCCTAACTGGCGAACAGTGCTTGCGGCCTGCGCTCGATCGGGTGCGCCTGATGCGTACGCGCTTTGCAGAGCATGCTTGGCCACGAGTGACCGTTTTGATCCCCGAGACTTCGAACGCCGGTGGAATAGCTATGTTAACGCTTGAACGACAAATCAGCATCGGCAGTCTGATCGCGCTCGCCAAGGCGGGCGGCTGGGACGCGTCGTCATGGATGGCGCGCGCGACATCTCCTACACCGGCAAATACATTCCCGGTGACCATCGACCAGTTCGACATCGCCAATATCTGGAACAACATTCCCCACAGGGCTTGGCTGCTGCCTCCCTATCTGGTTGCCAAACATTACTCGATGCTGGTTGCCACCGGAGCAAGTGGCAAAAGCGCCATCGCCATCACCATGGCACTGGCTCTCCTTACCGGCCGTGAAGACCTTCTCGGGGTCAAGGTCGTGCGCCCATGTCGGGTGCTGTTGATCAACGGTGAAGACGGACACGAGGAACTTGTTCGAAGAATCCGCGCAACATGCCTTCATTTTGGCATCGACCTGCCAGAAATAGCGCATCGGCTAAAGGTCATTGGTGCCCGGCAGGTGCCTGGACTGACGTTAAACCGGCTCCAACCAGGCGGCGTGGTTGCCGATCAAGCGGGCTTGGACAAGCTGGAAGACCTCATCCGGCAATCCGGCGCTGATGTGGTCATTCTCGATCCCTTGAGTTCCTTTCTGCCTGGCGGAACCAACGATGGAGCGTCGGCCAGTGCTGTTGCCGGCCGCCTCACCGAAATTTGCGTCTCTGCCGGTTGCGCGATGTTGTTGGTACACCACACGTCCAAGGCCGCGCAGCGTGAGGGCGATAATGATCCGACTGCAGCCCTGGGGTCGGCGATGTGGGCGAACCACGCGCGCTCTGTTTTGAACTTGCGCCGTCCAACCGACTTTGAGGCTCAGGCAATCGGCCGGCTGCCCAGCGCGATAAGAGATTTACTTGTGTTGCTGCATTCCAAGGCGAACCTCAGCCGCGCGGAGGATGCCATCTTCTTCGAGATGGTGGGCGTAGAACTGCCGAACGCTGAGCCGCCATTATTCCCGAACGGCGACAAGATAGGGGTTGCGACGCGGCTTCTGCCCGGTGCTAGCGCTGGACTGTTCTCACCCGCGATGGAGGCCGCAGCGGTCGCCCGGATCGCAGCAGCCGCAACCACTAGCATACCATATAAGGCCAGCGGTCGACGCGGCCGGCAAGACTTTAAGCCGGACATTGCCGTTATACTGGCCTCACACTTCCCAGGCGAAAGTCAGGTAGCACGCGAGAAGTTGGCCAAAATCCTTATCGCACACCTCATCAACAGCGGCCGCGTTGTGATCAGTCATGAGCCCCTGCCGCGCGCTGGTAAAGGAAAAGGCGGCGGCAAATCAGATGCGGTGCTTCGCGTCGCCAACCGGCATGTGCCGGCAGGCGCGGGCACCGGTGCACCGCAGGGCACCAATTCAATTTTGGAATCGATGAGTGCCTCGGTGCACGGGCAGTCGGTCCCCGCCCAAGGGGGCACCGAATTGCCCCTAGGGGGTGTGGGGGAAAGTGGTGCACCCGAAACCAGCCACCAGAGGAGCGAAACATGAACTGGTACGATTATCCTTTTGCGAACGATGATGATGAGCCGAACTGGGTTGAGAACGCCAAAGGCAACCATTGCCTGATCATCGACGATGCGATCGCTGCGACCGTCTTCAGAAAGCTGGAGACATACGCTTGGGCGATCATCATCAACCGTAACGGCGTTGGATACTTTGTCGACGATGAGGGATTCGATGACGTGCCCGTTGCGATGGAACGCGCCGAGGCGATCGTGAACGGCGCGAAAGCCTCTCTGGTGAAGATGCAACCGCGTGGCAAGCGGGTCCAGCGAAGTGCGCCCTGAAGGCTACATCCGGCAACTGCGGGCCATGGCCGAGGCGGTGCGGCAGGATCATGCCGCCCGCCAACGGCCGCATGCCCGGTTGCGCACAACTGTGCCGCTTAGGACCCAGATCACCGAATTGATGAGCAGCTTGCCGCCCGCCCAGCGCAGCCGGCCATGGGCAATCATTGATCTACAGGGCAGGTTGCAGGGGCGTTATCAGGACCGCCCCGGTCTCGGCGATCTCGGCCTCGCCCTGCGTTCGCTGGGCTGGGTGAGGGTGCGCGATTGGACGAGCATGGGGGCCGGCCGACGATTCTGGAGGCCTTCCTCGGAAACCGGTGCCCGCCCTAAAGATGCCGGGCGAAGCCGGGGCTGACCTGGAGTAAGGCCTTCATAGGTTGGAGCGGCATCTTGCTGGATGGCCTGCCCAAGGCGGACTGGCTGCTGGGCGACCGGGGTTATGACGCCGACTGGTTCCGCGATGCCCTTGAGGAGAAGGGGATTACGCCCTGCATCCCGGGCAGGAAATCCCGCACAAAGCCCGTCAAATACGACAAGCGCCG
>NZ_CAMCWT010000021.1:0-41625 GCF_945882885.1 Sandarakinorhabdus limnophila DSM 17366
GGCATTACCTTTCCGGTACGCAGCGCAAGCTGCCGCCAGCGGATCGCGCTTGCAGCGCTCACCCCGAAGCGTGTCGCCGCTGCCCGGCAGGACAGCCCGCCGTCGATCGCTGCAATCACTCGTTCCCGCAAATCCACCGATAAGGCCCGACCCATTCCTGCCGGCCTCCTTCACCAGCAAGGATTCTGAATCAGATCTCAGCCCGCTTGGGAATCCCTCATCGATTCAACGACGTCGAAATTCGCTCTAAGCCTCCCTGAACCGGGGAACAATCCACGTGCGTTTCAATATTATTAAGAAAAGATTGCGTTTCTGGCAAGCCCTTGGCATCGATTCCGCCAAGCCGTTGATTTTGCAAAACACGTCCGCCCACCCCGGCGGTGACTCGCACCAGGATGGACGCATCTCCTGACGCAAGCCGGGAGAATCGCAGCCGTTAAGAATGGATTTCCGATCAGGCCCCGCCGCCCACCGGCAGCGCCGCCATCACAGCATCAGGCGCAACAGATCACGGCCAACGATGATGCGGCCAGCAAACGCCTTGGCCGCCGCCGTCTGCCACATGTCATCGGTCACGCTGGCATCGCCGCCCGGCACGAAATGGCTGAGCACGAGGGTCTTCACGCCCGCCGCCGCCGCGATCTCGCCAGCCTGTTCCGCCAGCGTGTGGCTGGCCAGCAGATGCGCGCGCAAGGTTGGCGCATTCGATTCAGAGGCAATCAGCCGCTCCATCGCCGGCAGATACATCACTTCCTGCACCAAGAAATCCGCCCCCCGCGCCAGATCGATCAACGCCTGGCACGGCCGCGTATCGCCCGACCACACCACCGATTTGCCCCCCCAGTCAAAGCGATAGGCGAAGCTGTCAACCAACGGCGGATGCTGCACCCGCGCCGCCGTCACCTTCAGGCCGCCCGCTTCCAACTGCACGCCCGGCTGTACCTCGGCTACGCTGATCATCTTGCGCAGGTCCGGCCGGCCCTCGTCCGCCATCCGCGTCTCGATATCCACCCGGGCAAAGCGCAGCCAATCGCGCGCCATCTTCTTCATGCCCTTGGGCCCATGCACCGCCACCGGGGTCGTCAACGCCCCACTCCACGCCAGCCATGGCAAAGTAAACGCGTCCGCCACATGATCATTGTGCAGATGCGTGATCCACACATGCGCCAGATTCTTCAGCGGCAACCCCGCCAACGCCGCCTGCCGCGCAACGCCATTGCCGGCATCGATGATGTGGAGTTGCCCGCCAATCATCAACGCCATGCTCGGCGCAGCCCGCAAGGCCTTCGGAGTCGGGCCGCCGCCGGTGCCCAGCAGCACGAGTTGATCGGGGAGCGGCTGGGCGGCCAGACGGTAAGGCATGAGTGCAGCAGCGCCGGCGAGGGCGAGCATCTGTCGGCGCGTGTGCATAGTGATTGGCTCCCTGCATTGCGGGTGGGGCGCGGATTTGCCGTGGCAAGACCGATCAAGCCCCGGCCGCTCTGCCCGACCGGCGGCGGCTAGGGCCGCAGCGTGAGTTTCTGGAGTCGCCAGTTGAGCAATTCCGCGACGTAAAGCTCATTCTCCGACGGACAGGCAATCTCGTGGATCCAGCCAAACTGCTTGATTTGCTTGCCCGACCCACCGAGCCAGCCCAGCACCTTCCCATCCAGCGCCAGCTTGTAAATGCGCCCCGGCCACGCATCGGCGACATACAAGATCTGATTGCCGTCGCGGTCGCGCGGCGTGATGCACAGCGCCCACGGCGCACCCGGCATCATCGTCTTGTTCGGCGCTGCGTCGGGGCCGGCTGGCGGTACCACTGGGCGGTTGCCGATCGCCACCGGCGCGTCCGCGGGCGCCGGGACGTTGATCTGGATGATCCGCAGCAGGTTCCCGGCGGTATCGAACACCTGGATACGCCGGTTGCCGCGGTCGGCAACATAGACCTGGTCTTGGCCATCGACCGCAATCGAATGCAGTGTGCTAAACTGGCCGGGCGCGCTGCCAAAGCTGCCCCATGAGCCCAGCCAGCGGCCATCGGGCGCCACTTTGGCCACACGCGAATTGATGTAGCCGTCGCTGATATAGGTGTTGCCTTGGCTGTCCCACGCCATGTCGGTCACTTCGCGGAACTGGCCATCAACGGCGGGCAGCGGCGGCTTGGGATGTTCGAGCGGGCGGGCGTTCTCGTCGCTGGCTTCGGGCTTGCGGCCGAACACCATGGCGACGCGACCGGTTGGCGCGAATTTCACCACCATGTTCGAACCCTTGTCGGCCACCCAGATATTGCCGCCGGCATCGACCCGCGTCGCATGGGCATAGGACCAGGCGTAGAGATTGTGCCCGATCTCGCGCACGTAACGCCCATTTGCATCGAATTCGAGCAACTGGGCAGCGGCCGCTGCATAGGCCGGGCCTTGCGTGTTGCCGCGCTGGAACACGTAAACCTGGCCTGCCTTGCCCAGTGCAACCCCGGCGACTTCGCCCATGTGGAGATCGGCCGGGGGTTTCAGGAAATCAACGGCGTCGAAGCGGATTTCCGGGACTTCCTGCGCGGCGCTTGCCGTTGCCAGCAGCCCAGCACAAAGACCAATCGCTCGCAGCATGATGCGTCTCCCCCTGAAGTCAGGCCTGATATACGGGCTCTGCGCTCAATAGGGTAGGTCTCTTCGAAACGCCGGTTCACCGGGCCAGTTCACGCCTTACCCAGCCAATCTATGTCTGCGGGTGGCGTTTTGGTCGTCTGGATGACCAGCATGGCGGCGCCATTCGGTCATCGAGTGCTGCCTGAAATCGAAAGTGGGTGCAGGGGCCCAGCCTCTGCCCGCCGGAGGCCTCTGTTACTTACCCCAGCGCCCCCTGCACCGCTTCGAACATCCGGCGCCCATCGGTGCCGCCCTGGGCGTCTTCGATCAGCCGTTCCGGGTGGGGCATCATGCCGAGCACGTTGCCGGCGTCGTTGAGAATGCCGGCGATGGCGCGGGCCGAGCCGTTGACGGGTTCGGCGTAGCGAAAGGCGACGCGGCCTTCGCCTTCAAGGCGGTTCAGCGTGTGTTCGTCGGCGAAATAATTGCCGTCGTGGTGGGCGACGGGGATGGTCACCGTTTCGCCGGCGGCATAGCGGCTGGTGAAGATGGATTGGCTGTTCACCACTTCGAGCCGGACTTCGCGGCAGACGAAGTTGAGGCCGGCGTTGCGCATCAGGGCGCCGGGCAGCAGGCCGGTTTCGGTGAGTACCTGGAAGCCGTTGCAGATGCCCAGCACCGTGCGGCCTTCGCCGGCGGCCTGGACCACGGCCTGCATCACCGGCGAGCGCGCCGCCATGGCGCCGGAGCGCAGATAATCGCCATAGGAAAATCCGCCGGGGATGCCGATGAAATCAAGGCCGTCGGGCAGGCTGGTTTCGGCGTGCCACACCATCTGGGGCGCGGTGCCGGTCACCTTGGTGATGGCATCGGCCAGATCCCGATCGCAGTTGGAACCGGGGAAGACGATGACCGCGGCCTTCACGGCATTTCGATCCGGAAATTCTCGATCACGGTGTTGGCGAGCAGCTGGCGAGCCATGGCTTCGACCGCTTCGCGACTGGTGCCGTCGGCCAGTTCCAGCTCGATGATCTTGCCGGCGCGGACGTCGCCCACCCCTTCGAAACCCAGGCCCTTCAGGGCCGATTCGATGGCCCGACCCTGCGGGTCGAGCACGCCATTTTTCAGGGTGACAGTGACGGTGGCTTTCATGGGCGCGGCCATAGGCTGAACGCGCGCGGGGTGCAAGCGGTGGAGGCTGATTTCAGCTCAGCAAAACAGCCGCTGCCGCGCCCAGCCCGGCCGCCAGCAGCAGCCAGGGCGTCGACCAGCCGCCGACGCTCTTCTCCGGCAGCGGCGGCAGTGGCGCTTGCGGCGGGGCGGCGCCGGGCATGGGATTTTCGGCGACCCACTGGCGGAAGATGCGCGGCAACTGGCTGAGCGCGCGGGCGTTCAGCACCAGCCGGTCGGCGATCACCGCTTCCGGACCCATCTCGTCGCGCACCCAGTTGCGCACATAAGGCTCCGCCACTTCCCACATATTGACGTGCGGATCGATGGTGAGTGCGACGCCTTCCACCATCACCATGGTTTTCTGCAACAGCAGCAGGTGCGGCTGCACCGGCATGTCGAAACTGCGGGTGATGGAGAACAGGCCTTCGAGCAGATCGGTGATGGCGATGTCCTTCGCCTGGCGACCGCGGATCGGCTCGCCGACAGCGCGCAGCGCCGTGGCAAAGGCCGCCGGATTGTGGTGCGGCGGCACATAGCCGGCTTCGAAATGAATCTCGGCGACGCGGGCATAATTGCCGGTGACGAGGCCGTGCAGGATCTCGGCCAGATACAGTCGCGCGCGGCGGTTGATGCGGCCCATGATGCCGAAATCGATGACGCCGATGCGGGCATGATCGATGCCCCCATCACGGCCAACGCTGGGCGGGATGACGAACAGATTGCCCTGATGCAGATCGGCGTGGAAGAAGCCCTTGGCGATGGCCTGGGCGAGGAAGCCGTTGACCAGCACGCGGGCCAGGGCCGGCCGATCGATATCGAGCGCGGCCAGTGCGGCCCGGTCCGACACCTTCACGCCGTCGATCCAGTCGATCACTAGCACGCGCCGGCTGGAGCGCTGCCAATCGATGCCGGGCACGACGTAATCGGGCTCGCCGGCCAGGATCTCGCCCAATTCTGACGCATTGGCGGCTTCGCGGCGCAGATCGAGCTCGGCTTCGATCCAGCTCTTGAAGGTGGCAATCACGGCGCGCGGTCGCAGGCGGGCAAATTCGCCGCCCAGTGTTTCAATATGGCCGGCGCCCCATTCATAGGTGGCGAGAGCGGAGGACACTTCGGCCTCGATGCCGGGGCGCAGCAGCTTGATGGCAACGGTGCGGCCACCCGACGTGACGCCCTTGTGGACCTGGGCGATGGAAGCCGCACCTACGGCTTCGGGTTCGATCGACTGGAACTGGGTTCTCCAGTCGCCGCCATAGATGGCGTTCAGGATCGGCTCGATCGTGCTGAACGGGGCAGGGGGCACGGCGTCCTGCAGCCGTGCCAGATCGGTGGCGGCTTCGAGGCCAATCAGATCGGGGCGGGTCGCAAGCGCTTGGCCCAATTTGATCGCGGCGGGACCAACGGCGGCCAGGCCGGCGGCGAAATCGGGGGTGGTGGGGGCGCCAGTACCGAAGCGCGCGACTTTTGCCAGCAGCCGTACAGCAAACGGCAGCCGCCGGTCCTCAAAGGGACGCAGCCCGCCACTGCGCGCCAGCCGCCGGCCCCATTTCAACAGCCGCCACAGGTGGACGATGGCGATCAAATCAGACCTTCCATCCCGAATGGATGGCGACCGCGCCGCCCAGGATCGGCGTGTATTTGACCTGGGAGAAACCGGCCGCGCTGATCATGGCAGCGAATTCCGGCATCTTGGGAAAGCGCCGAATCGATTCGATCAGATAGCGGTAGCTCTCGCCATCCTTGGCCACCATTTCCCCAATGCGCGGCACCAGTTTTTCCGAATATATATCATAGACTTCGGCGAAACCGGGCCAGGTCGTGCTGGAAAATTCCAGGCAGAAGAAGCGCCCGCCATAACGCAGCACGCGGTGCGCTTCCTTCAATGCAGCCGGGATGTCGGTGACGTTGCGGATGCCAAAGGCGATGGTGTAGGCATCAAAGCTAAGGCTCGGGAAACTCAGGGTTTCTGCATTTTCCTCGCGCCAGATCAGGCTGGTCAGGCCCTTTTCGGCGGCGCGCTCCATGCCCACTTCCAGCATGGCGGGGTTGATATCGGCCACCGTTACATTGGCGCCGGACTTTTCCATCCGGAACGCGATGTCCCCGGTGCCGCCGGCCATGTCGAGAACGTCCTCACCGGGACGCGGGTGTACCCGGCGGACGAAATCATCCTTCCATACCCGGTGCATGCCGGCCGACATCAGATCATTCATGACGTCGTAACGCTTTGCCACAGAACGGAAAACGTCGCCCACGCGGCGGGTTTTCTCCTCAGGTGCAACCTCTTCATATCCAAAGCTGACGGTGTCTGTCATCGCCTGTCCTTTTCGCATCGGCGGCTTAGCCGAGGCTTGGCGGCCATGCAAACGCCGCCTATGTCGCGGCTATGCCCGAGCTTCCCGAAGTCGAAACCGTGATGCGCGGCCTGACCCCAGTGTGGGAAGGCCAACGCTTCACCCGTGTCATTGCCAATCGGCCCGATCTGCGCCGGCCGTTGCCGGAGGCGCTGGGCCAGCGACTGACCGGGGCTATCGTCACCCGGCTGGACCGGCGCGCCAAATATGGCCTGGTGGAGACCGATCGCGGCGATACGCTGATCATCCATCTCGGCATGTCGGGGCGGATGCGGGTGGATCCGGAAGTCCTTGAAAAACATGATCATGTCGTGTTCGAAACCGGCAACGGCCGGGTGGTGGCCTTTAACGATGCCCGGCGCTTTGGCAGCCTTGATCTAGTGGCGACGGCAGACGCTGCGGCGCATCCGCTGCTCGCCAATATTGGTCCGGAGCCGCTTGGGCCTGACTATGGCCTGCCGTTGCTCATGCGCATCTTTGCCGACAGGCTTGCCCCAGCCAAGGTGATCCTGCTCGATCAGCGGCTGATCGCGGGCCTGGGTAACATCTATGTGTGCGAGGCGCTCTATCGTGCCGGTATTCATCCCGAAACACCCGGTGGCGTTGTATCGGCCGCGCAGCTCAAACGGTTGGCGCCTGCCATCCCGCAGGTGTTGGCCGAGGCGATTGCGGCGGGCGGCTCCACCTTGCGCGATCATGCGGCGCCCGACGGCACGCTGGGCTATTTCCAGAAAGACTTTGCCGTCTATGGCCGCGAAGGGCAGGCTTGCGTTGCCTGTGCCACGCCGGTGGCCCGCATCGTGCAGTCCGGCCGCTCCAGCTTCCTCTGTCCGCAGTGCCAACCGCGCGACAAGACTTGACCGCAGGCCAGCCCTCGCTTAAGGCGCTCACCTTCCGGCGCGGCCCCTCAAAGGCTGGTGCCTGCCCACCATTGAACAGACTTGCAGGAAAACATGGCCAACACGCCCCAGGCTGAAAAGCGCATCCGCCGCAACGACCGCCGCGCCGCGATTAACAAGGCGCGCGTCAGCCGCATCCGCACCTTTGTGAAGAAGGTGGAATCGAGCCTTGCTGCCGGTGATGCCGCTGCCGCTGCTGAAGCGCTGAAGGCTGCCCAGCCGGAAATGATGCGCGGCGTCGCCAAGGGTGTGCTTCACAAGAACACCGTGTCGCGCAAGATCAGCCGCCTCGCGGCCCGCGTGAAGGGTCTGGCGACCGCCTGATCATCATCGGCGCCCATCGGGCCGGTCAGTCGTTTCAAAACGGGGTGTTGCCAAGTGGCAGCGCCCCGTTTTCGTGTCACAATCGTTGATCGCTGGTGTCTTCCTGCCTGGCAGTGATCCGCGGCCGATGCCGGCGATTCGCGACCGGAACAGCCGATTCGCGGTGTTTGACCGCCGGTATTGATCCCGAAAGTGGACCAAGCTGTGATTTGTTGCACCGCACAAGCGAATTGCTGCGCTGCAACGCACCCTGCGACGCATCCTGCGGCGTCATCAAAGCGTCATTGGTTTGACACAAAAATCCAAGCGCTTAGCCCTCATCGCTGCCTGAGCGTGTCTACACGCGATAATGATTCGGCACGTAAAATCAGAGAGTTGCGGCGCTCTCCAAGGTAAATCTCCGGATGGGCTGTCAACAGCTTTATTTGGCTGTGGATGGAAATTGGTCCCTTGCAGCACTGCGCCCGCCCTGCTTAATTTGCGACATGGTTTGGCCCGGCCGGCGTGATGAACGCCAAATGACCCGATCACGCAACACGCGATGCTGGCTGTGCCCTGCTTCCGGCGCATTGGGACAATTGTGTCTGGCTGAATACGGTCGGCTGGTATCGTGCGTTGTGGACGGAAATGTGCCTCTGCTGAGGGGGCTTGTGTCAATTGCCGAGGTGCGGCGGAAGGAAGGGGTGCGTGTCGACAGCTGTTGCATCAGTTATGCCTTCTGGCTTTCAGCCAGTGCCGCAGGGTGGCTCGATCGACTTTTCCGTCAACGATCGTGACGTGTGGACGCGTGTCCGCGCCGCCTTGAAAGCTGATTCCGGCGATCACAGCTATGAAGCCTGGTTGGCGCCTTTGGCGCTCATCGGCTGCGACGGTGAGACGCTGCGTCTGGCCGCGCCGTCGGCCTTTGCCGCTGATTGGGTCACCAGCAATTATGCTGATCTGCTGCGCCGCCATTGGTCACAGCACCAGCCGTCGCTCCGCCGTGTGGCCGTGCAGCAGGGCCAGGCCATGGTGGCGACACCGTCGGCCACAAAGGCGGCAGCTCCGGCCGCCGCCCAGTCGCTCCCGGTCGATGCCCGCTACAGCTTTGACAATTTCATCGTCGGCAAGTCCAACGAATTGGCCTACAATGCCGCTCTGGCCATGGCCGAGCCGGGCGCGCTGGGCTTTAATCCGCTGTTCCTGCATGGCACCACCGGGCTGGGTAAGACCCACCTGATGCACGCCATCGGCAATGCCTATCTGGCGCACCACCCGAGCGCCCAAGTCGCCTATCTGTCAGCCGAGAAATTCATGGTCGAGTTCATGGCAGCCATGCGGGTCAAAGACACGATCAGCTTCAAGCAGCGGCTGCGCTCGGTCGATCTGTTGATGATCGACGACGTGCAGTTCATTGCCGGCAAGGAATCGACCCAGGAAGAATTTTTCCACACCATGAATGAGATCATCGGGGCCGGAAAACGCCTGGTGATCACCGCCGATCGCAGCCCACAGAATCTGGAAGGCATTCAGGAACGCATCCTGTCGCGTATGGCCTGGGGTCTTGTCGCCGATATAAATCCGGCCGACTACGAACTGCGGTTGAACATCCTGCATGCCAAGGTCGCCACGCTTGGCAACCGCTGCGCTGTGCCTGATGACGTGATCGAGTTCCTCGCCCGCAAGATCACCGCCAACGTGCGTGAACTGGAAGGCGCATTGAACCGCGTCACGGCCTTCGCCCTGCTGGTCAACAAGCCGGTAAGCCTTGAATTCACCCGTGAAACGCTGGCCGATCTTCTGCGCGCCCACGAGAAGAAACTGACCATCGACGAGATCCAGCGCAAGGTTGCCGATTATTACGGTCTCAAGGTTGCCGATCTCCTGTCCGAACGCCGGGCCCGCGAAGTCGCGCGGCCGCGCCAGATCGCTATGTATCTGGCCAAGAAAATGACGCTGCGTTCGCTGCCGGAGATCGGCCGCCGGTTCGGCAAGCGGGATCACACCACGGTGATGCACGCGGTCAAGCGCGTGGAACAATTGCGCGCTGACGATGGCGAAATCGATAGCGATGTCGCAACACTTACCCGACTGCTGGACGGCTGAGGCTTCCCAGTCCGCAGCCAAGCGCCTAACTGCAATGTTGTGCAGCGCCTAAAAAGTTCCGGCCCGTTCTGGTTCATCCTCTCCTGCTTCGCCTTTGCGTCGATGTGGGTGATGATCCGTTTTGCCGCGCGCCACCTTCACAGTTTTGAGATTGTTTTTTTTCGTAATTTCATTGGTTTGCTCTTCCTGGTGCCGATGATGCTCGGCACGCCCGGTCTGATCCGGCGAGACCGGATGAAGGTGCACCTTGGCCGCGCCACGTCGGGCTTCATTGCCACGATGGGCACCTTCTATGCGGTGGCCAATGCGCCGCTCGCCACCACCCTGGCCATCAACTACACGGCGCCGCTGTTTGGTACGCTGGGGGCCGTGCTGGTCCTGGGTGAACGCATACGCGCCCGGCGGATCGCGGCGCTTGCCGTGGGCTTTGTCGGCATGCTGCTGGTACTGCGGCCCGGTCAACTGCCGCTGACGGCGGGAATCGTGGCCGGCATCGTGTCGGCAGTGTCCACCGGTTACTCGATCGTGGCCATGCGCAGCCTGGTGGGGGTGGATGATGCCCGCGCGGTGGCGGCATGGACCTTCATCCTGACGACCATCCCCAGCCTGGCGGTCGCACTGTTCGTCTGGCAAACGCCGCCGCTGGTGGTATGGCCGCTGCTGGCCGGCATTGGCGCGGCTGCGGCTATCGGCCAATTCACGCTGACCCGGGCCTTCTCGCTGGCCGAAGCCTCCGCCGTGCTGCCACTGGATTTCGTGCGCTTCGGCCTCATCACAGCGGCCGGCATCCTGCTGTTTGGCGAGACCTATGATGCGCTCACGCTGGGGGGCGGGGCATTGATCCTATCCTCCACCATCTATCTGGCCTGGCGCGAAGCGCAGTTGAAGAAAGCGGGCTGATTGTTTGGAAAGGTTGCGGGCGGGGGCGGCGCTGCTCATAAGCTGAGCATCACATTTCAAACATGGGGAGGTTCACATGAATCTGGAAGGTTGTTCGGCGGTTGTTACCGGCGGTGCATCGGGCCTGGGCGCCGCCACGGCGCGGTTGCTGGCAAGCCAAGGCGTCAAGGTCGCCATTTTCGACATGAACGCCGAGAAGGGCGAAGCCATGGCGGCCGAAATCGGCGGCGTGTTCTGCAACGTCAACGTCACCAACGATGAATCGGTCGATGCCGGTTTTGCCAAGGCCCGTGCCGCCATCGGCCAGGAGCGGATCCTGATCAACTGCGCCGGCACTGGCAACGCCATCAAGACCGCCAGCCGTTCCAAGGAAGACGGCAGCATCAAGCATTTCCCGATCGATGCCTTTGATCGCATCATCCAGATCAATTTGGTCGGCACCTTCCGCTGCATCGCCAAGTCGGCCGCCGGCATGATGAGCCTGCCGCCGATGGAAAACGGTGAGCGCGGTGCCATCGTCAACACCGCTTCGGTCGCCGCCGAAGACGGCCAGATCGGGCAGGCGGCTTACTCCGCGTCGAAAGGCGGCGTTGTCGGCATGACCTTGCCGATTGCCCGCGACCTGTCGAGCGAAGGCATTCGCGTCAACACCATCCTGCCCGGCATCTTCAACACGCCCCTGCTGCAAGGTGCGCCGGACAATGTGAAGGCTGCGCTGGCGGCCACCGTGCTGTTCCCCAAGCGTTTGGGCGGCCCGGAGGAATATGCGTCGCTGGCGGTGGAGATGTGCCGGAACTCCTATTTCAACGGCGAAGATGTCCGTTTGGATGGCGGCATCCGGATGGCTCCGCGCTGATCGCAGCTGGGCGCGCAAATAGCGCAGCTATGTGCCGGCTCCGGCAAGATCGGCAAACGACTGAAAAGGGCGGCGCTCCAGCCGCCCTTTTTTGTATCGACTGACGGCGCGGCTCCCCCACGCTCTTTCTTCCTTCTTCCTTCTTCCTTCTTTCTTTAATCCTTCAGCGGGCTCGGCGAATCCGCCGCCGGCCGCACTCGCATGTCTTCCATTCATCATCCCGCAACACACGGCGCGCCACTATCCTGCCTATGCAAGCCACGCTCCTCCTCGCTGCCCTGATCGCGGCGCCAGCCTTCGCGCAAACCCCGCCCGCCAGCATTGGCCAGCCGTTCATCCCGGCGCCGTGGTGGATGAAGGATCCGGTCATCGCGGCGATGGGCCATGTCCGCGCCGAAGTGCCGGCCAACCGCGCCCGCTTTGCCGCCCTCTTCTCCGTTGTGGAAAAGACCGCGGCCGCCGCCACCACCGCCGCTACTGCCAAGGCGAAGGAACTGGATGCGGCGCTGGCCGCGCTCGGCAAGGACCGTGTCCGGCTGACCACCAGCCTCAGCACCCGCCCGCTTTATGACCAGTATCGCCAGAAGGACGGCACGCTGGTGGAAAACCAGCGCGCCGACATGATCGGATCCTATGAAGTGACGGCAGTGCTCAGCGTTGAGGTGCGCGATGCCGACGTGCTGGAACGCGCCTATCGCCTGGCGGTGGCGGCCCGCCCGTCAGCGATCGATACGCCGTCGTTCAACCTAGAACCGGAAAACGGCCTGAAGACCTGGCTGTATGAAGCGGCGATCAAGGATGCCGCGCGCCGCGCCCGGCTGGCCACGGCGGCGGCCGGCATTCGGCTGGGTGGGGTGAAGGTCATCGATCCATCGGGCGGTGTCTGCCAGACCCAGGTGCTGGCCGGCTGGCCCAGCTATGCCGGTTAATGTCCGGCCGCTGATGTGCAGGCGCCCGACACCATGGCGCGCTATTCCGATGCCGCCCCCGCCATGATGTCCGCGCCAGCGCCGCCGCCTCCGCCGGGGCTGGAAAAACTGGCTGGCGATGTTCAGGTGACGCTGCAGCCGCCGCTCTATCCGCTCACGGCCCAGGCCTGCGTGATCTACGGCCTGCTGTCTCCCGGTTGACGATGGCGAATCGGTATATTAACGTCAAAAATAGTTAATTTGAGGGAGGGGCGCAATGGCTCACAAGTTCGAAATCTACAAGGACAAGGCTGGCGAGTTTCGCGTGCGCTTCATGTACAACAGCGAGGTGATGTTCTCCACGCAAGGCTATTCTTCGAAGGCCTCCGCGGTGAATGCCATCGAATCGATCAAGAAGAACGGTCCCGGTGCGCCGACGGTCGAACAGGAAGATTGATCCGCATCATTGCTGACAGCAGGGGCGGTACCGCAAGGCGCCGCCCCTGCTGTTTTGGCGATTGTTGTTTTGCCGATTTTTACCTTTTCGATCAGCCGATCAGCGCCTCAATCGCCTTGGCCAGGCGCACGTCGCGCGCCGAAAGCCCGCTGGCATCGTGGGTGGTCAGTGCGATATCGACCTTGTTGTAAACATTGAACCATTCGGGGTGATGATCCTGGGCTTCGGCCAGCAGCGCCACCCTGTTCATGAAGCCCCAGGCCTCGTTGAAGTCTTTGAAGCGGAAGCTGCGCTTCAGTTGCTCGCCCTCCAGCTGCCAGTCAGGCAATTTTGTGGCGAGCGTGGCGCGTGCGGTGTCATCCAGCTTCTCGACCATGGCCGGCTTCCTCTCTATGGTGGGATCATGTTGATCGCCCCCACCCTTGCCGATATCGAACAGGTCGCACAAGCCGCCGTGGAGCGCTTGCCTGACCAGTTCCGCCGCCACCTCGCCACCGTGATCCTGAAGGTGGAGGATTTCCCCGACGAAACGGTGATGGCCGAAATGCAGCTGGAGACGGAGTGGGATCTGCTCGGTCTTTACTGGGGTCGCCATGTCGGCATGAAAGGCGATGTGCCATCGGGCGCGCTGCCGGACATGATTTTCCTGTATCGCCGCCCCATGCTGGATGTGTGGGTGGAAAGCGGCGAGACGCTGGAACTGCTGGTCACCCATGTGCTGGTGCACGAAGTAGGGCATCATTTCGGGTTGAGCGATGAGGCCATGGACGCGATCGAGGCCGCCGCGGGAGAATAGGGCGCTGCGGAGTTTGAGCCTGGCAGGCACGGCCGGCGGCGGAGCCGGCGAGCCCGTTTCGGGCGAGAACGAAGAAAGTCAGGAAGCGCGTGGCGGAGCCACGCCGTCGGACGAGTCAAAGAAAGGGCGGCCTGTTGGGGCCGCCCTTTTTTGCTCGCCGTCCGATCTTGCTGGGCGAGTGAATAGCACTGCGCGCTATTCACTCGCCCAGCTGTGATTAGAAGCTCACCCGGCCAGTCAGGCCGAAATAGCGATCCGCCTCACGCGGGATCAGGTAACGGAACGCCCCGCCGGGGCCGCCGTTGGTGATCTGTGCCGCAAAGCTTTGATCAAACAGGTTCTTGACGATGAAGGTCAGGCGGAACTTGTCGTCCTTCTCGACCAAGCCGAATTGCAGATCAACCAGGCTGTAGGCACCGATCGTGCCGGCATCGCGCAGCGCCTGGCTGGCATCGAACAGCGACAACTGGCTGGACTGGGTCGAGACATTGCCGGCCAGGGTGAAATCAACCGCGCCGCCGGTGCGATAGCGGTAATCCATGCCCAGGCTGCCCTTCCAGCGCGGCGCAAAACCCAGCGGCGTGCCGGCCGGGATCACGGCGGCGCCTGGCGGTGCCTTGAAGGCATCGACCTGCGCATCGGTGAAGGCGAGGCCGCCCACCAGGTTCAGATCCTTGGCCGGGCGCCACACGAAGTCCAGTTCGACGCCGCGGGTCGATACGTCACCGGCGTTGGTGAAGCGGGTGACCACCACGCCAGCCACCAGATCCGGGTTGTTCGCCTGGAAATTCTCGTACTTGGCATAGAAGGCCGCGAGGTTCAGCGTCAGCGAGCCGCCGAACAGCGTGTTCTTCAGGCCGATTTCATAGGAATCGGCGATTTCGGCCTCGATGACGTTGGTGCCCGTCGGGTTCAGGTTGAAGAAGGTGTTGTAGGCCGGGCCCTTGTAGCCGCGGCTGTAGGTGCCATAGGCCATCACGTCTTCGCTGAAGTCATATTGCAGGCCCAGCTTGCCCGACAGGTTGGTGGCGCTGGTCTTGGCGCGGAACGGGGTGCCATTGCTGCGGGTCGGATCGCCGTTGTTCTGGCCGAAGTTGGAGCTGTCGTAGACGCCCTGATCGAAATTGCGCTGAATGCCCGGCAGGCCCGCGATATTGGGCGAGGCGACACGGCTGTGGAAGATCGACAGATCATCCGCCGTGAAGCGCAGGCCGACGATGGCGCGCAGCCTGTCGGAGAAGGCATAAGTGCCCTGGCCGAACAGCGCATAGTTGTCGAACGCGGAACCGAAGGTGGCGGTGCCGCTCACATTTTCGGCCGGGAAGCCTGGCGAACCGCAGGTGACCAGCGCAACCGGCGTCGGCGCATTGCCGCAACGGGTGACAAAGCGGCTGAAGATGCGTTCCGTTACAGCGCGGCTGAAGAAGGCGCCGGCCACATAGGTGAAGGCCTGATCGCTGGGCGACGTCAGCCGCAGTTCCTGGCTGAAGGTGGTGCCGGTTTGCGGGCCATCATCGTGCAGCTGCGCGAGGCCGGCAAAGGCACCGCCCACCCAATCGCCTTCACGGATTTCGCGGTTGTCATACCGGCGCCAGGCGCTGATCCAGGTCACAGTGTGGGTGCCGACTTCGGCATCCAGCTGGGCCGAGATGCCATAGCTTTCTTCTTCGGTGCGGGTGACAAGATTGTGCCGCACGGTGCGGGTTTCATCGCCCTGGAAATTGATGCCGGCCAGCGCCAGCGCAGCCACGCCGGTGGGTGCGGTGCCAATCACTTCGGCGCAGCAATCGTCGTTGGCCTTGCGCCAGTCAGCGATCACCGTCAGCTTCACCGTCTCGGTCACGTCGGCTTCGATGATGCCGCGGATGCCATAGCGATCATAGCCGTTGACGCGGCGGTTTACGCCGGCTGCATCGTTGAAGATGTTGCCGTCATAATTGCTGTAGAAGGCGGTCAGGCGGGTGCGGACGCTGTCGCTCAGCGGCACGTCAACGCCGGCGCGCACGCGATATTCATTGCCGTTGCCAAAGAACCAACCGCCTTCGGCATAGCCACCGAGTTTGTCGCCCGGGCGCTTGGACACGATGTTGACCACGCCGGCAGAGGAGTTCTTGCCGAACAGCGTGCCCTGCGGGCCGCGCAGCACTTCGATGCGATCAATGTCGACCAGATCGGAGAAGGCTTCACCGGCGCGGGCCAGCACGACGCCATCGAGCACGGTGGAGATCGACGGTTCGCCGGCGAGGCTGAAGGTCGCCGTGCCGACGCCGCGGATATAAAGCGACTGATTGATGCTGGTGCCCGACTTGCGGAAGTTCAGCGACGGCACCAGATATTGGGCGTTTTCCAGGTTGAGCGCACCCTGACGCGCCAGCGCATCGCCACTCACCACCGACACGGCGAGCGGAATATCCTGGAGCTTTTCACTGCGCTTTTGCGCGGTGACGACGATTTCGACCGATTCATTGTCTTCGGCAACGGTCTGCGCAAAGGCCGGCGCTGCAGTCACGGCCAATATGGTGGCGTAACTCATCAAGAAACGGCGGATCATATCACTCCCCTTGTATCTGTCCGGACTTTTGCCGGTTTGTCGAAGCAGTATTTCGTGAGCCTGTTGCGTTGCCAAGACAGGCTTTCTTGATCGTGGTCAATCTGGGCTGACGGCGTTTATGTGCAGTTCTGGCCACGCTGTGGCAGCAGAGTCACACTCGAATCTGCGCGTTACAGGCCAAGCTCTGCCATGGTCACGGCGCGGTGTTCCTTTGCCGAAATCTCGGCCGCCAGCCCGATGGCGACAGCGCGCAGGCCATCATCGGCCGTCACGATCACCGGGCCTTGCCCGCGCACCGCGGCCGCAAAATGACGGTGCTGGAAGAAGGTGGAGCCGTGATGCTGTCCGGCGGCCAGCGCATCGGCCGGAGTTTCGACATGCGAGCGCGTCGCCTGCTTGGGGTTCATGAAGCCGACGCGCGGGGAATGGATGATGTCGCCGGACGGGATCAGCACGTCGAGCCGTGCCTTGTCGCCGGTCGCGAGAATCTCTTCCTGCTGCTCGGCGCCATCAGCGAACATGCACAGATCCAGCATGGCGCGCACGCCGTTGGCGAAATCCACCACCGTGTAGCTGTTGTCGATGATATCCGGCGTCTTGCCGTCGTAGCGCTCGTCCTTGTGATTCACGTCCATGGCGCCGCTGCAATATACACGCACCGGCTCGGCCTTCACGATGTGGCGCATCAGATCGAAGAAGTGGCAGCACTTTTCGACCATGGTGCCGCCGCTGTTGATGGAAAAGCGGTTCCAGTCGCCCACCTTCACGAGGAAGGGGAAGCGGTGCTCGCGGATGGACAGCATCTGCAGATTGCCGACCTTGCCGGCGTGGATGTGGCTGACGAATTCGGAGACCGGCGGCATGAAGCGATATTCCATCGCGGTCCAGAAGGTCTTGTCATAGCCCTTCACGGCGGCCGCGACCGCCTTGGCGTCTTCCAGCGTCGTCGCCAGCGGCTTTTCACACAGGATGTGTAGGCCGGCATCCATCAACGGCCCCAGAACGGCGCGGTGGGTGAAATTGGGTGAGGCGACAACAACGGCATCGCACAGGCCCGACGCGGCCAGCCCAGCCGCATCGGGAAAGCGCGCCACGCTGTGTCCGATCGTCTTTTCAGCGCGATCGAGGCAGGCCGGCACCGGATCGGCGATGGCAGTAATGGTACCGTCGCCCAGCAGCTGGATATTGGCTACATGTTCCAGCGCCATCATACCGGTGCCAACAATGCCCCAGCGAATACTGTCGGTGCTTCCCATCTACCCGTCCTTCAGTCTATCAAGCCAAGATGTCGCAGATCGCTCTAAGCCCCAATCGCCGCCCGCTGGGCAAGTCCAAATTTCAGGTGAGCCCGTTGGCCTGGGGCATGTGGCGCTTTGCCGGCGATGATGTGGCAGCCGCGCACGCGCGCTGCGAGGCGGCGCTGGCCGCCGGCATCAATTTCTTCGATACGGCCGACATTTACGGGCCGGATAATGATGAGCCGTTCGGCGCATCCGAAGCTCTGCTGGGTCGCGTGTTTAAGGCGGCGCCGGCCCTGCGCGGCCAGATCGTGCTAGCGTCGAAGGGCGGCATCAGCATGGGCGTGCCGTACGACTCCTCGCCCGAATATCTTGTCGCCGCCATTGACGCCTCGCTCACCCGCATAGGCGTCGAACGCATCGACCTGTGGCAGATTCACCGGCCCGACATGCTCACCCACCCGGCCGATGTCGCCGCCACGCTGGACGCGCAGGTGCAGGCCGGCAAGATCGGCGCAGTTGGCGTCTCCAACTTCACGCCCGCGCAAACCCGCGCGCTGGCCGCGCATCTGAAGGCGCCGTTGGTCTCCACCCAACCGGAATTCTCGGTGCTGGCGCTGAACCCGCTGTTCGATGGCACGCTCGATCTGGCCATGGAGATGGGTCAGGCCGTTCTGGGCTGGTCGCCGCTGGGGCAGGGCCGGCTGGGCGACGGCGATCCGCGCCCGGGCCGCAAGACATCCGAAGACGAACGCTTGATCCGGGTCAAGGCGGCGCTGGCGGCGCACGGGCAGAAATTCGGCGTGAGCACCGCTGCCACCGTTTATGCGTGGGTGCTGGCGCATCCGGCCGGCATCACGCCGATCGTGGGCAGCCAGAACCCGGCGCGCATTGCCGAGGCCGCCGATGCCTTCAAGGTGACGTTCACGCGTGCGGAATGGTACGCCATTCTGGTCGCATCGCTTGGGGAAAATCTGCCATGAGTGGCCCTGAAATCAGCTGGTTTTCCGCGCTGTGCGACGATGATTATGAGTTTCTGGGCGTGCCCGATCCCGGCCTGCGCTCCAGCTGGGAACATTGCCGCAATATCGTGCTGACCGCCGAAAAGGGCGGGTTTGACAATATCCTGCTGCCCAGCGGCTATCAGCTTGGCATCGACACGCAGATGTTTGCCGGCGCCATCGCCGCGCTCACCCACCGCATCCGCCTGCTGATGGCGATCCGGGTGGGCGAAACTTGGCCGCCGCAGCTGGCCCGCCAGATCGCGACGCTCGATCAGATCCTGGGTGGCCGCCTGACGGTGAACATCATCTCGTCCGACATGCCGGGCGAAGTGCTGGCCTCCAAGCCGCGCTATGACCGCACGGTCGAGGTGATGAAGATCCTGAAGACCTTGCTTAACGGCAACGCACTCGATCATCAGGGCGAGTTCTACAAGCTGCAGCTGCCGCCACCCAATGTGAATACTGTCTCCGGCAAATGCCCACCGCTCTATTTCGGCGGCCTGTCCGAAGACGCGCGTGAAGCCGCTGCCGAAGCCGCCGATGTCTATCTGATGTGGCCCGACACGATGGACAAGGTGAAGGAAGTGGTCGCCGACATGACCGCCCGCGCCGCCAAGCGTGGCCGCACACTGAAGTTCGGCTACCGCGTCCACGTGATCGTGCGCGAGACCGAGGCGCAAGCCCGCGAAGCCGCCGATCACCTGCTCTCCAAACTCGACGCCGCCACCGGCGATGCCATCCGCGCCAAGTCGCTCGACAGCCAGTCCGTCGGCGCCCAGCGCCAGGCCGAGCTGCGTGACAAGGCCAGCGATGGCTATGTCGAGGACAATCTGTGGACCGGCATTGGCCGGGCCCGGTCGGGCTGCGGCGCTGCGCTGGTCGGCGATCCCGATCAGATCGTCGCCAAGCTGAAGGCCTATCAGGCCGCCGGCATGGAAGCCTTCATCCTCTCCGGCTACCCGCACGCCCGCGAAGCCGATCTGTTCAGCCGCCACGTGCTGCCGAAACTGGAGCACGGCCCGCTGGTGATGTGAGGCTCAGCGCCCCGTGTAACGGGGCGCGCGCTTCTCGCGATAGCTGGTGAAGGCTTCGCGGAAATCCTGCGTTTGCGTGGCGAGGTGCTGTTCCTTGTCAGCAGCGGCGAAGGCTGTGCTGTAATCCTCATCGAGCGCGGTCCACACCTGCGCCTTAATGGCGGCGAGGCTGCGCGGTGCGCTGAAGGTCGCGATGTTGCGCGCATATTCCTGCACGTGCGGCAGCAGTGCTTCATCGTCGAACACGTCATTCACCAGGCCCAGCGCCTTGGCCTCCGTCCCGTCGAAACGGCGGGCGGTATAGAGCAGGTCCATTGCTTTCGCCTGGCCAATATGGCGGGTGAGCAGCCAGGCCGAGCCTTTTTCGCCGGGCACGCCGATGCGCGCGAAGGTGGCGTTGAACAGTGCCGAGGTGCTGGCAAAGCGGATGTCGCAGTGCAGGGCGAGGATGAAACCCCAGCCGAAGGCCGCGCCGTTGATGGCCGCAATGGTTGGCTTGCGGCAGGTGATCAGCGTGGGCCAGCCGCCGCTGTAATAAGGCGCCAGCGTCGGGCCGATGTCGTCGCCCCATTGCGGGGCTGAATCGGGGAAGGGGCTCACGTCGCCGCTACCGCCGCCACCGATGATGGCCAGATCCAGCCCGGCCGAAAAGCCGCGGCCAGCGCCGGTGACCACGATCACTTTGGCCTCCGGATCTGCACCGGCCTTCGCCACAGCGGCGAAGAAATCGCTAAACATCTGTGGGGTGAGCGCGTTAAGCTTGTCCGGCCTGTTGAGGGTGATGGTCGCCACCCCGTCGGCCAGATCATAAAGGATGTCGCTCATGCAACGAGCTTCTGCAGGCGGCCGCGGATGATTTCCTCGGCCTCGCGCACCATCCCTTCGATGAGATCCTTGCAGGTGGGGATATCGTGGATCAGGCCCACGACCTGGCCGCACGACCAGCCGCCGGCATCCATGTCGCCGTTCTTCATGATCCTGGGGTACACGCCGGCGACTTCCTCGATGATGTCCTCGAACTTCAGCGCGTTGCCCAGCGTGCGTTCCTTTTCCAGCAGGCGTTCGACGGCGGCGTTGTTCAGCACGCGCTCGGTGTTGCGCAGCGGGCGCATGATCAGGCGGGTATCAAGTTCGGTCGCCGCCACCAGCGCGTCCTTCACATTCTGGTGCACCGGGGCTTCCTTGGTGGCGATGAAGCGGGTGCCCATGTTGACGCCATCGGCGCCCATGCACAGGGCGGCGGCCAGCTGCTTGCCGTTGGCGACACCGCCCGAGGCGACGAAGGGGATTTTCAGCTCCTCGGCGGCGCGCGGCAGCAGCACCCAGTTGCCCACGTCATCCTCACCGGGGTGGCCGCCGCATTCGAAACCGTCCACCGAAACAGCGTCGCAGCCGATGGCTTCGGCCTTCAGGCTGTGACGCACGCTGGTGCATTTATGGATGACCTTGATGCCATGCTCTTTCAGCGCGGGCAGCCATTTCGCCGGGTTGTTGCCGGCTGTTTCCACCACCTTCACGCCGCCTTCGATGATCGATTTGATCAGGCCGGGATAATCGGGTGGGGTCACGCTGGGCAGGAAGGTGAGGTTCACGCCGAACGGCTTGTCGGTCATCTCGCGGCAGCGAGCGATTTCGGCGGCCAGTTTTTCCGACGTACCGAGCGTGAGGCCGGTGATGACACCCAGCCCGCCAGCATTGGAGACGGCGGCGGCCATCTCGGCAAAGCCGACATAGTGCATGCCACCCTGGATGACCGGGTGTTCGATGCCGAACATTTCGGTGATGCGCGTCTTCATGGATCATTTCCCCAGGCAATTGTGGCGAAAAGCTAACCTGCGCCCCTGCTGGCGGCAATGCCGCGATTGTGTGAGGGTTGGCACCGCATGATTCAATTTGGCGTGTTGAGCATAAGCTTGGCTGTGGGCACGGCACAGGGCCTGGTGCTGGCGCTGATGCTGTGGCGCAGTGCCAGCAATCGCGCGGCCAATCGATGGCTGGCCTTGCTGATCCTGGCCGTGGCGGCGCTGATCATGCCCTACATCATCGGCTTTGCCGGCTTTTACGATCAGTGGCCATGGCTCAGCTTCGCGCCATTCAGCTATACGCTGGCGTTCGGGCCATTGCTCTGGCTTCATGCGACCACCCTTTGTGGCCGGCCACCCGAGCGGGTGTGGCCGCATTTCCTGCCCGTGGCGGTGCAGTTCGCCGCCGATGCGTTGGTGTTTCCCTTCCCGCTTGAAGCCAAGAAGTGGTGGGACACGGTTGCCATGGCGCCAATCATCGCGCCAGCCTTGCGGGTGGCGACGTTCGTCAGCCTCGCCGTCTATGGCCGCATGGCCTGGCGCTGCTGGGCCGATTATCGCCGTTGGCTGGGCGAGAATGTCACCGACGCGGTGGATTTCGATCCCGACTGGATCCGAAATTTCCTGCTGGCGTTGGGGTTGGTCGGCTTGGTGTGGTTGGGCTTCTTCATCGCCAACGTGCGCGACCCAACGCGCAATTATTTCGATCAGTTCTGGCTGTATGTGATCTTTTCGGGGCTGGTGATCTATCTGGGGGTGGAGGGCTGGCGCCATGCCGCCATGCGCTATCCCGTCCCCGCCGATGCGGTGGAGGAGGCGGTGTTGGCGAGCCGTGACTGGGCGGCACTGGGTGGGCGCTTTGAGGCCGAGATCGAGGCGAAGGGCCTTTGGCGCGATCCTGACCTGACCGCCGCCAGCCTGGCCCGCGCGCTGGGCACCAACAGCAATTATCTCGCCCGCGCCTTCAATGAAGGGCTTGGCGCCAATTTCAATGTGGTGATCAACCGGCGGCGCGTACGGCAGGTGCAGGCGTGGTTGGCTGATCCGGCCGACACGCGCGCCATTCTGACCATGGCGATGGATGCCGGCTTCCGCTCCAAGGCGAGCTTCAACCGGGCCTTCGCGGAATTTGCCAGCATGACGCCAACGCATGCCAGAGCGTCTCAGGGACGTCTCAAATCCTGAAAATCGCGCAAAGTTCAGCGTTTCGGGCGATCTGCGCTACCGAATCGGGGAGTGGGTAGGGCGTCAACCCGAACCGAAAGACCCGCCATGATCCGCACGGCCTTGCTCGCCGCCCTGCTTGCCTCTGCTCCCGCAATCGCGGCTGATATGCCCAACCCGATGCTCACCCCGGCGCAGGCCAGCAGCGATGTCGCGCTGATGCGGCGGGCGCTGGAGACGATCCACCCCGGCCTCTATCGCTATGTGTCCAAGGCGCAGGTGGATGCCAGCTTCGCCCGGCTGGAGGCGCAGGCGAAGCAACCGATCAGCACGCTTGCCCTGCACCGCGAGATCGCGCGCATGGTGGCCAGCATCCATTGCGATCATTCCAAGCCCGAATTGCCCGACGCCATCGCAAAATGGCGCCAGACCAACGCCAGCCACTTGCCGCTGCGTTTCAAGCTGATCGAAGGCCGGATGGTCGTGGTATCGGGTGCGCTGCCCAAAGGCGCCGAAATCACCGCCATCAACGGCCGGCAGGTACCGCAGATCCTAAACGCTGTGGCGCCGTTGGTGTCCTATGATGGTGAAACCGATAAGGCGATTGCGGTGAAGATCGCCGACGACAGCGACCTGGGCGGCAGCGATCTGGAGGAATATTGGCCCGGCCTGTTCGGAGCGCCCAGCCAGTGGGATATCGCGTGGAAGATGCCGGGAGAAGCGGCCGCTAAGGCCAGCCAGCTCGCCCCGGTCAGCTTTGACCAGTGGACTCAGCTTGCATCGCCCGACGGCAAGTATCGCAATGAATTCTACAATGGCATCACCTGGCGCATGGCCGGCAAGGTGGCCCGCTTGAAGATCGACACCTTCGTCAATTATCGCAATCCGGTGGCAGCAACGCCGTTCCTGGGTGGCTTTTTCAAGGCCATGAAGGCGGCTAGGACAGAGCATCTGATCCTCGACCTGCGCAACAACGGCGGCGGCTCCACCGATCCCACCATCGCCCTAGCGCGGCACCTGCTCGACAAGCCGTTCACCCTGACCCGCTCGGTCCGCGCCAAGACCATCCGCTTTGGCGACCTGCCCAGATATATCGAGATGTGGGGGGATCGCGAGGCGCAGTTCAACCCGCCGGAGGGCGCGTATCGGCGCACCGATGATGGTTTAATAGAAAGAATTCCAGCCGGCACCGACGAGGCGGACGATGATGACAGTGAGATCGCACACCTGCCGCTGCAGGCCGACCAGCGTTTCACCGGTCGACTGACCGTCTTGACTGGGCCGCAGAACGGCTCCGGCGCGACGATGACCATCGCCTGGCTGAAGGACAAGCGCGCCGTGACGCTGGTGGGTGAAGACACGTCGGGCAGTGCCGAGGGGCCAACCGCCGGCAATATCTTCAATCTGGTGCTGCCGGCCAGCGCCATCAGGGTGCGGATACCGCAGTTCAAGAGCTTCACCAATATCAAGACCTTCACCCCGCGCCGCGGCGTCGCCACCGATGTGCAGGTAGTGCCGACCCTGGCCGATTTCGAAGCCGGCCGGGACCGCGCGGTGGAAGTGGCGCGCAGCCTGCCGGCGCCGCCGGTCGATGCCGCCGCCACGCTCACCGCCGCGCTGGCCGGCAACTGGGCCGGCACGCTCGACTATCGCGATTATGGCAATGACAGCCGCGTTACCTTGCCGACGCTGATGAGCGCCAATGGCCTTAGCATCGCCTGGACGTTCGATGATGGCCCCGGCAAGACGGTGCGCTCCGGCGAGAGCTGGTCCTTCACGCCGGATGGCAAATCGCTGGTGATAAAGGGAGGAAAATCCAGTGAAACCATGGCCATCGCCGAATTCCGACGAGGTGCCAATGGCAGCGTCACGCTGGTCGCCGATGGCAGCGGCGAGGAAAATGGCCGCAAGGTGATGGTGCGCGAGATACTCACCCGCGATGGCCCGGTGCTGCGGCTGACCCGGATGAGCCGCACAGCGGGCCAACCGTTCATCATGCGCCACAGCTATCAGTTGCGGCCCGCCGCCTGAGGGGTTGGCACCCCGCCCACCGACATGGCAAGACACGTGGATGCAGGCTGGGACCACCATTTTCGAGCATATGTCGGGCCTGGCCCGGCAGCATGATGCCATCAATCTGGGGCAGGGCTTTCCGGATTTCGGCTGGTCCGATGCGGTGCTGGCGGCGGGAGCCGATGCAATTACAACGGGTTATAACCAGTATCCACCGATGCGCGGCTTGCCGGAACTGCGCCGTGCGGTGGCGGATTTCTATGGCCGGCGGCAGAGGCTGGACCTTACGCCGGCACAGGTGATCGTCACATCCGGCGCCACTGAGGCACTGGCAGCGAGTATCATGGCAGTGGCGGGGACCGGCGATGAGGTGATCCTGTTCGCGCCGGCCTATGATGCCTATGCGCCGCTGGTGCAGCGGGCAGGCGCTCGGCCGGTGTGGGTGGAACTGCAGCCGCCCGACTGGCAGGCAAGCGCCGCGGCGATTGCAGCCGCGATTACGCCGGATACCCGCGCTATCCTATTGAACACGCCACACAATCCCGCCGGCGGCATGGCCGGCCCGGCGATGCTGGCGGCCATCGTGGAATTGGCCCGAAAGCATGACCTGACCATCATCAGCGACGAGGTGTGGGAGGAAGTGATCACCGGCGATGCGCCGCATGACTCGCCCTTCACCCTGGCGCCGGAGCGCACGATCAAGATCGGATCGGCCGGCAAGTTGCTGGCGTTGACTGGCTGGAAGGTGGGCTGGGTGGTGGCCGAAGCGGCGCTGGCGGAGCGGGTGGCGCAGGTGCACCAATATCTCACTTTCACCACCGCCCCGCCGCTGCAGACCGCAGTTGCTGCCGGGCTGGCGCTGCCGGATGCCTGGTTTGCGGCCGCCCGTGTCCGTTTTGTGACGGCGCGGGACCGGCTTGTGACGGATCTTGCCCGCCACGGCTGGAAATTGCTGCCAACGCAGGGCAGTTACTTCGTGATGGCCGATCTGGCGGCTTCGGGCATCAAGATGGGCGACCGTGATTTCTGCGAGGCTGCGGTGATCGATCCCGGCATTGCCGCCATCCCGCTTTCGGCCTTCATGCCCGATGGCCAGCAGACGCCGTTCATCCGGCTGTGCTTCGCCAAGTCTGATGCCATCCTGGATGAAGGCGCGGCGCGGCTCAACCGGGCGCGGGCGATGCTCGCCGCCTGAGCCTTGCGTGTATTGTCCAACTAATGCAGTGTAGCCGCGCAACAGGGGAGATAGGATATGGCCGAACAGCGTCTGCGCAGCGGGGAAGTGGTTCGCACTGGGATCGGCCTTGGCTCGGCCATAGCCGTCAGCATCAGCTGGAGCCTGCACAAGTCGCTGCTGTGGGTGATCATCCACGGGCTGCTGTCGTGGTTCTACGTGATCTATTACGCGCTAACCCGTTAAGCCGCCCGGCGGTTCTCCAGCACTTCGGCAAAGCCGCGGAACAGCGCTTCGAAATGCGCATCAATGGTGCGGGCGAAGGGTGCCGCCGCCACGGCATTGGCGCGCATCGCTGGCAGCCCAGGGATGGCGTCTGCAATGGTGCTGGCGAGGCTGGCGGCATCCAATGACTTGAACGCCATGCCGATGCCCGGTTCGAGCTGATCATAGGCCGCGCCTGCATCCGGCACGATCAGCGGCAGGCCGCTGGCGCGGGCTTCGGCGCAGGCGATGCCGAAGGTTTCGGCCGGCGCGCCGTGCACCATCATGTCGGCACTGGCGAGGATGCGGGCGAATTCCGGGCGGTCGCGAACCGGGGCGATCAACTGGATATGCGGGTTCTCGCCAACCGCGCGCGCCACGGCGGCGCGGGCATGGCCATCGCCCAGAATGATCAGGCCCAGCGGCCGGCCGTAACTGGCGGCGGTCACGCCGGCGATCACCATCGGCCATTGTTTTTCATGGCTGTGCCGGCCCACGCCGATCAGCAGCGTGGCGTCTGGCGGCAGGCTGCATTGGGCGAGCAGGCGGGCGCGCAGTTCTGCATCACGATTGGCCGGGGAGAACACGCCTGGGTCCACCCCCAGCGCATTGTCGACCACATGCATCAGCCCACCATCGCGCAGCCGTTTCGACAGGCTGGGCGCCGCCGAAATCACCTGATCATAACGGGCGTCGAGCCGGCGCAGATAGCGCCAGAACCAATCGAAGCTGCGGTCGATCGTCTGGCGCGGCAGGAAGCCATCAAGATAGCGATAGACCCAGGCCGACAGCGGCTCGGCGTGCATGAACAGGCTGCGCGGCGCGGCGCCCGGCCAATCGGCCACGGCCGCCGCACTGCCCCATGGCGAGGAGCACTCGATGAAATCCGGCTGCAATTCATCCAGCGCATCGTGGATGATCCGATCACTGGCGAAATAGAAATAGTTGCGATCCAGCGGGAAGCGCGGGCTCTTGATGTTGACCAGTCGCGCCTTGCCCACTTCGCGCACGCTGTCGTCGGCGCCCGGCACCACCACGGTCAGCCGCACGCCGTGCTTTTCCGCCACTTCCAGCTTGCGGTGGGTATAGGTGCGGATGCCGCCACCCTGCGGGGAATAAAGCGCCGAGATGTCGACGAGATGCATTGGTGAAGCGATACTCCTGCACCTGTGGTTGGCGCAATCCGGTCAATCTGCCGGGCCGCGCCTGCGGTCAAGCCCCGATCAATCGCTTCTGATCAATCACCGTCCCGTAACGGGCCGAAGCTGAACAGGCCACGGCGGTAATTGAGGCGGATGGAAATCTGCGTCAGGCCCGGCCCGGCCTGGAAACGGGTGTCGGCAGCCTTGGGCTTGGACAGGCCCAGCCGCGGGTTGTTCGGAAAGCCCACGCCATCAGTGGACAGGCCGAATTTCCGATTGGAATCGCGATCATGCAGCAGCGACAGCGTGTAGGCGCCGGGGCCGGGCGTGCGCACGCACAATTGCACGGCGCCGGCCTGCGGCAAGGGCATTTCCACCCGGCCGAAGGTCTTGCCCTGGTTGATCAGGATATTGTCGTCCTGCAGGAAATCCTGATCATTATCGGGATACAGCTCGGCGCGCAGGGTGCCGCGCCGGTCCTTCAGGCCCACAACCGTCACGATCACCGCCGAACCGGCTTCGTTGGGCCGGCACTGGCCTTCAGCTTTTCCCAGATCGGGATTGGATTCCACCTGCGCGCACGCCGCCGCTGGGATCAGCACCATCAGTGCTGCCAGCCAGACCATCTTCATTTCTTGCGCCATCCAGCCGCTTCGCCGCTCACCAGCAACAGGCCAAGGCCCAAATGCGTTGCGAGCAGCAGGCTGGCCATCATCGCCATCAGCGCGCCCACTTCGGCATCCTGGCCGATCATGAACACCGCCAGTGCGGCAAACACTACATCCTTGTTGGGCAGGAACGGCAGCCGCGACAGCAGCATGCGCATGGCCGAAAGCAGCACCCACAATTCCACCGATTCCGCCGGCAGCGCCAGGTGCCAGCACAGCCCGGTGAGCACCAAGGTGGCGATCACGCGCGCAGTCTGCACGAAGGTGACAACCCAGAGATCGCGAGCCGGCAGGCTGAACAGCTTCTTGCGGAAGAACAAGACGCCGCTGGAAATCACCAGCATCAGCGCCACCGAAGCGAAGAAGGCCGTGGAATCAATGCCGAGATGCAGCGTATCAAGCAGCGGATAGGCCAGCACCATCAGCACCAGCGTCACGGCATTGGCTGCCATGGCCGACAGGATGGCAACATCCTTCACGGCGCCGAACGGCGCCGAGGTCATGCTGGTGCGCTGCCGCGCCCAGGTGTAGAAATAGAGATCGCCGACATAGCCAGTGATCAGTTCGTTGCCGATCAGCTTTCTGAGCAGCGCGAAGAAGCCGGCGACCGGGATCTGCCAAAGCCGGCGGAAAATGGCATAATCGCCGAGCGGCCCGGCAAAATAGGACAGCGCAAACACCAGCCAGAAGGCCGGCGAGCTTGGCACGATGGCCGCCACGCGTGCCAGATCGAGCTGCGCCAGTTGCAACATTGCGGCCACCAGCACGGCAAGCGTGATGATGGTGCCAACCCACCAGGTCCAGCCGCGTTCGCTGCGCGGCAGGGCGGGCAGGCTGGGCGGCAGGCCATCGGGGCCTGCCGGGGCAGTTGCAGCGTCGGTTCGAAGCATTTCTGGGGCCAAAATCCTAACTCACGCCGGCCCTAGAGGCCCAATATGGCAATTTGACGACCGTGCAGCGGCGGATTTTGCCGGATTGGTGCCCTATTTCCCTCATGCCCGGTTCATCACAGCAGCGGCGCGATGGCCGCCAGCAGGGCCGGAGCGCGGCCGGGGTGGCAGATCAATATATCAGGCGTGAGCGGACGCGGCTGATTGAACACCAGTGGGCTGCCATCAATGCGGCTCACCCATAGGCCGGCGGCCTGGGCCACCGCAGCGGGTGCGCCGCTGTCCCATTCGTGCATGTCGCCCTGGTGCAGATAAACATCGGCTTCCCCGCGCAGCACCGCCAGGGTTTTCGCGCCGGCACTGCCCATCGGCACCAGTTCGCAGCCGGTGCTGGCGGCCAGCGCATCGGCGCACGCGGCGGGACGGCTGCGCGAGAGGACGATGCGCAAGCGTGCGGCTTCGGGATGCAGCGCCGGCGGGTGCTTGGTGCAAATGGTCTGATTCAGCGCAGGTTGTGCCACCGCGCCATCGGCGATGCGGCCATCGATGCTGAGCGCCACGTGCACCGCCCAATCGTCGCGGCGTTCGCCATATTCGCGGGTACCGTCCAGCGGATCGACCAGCCAGACGCGGCGGTACTGCAGCCGGGCCAGATCGGGCGCTTCTTCTTCCGACAATATCGCATCATCGGGGCGCAGCCGGCGCAGCTCGGCAACGAGGAAGGCGTTGCTGATGCGGTCGCCTTCGGCACCCAGCGCCTTGCCTTCAGCCGGGCCGCTGCGCAGTTCCAGCAGCATCTGCCCGGCGGCGTGGGCGAGGTGGCGGGCAAGTTCGGCGTCGGTCATGGGCGGCTCCCTGCCAGCCGGGGCGGCCGTCTGCAACCTTGTCAATGCTGATGGATGGCCTTGATCACCTGGAAGGCGCGCATGCCTTCCGGGCCATCTTCGCTGCCGTGGCCTGAATCCTTCACCCCGCCGAACGGCGAATCCGCCGCGCTCATCGCCATGGTGTTGATGCCGACCATGCCGGATTCGACCGCATCGGCCATCAAATTGGCGGTGCGGGCGTTCTCGGTGAATAGATAGGCGGCAAGGCCGAAGGGCAGTCGGTTGGCCTCGGCGATGGCGTCCTCCATCGTGCTGACCCGGTGGATGAGCGCCACCGGGCCGAACGGTTCTTCGTTCATCAGGCGGGCATGCAGCGGCACATCGGCGAGCAGGGTGGGCGCCCAGAAATTGCCATTGCTGCCCACACGCTCGCCGCCGGCCAGCAGGGTGGCGCCCTGGTTCAGCGCATCGCCGATCAGGCTTTCCATCGCCAGCGGCCGGCGCGGGTTGGCGAGCGGGCCAATCTGGGTGGCGGCATCAAGGCCGGGGCCAATGGTGAGCGCCTTGGCGCGTGTGGCCATGGCGGCGGCGAAGCGATCGGCAATCGCCTCGTGCACGATCAGGCGGGTGGGGGAAACGCAGACCTGCCCGGCGTTGCGCCATTTGAAGGCCGAAACCATGGTGATGGTCTTTTCGATATCGCAATCATCCCACACGATCACCGGGCCGTGGCCGCCCAGTTCCATGGTGGTCCGCTTGGCGCCGTCAGCCGCCAGCCGCATCAGATGCTTGCCCACCGGCACGGAGCCGGTGAAGCTGATCTTGCGGATGATCGGGCTGGCAATGAGGTGGCGCGAGACCGTGTCGGGCACGCCGAACACCATCGAGGCGACGCTGGCGGGCAGGCCGGCATCGATGAAGCATTGCAGCACCAGAACGGCCGTGCCCGGCGCTTCTTCGGGCGGCTTGATGATCATCGAACAACCGGCGGCCAGCGCGGGGGCGAGCTTGCGCGCCGGGTTGAGGATCGGGAAGTTCCACGGGCACAGCGCCAGCGAAGGCCCGACCGGTTCGTGGATGACCAGGCTGCGCTGCCCGGTGGGGCGAGTGAGCACGCGGCCATAGTTGCGGCGCACTTCGCCGGCGTAGAAATCGACCAGCGCGGCGCTGTACGCCAGCTCGGCCCGCGCTTCGGCCAGCGGCTTGCCCTGTTCCAGGGTGGCAGTGGTGGCGATGATCTCCACCCGTTCGCGCATCAAGCGGGCAGCGCCGGCCAGCACGGCGGCCTTTTCGTCCACGGATGTGGCCCGCCACAGCGGGTACCCCCGCGCGGCGGCATCGAGGGCGGCATCCAGATCGGCGGTGGTGGCCAGCGGCAGTTCGGCCAGCACGGCGCCGGTGGCGGGGTTGACCACCTGGTGCGTGGCGCGGCCTTCGCCGGAGAGCCAGTGGCCATCGATGAACAGGGCAGGGCGGGCAGGATAAACGGTCATGCTGGGAGTCTCCTTGTTTCCTCTCTAATGGAACCAGCTTGCCAGCCAAGAGCGGCGAGGGCAGGCTGCACAAAAGTTTGGGGAGATGATGATGGAGAAGCCGCAAGGCGCGCCACATCCGCGGCTGCTGCTGTGGACCCTGTTGGTCGTCTATATCTTCAACTTCATCGATCGGCAGATCGTCGCCATCCTGGCCGAACCGATTTCGCGTGATCTGCAATTGTCTGACAGCCAGTTGGGCCTGCTGACCGGGCTCGCCTTTGCGCTGTTCTATGCCACGCTGGGTGTGCCGATTGCACGGGTGGCCGATAATGGCCGCAGCAACCGCAGCCGGATGATCGCCGTGTTCGTGGCGGTGTGGTCGGTGATGACGGCGCTGTGCGGGGTGGCGCAGAATTTCTGGCAGTTGCTGCTGGCGCGCATCGGGGTTGGCGTGGGGGAGGCAGGCTGCACGCCCACCGCGCACGCGCTGATTGCCGACAGCCTGCCGCCGGAAAAACGCGCCGGCGGCATCGCCTTTTTCGGGCTGGGCATTCCCATTGGCGGCCTTTTGGGTACGCTGATCGGCGGCGGCATGGCGGAAGCGCTGGGCTGGCGCGAAGCCTTCTGGGTGGTGGGCATACCCGGGCTGCTGCTGGCGGTGTTCGTGTGGTTTTTCCTGAAGGATCCGCGCCTTGGCCGCGCGGCACCGGCCGATGCGCCGCCACGGCTGTCGATGTGGGCAAGCCTGAAATTGCTGGCGACCTCGCCGGCCTATTGCCTGGTGCTGTCGGGCGCGTCGCTGGTGGCGTTCCTCAGCTATGGCAAGGGCGTGTGGGTGCTGGTCTATTTCCAGCGCACCCACAAGCTTTCGGTTGGGCAGACGGCAATCTGGGTGGGCGTGATCTTGGGCATTGCCGGCATCGTCGGCACCTGGCTGGGCGGCTGGGCGGCGGACAAGTTCGGATCGAAGGATCGTCGCCACATGCTCACCTTGCCGGCCTGGGCGATGGTGCTGGCGGCGCCGGTGCTGTTTGCCGGCTACATGGTCGATGATTGGCGGCTGGCGATTGCGCTGCTCGTGCTGCCCACCATCGCCAATTCGGCCTATTATGGCCCGGCCTATGGCGCGGCGCAGGTGCTGGCGCGGCCCGATACGCGGGCGATGGCGTCAGCGTGGATGGTGTTTGCGCAGAATCTGATCGGGCTTGGCCTTGGCCCGCTGCTGTTCGGTGCATTGTCTGACATACTGAAGCCGGAATATGGTACGCAATCGGTGCGCATCGTGCTGTATTTCGCGGCGTGGGCGGGTCTTGTCCCGGCGCTGTTGTTCTGGCTCGGTGCACGCGCACTGGGCCGCGAGGCCAATCAAAAGGAAGCCATGAATGCGAGTGTTGCGCACGCCGGATGAGGCCTTTGCCGGCCTCACCGATTATCCCTTTGCCCCGCATTATCTGGAGATCAAGGACCGGGCGACGGGAACGCCCTTGCGCCTCCATTTTGTTGATGAGGGCAACCGCGAGGCGGCACCGATCCTGCTGATGCACGGCGAACCGAGCTGGAGCTATCTCTACCGCAAGTTCGTGCCGCCGCTGGTCGCCGCCGGCCACCGCGTGGTGGCGCCCGACCTGATCGGCTTCGGCAAGTCCGACAAGCCGGCGGACCGCAACGATTATACATTCGAGCGCCATGTCGAATGGATGAGCGACTGGCTGACGGCGACAGGCCTGACCGACATCACGCTGTTCTGCCAGGATTGGGGCGGCCTCATAGGCCTGCGCCTTGTCGCAGCCTTTCCGGAGCGTTTTGCCCGGCTGGTGATCGGCAACACCGGGCTGCCGATCGGCACCGGCTGGTCGGAAGGCTTCAACGCCTGGCTGGCGTTCAGCCAGCGGGTGGAAACCTTCCCGGTCGGCTTTATCGTCAACGGCGGCTGCACCCGCGATCTGACGCCCGCCGAAGTTGCCGCCTATGAAGCGCCCTTCTCGGATGAAAGCTTCAAGGAAGGCGCCCGCCAATTCCCCACCCTGGTGCCGATCACGCCGGAACACGCCAGCGTGCCTGAGAACAAGGCGGCGTGGGAGGTGCTGGGCCGTTTCGAGAAGCCCGTCGTCACCTGTTTTTCCGACAAGGACGCCGTCACCCACGGCGGCGAGAAAATCTTCATCGAAAGCGTGCCCGGCGCCAAGGGCCAGCCGCACACGATCGTGCAGGGCGGCGGGCATTTTTTGCAGGAAGATGCGCCCGAGGAGCTCGTGCGCATCATCCTTGATCACATCAACCGGGGGTAAGACACATGCAGGTGAAGAACGAAACCGCGCCGCGGCCGGAACTGGCGCAGGCGTTTTTCAGCGATGCCGATCATGGCGCGATGGTCATGGTCAACATGCTGAAGTTCAAGGACAAGGCGACCTATCCCGATGGGCGCGATCCTGAGCTTTCGGGGCGCGACGCCTATGATCGCTATGGCGCCGGCGTGGTGGCCTGCCTTGAAAAGGTTGGCGGCCGGGTGGTCTATTCCGGGCCGGTGTCGGGGATATTGCTCGGCGATGTCGAGGAGATGTGGGATGCCGTCGCGCTGGCTTATTACCCCAGTCCGCAGGCGATGCTGCAGATGGTGGCGCTGCCCGAATATCAGGCGATCGAGATCCACCGTTATGCCGGCCTGGCCGGGCAATTGAACATCCGCACGAAGGCGCCGCAATGAGCCTGAATTTCGATCTCTTCTGGTCGTTCCGTTCGCCCTACTCCTATCTGCTGCTGCCGCGCGTGGTCGATCTGGTGGCCAGCCACGACGTCACCTGCACCGTGCGCATCGTCTATCCGATTGCGGTGCGGCAGGCGGATTTCTTCCAGAAGGTCGATCCGCTGTGGGTGTTCTACCTGATGAAGGACACGTATCGCGAGGCTGAGTTTCTGGGCATGCCCTATCGCTGGCCCAAGCCCGACCCGGTCTATATGGACCCGGCGACCCGGCTCTATCCGCCGGAACAGCCGCACATCCACCGCCTGTCGCAGCTTGGCATTGCTGCGACGGAAGCCGGGCGCGGGCTGGAGTTCATCCGCGCGGTGTCCCACACTATCTGGTCGGGCACGGTGGACGATTGGCACGAGGGCGATCATCTGGCCGAGGCGGCAACCCGCGCCGGGCTTGATCTGGCCACGCTCGATGCCGCCCTGGCTGCCAACCCCGATCATTATCGTGGCCAGATTGAGGCCAACCAGGACGCCCAGCGCGCCGCCGGCCATTATGGCGTGCCGCTGATGGCGCTGGAAGGCGAGCCCTTCTTTGGCCAGGATCGCTTTGATCAACTGGTCTGGCGGCTCAAGCAGAAGGGGCTGCAGGCCCGTTAAAGATCGATCAGCAGCGCCAATCCGGCGGCGACGGCGGCAGCGATGCCGAGATTGGCCATGCCCAGCACGGGCCAGGCCAGCGCCCCGGCCACGGCGCCGCCGATCATCGCCAGCCACAAGAGCAGCCACGGCAGGAAGGCCAGTGCCGGCCCGCCGCTGAGCGCCAGCGCCAGCCGCTGGCCGATCTTGACGAGATTGCCGGTCATGAAAGTGAGGCTGATCCGCACGTCGCCGCCGGTTTCGAACACGCAGTTTTCGGCGCCCATTGCCATCGCCGCCAGCAACAGGCCTGGCCAGATGAAGCCGGCCTGGCCGAGCGTGAAACCGCCGCCCAGCAGCGCGGCCACCAGCAGCAATTGCCCGCGCCGGCGTTTGCCATCGAGGCGGCGGCCGATCAGTGTGGCCAGCGTCACCCCGGCGACGAACGCTGCCAGCAGGCTGCCGGCCAGCGCGGCGAACTGGCTGGCTTGCGCAAGGCCAATGCCCAGCCGCGTGCTGTTGCCGCTCATGAAACTGATGAACAGGCCGCCCGACGCGATGAAGCCGATGGCATCGACATAGCCGGCCAGCGCCGCCAGCGCGGCGGCAATCGCCTGATCGCGGCGCGGATGATCGTGCATCAGCTCACCCGCGTGTGGGTGCGGTCAAAGCCGGTCTTCCGCGATCTCGCGGTTGCCGGCCGGCAGGTGCAGCACGCTGCCATCGCGGGCGATCCGGATCGCCCCCGAAAAACGCTGCGCCGCGTCGCCCAGGAAGGCGGCTTCGAAGAAACGGTTCGGCACCTGCGGCACGATGTGGGTGAGCATCAGCATCTGCACGCCGGCCTGGGCGGCGGCGGTGGCGGCCTGTTCGGGCGAGGCGTGATAATTGAGGATGTCGCGGGTGATCTGCGCGGTGCGCGGCTGGCCTGCATTCGCCAGCCCGCGGGTGATGGCGGCAACAAGCCTTGGCTGCAGGGCTTCGTGAATCAGCACGTCCGCGCCCTTGGCGGCCTGCGGGATGGCCGGGGTGACGCCAGTGTCGCCGCTCACCACCACGGTACGGCCCTTGTAGGCGATGCGATAGCCATAGGCGGGAGCGATGGGCGTGTGATCGACGGCAAAGGCGGTGATGACAAGGCCATCGCGGTTCCACACCACGCCGGGGCCCAGATCCTGCCCGGCAAACTGCCCGCCGCCGGTGGGCACGATCGCTTCGCCATGATGGGCGGTGCGATAACCGGCATCGGCCTTCAGCATCAGATTGTAACCGGCGGCCACGTCGCTGGTGCCGGGCGGGCCGATCAGCGGCAGCGGTGTGCGCGCCGCGCTGCCGGCCCAGCGCAGCAGCAGCGCCGGGGCCAGGCCTTCGATATGATCGCTGTGCAGATGGGTGAGCAGCACGGCATCGAGCCCGCCCAGCGGCACACCAAAGCCGGCGAGTTTGCGCACGCCGCCATCGCCACCATCGATCAGCAGCAGATTGTCACCGGCCTGCACCATCAGGCACGCCTCGGCGCGCTGCGGATCGGGCACGGGGGAACCGGTGCCGCAGAAGATCAGGGTGAGGCCGTCGCCATAGGCGGCCAGCGTATTGCGTCCGGCCCGGCGCTCGGCAATCTGGCTGAACACAAATTCGCCCAACGGCGCGCGTTGCAACCACAGCCCGCCCACAGCAGCGAGGATCAACAGAAGCAACAGGAGACGGCGCATGAATCGCATGCTAGGCGCAAGCCGACCTTCTGACAATGGACTGGTTTTCAGTGCGCGCCGGCCTGATAGGGTGGCCGCCAACATTTTGGGGAATATGGGATATGGCAGGCGTGATGCGGGTGGCGATCGGTTTGATCGCGGTGTTCAATATTGCGATCGGCTTGGGCTTCCTGCTCAATCCGGCGCGATTGGCCGGGCAGTTTTTCTTGTCACCGCTGGGCAGCCAGGGCTTGGCAACGCTGCGGGCCGATTTCCCCGGTTTCTTCATCACGGGGGGCGTGTTTGCGCTGATCGGGGCGGTGAAGAAGGATGACAAGGCGCTGCAGGTGCCGTTGCTGCTGCTGGCCATCGCCATCAGTGGCCGCACGATATCGCTGGCCCTGGATGGCGCCGCACCCACCGCTTATCCGCCGATGATTGCCGAAGCCGTGATGATTGTGGCGCTGTTGCTGGCGCGGCGCAGCTTCACGCGCTGATCCGCAGGCTTCAATCAGGCGCGCTTTCGCCTCTGTCGGGCGCTAAAACCGAAACTTAATGATATAAGGTTACAGCTTCCAGGTGGAAACGCCATCGCAGTGGTGGCAGAGGTGAATCGCGTTCAATCGGGGGTTTGATCAATGCCGTGATCGCATTGGTGGATGAGGATCAGGGCATCCCCGGTGCGGAGGCAATTGCCGCCCGCGCCAGGGTGGGCCTGCGATCAGTGTTCCGCCATTTCGGCGACATGGACGGGCTGTATGTGGCGGTGATCGAACGGATCGGCCGGAGCTACACGCATCTTTCCCGGCCCTATGAGGCCAGCAGCTGGCAGGGCCAGGTTGGCGAGGCGATGGCCCGTCGCATGGAGATGTTCGAAACCGTGCTGCCCTATCGCCGCGCGGCCGACATGCATCGCCAGCGCTAGCCGCTGCTCAACCATGGTCTGGATGCGCTCACGCTGATGCTGCGCGCCCGGCTGGAAGGCGCGGTGCCGCCCGACGTCAAGGCCGATCATCTGTGGTTCGAACAGCTTGATCTGTGGTTGAGCCTGGAAGCCTATGGCCGGCTGCGCGATCGCCAGCGGCAGGATCATGCCGGCGCCGTGCAGGTGATCCAAGCGGCCGTGGCAGCCTTGCTGGCGGCCAAGAGCTGACCGGCTGATTTTCTTTGCGCCGGCTGGGGCTGGCGGTTAAAGCGTGGCGCTTTACAACGGCCCGGTTCCGGGCAAAAAGGGCAGAATTGCCATGGCAAGCGACGCGGCACCGCTGGTTGGCATCATCATGGGCAGCCAGTCTGACTGGCAGACGATGGTGCATGCCGCCGATATACTTTTGGCGCTGGGCGTGCCCCACGAAACCCGCATCGTTTCGGCCCACCGCACCCCGGATCGTCTGTTCGATTACGCGCGCGGCGCTGCGGCCCGAGGCCTGAATGTGATCATCGCTGGCGCGGGCGGCGCGGCGCATCTGCCGGGCATGGCCGCCAGCATGACGGCGCTGCCGGTGCTGGGCGTGCCCGTGGAATCGAAAACGCTGAAGGGCATCGACAGCCTGCTCTCCATCGTCCAGATGCCGGCTGGCGTGCCGGTGGGCACGTTCGCCATCGGCAAGGCCGGCGCGGTGAACGCGGCGTTGCAGGCGGCGGCCATCCTGGCGCTGAATGATGCGGCACTGGCCGGCCGGCTGGCAGCGTGGCGGCAGGCGCAGACGGACGCGGTGGCGCTGGCCCCGTCGGATGATCTGCCCTGATGCTGGCACCCGGCTCCACCATCGGCATTTTGGGCGGCGGCCAATTGGGCCGCATGCTGGCGCTGGCCGCAGCCGAGCTGGGCTATCGCTGCCACATCTTTGCGCCGGAAGCCGACACGCCGGCCAGCGAAGTGGCGGCGTTCACCACGCGGGCCGAGTATGGCGATGCAGCGGCGCTGAAGGCCTTTGCGGCCGCCGTGGATGTGGTGACGCTGGAATGGGAGAATGTCGACCGCGAGGCGGTGCGGCAGCTGGCGGCGCATGTGCCTGTCCACCCCGGCGCGCACAGTCTGGAAGTCGCGCAGGACCGCATGGCCGAAAAACAGTTTGTTGAATGGCTGGGCGGGCGCACGGCAACCTGGGCGAAGGTGGACAGCCGCGAGGCGCTGGATGCGGCCATTGCACAGGTCGGCCTGCCGGCGATCCTGAAGACGCGGCGGTTCGGTTATGATGGCAAGGGCCAGGCGCGGATCATGGCGGCGGGCGATGCCGATGCCGCGTGGGCAGCGATTGGCGGCCAGCCGGCGATCCTGGAAGGCTTCGTGAGTTTTGCCCATGAATATAGCGTGATCCTGTGCCGGGGGCAGGATGGCAGCATCGTTGATTGGCCGGTGCCGGTGAACCTGCACAAGGGCGGCATTCTTGCCACCTCCACGCTGCCGCCGCCGGCACTGGTGCGCGCGCAAGCCGCCGAAGCCGTGCAACTGGCCCGCACCGTGGCGGAAAAGCTGGGCCACATCGGCGTGCTGACCGCCGAATTCTTCGCCTGCAAGGATGGCCCGCGCTTCAACGAGATTGCGCCGCGCGTGCACAACAGCGGCCACTGGACGATCGAGGGCAGCGCCACCAGCCAGTTTGAAAACCATGTCCGCGCCGTGGTGGGCCTGCCGCTGCGGCCGACAGCGCTGATGTCATCCCGTATCGAGATGACCAATCTGATCGGCGACGATGTGGCAGACTGGCCGTGCCTGATGGCCGACCCCACGGCGCATGTGCATCTGTACGGCAAGGCCGAGGCCCGGCCTGGCCGCAAGATGGGCCATGTGACCCGACTGGGGAAATAGCGGCTCAGCGCGCTTTCGGCTTCGGCGCTTTCGGTGCAGTCGGCGCAAAGGCGGCGCCGAAATAATCGCCTTCATACCAGCGCGGCGCGGCCGTGCCGTTGGCGATGCGGCGGATGATGTCGGTGTTCAGCCGGCTCCACTTTGCGGCGGCGGCCCAATCGAACGGCAGATCGAGCTGGTCCGATACTTCGTGATAGCTGTTGAGGCGGAACGCCCGTTCGGCGTCCTTGCAGGCCATGCCGCCCTTGGTGTCGGTCCAGCCGGTCTTCAGGAACACCGAAGGCACGCCCTTGCGCACGAACGGATAGTGATCGGAACGGGTGAACACCGCTTCTTCCGGCTGCGGATCGGGCGACAGTCCCAGCTTCATCGCCTTAGCGGCGGCAGCGACCGTGGGGCCCAGCGTTGAACGATCACCGCCAAAGGCCACCACATCACCGAAATCGCAGGTGAGGATCGGCATGTCGATGTTCACATCGGCCACGATGCGCTTCACGTCCACCGTGGGCTGGCGCGAGAAATAATCGGCACCCAGTAGCCCGGATTCCTCTGCCGTGGTGGCGAGGAACAGCACGGAGCGCTTGGGCGGCGCCTTCACCAGCGCGGTGGCGGCTTCCATCATCGTGGCGGTGCCGCTGGCATTGTCCATGGCGCCGTTGAAGATGCGGTCTTCGCCGGGCTTGGGATTGGCCTTCACGCCAACATGGTCACTGTGGGCGGAGATCACCACGATCTCGGCGGCCAGCGTCTTGTCGGTGCCGGGCAGCAGGCCGAGCACGTTGGGGCTGGAAATACGTTCCAGCTTGGTGGCGCGGTTGATCTTGAAACGACCTTGCAACGGGAAGCCCTTCACCGGGCCCTTGGCAGCCGCGGCCTGCACATCGGCAAAGCTCATGGCGGAACCGGCGAAGATGGCGGCGGCGGCGGCATCATCGATGCTGGCGCGCACCTTCAGGCCGGCGCCATCGCCCAGCGCCTGTCCATCGGAGCCGAGCAGCACGCGGCGCGGCAGGCGGGCGCGCGGTGCGAATTTTTCCCACGGCAGGCGTGCTGCTTCCTTCAGGGTGCGCACGGTGATCAGGCCAACGGCGCCAGCCTGCAGCGCTGCCATGCCCTTGGAGGTGCGGGCCAGGTGGGCGGCGACTTCGCTGTTCATACTGTCGGGCGCGCCCGACAGTACCACGGCATATTTGCCCTTCAGATCAAGGCCGGCGAAATCATCGATGCCCTGCGATTTGTCCTGCAGGCCATAGCCGACGAATACCATTTCACCGCTAATGCTTTCCGGGCCGGCGAGATCGCCGGGGGACAGCACCAGGCCGACACCATTTTCGAGCGTGATTGTCTTGCCCGCCCCGGTTTCCATCACCGCGGTCTCGCCCTCGCTGGCGAAGCGGCTTTCGGCGAAGTTCACGCGCTGGAACCACGTTCCCTTATCGCCGGCGGGCTGCAGGCCCAGGCGGGCGAAATGCTGCGCGATATAATTGGCTGCAATCTCGTGGCCTTGCGAGCCGATGCCGCGGCCTTCCAGCAGATCATCGGCCAGGAAGGCGACATGGGCGCGGAACGACGCGGCCAGCGGATCGGCTTTGGGGGCGGGAGCGGCTGCGGCGATGAGCGGCAGGGCGGCGGAGACGAGGAGCGTATGCTTAATCATTGGCGTTGCGTATCAGGCAGGCTAAACCTGTGCAATCTGCAAGATTGAGTGAGGTTTTGTCGATGATCCGCAATTTTCTGGTGGCACTGGCTGCCACCACGATGCTGGTGCAACCGGTGCTGGCGCAGACCGGTGCCGTGCCCGCCACCCAACCGGCCAGCTTCGCTGCGCTGGTGAGTCAGGTGCAGGTCCCCTACGAACAGTTCACCCTGCCCAACGGCCTGCGCGTCATCGTCCATACCGATCGCAAGGCGCCGATCGTGGCCGTCAGTGTCTGGTATCACATCGGTTCCAAGGACGAGCCCCGTGGCAAGACCGGCTTTGCTCATTTGTTCGAACATCTGATGTTCTATGGCAGCGAGAACAACGACGGCGTGTTCTTCAAGAAGCTGGAGGATGTGGGCGCGACGGACGCCAACGGCACCACCTGGTTCGATCGCACCAACTATTTCGAAAATGTGCCGACCCAGGCGCTCGATCTGGCGCTGTATCTGGAGTCCGATCGCATGGGCTGGCTGCTTGGCGCCGTGACGCAGGCCAAGCTGGATGCCCAGCGCGGCGTGGTGCAGAATGAAAAGCGCCAGGGCGACAACGCGCCATTCGGCCTGACCGGCTATGCCACCTTGAAGGCGCTGTTCCCAGAAGGCCACCCCTATCATCACGACACCATCGGTTCGATGGCAGATCTGAACGGCGCGAGCCTGGCCGATGTGCAGAGCTGGTTCCGCGCCAACTATGGCCCCAACAACGCCGTGCTGGTGCTGGCCGGCGATGTTGATGCGAAGTCTACCCGGCCGCTGGTCGAGAAATATTTTGGGCCGATCAACCGGGGCCCGGAGGTGAAGCGCCTCGACGCGCCGGTGCCGCGCTGGACCACGGAACGTCGCGAGACCCTGTACGACAAGGTGCCGACGCCGCGCGTTTCGCTGCACTGGCCGGTGCCGGGCCGGCTCGACCGCGCCGCCGTGCTGACCGATGTGGCGCTGACGGTGCTGGCCGGCGGATCGTCATCGCGGCTGTACAACGAACTGGTGCGGACGAAGAAGCTCGCCGTGTCGGTGAGTGGCGGCGTGCAGGCCTTTGAAAAGGTGAGCATGGCTGAAATCGAGGTGACGCTGGCGCCTGGCGTGAAGCCGGAAGCTGTAGAAGCCGCAGTGAAGCAGGCGCTGGCGGAATTCATCGCCAAGGGGCCGAGCGCTGATGAAGTGGGCCGCGTGGCAACCCGCAATGTCGCCGGAACCATCCGCGGCCTCGAAGCCGTGGGCGGCTTTGGCGGCAAGGCCGTCGCGCTGGCCGAAGGCGCGGTTTATGCCGGCAATCCCGAACAATATCGCACGGAGCTCGCCTGGTATGCAGGTGCCACCCCCGCCGATGTGCAGGCCGCCGCGCGTGCGTGGCTGACCACCAGCGCCTATGTGCAGACCGTACTGCCCGGCGAACGGCCGGCCGCCGAAGAGGTGCCGCCGCCGCCCAAGGTGGCCGCCAGCTCCCCGCCCGCCATCGGCCCGGCCCGCATGGCCGAACCCGCCGTGGGCCAACCGCCGCTGCTGCAATGGCCGGCGATCGAGCG